>LR134135.1:3193887-3832664 GCA_900635465.1 Lelliottia amnigena
ACCGGCTTCCCATTCAAAGCCAAACAGCACGCCACCACGTATATGAAAATCCTCGGCAAGCTGTTCACCGAATGTGCGGACTTCCGTCGTTCAGGCTCTGCTGCACTGGATCTGGCCTACGTCGCCGCTGGCCGCGTTGATGGCTATTTCGAAATCGCACTGAAGCCATGGGACTTTGCTGCGGGTGAACTGATTGCACGTGAAGCAGGCGCACTGGTGTGTGACTTCACAGGCGGTCACAACCACCTGATGAGCGGTAACATCGTTGCGGGTAACCCACGCGTAGTGAAAGCGATGTTGGCGAGCATGCGTGACGAACTGAGTGATGCGCTGAAGCGTTAATTCCTTTCGGTTCCCTCTCCCTGCGGGAGAGGGCCAGGGTGAGAGCATCAGCGCGCACCCTGTTAAAACGGTCGTAACCCCCGCCCTACCGGCACCGCGCTGAACCACATTGTCACCGCCGCCACCAGCAGAACCACGCCACCCGCTAATGCTAATGTCGTCCACCCCACTTGTCGCCACAGAACCGGAGCTTTATTACCGCTCAGCCTGACGGCCAGTTGACGGAAGCTGTGCACCAGCAGCGCCAGCGACGTAATCGTCAACGACGTTCCAGCCGCCATTGCCAGGGCGGACACCACACCCCAGCCAAATACGCCAATCACCTTACTGAACAGCAAAACCATGATCGCCCCGGAACAGGGTCGCATTCCCATGGACAAAATAATCATCAGCCGCGCGCGCCAGTCATCACCGCTCTGGAGCTGTTCCTGCGTCGGTAAATGCTGATGGCCGCACCCGCAGCGTTCGTCATGAACATGATGCGGGGTAAAGGCTTTGAATTTCGGCTTGCGCAGCAGCGCACTTAACTTTTTGATCGCCCGCCAGCAGAGCATCACGCCCAGTAAGCCCACCAGCGCATAGCTGCCCTTCTCAAGCCAAAAGCTGCTCATATGCAGCTGACGAGCGGGGAGTTGCAGCAGCGTGAGCACCACGACCACCAGACCAATCGCCACGCAGCCTTGCAATAAAGACGACGCGAGCGTTAAACCGATACTGGATTTCAGCTTCGAAGGATGTGTCGCAAGCCAGGTGGTAATGACAATTTTGCCATGCCCCGGCCCTAAGGCGTGAAGCACGCCGTAGAGAAAGCTGAAAATCAACAGCGAGCCTCCCGCCTTTGACGGATTCTCCACAACGGCTTTCAGCAAGCCGCTCATCTGCTGGTTAACCTCTCTTTGCCAGAGGATGCTTTTCATCATCACCTGCGGCCACGCCTGCCAGAACCACAGCGCGGCAATCCCCGCAATGACCAGAAACAGCGCCAGCGGCCACAGGTGTAGCCAACGACGCGTTGTCTTCATCGACGCTGAAATTACTGACATTTTACGGTCACCTGCTGCGCGAACTGTTTGCCCAGTTCCATGTCCTCCGGCGGCGCATCGTCTTTATCCAGCGCGATCGCAAAATTGAGCGTTTCGTCGCTGGGCTTAGGTGTATGTACGGCGATGCTACAGCGTTTTTGTAGCGCCGCAGGCAACGTGACGTCACGGTCTTCGGCGTAACTCATATCGACGTAATAACTCGGATCAAACGTGGCGAATGTGTATTTCTGTCCGGCCAGCGGCTGCGGTTGTGCCAGAGGCAGAATAAAGGTTAAAACCGCCTGATGACCGTCACGCGCCATGCCGTATGTTGTAGGGCGATTCAGGAACTTTACCTTTTGCCCGTTATGCCAGAATTCGGTGAAATAGTGCTGACCGAGGACATTTGCCATCACTTCCGCCGCCAGTTTTTTCCAGATTTCATCGCCCGGTTTGGCATCGCCCGCATCATAGAGCAGATCGGCGGAGGTGATTTCATCCATCGTCCAGCGCATTTTCAAGCCGCTAATCTGCGCGTCATCCGCCACCAGTTCCGTTTTCATGCTGATAAAACTGTGAGGATGCGCAGCGGCAGCGAAAGATAAAACCGCCAAAAATAGCGCGCCGGCGCTTTGTTTAACTATTTGCATCGTTTCCTCACGTCAAAAATTCTGTGATGTTCTCCCGCATTCCTGACGGAAAGAGCTGCCGCCGCGCTTTCCAGCGCACATCCTTTAGCTATTCTTATCGAATACTTCTCCTGGATACCGACAGATGATGACGACACTTGAAATACCATCTGTGCTTTCCAGTTCGCAGCGTCGCTGCCAGGTGCTTTTGATGCTTTACCTGCCCGATTTTGCCGTTACCCCGCAAAGCATTGTTGGCATTAATGGGGTCGACGACGACATTGCACGGCAAGATATAGCCGAGACGCGCGATGAAATCCAGCGCTATCACCGGCTCGACATCGCGACGCATCATGACGGCAGCTACCGGCTTGAAGGCACTGCGCTCGATCAACGCTTATGCCTGCTGCACTGGCTGCGTCGGGCATTGCGCCTGTGTCCGCACTTTATCACTCAGCAGTTTACCCCGGCGCTTAAAACGCAGCTTAAACAGCTTGGTATTGCACGCACGCTTTATGACGATACCAATCTGCGGGCACTGATCAACTTCTGTTCGCGCAGACTGCAGCGCCAGTTTGAGTGCCGTGACGTTCAGTTTTTGCAACTGTACCTGCAGTATTGCCTGATACAGCATCATCTCGGCCTCACGCCGCAGTTTTCTCCCGTGCAACGTAACTGGGCGCAGTCTCGCGGGGAATTTCTGACCGCGCAGGAGATTGTTCGTCACTGGCAGCGACGCGTGCTACAGAATCCTCATACCGATGAGAATCTTTTTCTGTCCTTGCTGTTCATGATGATCCGCACCCCCGATCCGCTGCGGGATGCCCATCAGCAGGATGAACGGCTGCGCCAGGCGATTTCGCGAATGATCGGTCGCTTTCGCGGCCAAACGGGAATGCGCTTTAGCGATGAACAAGGGCTAATGGACCAGCTGTATATCCATCTGACGCAGGCGCTGGATCGTTCGTTGTTCGGCATCGGAATCGATAACAGCCTGCCCGAAGAGATTGGGCGTCTTTATCCGCGCCTGATGCGTACCACTCGTCATGTTCTGTTTGAAGTCGAAGCCGAATTTGGCCTGCGTTTTTCGGATGAAGAGATGTGCCTGGTCGCCGTCATCTTTGGCGCGTGGCTGATGCAGGAGACCGACCTGTATGAAAAACAGGTGGTGTTGCTCACGGGTGAAGACAAAGCGTGCGAAGTGCTGATTGAGGAACAACTGCGGGAGCTGACTCTGTTGCCGTTGAATATTCGCTATCTGACGCTACAGGCTTTCCAGAAAGACGGGGCACCGCGAGAGGCGGCGCTGGTGATTACGCCTTACGCCACCGCCCTGCCGCTGTTCTCGCCGCCGCTCATTCATGCCGTAGAGGCATTGAACACGCAGCAGCAAGAACATATTCGCGTGATGCTGGAATCGTAACGCTTAACGGCGTGCGGCCACTTTCGGCCGCACAACCATCGCGGGCAACGCAACCAGCGCCATCACCCAAAACACGCCGTGACCGAGATGCTGGTACAAATAGCCCGCAAAAACCGTCATCACGGCAATACTGCCGCCCATCGCCACGGCAGAATAAATCGCCTGCAGACGAATAACGTCGCTGCCCTCACGCGCTGAGATGTAACGCATTGCCGCCAGATGGCACACGGTGAAGGTGCCGCAGTGCAGGATTTGCGCCACGATAAGCCACGGTAACTCGGTCATCCAGCCCATGATCCCCCAGCGCGCCACGCCACACACGGCGGACAGCAGCAGCAAATCGCGCGCACCAAAGCGGCGGAACAGTTTCTTGCTCAGAGCGAAAATAACCACTTCCGCCACCACGCCAAGCGACCACAGATAACCGATCGCCGAAGCGGAATAGCCCGCGCCCTGCCAGTAGATCGCGCTGAAACCGTAGTACGCCGCATGTGCGCCCTGTAGCAGACAGACGCAAGCCAGAAAACGCCAGCTCTGCACGATCAGCATTTTCCAGGCTGACCAGCCCGCACTCTCCTGATGGCGGCTTTCGCCCTGTGGCATCACGGACGGTCGCAGCAGCATCCCCAGCAGCATTGAGGCAATACCGACACTCAACAGCGCCAGAATGGCGTGATAATCGTAAAGGCTGACCAGTTTTCCCACCAGCGCAGAGCCAATTACAAAGGCTATCGACCCCCACAGGCGCACCCGGCCATAATCCATCGGCATCTGTTTTTGCCAGGTATTGGCAAGCGCATCCGTCAGGGGAACCAGCGGGGAGAAAAAGAGGTTAAAACCGACCATCACCACCATTAGCCACGCAAACTGCTGGCTGACCCAAAAGCCCGCCAGGAACACCAGCGTGAGAAGTGCCAGGATACGCACGGATTTGATCAGCAGCGAGGGATCGCTGACGCGCGGCGCAATCAGCAAACTGCCTAAGAAACGCGCCACCAGACCCGCACCAAGCAGGACGCCGATCGTTTCGGGCGTGAGGCCAATCCCTGCGAGCCAGACACTCCAGAAAGGCAGAAAAATACCGTAGCTAAAGAAGTAGGTGAAATAGCTGAGCGCCAGCCAGCGTGTGGAATGCAAAATCATGAATCCCTCCCGATTTGGAGGCGTTAGTCTGGCGAGAATAGCGAAATTAAGCAAGCCGTTAGCCTGCTATAAATTAACGATAAATTAACGATAAATTAACATCACTGGAACCGTTCGGCTGATGGCGGCGACGGTGAATGTGTATTACGTTTAAATAACAACACTTGCAGAGGTCATTTCCCCATGAACTCACTACGCTATTTCGATTTCGGCCAGTCTCGTTCGTTAATACTGTTGATCGCCCGTATTGCGGTCGTGGTGCTGTTTATAATTTTTGGTATTCCCAAAATGACCGGGTTTGATGGAACGGTACAATATATGACGTCGCTGGGTGCGCCCATGCCCATGCTTGCCGCGATTATTGCGGTGGTGATGGAAGTGCCTGCCGCGATCCTGATTGTACTCGGTTTCTTTACGCGCCCGCTGGCCGTGCTGTTTGTCTTTTATACGCTGGGAACGGCGGTGATCGGGCACCACTACTGGGATATGAGTGGCGATGCGGTGATGCCAAACATGATCAATTTCTACAAAAACGTCAGTATCGCTGGCGCATTTTTATTGCTGGCGGTGACCGGGCCCGGTGCTATTTCCATTGACCGGCGCTAGATAAACTAAAGGCCGCTTGCGCGGCCTTTTCTATTACGATGAGCAGAATTATGCGTACACAGGGAAACGTGCGCAGATATCCAGCACTTTACCTTTAATACGTTCGATCACCGCTTCGTCGTTGATGTTATCCAGAACATCACACATCCAGCCAGCCAGCTCTTTCACTTCAGCTTCTTTGAAGCCGCGGCGCGTCACAGCCGGAGAACCGATACGGATACCGGAAGTCACAAACGGGCTCTTCGGATCGTTCGGTACGCTGTTTTTATTCACGGTGATGTTTGCGCGGCCGAGGGCTGCGTCTGCTTCTTTACCGGTCAGATTTTTATCAACCAGATCCAGCAGGAACAGGTGGTTTTCAGTACCGCCCGAAACCACTTTGTAACCACGGTTCAGGAAGACTTCAACCATCGCTTTGGCGTTTTTCGCAACCTGCTGCTGATAAACTTTAAACTCTGGCTCCATCGCTTCTTTCAGCGCCACGGCTTTGGCCGCGATCACGTGCATCAGCGGGCCGCCCTGAGCGCTTGGGAAAACAGCAGAATTCAGTTTTTTGTACAGCTCTTCGTCACCGCCTTTCGCCAGGATCAGGCCGCCGCGCGGACCCGCCAGGGTTTTATGGGTGGTGGTGGTCACGACATGTGCGTGTGGAACCGGGTTCGGATAAACGCCTGCCGCAATCAGACCCGCAACGTGCGCCATATCGACGAACAGGTATGCACCGATGCTGTCTGCGATTTCGCGCATTTTTGCCCAGTCAACTACGCCTGAGTAAGCAGAGAAGCCACCGATAATCATCTTCGGTTTGTGGGTCTGAGCCTGCTTCGCCATGTCTTCGTAGTCAATTTTACCGGACTCATCAATGCCGTAAGGGATGATGTTGTACAGTTTGCCTGAGAAGTTAACCGGTGAGCCGTGAGTCAGGTGACCGCCTTGTGCAAGGTTCATACCCAGCACGGTGTCACCCGGTTGCAGCAGCGCGGTGTAAACCGCAAAGTTAGCCTGAGAACCGGAGTGCGGCTGAACGTTAGCGTAATCTGCGCCAAACAGCTCTTTTGCACGGTCGATCGCCAGCTGTTCAACGATATCAACGTACTCGCAACCGCCGTAATAGCGTTTGCCTGGATAACCTTCAGCGTATTTGTTGGTCAGCTGAGAACCCTGAGCCTGCATAACGCGCGGGCTGGTGTAGTTTTCGGAGGCGATCAGTTCGATGTGCTCTTCCTGACGTACTTTTTCCTGCTCCATTGCTTGCCACAGTTCTGCATCATAATCGGCAATGTTCATTTCACGCTTTAACATCCGCTTCTCCTACTCAGCTAACAATAAAATTTGGCCTAAAAAGCCGGTCCTGTTGGACAACGCGCCACAGTATAACCGAATAGTTGTGCGATAACAGGTCTTGACAAACGAATTTACGCAAACGTTTACCTGTACGCCACGCAAGGGTTTGAGGAATAAAGCCCTCACGATTTTCAACGGATTTCTTTTCAGGTTTGTGATGCACATTTTTCATGATGCACAGACCCATTTACAACGCAGGGTTATTTTTTATAAGATGCATATGAAATACATCATTAAAAAATCACCTGAAGGAAAATGCTATGTTAGACGCTCAAACCATCGCTACGGTCAAGGCCACTATTCCCCTGCTGGTTGAAACCGGACCAAAACTTACCGCCCATTTCTACGATCGCATGTTCGCGCACAACCCGGAGCTCAAAGAGATTTTCAACATGAGCAACCAGCGCAACGGCGATCAGCGCGAAGCCCTGTTCAACGCCATCGCGGCGTACGCCAGCAACATCGATAATCTTGCAGCGCTTTTGCCTGCGGTCGAAAAAATTGCCCAAAAACACACCAGCTTCCAGATCAAACCGGAGCAGTACAATATTGTCGGTAGTCATCTGCTGGCGACGCTGGATGAGATGTTCAGTCCTGGTCAGGAGGTGCTGGATGCCTGGGGCAAAGCCTACGGCGTGCTGGCGAATGTGTTTATCAATCGCGAAGCACAAATCTACAGTGAACACGCCACTAAAAACGGCGGTTGGGAAGGAACGCGTGCTTTCCGCATCGTTGAAAAAACGCCGCGTAGCGCTCTGATCACCAGTTTTGAATTTGAGCCGGTTGATGGTTTACCTGTCGCGGACTATCAGCCAGGCCAGTATCTTGGCGTGTGGATCAAGCCTGAGGGATTCCCGCATCAGGAAATCCGCCAATATTCACTGACCCGCAAGCCAAACGGTAAAGGCTATCGCATTGCGGTGAAACGCGAAGAGGGCGGCCAGGTATCAAGCTGGCTGCATAACCACGCCGTGGTGGGCGAAGAAGTTCATCTTGCCGCCCCGGCGGGGGATTTCTTTATGGCTGTTGACGCCAATACGCCTGTTACGCTGATTTCCGCAGGTGTCGGCCAAACGCCCATGCTGGCGATGCTGGACACGCTTGCTCAGGCAAAACATAGCGCTCAGGTTAACTGGTTCCACGCGGCTGAAAACGGCGATGTGCATGCCTTTGCCGATGAGATCGCCGCCATGACGGCCGGTTTGCCGCGTTTTAACGCACACACCTGGTATCGTCTCCCGACGGACGCAGACCGTGCAACGGGCCATTTTGACAGCGAAGGATTGATGGATTTAAGTCTACATGAGGGACTATTCAGCGCGCCAGAAATGCAGTTTTACGTTTGTGGGCCGGTGGCGTTTATGCAGTTTGCCGCGAAGCAGCTGGTTGAGCTGGGCGTGAATAAAGACAACATTCATTACGAATGCTTCGGCCCGCATAAAGTGCTGTAGTACGATTTCCCCTCCCGAGTGGGAGGGGAATATTCAGATTAGATGGCGGCGTCGTCTTCTTCACCCGTACGAATACGGATAACGCGCGCCACATCAAAGACAAAGATCTTACCGTCACCAATTTTACCGGTTTGCGCCGTGCGGATAATGGTATCCACGCAGGTATCCACGATATCGTCAGTCACCACAATTTCGATTTTCACTTTCGGCAGGAAGTCCACCATGTACTCTGCGCCACGGTACAGCTCGGTGTGGCCCTTCTGGCGACCAAAACCTTTGACCTCTGTCACTGTCATGCCGGTAATGCCAACTTCCGCCAGCGCTTCACGTACATCATCGAGTTTGAAAGGTTTAATAATCGCATCAATCTTTTTCATGGTGGGTCCTTAAACGCCTGTCTTTTGCAGCTTCGTAATCGATTGCTCACAGTATCATAAACAATCAAATTTGCGGTATTACTCTTTAAAGTCGTTCGCTTCCAGCTCATGGCGCGACAGCAGTTTATAAAACTCGGTGCGGTTTCGCCCGGCCATGCGCGCGGCATGCGTCACGTTGCCCTTGGTGATTTGCAGCAGCTTACGCAGATAGTTCAGCTCAAACTGATTACGCGCTTCAACAAACGTCGGCAGCGCGGTGTTTTCGCCTTCAAGCGCCTGCTCCACCAGCGCATCGCTGATCACCGGCGAGGAGGTCAGCGCCACGCACTGTTCGATCACGTTCACCAGTTGGCGCACGTTACCCGGCCAGCCTGCGGTCATCAGCCGTTTCATTGCATCGGTTGAAAACGCGCGCACGAACGGCTTATGTCTGTCCGCCGACTGACGCAAAAGATGATTTGCGAGCAGCGGAATATCTTCCGCGCGCTCCGCCAGCGCCGGGATTTTCAGATTGACGACGTTCAGGCGGTAGTACAGATCTTCGCGGAACTCTTTACGCTCCATCGCTTTTGGCAAATCGCGGTGAGTAGCCGAGATAATCCGCACGTTAATGTCGATATCACGGTTGCTGCCCAGCGGGCGCACTTTGCGCTCCTGCAACACGCGCAGCAGTTTGACCTGCAATGGCGCGGGCATATCACCAATTTCATCGAGGAAAAGTGTCCCGCCTTCTGCGGCCTGGAAAAGCCCTTCCCTGCTGCTCACCGCGCCCGTAAACGCGCCGCGCGCATGACCAAAGAGTTCAGATTCCAGCAGTTGTTCAGGAAGCGCACCGCAGTTAATAGCGATAAATGCGTTTTTGCTGCGCGGGCTGGCGTTGTGAATCGCCTGCGCCAGGATCTCTTTCCCGGTCCCGCTCTGCCCATTAATCAGCAGACTGACGTCCGATTGTGCGACCATGCGCGCCTGCTCCAGCAAGCGCAGCATAATCGGGCTGCGCGTCACGATGGATTCACGCCATTTTTCATCAACGGACGGAGCGGAATGTTCCAGCGCATCGTCTATCGCTTTATACAACGCGTCTTTGTCCACCGGCTTGGTCAGGAAGCTAAATACCCCCTGCTGTGTTGCGGCGACCGCATCAGGAATCGAGCCATGCGCCGTGAGAATAATGACCGGCATTCCGGGCTGCAGCTTCTGGATTTCAACGAACAGCTGCATGCCATCCATCTCGTCCATACGCAGATCGCTGATCACCAGATCGATTTTCTCTCGACCAAGCGTTTTCAGCGCTTCCTGCCCACTTTCGGCGGTGACAACGCTGTAACCCTCGCTGACCAGGCGCATTCCCAACAGCTTCAGCAAGCCGGGATCGTCATCCACCAGCAGGAGATGGGCAGGTTTGCGACTTGTCATGGCTTCACGTCCTCTTGTTTCGAAGTATCACTGTCCTCATCAGGCGTTTTGGCCGGCTGTGCGTTGGTCTTAGAAGCATCCGGCAAATAGTTGCTGGCCGGTTTACGCGTGGACAGCTGACGCTCAATATCCGTGAGATTTTCCAGCTTGCGCGTCGTGGTCTCAAGCTGCGCGCGCAAATACTGTTGTTGTGACCGAAGCGTATCCAGTTCACCGTCCGCAGATTGTTGCAATTTACCGTAGCGGAAGCGCTCTTCGGCAAGCTGCAATTGCAGGACCTGCCCGTCGCGCCAGAGTTGATATACCGGGCGCACTTGCGCAGGAATTTGTGGGCTGAGCGCATCCATCCGCGTGGTATTCACACGACGCTCGACCGGGTTAATTTTGGCATTGGCCAGCAGGATGCCGCGTTTGAAACTGTCCTGCCAGGTATCATCAGCCCACTGGTGGGCCTGCGCGCGCGCCGCCGCTGGTGACAACCGATCGGCGCAATCAATGCCACGCAACCAGAACAGAGGGTTCGCTTCGACGTCGTGGCCGCTCAGCTGCCAGATGTTTTCGCACTCTGTCGAGAGAAAATCGGCCAACTGATGCTCAGGTAATTTATCGTCTTGTTTATCGCTGATTGCACTTTTCGGCGTATGGGCAACGCATCCCGCCAGCAGCAGACATGGCAGCCCCGTACGGATAATTTTACTGGAAAACACCGCGTTAATAGCGCGAGAAAAGACGTGTAACATACTCACCAGACTTAGATTCATTGCATTGATTTTTCCGGCTCAAGAGGCAGTTCGATACGAAAGCAAACATCCGCGCGATCGTCATGCGAGATATACAACTCGCCGTGCATACGCCGTATGCAATCGCGGGCAATACTTAAGCCCAACCCGCTCCCCTTTACCGCACCTTTTCGCTGATGACTTCCCTGGAAAAAGGGCTCAAAAATCATCTTTTTTTCGTCATCCGGAATGGGATCTCCGGTATTGGCGACATCGACACACACCCGCGATCCCTGGGTGAAACTACGAATATAAATGTTACCGGATTCAGTACCATAGTGCACCGCATTGGAATAAAGATTATCCAGTACACTCATTAATAGCATAGGCTCTGCAAAACAGACTGGCTCCTGGAGATCCAGTTCGGTATGCATCATTTTAGCTCGCGCTGGCAAGCTGTGGGCGGAGAGCACCATATCCACCAGCGGTTCGATCTCAACGCGTTCCAGTTCAACCGCGCCATCGGCCAGTTTACGGTTGTAATCAAGCAGTTGTTCAATCAGTTTTTGCAGATTACGGCTACTGGCGTCGAGGATCTCGACGATCTCTTTTTGCTCAGCGGTTAACGGCCCTGCCACTTCATCGGCGAGCAATTCAGTCCCTTCGCGCATGCTGGCGAGCGGCGTTTTTAATTCGTGGGAGATATGGCGTAAAAATTGGTGGCGCTGTGATTCCAGCCACGCCAGCCGCTCCGAGAGCCAGATAATGCGTTGACCCACGGAGCGCAATTCCCGTGGCCCTTTAAAGACCACGGTATTCCCGAGGGACTTTCCTTCACCCAGAAGATTAATCATCCGTTCGATGCCTTTTACCGGGCCGATGATCATTCGGGTAAACAGCAGCACCAGCGCCAGGCTGACCATAAACAGCACCAGCGCTTGCCAGCCAAAGAACTGACCGCGCTCGGCGATTTCCTGTTGCAGCTGCTGCCCACGCGAAAAAATAACGGTACGGGTTGTTTGCACCATCTCGGTATTGGCGCTGGCAAACGCTTCGAGCCGGACAGTTGCGACCTCATCAGGCCCACTGTTTTTGCACTGCAATTGCCCCAGATCGTTCAGATCCTGGCGCAACGCCTGATAAAGCTTATCGTCCGGGAGCACACCCGCATGCGCGTCCAGCATTTCGCTGTAGCGTTTGCGTTGATTTTGATAGACCTTTTCCAGCGTACGGTCGTCCAGCACGCAGTACTGGCGATAGCTGCGCTCCATTTCCAGCGCGGCGTTGGTCATCGCCTCACTGCGGCGGGCATCAATGAGCGTCGTGCGGTTAGTCTGCGCGGCCTGGGCGCTGAGCGCATTAAGGCTTTGCCACGCCTGCCATGCCAGCACCAACAGGGGTAACAAGATGAGCAGGAAGGCCATCATAACAAGCTGTCGCAGGGAGCGAGGAAAAACAGACCAGCGTTTCAACGCATGACTCTCTCAGTGAGGGGGGTCTGGAGAGCGTACCGAGTCTGACCTTCAGATACAACAAAGCCGGGTAAAAACCCGGCTTTGTTGTGAAATGAGGCGGTGCCTTACTCGACGTTTCGCCCGGAGCCTGATAAAGCATGAGCAATAATCAGTAGTTGGACGGCAGGCACCTTTTTGTGCGTCATTCGAAGTTTATGTAGCGCGTCCCGAAGGGGCTGACATAAGAGGGTGAATGAGCCACTGATTAATATTATGCAACAGCCGTGCCAAAAATCAAAACAAAATATTAACATTATGAAATATATGATTTTTACTACAATATCGTGTTACTTATCGCCTGAATGATTTCCAGGCTAAGTGTCGCTCATTGGCTACACCTTATTTCAAACTTCCAGACTGCTTTATAAATCATAGCGTTAAGTGTCTCCGTTTAGAGACATGGTAACTGTGCCATTGTCGTGTAATACCGACACCTAAAGATGCGTGATGTCACAATGAAAAAACCCGGCCGCATAGATGCGAACCGGGCTTTGAAAGCACGTCTCATCCACCGGACGCAACGATTATCGTCCGACGGGAAGCAGATGGATTACCCCAACTGCTTGCGCGCATTGCGGAAAATGCGCATCCATGGGCTGTCTTCGCCCCAGCTTTCCGGGTGCCACGAGTTGCTGACGGTACGGAATACGCGCTCCGGATGCGGCATCATAATGGTTACACGGCCACTTTCGTTGGTCACTGCGGTAATGCCGTTCGCCGAGCCATTCGGGTTTGCCGGGTAGTTCTGCGTCACATTGCCGTTGTTATCGACGAAGCGCAGCGCCACCAGACCTTTACTTTCGAGCGTTGCGAGATGCGCAGCGTCACGCAGTTCAACTTGCCCTTCACCATGCGAAACCGCAATCGGCATCTGTGAACCCACCATACCCTGCAACAGCAGCGACGGGCTTTGAGTGACTTCGACCAGGCTAAAGCGCGCTTCAAAGCGGTCCGACTGGTTACGCACAAAGCGCGGCCAGGCTTCACTACCCGGGATAACTTCGCGCAGATTGGACATCATCTGGCAACCGTTACACACGCCCAATGCCAGCGTCTGTGGACGATGGAAGAAGGTCTCGAACTCATCGCGCACGCGGTTGTTGAAAAGAATGGACTTCGCCCAGCCTTCACCCGCGCCCAGCACGTCACCGTAGGAGAAGCCGCCGCAGGCCACCAGCGCCTGGAAGTCTTCAAGGCCCATACGGCCAGCCAACAGGTCGCTCATGTGGACGTCGATAGCATCGAAGCCTGCACGGTGGAACGCTGCCGCCATCTCAACGTGGGAGTTCACGCCCTGCTCGCGCAGCACCGCCACTCTCGGACGCGCACCAGTCGAAATATACGGAGCCGCAATATCTTCGTTGATATCGAAAGAGAGCTTCACGTTCAGGCCAGGATCGTTATCGTTGGCTTTCGCCTCATGCTCCTGGTCAGCGCATTCCGGGTTATCACGCAGGCGCTGCATCTGCCAGGTGGTTTCAGCCCACCACATGCGAAGTCGGGAGCGGCTCTCGCTATACACCGCATGGCCGTCCGCTTCAATGACAAAGCGGTCGCCCGCCACGGCTTTACCCAGAAAATGTACGCAATCAGCCAGACCGTGCTGTTCAAGCAACGCTTCAACAGCCTCGCGATCCGCCGCACGTACCTGAATCACCGCACCCAGCTCTTCGTTGAACAGCGCCGCCAGACGATCGTTACCCAGCCCAGCAATATTCACTTCCACGCCGCAGTGGCCGGTAAAGGCCATCTCAGCCAGAGTAACCATCAGGCCACCCGTCTGAACGGTCGTGGTAGGCCAGCAGTTGGCGCGCAGCAACCAGCGCCTGAATCGCATTGTAGAAGCCTTTCAGCTGTGCCACATCGCGTACGTCAGCAGGTTTGTCACCGAGTTGACGGTACACCTGCGCCAGCGCGGTCGCGCCCAGCGCGTTGTGCCCTTTACCCAGGTCGATAAGCAACAGGGCGTTATCGTCGGTAGACAGCTGCGGCGTAATGGTATGACGCACATCGTCAACACGCGCAAAAGCGGTAATCACCAGCGACAGCGGAGACGTCATCTCGCGCTGCTGATTGCCTTCCTGCCAGCGGGTTTTCATCGACATTGAGTCTTTGCCCACCGGAATAGTCAGGCCCAGCGCCGGACACAGCTCTTCCCCTACCGCTTTCACCGCTTCGTACAGACCCGCGTCTTCACCAGGGTGACCTGCGGCCGCCATCCAGTTTGCGGACAACTTGATGCGTTTGATGTCGCCAATCTGCGTGGCCGCAATGTTCGTCAGCGCTTCGCCAACAGCCAGACGCGCAGAAGCAGCAAAGTCGAGCAGTGCAACAGGCGTACGTTCGCCCAGCGCCATCGCTTCGCCATAGTAGCTATCGAGGCTCGCGGTCGTAACCGCGCAGTTCGCCACCGGGATCTGCCACGGGCCAACCATTTGATCGCGTGCCACCATACCGGTCACGGAACGGTCACCGATGGTCACCAGGAAGGTTTTCTCTGCCACCGCAGGCAGATGCAGAACGCGGTTTACCGCATCAGCAATCGTCACACCCTGCAAATCCAGCGCCTTGCCCGTCGCTTTACGGGTTTGCACGTCGCGGGTCATTTTTGGCGTTTTGCCCAGCAGCACGTCCAGCGGCAGATCGATCGGCTGATTGTCGAAATGCGGATCGTTCATGGTCAGGTGCAGCTCTTCTGTCGCTTCGCCAATCACCGCGTACGGCGCGCGCTCGCGGCGGCACAGCTCGTCAAACAGCGGCAACTGATCGGCAGCAACGGCCATCACGTAGCGTTCCTGAGATTCGTTACACCAGATT
Source organism: Lelliottia amnigena (assembly GCA_900635465.1). Lineage (NCBI taxonomy): Bacteria > Pseudomonadati > Pseudomonadota > Gammaproteobacteria > Enterobacterales > Enterobacteriaceae > Lelliottia > Lelliottia amnigena. The sequence continues at coordinate 3,208,691 of LR134135.1, forward strand.
TCCAGCGGGCTCATGCCTGGCTCATCGCTCAAAATATCGCGCAGATTGAAGCGGCCGCCGCGGCCGCCATCGCTCACCAGCTCTGGCATGGCGTTCGAAAGACCGCCCGCGCCGACGTCGTGGATAAACAGAATCGGGTTGGCATCGCCAAGCTGCCAGCAGCGGTCGATCACTTCCTGACAGCGACGTTCCATTTCCGGGTTGTCGCGTTGAACGGACGCAAAATCAAGGTCTGCGTCAGATTGACCGGACGCCATAGAAGACGCCGCGCCGCCGCCAAGACCGATATTCATGGCCGGACCGCCCAGGACGATAAGTTTAGCGCCCACGACGATCTCGCCTTTTTGGACGTGATCGGCGCGAATATTGCCGATCCCACCCGCCAGCATGATCGGTTTGTGATACCCGCGCAGCTCTTCGCCGTTATGGCTGTCGACTTTTTCTTCGTAGGTACGGAAGTAGCCGTTCAGGGCCGGGCGACCAAATTCGTTGTTAAAGGCTGCGCCACCCAGCGGGCCTTCGGTCATGATATCGAGCGCGGTGACAATGCGATCAGGCTTGCCGAAATCTTCTTCCCACGGCTGTTCAAAGCCCGGAATACGCAAGTTAGAAACGGAGAAGCCCACCAGCCCTGCTTTTGGTTTCGCGCCACGTCCGGTTGCGCCTTCGTCACGAATTTCGCCGCCGGAGCCTGTCGCCGCACCCGGCCACGGAGAAATCGCCGTCGGGTGGTTATGCGTTTCGACCTTCATCAGGATATGCGTTGGCTCCTGGTGGAAGTCATAGCGCCCTGCTTCGCGATCGGCGAAGAAGCGGCCCACTTCAGACCCTTCCATGACCGCCGCGTTGTCTTTATACGCAGACAGCACGTGCTCAGGGTTTTTCTCAAAGGTGTTTTTAATCATTTTGAACAGCGACTTTGGCTGTTCTTCACCGTCGATAATCCAGTCGGCGTTAAAAATCTTATGACGACAATGCTCAGAGTTCGCCTGCGCGAACATATACAGTTCGATGTCGTTAGGGTTGCGGTTCAGCTTAATGAACGCATCCTGCAGGTAGTCAATTTCGTCATCCGCGAGCGCCAGCCCTAAACGCAGGTTGGCATCAATCAGCGCCTGGCGGCCCAAGCCCAGCAGATCCACGCTTTGCACAGGAGCAGGCTGATGATGAGAAAACAGCTGTTGCGCGTCGTCCAGAGAGGCAAACACGCTCTCCATCATGCGATCGTGCAGCTCAGCGGCCACCGTCTGCCACTGTTCATCTGTCAACGTCGAGGCTTCAACGTAATACGCTACGCCGCGTTCCAGACGAATGATCTGGCTCAGGCCGCAGTTGTGGGCGATGTCAGTCGCTTTAGAAGACCAGGGGGAGATGGTGCCCGGACGAGGTGTAGCAAGAATCAGTTTACCGGTCGGCGTGTGGCTGCTCAGACTCGGACCATACTTGAGCAGGCGTTCGAGCTGCGCTCGCTGTTCTGCATTTAAAGGAGCATTCAGGTCGGCAAAATGGACATACTCAGCGTAAATAGTGCTTACCGGAAGGCCGTCAGCCTGAAAACGTGCCAGCAGTTTGTTGATACGGAAGGCAGATAGTGCAGGCGAACCACGCAGAATTTCCATCATAAGTCTCTCGTCTTCGAAGCGCTTGAGGCGCTTACAGTGTGCGCAAGGGGAAAACGGGCGTCATTATAGAGAATCCTGAGCGCCGACGAAACCGTTTGCGTCGAAATAAAATCATTCTGAATTTTTATCGATTGGTGTTACCTGTCTCTGTAATTAGTTGCCAACTGGCGCAAGTTTACGCAAAATGCCGCTCATTCAATGGTAAACCTTATTCTTAACATGACTACAGCACACTGAGGCATCGCACGGCGCAGAGAATTAACTAATTGAAAAAATTCAAGATTAATTATCTGCTCATCGGCATAGTCACCTTGCTGCTGGCAGCGGCCTTATGGCCTTCTATTCCCTGGTTCGGCAAAGCCGAAAACCGTATCGCCGCGATTCAGTCGCGGGGGGAACTGCGCGTCAGTACTCTCGACTCCCCGCTGACCTATAACAATGTGAATGGCAAAATCATTGGCCTGGACTATGAACTGGCGCAACAGTTTGCCGATTACCTTGGCGTAAAGCTCAAAATCACCGTTCGCCAGAATATCAGCCAGCTGTTTGACGACCTGGATAATGACGATGCCGACCTGCTGGCCGCCGGGCTTGTGTATAACAGTGAGCGGAGCAAAAACTATCAACCTGGCCCGACATACTATTCTGTTTCGCAGCAGGTGGTATACCGCGTCGGTGGCGTTCGTCCACGTACGATGGCCACGCTCAACGATCAGCAGCTCACCGTCGCACCGGGGCACGTGGTCATTGACGATCTGCGTGTGCTGAAAGAGAAAAAATATCCGGATCTGAGCTGGAAAGTTGATGAGAAACTCGGCACGACTGCGCTGCTGGAGCAAGTAAAAGACAAAAAGCTGGCGTACACGATCGCCGATTCTGTTGCGATCAGTTTTTTCCAGCGCGTTCATCCAGAAATCGCCGTTGCGCTTGATGTGACCGATGAACAGCCCGTCACCTGGTTTAGTCCGCTCGACGACGATCAGACGCTTTCCGCCGCCATACTCGATTTTTTCAATTCCATGAATGAAGAAGGCATCCTGGCGCGGCTTGAAGAGAAATATTTAGGGCACGGCGGTGATTTTGATTACGTTGATACCCGCAGCTTCCTGCGTGCCGTTGACAGCGTGTTGCCCGATTTGCAGCCCCTCTTTGAGAAATACGCCGAGGAAATTGACTGGCGTCTGCTGGCGGCTATCTCCTATCAGGAATCGCATTGGGATGCCCAGGCGACGTCACCGACCGGTGTGCGCGGGCTGATGATGCTCACCAAAAATACCGCTCAAAGTCTCGGCCTGACCGATCGCACCGACGCCGAACAAAGCATCAGTGGCGGCGCGCGCTATTTGCAGGACATGATGGCAAAAGTACCGGATACCGTACCGGAAGAAGAGCGGATTTGGTTTGCGCTCGCGGCCTACAATATGGGCTACGCGCATATGCTCGACGCCCGTGCGTTGACGGCGAAAACGAAAGGCAACCCGGACAGCTGGTCCGACGTTAAACAGCGTTTGCCACTCTTAAGCCAGAAACCCTGGTACAACAAACTGACCTACGGCTATGCGCGTGGGCATGAGGCTTACGCCTATGTGGAAAATATCCGGAAATATCAGATAAGCCTGGTGGGTTATCTGATGGAAAAGGAAAAGGAAGTGACGCAGGCAAAGCAGATCGCGCAGAGCTATCCGGTGGTTTCACCGCATGAACTCAATCACCCGGCGACGACGTCGATTCTGCCTTTTGTTGCTTTTTCTGCTGACGGCGCATTCGAAAGAAATCACTTAATAGCCCCGAACACTCTGGTGCAAGCACCCCGTCGATAATCTGCACCTGGTGGTTCATACCCGGATGCCGTAGCACGTCCATCAGCGACCCCGCCGCGCCTGTTTTTTCGTCGCGCGCCCCAAAGACCAGCGTCCCGATGCGACTGTGAACCATCGCGCCAGAGCACATCACGCAAGGTTCCAGCGTGACGTACAGCGTGGTTTCGAGCAGACGATAGTTTTGTAATACCAGACCGCCCTGACGCAGCGCCATAATTTCAGCATGTGCAGTCGGATCGTGACGCCCAATCGGGCGGTTCCACCCTTCCCCAATCACCTGATTGTTGTGCACCAGTACGGCACCCACGGGCACTTCGCCCTCATCCCAGGCGCGTTGGGCAAGCTGAAGCGCATGGCGCATCCAGTATTCATGATTGAGTTCAAGGTCGGACAACGGATAATACTCCAGTCTGAAAAGCGGGCGCATTATACACACCCGTTATGATTAACACTATTCCAGTTGCTGAAGTTCACCAGACGGCGTGACTCGCCAGCGGTGCTGGCAAAAGTAGAGCAGTGGGTTATCTTGTTTGCTGTCGCTGTAACCGCTGTACAGCCGCAGCGGCGTGCCGATTTTTTTCTCGAGTTGAACGACTTTCTCATGCCCGAGGCAGCGCAGGGTCAGCACCCAACCACCATAGGCTCGGCCAATTTGGGTGGCGATAAGATTTACGCGTGGCAGCCACGGCGTATCAAAATAGACCTGCTCCACCAGCGGCTGGGGCGAACCGGTAATTAACCAGATATCGGCATCATTGGCATTCAGATAGGTGGTCAGGCGTTCCTGGACTACCGGAAACGCGATGACATGCTCACGGAACCACAGGGCAAAATCCTGTTGAAGCTGCATGAGCCGCGCCTCACTGTGACCAAAAGTACATCCCCATAACAGCAGGCTCATCGGCCAACGAGCCGCGCGTCCTTTAATCAACAACGCGATGCCAATCACCGGCAAAAGAGGCAGCACGAGCAGCGCATTGAGGGGCTGGCGGCGCAGCAGATAGCGCATAAATGTGCCAAACATATCCTGCTGATGCAGCGTTCCATCTAAATCGAAAAAGACAACACGTCGCTCGTGATTAACCAAACCTTACTCCTCTGGATCGTTGAACCCTAACAGCCAGGTAAACAAGAACCCGGCTATTACTGCTATTAGATAGCCTAACAGATAGAGCATGACTTTTCCGGTCACGATGGTTAATGCCAGCGGTAAACCTGAAATGCCAAAGGTAATAACGGTTGCCACTTTCCAGTAGCTGATCAGCGCCCCGCCCACGGCCCCCCCCAGACACGCACCGAGGAACGGTTTGCCGAGCGGGAGCGTGACGCCGAAAATAAGCGGCTCGCCGATACCCAACAGCCCAACAGGGAGCGCCCCTTTGATGACCTTTTTCAGTCGGGCGTTGCGCGTTTTCATCAGTACCGCAATGGCCGCACCCACTTGTCCAACGCCCGCCATCGACAGGATTGGCAGCAGGGCGTTGTAGCCATGCGCCTGAACCAGTTCAACGTGAATCGGCACCAGCCCCTGATGTAAACCGGTTAATACCAGTGGTAGGAAGGTCCCGGACAGAATCGCCCCAACCAGCAGGCCACCGCGATCGATAGCTAAAGAAGCACCGTGAGCAATGGCCTCTGAGATCCAACCGCCTAGCGGTTGCAGCGCCACAATCGCGATACTCCCGGTGATCAGCGTCGTCAGTAGCGGATTAAGGATTAACTCAATTGAGCCAGGCAGCAGGCTGCGCAGCTTTTTCTCCACCCAGCACATCAGAACGACCACCAACAGCACCGCGATTACGCCACCCCGCCCCGGCTGGAGCGCCTCACCAAACAGCGTGATCTGCGCCAACTGCGGGCTGGAAAGGATCCCTGCCATTACGCCGCCCATCGCCAGCGATCCGCCAAACACCTTCGCGGCATTAACGCCGACCAGGATATTCATAATGGCAAATACTGCGCTGCCGAATATGCCCAGGATCCCCAGCATATTGGGATACTGCGTGGCGAAATCCCCGACGATGTCTGGCCGCTTGAGAATATTGATAATGCCAGTAATCAGACCAGAGGCGATAAACGCAGGAATCAGCGGAATAAAGACGTTAGCCAGCTGTCGCAGCGCATCGCTCATTGGCGCTTTATATTTGGCTTTCGCCTGCGCTTTGGTGCGTTCGGCATCATCAAGCACGCCAGCGCCACCAGCCCCTATTAATGCCCGCATCGCATCGACAACCTGCGCGGCTTTACCCGGCCCGACAATCAGCTGATGCTGGGCACCTTGTTTGACGTATCCGCTGACGCCAGAGAGCTTTTTCAGACGAGCAATATCAAGCCGATCGTCATCCTGAACTTCTACTCGCACCCGCGTCATGCAGTTTTCAAGACGCAGAATATTTTTCTCTCCGCCAATCCCCTGCAAAATCTCGCTGGCGAGCGCTGCTGTTTTTTCCATACACGCCTCTGTTATTTTTAGTTTTCCAACGCCGCTCGCAAGAAACCGTGATGAGCGTCGAGCTTAGCGCGCGCCGCCGCGGCGTCTAGCCCACTCAGAATCATCAGAATGGCGGGTTTCACATCGTGATCGGTTTTATTGAGCGCAGCCTCAGCCTCTTCACGGCTGGCCCCTGTCGCCTGCACCACCATGCGGCAGGCTCTGTCCACCAGCTTGATATTGGTGGCTTGCATATCCACCATCAGGTTCTGGTAGACCTTGCCGAATTTCACCATCGCACCGGTAGAGATCATGTTGAGCACCAGCTTTTGCGCCGTGCCGGATTTAAGCCGCGTTGAGCCAGTCAACGCTTCTGGCCCCACAACCGGCGAGATCGCAATCGCCGCGATCTGGGCAATCGGCGAACCCGGATTGCAGGAGATAGCGACCGTGGTGCAGCCCTGCTGTTTGGCATATTCCAGTCCACCGATGACGTACGGTGTGCGCCCGGACGCGGCCAGACCGACCACGACATCATTAGCACTCAGATTAACGGCCATGAGATCGTCTGCGCCCAGTTGCTGATTGTCCTCAGCCCCTTCAACCGCTTTTAATAACGCGCCGGGTCCGCCTGCAATCAGACCAAGAACCAGACCGTGCGGCACGCCAAAGGTTGGCGGACATTCAGATGCATCCAGCACTCCTAGCCGGCCGCTGGTCCCTGCACCCATGTAAATTATGCGTCCACCGGCTTTCAGCGCATCGGCTGCCGCATCCACGGCTTTAGCAACCTCGGGCAATGTCTCTTTCACTGCCTGCGCGACCAGCGTATCCTGTTGATTAAAACGGGTTACAAGGTCAAAGGTGGACAATGCATCCAGGTCCATGGTTTGTGGATTACGTGATTCAGAAACTAGCGAGCCAAGATTCATCTTTTGTACCTCAAGAATTTTTAATTCATAATACTCGTACTATAGTGGAATATAAAATTCATTCAGGTGAGCAAACTTCGATTTGCTGCGGCTATCACATTTTCGCCAGGAGGACGTATGAACTGCTTAATCCGTATTCGCCAGCGTTATGCGGGCTTTGCCCAGAGCGACAAAAAACTGGCGGATTTCCTGCTGGCGCAGCCCGATCATGCGCGTCACTTAAGCTCTCAACAGCTCGCCAGCGAAGCGGGAGTCAGCCAGTCGAGCGTCGTGAAATTTGCGCAAAAGATTGGCTTCAAAGGGTTTCCAGCACTAAAACTGGCGATCAGCGAAGCGCTGGTCAACAACCCTAATCCGCAATCCATGCCGCTGCACAATCAGATCCGCGGTGATGACCCGATGCGGCTCGTCGGGGAAAAACTCATCAAGGAGAACGTGACGGCCATGCACGCCACGCTTGATGTGAATAGCGAAGAAAAACTGCTCGAGAGTGTCGCCATGCTGCGCAGTGCGAGACGGATCATTCTGACGGGTATTGGCGCATCCGGACTGGTGGCGCGGAACTTTGGCTGGAAGCTAACGAAAATTGGTTACAACGCCATGGCCGAACAGGATATGCATGCCCTCCTGTCGACGGTTCAGGCTATGGCTCCAGACGATCTGTTGGTGGCAATTTCGTATTCCGGCGAGCGGCGTGAAATCAATCTGGCCTCTGATGAGGCGCTGCGTGTGGGCGGGAAGATCCTGGCGATCACCGGTTTTACGCCTAACGCCCTGCAACAACGCGCCACGCGTTGCCTGTACACCATTGCTGAGGAACAAGCGACGCGCAGCGCGGCGATTTCGTCCACCAGCGCGCAGATGATGCTGACGGATTTGCTCTTTGTGGCGCTCGTACAGCAGGATTTAGAACATGCGCCGGAACGAATTCGTCACAGCGAAGAGCTGGTAAAAAAACTGGTTTGAGCAGGGAATGAGCGTATAATGCCCGCCCTGTTTGTGATGTTACTGAGATTTTCCTGATGGCGCTGTTAATCACCAAAAAATGCATCAATTGCGATATGTGCGAACCCGAATGCCCTAACGAGGCGATTTCGATGGGTGACAGCATTTATGAGATTAACAGCGATCGCTGTACCGAATGCATCGGTCATTACGAGACGCCGACTTGTCAGAAAGTGTGCCCTATTCCAAATACTATCCTTAAGGATCCTGCGCATGTGGAATCAGAAGAGCAGCTGTGGGACAAATTTGTACTGATGCACCACGCCGACAAAGTTTAACTTTCGAGAATCACCGTCGCGCAGGCGTAGCGCCGTTCATCCGCCAGCGTCACGTGCATATTGACCACGCCAAGCTTCTCAGCCAGTTTTTGCGCCTCACCCCATAAACGCAGGCGCGGTTTGCCCAGTTCATCGTTAAACACTTCAAACTGATTAAAAGCCAGTCCGTTGCGGATGCCCGTGCCGAAGGCTTTCGCTGCTGCCTCTTTGACCGCAAAACGCTTCGCCAGAAAACGCACCGGCTGTTGATGCGTTTCCCAGATAGCCCATTCGTTGTCGCTCAGCACGCGTCTCGCCAGGCGATCGCCACTCCGGGCGATCACCGCTTCGATACGGCCGATTTCAACAATGTCCGTGCCTAAGCCCAGAATCGCCATTACTGACGCGCTTCCAGCATCAGACGTTTCATTTCCGACACCGCCTCTTTAAGACCGCTCATCACCGCACGTCCGATAATGGCGTGACCGATGTTCAATTCGAACATCTCTGGAATTTCCGCAATTGCTTTAACATTGTGATACGTCAGACCGTGCCCGGCGTTAACCTTCAAGCCGAGGCTGGCGGCGTAAGTTGCCGCTTTCGCGATGCGGGCGAGTTCTTTAGCCTGCGTGGCTTCATCTTTAGCATCGGCATAGCAGCCGGTATGAATTTCGATGTACGGCGCGCCGACCGCTGCGGCCGCTTTGATCTGCTCAACATCGGCGTCGATAAACAGGGAAACCAGAATTCCGGCGTCAGCGAGACGTTTGCAGGCATCGCGCATTTTATCCTGCTGACCGGCGACATCTAGCCCACCTTCTGTGGTCACTTCCTGACGCTTTTCCGGCACCAGGCAGCAGAAATGCGGTTTGGTTTCGCAGGCAATCGCCAGCATCTCTTCCGTCACCGCCATTTCCAGATTCATGCGGGTATCCAGCGTCTGGCGCAAAATTTTCACATCGCGGTCAGTGATATGACGGCGATCTTCACGCAAATGAACGGTAATACCGTCTGCGCCCGCCTGCTCGGCAATAAACGCCGCCTGAACCGGATCAGGATATGCCGTACCGCGCGCATTACGCAGCGTGGCGATGTGATCAATGTTGACGCCTAACAGTAATTCAGCCATGACAATCCTCGGTTTTCTCGTTGTTCGTTAACGCTTTGGCACAAACTGCCTGAATAATTCTCGGCTCTTTAAGGGCTTGCCACCAAGATACGGCTTGAGGGCGATTCGGGTAAAGCGTTTTGCCGCGCGTAAGGTGTCCTGATCGGGAAATTCACGCTCGGACAGTGCCCGGAGATGTCGCCCCGTAAAGGTGGTGTTATCAATGACGATACTGGCGATAAAACCTTTCTCTTCCCGATAACGGTAGGTCATGGTGTCATCGACGGAATCCCCGCTCCCCGCGCAATGCAGAAAATCGACGCCGTAGCCAAGATGCCCGAGCAGTGCCAGCTCAAACCGACGTAATGCCGGTTCCGGCGAATCTGTTGCGCCAGCCAGCGCCTGGATACAGTGCAGATAATCAAAAAAGAGTTCAGAGAAGCGTGTCTCATGTTCCAGAACGCGTGAGATGAGTTCGTTGACATACAGGCCGCTGTAAAGCGTGATACCGGAAAGGGGAAGCGCCAGAGAGACGGCTTCAGCACTGCGCAGGGTTTTGACTTCCCCACGACCACCAAAGCGCACTAAAAGAGGGGTGAAAGGTTGCAGAGCCCCTTTCAGATTGGAACGTTTGGATCGTGCGCCTTTTGCCACAAGACGCACGCGACCAGATTCTTCCGTGAAGACGTCCAGCATGAGGCTGGTTTCGCTCCAGGGACGACTATGCAGGACGAATGCGCGCTGCCAGCCTTCCATCATACTCGTCGTCTTTCACGCTGCAGGTGCGCTGGCTGTACCCGTTCACCCTGGTCGTTTACCGAAGTAAGCTCCCGGAGATTCGCGATCTTGCCGCATGACTCGGCTTCTGGCCTCGCTCTTGCGGAGCCAAGGCAAGCGCTGTTCAAAACACGGTGTGTTTTGTCCTGCAGCGTGAAAGCCATTAAGCATGAAAACTTAGACGTCGTCGCCGTAACCGAGGCTGCGCAGTGCGCGCTCATCATCGGCCCAGCCAGACTTGACCTTCACCCACAGTTCGAGGTGTACCGGTGCTTCAAACATGTCCTGCATGTCTTTACGCGCTTCAATACCGATGGTTTTAATCTTGGAACCTTTGTTACCAATCACCATCTTCTTCTGCCCTTCGCGTTCAACGAGGATCAGCCCGTTGATGTCATAACCGCCGCGCTCGTTGGTCTGGAAACGCTCGATTTCAACGGTGACAGAGTACGGCAGTTCAGCGCCCAGGAAACGCATCAGTTTTTCACGGATGATTTCAGAGGCCATAAAGCGCTGAGAACGGTCGGTGATGTAATCTTCCGGGAAGTGATGAATCGCTTCTGGCAGATGTTTACGCACGATGCCCGCGATGGTATCCACGTTCATTCCGCTTTCCGCAGACAGCGGAACGATATCAAGGAAGTTCATCTGGCTTGCCAGGAACTGCAGGTGTGGCAGCAGATCGGCTTTCTCTTGCACGTTATCAACTTTGTTGACCGCAAGAATGACCGGTGCTCTGCCGTCACGCAGTTTGTTCAGCACCATTTCATCGTCCGCCGTCCAGCGAGTTCCTTCCACGACGAAGATGATCAGCTCAACATCACCGATCGAACTGCTCGCCGCTTTGTTCATCAGGCGGTTAATGGCACGTTTTTCTTCCATATGCAGGCCGGGAGTATCAACGTAAATTGCCTGATACTCACCTTCTGTATGGATGCCCACGATACGGTGACGCGTGGTCTGCGCCTTACGGGACGTGATTGAAATCTTCTGCCCAAGTAAGGTATTCAGCAGGGTTGACTTGCCAACGTTCGGACGTCCGACGATAGCAATAAAACCACAGTAACTTTTTTCTTCGCTCATTCCAGCTCCAGCATTTTCAACGCCTGTTCGGCGGCAGCCTGTTCAGCCTTACGGCGGCTTGAACCTGTGCCAACCACCGGTTCACTCAGGCCGCTAACCTGGCAATGGATGGTAAATTCTTGATCGTGCGCTTCACCACGGACCTGCACCACCAGATAAGATGGTAGCGGCAGATGGCGACCCTGCAGATACTCCTGCAGACGCGTTTTCGGATCTTTTTGTTTATCGCCCGGACTTATTTCATCCAGACGCGTTTGATACCAGTTCAGAATCAGCTGCTCAACAGTCTGAATATCGCTGTCAAGGAAAACGCCACCGATTAATGCTTCGACAGTATCGGCGAGAATAGATTCACGGCGAAAACCGCCGCTTTTCAGTTCGCCGGGACCCAGTCGCAAACATTCACCCAGTTCAAACTCGCGTGCAATTTCGGCAAGCGTATTGCCGCGTACCAGCGTGGCACGCATGCGGCTCATGTCGCCTTCGTCAACGCGGGGGAAACGGTGATAAAGCGCATTGGCGATCACGTAACTCAAAATGGAGTCACCTAAAAACTCTAAACGCTCATTATGTTTGCTGCTGGCACTGCGATGGGTTAATGCCTGTTGCAATAATTCGTGATGCTGAAAAGTGTAGCCCAGCTTCCGTTGAAGCCGATTAATTACGATGGGGTTCATGCTATACCAATAAATGAATGCGTCAAAAATGCAGCACACGAAACCGACCTGAGAAAACCAACGCGGTTTCGTGTGCCGTGGCACTGGCTCTGCGCCAACCTTAAACTTCGGGGGAATATTCTATACACAACGGGTGGGGATGTCGTTAGCCAGGTGAGATTATCCCTTAAATAATTCACGTAACCACGTTTATCCGTGGTTACGTGTTCAATTCACACGATTAATGAATCGCGCCAATCCGATTCAAGCGGACGCCAGTCGGCCATTCGCCTTCTTGTTTCTCAAAGCTCATCCAAATCGCGGTCGCTTTACCTACCAGGTTGGCTTCCGGAACAAAGCCCCAATAACGGCTGTCCGCGGAATTATCGCGGTTATCACCCATCATGAAGTAATGTCCTGGCGGCACGATCCAGGTCGCTAACGGCTGACCTGACTGCTGGTAATACATACCCAGCTGATCCTGTGCGATCGGAACGGTCAAGATGCGATGCGTTACATCACCCAGCGTTTCCTTGCGTTCTACCAGGCGAATACCGTTTTCTTTAGTCTCACCTTTTGGCAACTGGAAGAAGCCACTTGTGGCTTCTCCGCCATTACGACGCGCAAAAGTCTGAACGAAGTCGCTCGGCTCAACGTTGGAATAGGTGATTGGCAGCGCGTTTTCGCATGCCGTACCGGAACTGCAACCTGGCTGAACGGTGACTTCTTTCGCTACTGGATCGTAGCTGACTTTGTCACCAGGCAAACCCACTGCACGCTTGATGTAATCCAGACGCGGATCGTCGGGGTATTTGAAGACCACGATATCGCCGCGTTTTGGATGACCGGTTTCAATCAATGTTTTCTGGTAGATAGGATCTTTGATGCCATAAGCAAACTTCTCTACCAGAATAAAATCACCAATCAAAAGCGTTGGCATCATCGAACCTGACGGGATCTGGAAGGGTTCATAAATAAATGAACGCACCACCAAAACAATCGCCAGAACTGGGAACACGGAAGCGCCGGTTTCCAGCCAGCCCGGTTTAGGGCTGACTTTCTTCAGGGTTTTCGGATCCAGTTGATCACCCGTCGCTGCCTGCGCGGCGGCCTGACGCTGGAGACGTTTAGGGGCAAAAATAAACTTATCCAGACACCACAACAGACCCGTCACCAGTGTCGCAACGACCAGGATCAGGGCAAACATGTTCGCCATGCAACTCCTTAGAATTATTTTCCGTCTTTGCCAACGTGCAGAATGGCGAGGAACGCTTCCTGTGGTAGCTCAACGTTACCAACCTGCTTCATGCGTTTCTTACCATCTTTCTGTTTCTGCAGCAGCTTTTTCTTACGGCTGACGTCACCGCCGTAGCATTTCGCCAGAACGTTTTTACGCAGCTGTTTTACCGTTGCACGAGCAATAATATGGTTGCCAATGGCTGCCTGAATCGCGATATCAAACTGCTGACGCGGAATCAGTTCTTTCATTTTCTCGACCAGCTCGCGGCCACGGTACGGTGCGTTATCGTTGTGCGTAATCAGCGCCAGCGCATCGACGCGCTCACTGTTGATCAGCACATCCACACGGACCATGTTGGAAGCCTGGAAGCGTTTGAAGTTGTAATCGAGCGACGCGTAACCCGCGCGAGGTTGACTTCAGACGGTCGAAGAAGTCGAGTACGACTTCTGCCATTGGGATTTCATAGGTGAGCGCAACCTGGTTACCGTGGTAAACCATGTTGGTCTGCACGCCACGTTTCTCGATGCACAGCGTAATTACGTTGCCCAGGAATTCCTGCGGCAGCAACATGTGACATTCGGCGATAGGCTCGCGCAGCTCTTCGATGTTATTCAGAGGCGGCAGCTTGGATGGGCTGTCGACGTAAATAATTTCTTTGTTGGTTGTTTCAACTTCATACACTACGGTCGGCGCCGTGGTGATCAGATCCAGATCGTATTCACGCTCCAGACGTTCCTGAATGATCTCCATGTGCAAAGACCGAGGAAGCCACAGCGGAAGCCGAAGCCCAACGCAGTAGAACTTTCTGGCTCATAGAACAGGGAAGCATCGTTCAGGCTTAGCTTACCAAGCGCATCACGGAAGTTTTCGTAATCATCGGAGCTGACCGGGAACAGACCCGCGTACACCTGCGGTTTCACTTTTTTGAAGCCTGGCAGCGCTTTGTCAGCCGGGTTACGGGCTTGCGTCAGCGTATCGCCGACAGGCGCGCCCAAAATGTCTTTAATGGCACAAACCAGCCAGCCAACTTCACCGCATTTCAGTTCAGTACGGTCAACCTGTTTTGGCGTGAAAATCCCCAGGCGATCGGCGTTATAAACCTGACCGGTACTCATCACTTTGATTTTGTCGCCTTTACGCATGGTGCCGTTTTTGATTCGGACCAGCGACACAACGCCCAGGTAGTTATCAAACCAGGAGTCAATAATCAGTGCCTGCAGCGGGGCATCCACATCGCCTTCCGGTGGTGGAATGTCGCGAACCAGTCGTTCCAGTACTTCAGGAACACCCACGCCGGTTTTCGCGGAGCAGCGCACAGCATCGGTAGCATCAATGCCCACGATGTCTTCAATCTCTTCCGCTACTCGTTCCGGATCAGCAGCAGGCAGGTCGATTTTGTTAAGAACCGGCACCACTTCAAGTTCCATTTCCATTGCGGTGTAGCAGTTCGCCAGGGTCTGGGCTTCTACGCCCTGCCCTGCATCGACCACCAGCAGCGCGCCTTCACAGGCTGCCAACGAACGAGAAACCTCATACGAGAAGTCTACGTGGCCTGGGGTGTCAATGAAATTCAGTTGATAGGTTTCGCCATCGGCGGCTTTGTAATCAAGCGTGACGCTCTGCGCTTTGATGGTAATCCCACGTTCGCGTTCCAGGTCCATGGAGTCCAGAACCTGGGCTTCCATTTCACGATCAGACAGGCCACCGCAAATCTGAATAATACGGTCAGACAGCGTCGACTTACCGTGGTCAATGTGAGCAATGATCGAAAAGTTACGTATATTCTTCATATAATTAAATAATTATGCCTTACGAATTCCTGGAGGCCGCTGTTCTTAGCCTGACGTTTTTCAGTGCGAAAACGCAGCATTCTACACTACATCTTCGTCACCAGGAAATGCTGTTGAAGCCAAGCTTAGCGCGAGGATTCGGGGTTTTCATTTCAGAGATGTAAATAAAGATAAAGCCCGGTGTCATTACCGGGCTTCAGAAGAAAGCGTTTCAACGCGAAGCATATTGGGAGGAAGGCCTACGCTCAGAATGACAGGCTGCCAGGCTTCTCGCTCAGCGAGTTTTTGCGAAAAACCACGTGCCAACATGAAACCACCCACACCACCCAACGCTCCGCCGCACATTGCCGCAAGATCGGTTCCAAATAACACCTGGAAAATTCCCGCAAGCACAAATAAGCCCACGAGCGGCGAGAGGTAAACCAGCATTGCCGAGCCAAGCAAACTGCCTTCAGCAATACCAAGCTCGACCTTTTGCCCTTCGGTGAGAGGCTGTTCGCTGGGCACGGAAATCGTATGCGTCGTTTGCGGCCCGAGTTTGTTGAGTACGCGAGAGCCACATCCGGCACGGGAAGCACAACTGTTACATGAGGCTTTGACGTCGCACATGACAAGCGCGACTCCATCGCTCCACGAAACCACCGTGGCCCATTCTTTAATCATTGCGCGGCCCTAAATTTAATGCTGTCAGAAATACGCTTCGCCGTTTGCGGAGGCAGTTCTCCCACTATGGTGATTTCAGCATTATCGCGGATCGTCGAACTTACTGTTCGGCGGCCCGTTCGGAGCATTTGCTCGGAACTGTTAGCTGTCGCGCGATTGATATTCACCGAGAAGCTAAACAAACCGTCAGAATAAAGTCGGGATTCGACCGCGGTTTCAATCGTTGGAAGCTGACGGCGGCTGCTGGATATCTCACTGAAACCTTGAGGTATCCATGATGGCACCCAGTTAAAGTTAGCCGCATCGCCCGCAGGAACCGACAGCAGCGGCGGAAGGTTAGCTTTAGCCAGACTCTGCATACTGGTGCCAACCTGATTATTCACGGTAAAGGAGATCACACGAAATTGCTCAAGCGTTTCTCCGTCTCGATCGAGCAGATCGACACGCATTGGTAGCTTGGTTTCCGTATCCATCCACACTATGTAGCTATATCGTGTGCCGTCTTTCGCCACTACGCGAATCACTTCGCACAGCCTATCCGCAATGCGGGTACGGCCAACCGAAATAAAATCATAGTAGGGAGACAGACGCTTAAAGTCGGTATAGACAAGGGCGGGTAGCGAATCGACGATGTAATCACCATTGAGCGTAAAAGGTTCAAGACCTGGCTCAAAATAGCTGATTTCATTACCGCGCTGAACAACTTCACGGCGCGGGCCGTCCATCTGTAAAAGCTGGGCAAGCGGCTGTTTATCAAGACGAGCATGGCGATAGCGCAACGACTCTACACCTTGCTTATTGATACTGACAAAAGCCAACTCATAATTGAGTGACTGGCTGGCCATATTCATTTGCTGCAACAACGCCCCGGACGATAAATCAGCCGAGGCGTTGGCAGAGAAGAACAGGCTACCCGCCACCAAAGACATGGCGCACCAAAGTTGCTTCATTACTGCGATTGCGTTCCTAAAGTTTGGTTTCCTGGTACTTGCACGCCAGCTTGCTGGGTTTGCGCCTGCTCAAACTGGAGTTGTTCCGAGTGCAAGCGGCGCTGCAATTCGTAATCCTGCAACATCGCATTAATACGACGGCGCTGTTCCTGTACCTGCTGTTGCTGACCAGGACTTACCGACGCATCTGCTGGCACGCCCAGACTAACCGGACTTGCTTTGCCCATCATCGGCAGCGTATTGAACACTGGCGCTTCAGGCTGCTGATTCGCTTCAGATTGACCATTATAGTGCTGGACGCCAACAATAACTGCAAGCGATACGCATGCTGCCACACCCATTTGGGTAAGCTGACTCGCCCATGGACGCACTTTTTTCCAGAACGGCATCTTTTGCCATTGATGCGGTGCCGGCTGAGCTTCAGGAATCAACGGAATGGTTTGATGTACAGGCTCGTTCTCAATGGCCGCCATTACGCGTGCTGAGATATCGAAATGGAGAACATCGCCCGTATCACCGCGCATAGAATCACGGATGAGATGGTAACTCTCCCAGGTCTTTTGCATATCGGGAGAATGAGATAGCTCATTGAGCAACTCACTGTCCAGCGTTTCACCATCCATTAAAGCGGAAAGTTTTTCTTTCTGCATGCCTAATACCTTTTCCAGTATCCCGCTATCGTCAACGCCTGATAAGCGGTTGAACTTTATTATCAATAGCTTCTCGCGCACGAAAAATACGTGAGCGAACCGTCCCGACCGGACAATCCATGATGGCAGCTATCTCTTCATAGCTAAGGCCATCCAGTTCCCGTAACGTAATTGCCATACGTAAATCTTCCGGGAGCGACTCGATCGTTCGAAAAACTATTTGTCTCAGCTCTTCTGACAACATTAAGTTCTCAGGGTTCGAAATTTCTTTCAACGCACCGCCACTTTCGAAGTTTTCAGCTTCAATAGCATCAATATCACTTGATGGCGGACGACGCCCCTGAGCAACCAGATAATTCTTCGCTGTATTGACAGCAATTCGATACAGCCAGGTGTAAAAAGCACTATCTCCCCGGAAAGAATCCAGCGCGCGATAGGCCTTAATGAAAGACTCTTGTACCACATCAGGGACATCCCCTGAAGGGACATAACGGGACACCAGACTCGCCACTTTATGCTGATAGCGCACTACCAGTAAGTTAAAGGCTTTCTGATCTCCCTTCTGGACCCGTTCTACCAGGACCTGGTCCGTTAACTGCTCGCTCATCCGAGGTAATGTCTCCCCAAACCTAAATTCCACGCGCTATCGAAACGCCACTCTAGAAACACTGCAATGTGAGCAAGCAGGAGATTAGAGTGTCTGTTCATCAGTAAGTTCCGTTAGGCTTTTGTTTTTGTTCATCGTGTCGCAGACAGTTCATTTTCTCTCATTATATGTCTGTTAACGATACGTACCCCAATTTCTAATAGGAAATGGCATTTTTACAGCGAGCAGAGTACCGCAACACAGGTATTTTTTCACCACTAAATCTGAAGCTAACGATCTGCTTCGCAAAATATTTTCGCACATTTGCATAATTTTAGGCCCCCCGCCGATGTTTAGGCGGCGCAACACACAATAAAAAAAACGTGCTGTATATCGCGTGCTGGTGCTATTCTGGCCAAACCCTGTTTAGTAAATTAAACAAAAATCATGAACACAACTCCAGAACTCCAATGTGATGTACTGATTATCGGCAGCGGCGCGGCTGGCCTGTCCCTCGCACTTCGCCTGGCTTCTCAGCAGAAAGTGATTGTCCTGAGCAAAGGGCCGATGAGCGAAGGTCCACTTTCTATGCACAGGGTGGCATTGCGGCTGTTTTTGATGAAACGGACAGCATTGCCTCACATGTCGAAGATACCTTGATAGCAGGCGCAGGAATTGTCGACGAGCACGCCGCTGAATTTGTAGCCAGCAATGCACGCCACTGTGTTCAGTGGCTTATCGATCAGGGCGTTTTATTCGATACGCATATTCAGCCGAATGGAGAAGAGGGCTATCACCTCACCCGTGAAGGGGGTCACAGTCATCGACGCATTTTGCACGCTGCTGATGCCACGGGTAGAGAAGTTGAGACCACGCTGGTGAGCCAGGCGCGCAACCATCCGAATATTCAGGTACTCGAACGCAGCAACGCGGTTGATTTGATTGTTTCCGATAAGATTGGCCTGCCGGGAACACGACGTGTCGTTGGCGCGTGGGTCTGGAACCGTAATAAAGAAAAAGTGGAAACCTGCCAGGCAAAATCTGTGGTGCTGGCAACGGGCGGTGCCTCTAAAGTTTACCAATATACGACAAACCCAGACATCTCCTCAGGCGATGGTATTGCTATGGCCTGGCGTGCCGGCTGCCGTGTCGCCAATCTGGAGTTTAACCAGTTTCACCCGACTGCACTGTTCCATCCTCAGGCGCGTAACTTTCTGTTGACCGAAGCCCTGCGTGGCGAAGGTGCTCATCTTAAACGCCCCGACGGCTCGCGGTTTATGCCAGACTTTGATTCACGCGGCGAACTTGCCCCGCGCGATATTGTGGCTCGCGCCATTGACCATGAAATGAAGCGTCTCGGCGTCGATTGCATGTACCTCGACATCAGCCATAAACCCGCTGATTTTGTGCGTCAGCACTTCCCGACTATCTATGAGAAATTACTCGGACTGGGAATCGATCTGACCAAAGAGCCCGTCCCCATTGTCCCTGCTGCACACTATACATGCGGCGGCGTAATGGTGGACGACCATGGGCGTACAGACGTTGATGGTCTCTATGCTATCGGCGAGGTGAGCTACACCGGGCTGCATGGGGCAAACCGTATGGCATCAAACTCGCTGCTCGAATGTCTGGTCTATGGCTGGTCAGCTGCAGAAGATATCACCAAACGTACGCCATATGCCCGCCAGGTAGAATCCCTTCCTGCGTGGGATGAGAGCCGAGTCGATAATCCGGATGAACTGGTGGTCATTCAGCATAACTGGCATGAGTTGAGATTGTTTATGTGGGATTACGTCGGGATTGTGCGAACCACTAAACGCCTGGAACGCGCATTGCGGCGTATTACCATGCTCCAACAAGAAATCGATGAGTATTACGCCCATTTCCGCGTGTCCAATAACTTGCTTGAACTGCGTAATCTGGTACAGGTTGCTGAGCTGATTGTCCGGTGCGCCATGATGCGTAAAGAGAGTCGCGGCTTACATTACACGCTGGATTACCCCGACCAACTGGAAGAATCGGGGCCGTCAATTCTGGCCCCACTTGTTCACATAAACAGGTAAAATGGCTGGGTCAGCGCAGTGTAATCTTCGGAGTAGCGCTGGTCTGGCCCGCGAATTACCATTCGATCGCTAAAACACTCCCCCTCTTTCGGGGATAGCGCAATCAATACCCGGTGAGGCAGTTTTCCCTCGGTATCGGCAATATCGGTTCGCAGACGTAAAAACCAGCCGATGTCGAGCGCAGTCTTGATGAAAGTATTTCCGGTATTTTCAGGTAAAACGACGCAGAAAAAACCTTCTTCGGAGATTAAATTGGCTGCCGCCGTTAAAAGCGCAGGATGTGCAAGCGAACCGGTATAACGTGCCTGGTCACGTTCTGGCGTGCCGCAGTCAACGCCCGGCTCATAATAAGGGGGATTGCTGACGATAAGATCGTAGCGCGCCGTTTGCTCGGGTGCCCACGCCAGTATATCAGCGCATTGCACCTGAACGCGTTCAGCCCAGGGCGATTCAGCTGCGTTCTCCCTGGCCTGATTTGCCGCCTGAACATCCAGCTCGACCGCATCAATCGTGACATGCTGCTCTGTACGCTGCGCCAGCATCAGCGCTAAAAGGCCACTCCCGCTACCGATATCCAAAATTCGCTTTACGCCCGCGACGGGAGCCCATGCACCGAGTAAAATACCATCAGTGCCGACTTTCATCGCGCAACGATCGTGCGCTACAAAGAACTGTTTAAATGTGAAACCATCGCGGCGCAACAGCGCTTTGGGTTGGGACATGTCAAAACAACCTTCTTAAATAAAACGGGAGTAGCATAGGGGAAAGCGAAGTGGTGGAAAAGGGATATCCATACAAACAGATGAAGATTGCAGCCATAACGTCTATAATCAGCGCCCCACACAGAGGTAGAACATGACTGTAACGACTTTTTCCGAACTTGAACTCGATGAATGCCTGCTGGAAGCTCTCCAGAATAAAGGCTTCACACGCCCGACTGCCATCCAGGCGGCTGCCATTCCGCCTGCGTTAGAAGGCCGTGATGTACTCGGTTCTGCGCCGACAGGCACCGGTAAAACGGCGGCGTATTTGCTGCCTGTCTTGCAGCATCTTATTGATTTCCCTCGCAAGAAATCTGGCCCACCGCGTATTTTGATTCTGACACCTACACGTGAGTTAGCCGTTCAGGTAGCAGAACATGCGCGTGAATTAGCCGCAAAAACCCATCTGGATATTGCCACCATCACCGGTGGTGTCGCTTACATGAACCACGCTGAAGTGTTCAGTGAGAACCAGGATATCGTGGTGGCGACAACCGGTCGATTGATGCAATACATCAAAGAAGAGAACTTTGACTGCCGCGCAGTAGAAACGCTGATCCTCGATGAAGCAGACCGTATGCTGGAATTGGGCTTTGCGCAGGACATTGAGCATATCGCAGGTGAAACGCGCTGGCGTAAACAGACGATGCTGTTCTCCGCGACGCTTGAAGGCGATGCGATTAAAGACTTTGCCGAGCGTCTTCTTGAGGATCCGGCCGAAGTTTCCGCCACGCCGTCTACGCGTGAGCGCAAAAAGATCCACCAGTGGTATTACCGCGCCGATAACTTTGAACACAAGCTTGAGTTGCTAAAGCACCTGCTCAAACAAGATGATACGACGCGTACCATTGTTTTTGTGCGTAAACGCGAGCGCGTGCATGAGCTGGCGGCTCAGCTGCGTTCCGCGGGCATCGATAACTGTTATCTTGAAGGTGACATGCCGCAGGTGAAACGCACCGAAGGGATTAAACGTCTGACTGAAGGTCGCGTTAATGTTCTGGTGGCGACCGACGTAGCGGCGCGCGGCATCGACATTCCTGAAGTAAGTCATGTTATTAACTTCGACATGCCGCGCAGCGGGGATACCTATCTTCACCGTATCGGTCGTACCGGACGTGCGGGCCTGAAGGGCACGGCGATTTCTTTGGTTGAGGCACATGACTATCTGCTGCTTCAAAAAGTAGGCCGTTACATCGAGGAGCCCGTGAAAGCGCGCGTGATTGATGAGTTACGCCCTACGACGCGCCCGCCAAGCGAGAAAATGACGGGTAAACCGTCCAAGAAAGTGCTTGCGAAACGTGAAGAGCAGAAACAGAAAGAAAAAGAAAAACCGCGCGTGAAGGACCGTCACCGCGATGCCAAGAATATTGGTAAACGCCGTAAGCCAAGTGGCTCAACAGCGACTTCTACGAAAGAAGAATAAAAAAACGCCGGGCTTAATACCCGGCGTTTTTATTTACCGCAACCCTTACAGGCTTGCAGTAAAGGTACGCGCAATCACGTCGCGCTGTTGTTCTGGCGTCAGTGAGTTAAAGCGTACGGCATAACCTGAAACGCGGATGGTCAACTGCGGATATTTTTCTGGATGCTTAACCGCATCTTCCAGGGTCTCGCGACGCAGTACGTTAACATTCAGGTGTTGACCACCTTCAACGCGTACTTCTGGTTGGATTTCCATTGGGATTTCACGGTATTCGATTTCGCCCAGTTTGTTTACTGGCACAATTTGGTCTTCCGCAAAACCGGCTTTCGCCACGACGCAACGCGCTTCACCTTTCTCGCTGTCCAGCAGCCAGAAGGAATTCAACAGGTCGTCATTTGCAGCTTTAGTGATCTGGATACCCGTAATCATATGATGCCTCCCATAACCTACATTATTTGGTGTCGGCCATTAGCGGCCAATTGGTAAAACCATTGTTTCTTGAGTGTATATATATCAGTCGAACCCGCCCCATTCATTGACCTAAATCAACAAAAACCAGACCTTACAAATTGTGTGGTTTGGATTTGTTGTTTTATATCAATTTTCACTCCGTGAAATCTGGGTTTGTTTTCATTCTTTTCAAGTCTTAAAGACTTTATTCCTAACGGATTTTGCGCCCCCGAGATTAACGGTTAAGCTAGGCGCAGATAAAATTCGCAGGAGAGCGAGATGACCACTTCATTAACATGGCATGACGTGTTGGCTGATGAAAAACAACAACCCTATTTTTTGAATACGCTCAACACCGTCGCCGATGAAAGACAATCAGGCCAAACAATCTATCCGCCGCAAAAAGATGTGTTCAACGCTTTTCGTTACACCGAGTTGAATAACGTCAAAGTCGTGATCCTGGGTCAGGATCCCTACCACGGTCCAGGACAAGCACATGGTCTGGCTTTCTCTGTTCGTCCAGGCATTGCCACCCCGCCTTCGCTGCTGAACATGTATAAAGAGCTGGAAGGTTCTATACCTGGTTTTACGCGTCCAGCACATGGCTATCTGGAAAGCTGGGCGCATCAGGGAGTGCTGCTTCTCAATACGGTGTTGACCGTGCGCGCAGGACAGGCACATTCTCATGCCAGCCTCGGCTGGGAAACGTTCACCGACAAAGTGATTGGCCTGATCAACGAACATCAGGAAGGCGTTGTGTTTTTACTGTGGGGAGCGCATGCGCAGAAGAAAGGGGCGATTATTGATCCCAAGCGCCACCACGTACTGAAAGCGCCCCATCCTTCTCCGCTGTCAGCTCATCGCGGCTTTTTTGGCTGCAATCATTTTGTGTTAGCGAATGAGTGGTTAGCAAAACGTGGCGAGAAGCCTATCGACTGGATGCCAGTATTACCGGCGGAAAGTGAGTAATTTTTAAGCGGATTTACAGGTAAACACCAAAATGAATATGCCCGACAATCGCCGGGCACAGTAAACAATGCGAGATTACGCTTTGTTTTGACGCCACCATTCAGCCAGCAGAACGCCGGTTGCAACGGAAACGTTAAGGCTTTCTACTTTGCCAGTCCCTTCGATAGAAACACTCAAATCGGCCGTGGAAAGCGCAGCATCAGACAAACCATCACGTTCCTGACCCAGCACCAGCACCATTTTGCGCGGCAACGTCGCCTGGAACAGCGGCGTGCCTGTATGGCTGGATGTAGTAACGATGGAATAACCCGCTTTGCGGAATTCCTCAATTGCATCCAGTACGCTTTCGCCGGTGATCGGTTGGACATGTTCAGCCCCACCTTCAGCCGTACGAATCGCTGCACCTGACTCGACAATTGCCGCATCCTGTAACAGGATGCCTTTCACGCCGAAGTGCGCGCAGCTACGCATCATTGCGCCCAGATTATGCGGGTTACCCACATCTTCCAGTGCCAGTACACAGTCATCGGCATCCGCCTGGCTGACCCACTGCTGAACGGTTGTGCCGTTACGCTTTTTGATCAGGAAGCAAACGCCACCGTGATGCTCAGTGCCCGACGCTTTCGTCAGCTCTTCGTCATCAACAACGTGGTATGCCTTACGGTTTGCAGCCATCCAGCGAAGCGCTTCTTTGAAACGCGGCGTTACGCTCTGGATAAACCAGGCACGAACGATACATTCCGGACGGCTCTGGAACAGGGCCTGACACGCATTTTCACCGTACACACGGGTTTCTTCTGCGCGTTGACGGCGCAGCACTTCCGGATCGATGAAGCTTTTACCACTGATTCCACCGTGATCGGCCTTAGCCGGTGCGTCGTCAGTTGGGGCACGAGACACCGTGCGCCATGGCGAGGAATCACGTTGGAAATCATCCCGAGGGCGGTCGTCGCGTTTGCGATCGTCACGCTTACGGTCATCACGTTTGCGGTCATCACCGCGGGAATTTCTGTCATCGCGGGCGGGGCGACGGCCACCGTCTGCACGCGACGATGCTGGACGCCCTGCACCCTTTCCGGTACGCGGATTAACGGTGCGTTTGTCAGAATCATCATCACTGCGGACATACATCACTTTGACCTTGCCGCTTTTATTTTTCAGTTCATCGTTCATGCTTTTCTCCACCAGCGCTGCGCGAAGCGCGCAGATTACCCGATGTGCAAGCGCATAGCCATTATTTCGTTTAAAAGCCTGTGACTATTGTTCCTATTGAATAAAACGCATTGTCGTTTCAAACAAGCTCAATGATAATATGTAACATCTCGGAAACATTATCGGCATTATGCCGCTTTGTGCTACTGCTCTATCAGAGGTTAGTTATGAATACCGTATGTGCCAACTGCCAGGCTCTTAATCGCATTCCGGAAGGCCGCATTGATGATGGAGCAAAATGTGGGCGTTGCGGTCATGAGCTTTTCGATGGCGACGTGATTAACGCCACGGGTGCAACGCTCGACAAACTGCTGAAAGACGATCTCCCTGTTGTCGTCGATTTCTGGGCACCCTGGTGTGGCCCGTGCCGTAACTTTGCGCCCATCTTTGAGGACGTAGCGGAAGAACGCAGCGGCAAAATGCGTTTTGTGAAAGTGAATACCGAAGCTGAACGCGAACTCAGCGCGCGTTTTCGCATTCGCAGCATTCCGACTATCATGATTTTCAAAAATGGCGAAATGGTCGATATGCTTAATGGGGCCGTACCAAAGGTGCCTTTTGAAAGCTGGTTGAACGAATCGCTCTAACATTCGCGGGGTGCATCTTGTGCCCCGCAGTTGGCTCTGCGAAAATGGCATTTTCCCTACGCCACTTCTATGACTGATAACGCCGTACTCCAATTACGCGCCGAACGCCTGGCGCGTGCGACCCGTCCTTTTCTTGCTCGTGGCAACCGCGTTCGTCGCTGCCAGCGTTGCTTGCTGCCCCTTAAACTCTGCCTGTGCGAAACGCTGGCTTCCAGCGACGCTAACAGCCGTTTTTGCCTGGTGATGTTTGATACTGAGCCCATGAAACCCAGCAATACTGGCCGATTGATTGCCGATATTCTCCCGAATACTGCTGCGTTCCAGTGGTCGCGAACCGATCCACCACAGGCACTGCTTGATCTGGTTGCAAACCCAGATTATCAACCGATGGTGGTGTTTCCTGCCTCTTACGCAGGGCCTGACAGGAAGGTGATGTCAACGCCGGCGACGGGAAAGCCCCCTCTGTTCATTATGCTGGATGGCACCTGGACCGAAGCGCGCAAAATGTTTCGCAAGAGCCCATATCTGGATGCACTCCCTGTGATCTCGGTCGATCTCTCCAGAGTGTCGGCCTACCGACTACGTGCAGCTCATGCTGAAGATCAATATTGCACGGCTGAAGTGGCTATCGCTCTGCTGGATCTGGCGGGCGATACCCTCGCTGCCAGCGCTTTGGGCAACCATTTTTCCTGTTTCCGTGAGCGTTATCTGGCAGGAAAACCCAATCGTTCGGGAAGCGTCACAGCAGAAGAGTCAGAAAGCGTTTAAAATCATCAGGTCACTCGTGCTTTCAGGAGACTTGTATGAGCCAGCGAGGGCTAGAAGCGCTACTCCGCCCTAAATCTATTGCCGTTATTGGCGCATCCATGAAACCCGATCGCGCGGGATATTTAATGATGCGCAATCTGCTGGCCGGGGGCTTTAATGGTCCGGTGATGCCCGTTACGCCGGCATATAAAGCGGTTCAGGGTGTGCTTGCGTGGCCCGATGTTGCCAGTCTGCCGTTTGTACCCGACCTCGCTGTTCTGTGTACGCATGCCAAACGCAACATCACGTTGCTGGAAGCGTTGGGTGAGAAAGGCTGTAAAACCTGCATCATTCTCTCTTCCCCGCCTGAGCAGCAGGCAGAACTCCTGGCCTGTGCCAGCCGTTTTCAGATGCGCCTGCTGGGGCCAAACAGTTTGGGATTGCTGGCCCCCTGGCAGGGTTTAAACGCTAGCTTCTCTCCAGTCCCGATACGTAAAGGTAAGTTAGCCTTTATTTCTCAATCAGCAGCCGTATCTAACACGATTCTTGATTGGGCCCAGCAGCGTGAAATGGGGTTTTCGTATTTTATCGCACTGGGTGATAGCCTCGATATCGACGTGGATGAGCTGCTGGATTTCCTCGCGCGTGACAGTAAAACCAGCGCCATACTGCTGTATCTGGAACATTTAAGCGACGCGCGACGCTTTGTCTCCGCAGCCCGCAGTGCCGCGCGTAACAAACCTATTCTGGTCATTAAAAGCGGTCGTAGCCCGGCAGCGCAGCGTCTGCTCCACTCCCATTCAGGTATGGATCCTGCCTGGGACGCCGCCATTCAGCGCGCAGGTCTGCTGCGTGTGCAGGATACTCATGAGCTTTTCTCTGCCGTAGAGACGTTGAGCCATATGCGTCCATTGCGTGGTGAAAGGCTGATGATCATCAGCAATGGTGCCGCGCCCGCTGCATTGGCGCTGGATGAGCTGTGGTTACGCAATGGAAAATTGGCCACGTTGAGTGAAGAGATGCTTGGCAAATTACGTGAAGCATTTCCGGACAGCGTGACGCCGGGTAATCCGCTCGATCTGCGAGACGATGCCAGCAGCGAGCGCTATACCAAAGCCGTTTCATTATTGCTGGATAGTCAAGACTTTGATGCGCTAATGGTGATCCACTCGCCTAGCGCCGCAGCCCCAGGCAGCGAAAGCGCCAGAGCGTTAATCGATGCTGTCAAAAATCATCCACGTGGAAAATACGTCACTCTGCTGACGAACTGGTGCGGTGAGTTTTCGTCGCAAGAAGCGCGGCGCTTATTCAGCGAGGCTGGGCTCCCGACGTACCGCACGCCAGAAGGGACGATTACGGCGTTTATGCATATGGTTGAGTATCGTCGTAACCAAAAACAACTGCGTGAAACGCCCGCGTTACCTGACAATCTTACGGCAAACACGACAGCGGCTCATAATCTGTTACGTTCGGCAATCGAAGACGGTGCGCGTGCGCTTGATACTCATGAGGTCCAGCCGATCCTCGATGCCTATGGCATACACACTCTCTCGACCTGGATCGCCGGAGATAGCGCCGAGGCTGTGCACATTGCCGAACAGATTGGTTATCCCGTTGCATTGAAACTCCGCTCCCCTGATATTCCGCATAAGTCGGATGTACAAGGGGTGATGCTTTACCTGCGCACCGCAGCGGAAGTGCAGCAGGCCGCTGAAGCAATTTTTGATCGCGTCAAAATGGCCTGGCCCCAAGCCAGGGTTCATGGGCTACTGGTCCAAAGCATGGCTAATCGTGCCGGAGCGCAAGAACTGAGAGTCGTGGTCGAACAGGATCCTGTATTTGGTCCGCTGATCATGTTGGGCGAAGGCGGCGTAGAGTGGCACCCGGAAGAACAGGCTGTCGTGGCATTGCCTCCGCTGAATATGAACCTGGCGCGCTATCTGGTGATTCAGGCTATCAAAAGTAAAAAAATCCGTGGACGCAGTGCGCTTCAGCCTCTGGATATTGCCGGGTTAAGCCAATTTTTAGTGCAAGTATCGAACCTGATTGTTGATTGTGCAGAAATCCAGCGATTAGATATTCATCCGCTTTTGGCTTCAGGTAACGAGTTTACGGCTCTGGATGTGACGCTGGATATCGCGCCATTTGATGGTGTCCGGGAGAATCGACTGGCCATCCGCCCTTATCCTTTGCACCAGGAAGAGTGGGTCGAGTTAAAAAGCGGGGAAAGCGTGCTCTTTCGCCCTATCCTCCCTGAAGACGAGCCGCAGCTACGAGTCTTTATCGGGCAGGTTACTAAAGAGGATTTGTATTATCGTTACTTTAGTGAGATCAGCGAATTTACCCACGAAGATTTAGCCAATATGACCCAGATCGACTACGATCGGGAAATGGCCTTTGTGGCCGTTCGTCATCATGATAGCGGCGATGAGATCCTGGGCGTGACGCGTGCGATCTCCGATCCTGACAATGTCGATGCGGAATTTGCGGTGCTCGTTCGGTCCGATCTGAAAGGACTCGGTCTGGGGCGGCAACTGTTAGAAAAACTGATCAGTTACACTCGCGATCACGGATTGCTGTGCCTGAATGGTATTACGATGCCCCATAACCGCGGCATGATTACCCTGGCGCGTAAACTCGGATTTGACGTAGATATTCAGTTGGACGAAGGGATTGTTGCTCTGTCGCTTAGTCTGACACCGGCGTTGAGTCGGAAGTAAGGTACTGGAAATGTTGACCACTTGGACTTTACTGGTGGTATCATTGTCCGCTTATGTTGTCTGCAGATGTCAGATAACCCTTCAATGAACAGAGAAGATACGCACTGTGATGTTGTCAAAATTTAAGCGCAATAAACATCAACAACACCTTGCTCAACTACCGAAGATTTCTCAGTCAGTTGATGATGTCGAGTTCTTTTATGCTCCCGCCCATTTTCGGGAGACACTTCTGGAAAAGATCGCGAGTGCCACTCAGCGTATTTGTATTGTGGCACTTTATCTTGAACAGGATGAAGGCGGACGTGCCATTTTAAGCGCAGTCTATGAGGCGAAACGTCAGCGCCCGGAACTTGACGTTCGCATACTAGTTGACTGGCATCGTGCACAACGAGGCCGGATTGGCGCTGCTGCATCAAACACCAATGCAGACTGGTACTGCCGCATGGCTCAGGAAAATCCAAGCGTAGACGTGCGTGTCTACGGCGTACCCGTCAATACTCGCGAAGCGCTTGGTGTTCTGCATTTTAAAGGCTTCATCATTGATGACTGCGTCCTTTATAGTGGCGCCAGCCTTAATGACGTTTATCTGCATCAGCTCGATAAATATCGTTATGATCGTTATCACCTTATTCGCAATAAACAGATGACGGATATTATGTTTAACTGGGTGGATCAAAACCTGGTACATGGCCGCGGCGTGAATCGCCTTGATGATCCTAATCGTCCAAAAAGTCCGGAAATTAAAAATGACGTCCGCCTTTTCCGTCAGGAATTACGCGATGCGGTTTATCATTTTCATGGCGATGCAGATAATGAACAGCTTTCAGTTACGCCATTAGTCGGTTTGGGTAAATCCAGCCTGCTGAATAAGACCATCTATCATTTGATGCCCTGTACTGAACAAAAGCTGACTATCTGTACGCCGTATTTCAATTTACCCGCCATCCTGGTTCGTAACATCATCCAGCTACTGCGTGATGGTAAAAAAGTCGAAATTATCGTTGGCGATAAAACGGCAAATGATTTCTTTATCCCAGAAGATCAGCCATTTAAGATTATTGGTGCGCTACCCTATCTCTATGAAATTAACCTGCGCCGATTCCTGAGCCGTCTGCAATATTACGTCAATACCGATCAGCTCATCGTTCGTCTCTGGAAGGATGATGACAACAGCTATCATCTTAAAGGTATGTGGGTGGACGATAACTGGATGCTTCTGACAGGGAATAATTTAAACCCACGAGCATGGCGTCTGGATCTTGAAAATGCGATCCTGATTCACGATCCACGGCATGAACTTTCTGCCCAACGTGAACGTGAACTCGAATTAATCCGTACTCATACACTCACTGTTCGCCACTATCGCGATCTTCAGAGTATTGCAGACTATCCGGTGAAAGTGCGTAAGCTTATCCGCCGTTTACGCCGGATACGTATTGATCGCTTAATTAGCCGCATTTTGTAATGCCCAGGCCCTGTCATTGACAGGGCTTTTTTTGGAGTTAACGATGCGCATCCCTTTCCTGTGTACTCTTCTTTTACTTTCTGGCTGCAGCCATATGGCCAACGATCGCTGGCAGGGACAGGACAAAGCCCAGCATTTTATAGCCTCTGCGATGCTTTCTGCAGCAGGAAACGAATACGCTCAGCATCAGGGTTATAGCCGTGATCGTAGCGCTTTTTACGGGCTTATGTTTTCAGTGAGTCTTGGCGCTACAAAAGAATTGTGGGATAGCCGGTCTGCTGGAAGCGGCTGGAGCTGGAAAGATTTTGCATGGGACATTGCCGGTGCTACGGCAGGTTATTCATTATGGCAACTCGCTCATTATTGATGATGCCCATGCCCCTTCCCTTCTTTCGCACTAACTGTATCAACGAGTTGGCAAAATTCCAGAATATGAGATTGCCGATTTTATTGAGGCGTGGCTACAGACGCAGTAAACCTCTGGCCAACGTATCAGGCTGGCTTGTTTTCTGCGCAGCTCACCCAAAAAACACAAGCAAAAAACCCCGGGCCTTGCGGACCGGGGTTCTTCTTTATTGATGCCTGGCAGTTCCCTACTCTCACATGGGGAGACCCCACACTACCATCGGCGCTACGGCGTTTCACTTCTGAGTTCGGCATGGGGTCAGGTGGGACCACCGCGCTAAAGCCGCCAGGCAAATTCTGTTATCAACATGCATCTCTGCACGTCAATTAATCTGTTATCAAGCTGAATATCGTCTCTTTCCGCCAAAACAGCTTCGGCGTTGTAAGGTTAAGCCTCACGGTTCATTAGTATCGGTTAGCTCAACGTATCGCTACGCTTACACACCCGACCTATCAACGTCGTAGTCTTCAACGTTCCTTCAGGACTCTCAAAGGAGTCAGGGAGAACTCATCTCGGGGCAAGTTTCGTGCTTAGATGCTTTCAGCACTTATCTTTTCCGCATTTAGCTACCGGGCAATGCCATTGGCATGACAACCCGAACACCAGTGATGCGTCCACTCCGGTCCTCTCGTACTAGGAGCAGCCCCCCTCAATTCTCCAGCGCCCACGGCAGATAGGGACCGAACTGTCTCACGACGTTCTAAACCCAGCTCGCGTACCACTTTAAACGGCGAACAGCCGTACCCTTGGGACCTACTTCAGCCCCAGGATGTGATGAGCCGACATCGAGGTGCCAAACACCGCCGTCGATATGAACTCTTGGGCGGTATCAGCCTGTTATCCCCGGAGTACCTTTTATCCGTTGAGCGATGGCCCTTCCATTCAGAACCACCGGATCACTATGACCTGCTTTCGCACCTGCTCGAGCCGTCACTCTCGCAGTCAAGCTAGCTTATGCCATTGCACTAACCTCCTGATGTCCGACCAGGATTAGCTAACCTTCGTGCTCCTCCGTTACTCTTTAGGAGGAGACCGCCCCAGTCAAACTACCCACCAGACACTGTCCGCAACCCGGATTACGGGTCTACGTTAGAACACCAGCCATTAAAGGGTGGTATTTCAAGGTTGGCTCCACGCAGACTGGCGTCCACGCTTCAAAGCCTCCCACCTATCCTACACATCAAGGACCAGTGTTCAGTGTCAAGCTATAGTAAAGGTTCACGGGGTCTTTCCGTCTTGCCGCGGGTACACTGCATCTTCACAGCGAGTTCAATTTCACTGAGTCTCGGGTGGAGACAGCCTGGCCATCATTACGCCATTCGTGCAGGTCGGAACTTACCCGACAAGGAATTTCGCTACCTTAGGACCGTTATAGTTACGGCCGCCGTTTACCGGGGCTTCGATCAAGAGCTTCGCGTTACCGCTAACCCCATCAATTAACCTTCCGGCACCGGGCAGGCGTCACACCGTATACGTCCACTTTCGTGTTTGCACAGTGCTGTGTTTTTAATAAACAGTTGCAGCCAGCTGGTATCTTCGACTGATTTCAGCTCCACGAGCAAGTCGCTTCACTTACCATCAGCGTGCCTTCTCCCGAAGTTACGGCACCATTTTGCCTAGTTCCTTCACCCGAGTTCTCTCAAGCGCCTTGGTATTCTCTACCTGACCACCTGTGTCGGTTTGGGGTACGATTTGATGTTACCTGATGCTTAGAGGCTTTTCCTGGAAGCAGGGCATTTGTTACTTCAGCACCGTAGTGCCTCGTCATCACACCTCAGCGTTAATAAGCGTCCGGATTTACCTAAACGCTCCGCCTACATGCTTAAACCGGGACAACCGTCGCCCGGCTAACATAGCCTTCTCCGTCCCCCCTTCGCAGTAACACCGAGTACAGGAATATTAACCTGTTTCCCATCGACTACGCCTTTCGGCCTCGCCTTAGGGGTCGACTCACCCTGCCCCGATTAACGTTGGACAGGAACCCTTGGTCTTCCGGCGAGCGGGCTTTTCACCCGCTTTATCGTTACTTATGTCAGCATTCGCACTTCTGATACCTCCAGCATCCCTCACAGGACACCTTCGACGGCTTACAGAACGCTCCCCTACCCAACAACGCATAAGCGTCGCTGCCGCAGCTTCGGTGCACAGTTTAGCCCCGTTACATCTTCCGCGCAGGCCGACTCGACCAGTGAGCTATTACGCTTTCTTTAAATGATGGCTGCTTCTAAGCCAACATCCTGGCTGTCTGTGCCTTCCCACATCGTTTCCCACTTAACTGTGACTTTGGGACCTTAGCTGGCGGTCTGGGTTGTTTCCCTCTTCACGACGGACGTTAGCACCCGCCGTGTGTCTCCCGTGATAACATTCTTCGGTATTCGTAGTTTGCATCGGGTTGGTAAGCCGGGATGGCCCCCTAGCCGAAACAGTGCTCTACCCCCGAAGATGAGTTCACGAGGCGCTACCTAAATAGCTTTCGGGGAGAACCAGCTATCTCCCGGTTTGATTGGCCTTTCACCCCCAGCCACAAGTCATCCGCTAATTTTTCAACATTAGTCGGTTCGGTCCTCCAGTTAGTGTTACCCAACCTTCAACCTGCCCATGGCTAGATCACCGGGTTTCGGGTCTATACCCTGCAACTTAACGCCCAGTTAAGACTCGGTTTCCCTTCGGCTCCCCTATACGGTTAACCTTGCTACAGAATATAAGTCGCTGACCCATTATACAAAAGGTACGCAGTCACCCTGATAAATCAAGGCTCCCACTGCTTGTACGTACACGGTTTCAGGTTCTGTTTCACTCCCCTCGCCGGGGTTCTTTTCGCCTTTCCCTCACGGTACTGGTTCACTATCGGTCAGTCAGGAGTATTTAGCCTTGGAGGATGGTCCCCCCATATTCAGACAGGATACCACGTGTCCCGCCCTACTCTTCGAACTCACAGTATGTGCATTTTTGTGTACGGGAGTATCACCCTGTACCCTGCGACTTTCCAGACGCTTCCACTAACACACAAACTGATTCAGGTTCTGGGCTGTTCCCCGTTCGCTCGCCGCTACTGGGGGAATCTCGGTTGATTTCTTTTCCTCAGGGTACTTAGATGTTTCAGTTCCCCTGGTTCGCTTCGTTAAGCTATGTATTCACTTAACGATAGTGCAACGGATTGCACTGGGTTTCCCCATTCGGAAATCGTCGGCTATAACGGTTCATATCACCTTACCGACGCTTATCGCAGATTAGCACGTCCTTCATCGCCTCTGACTGCCTAGGCATCCACCGTGTACGCTTAGTCGCTTAACCTCACAACCCGAAGATGTTTCGTAAAACACCCGCAGTGTTGCGAAAATTTGAGAGACTCGAACACACCGCTTATCTGCTCTTATTACGGAGAGCAGACACAGTGTGTCGTTTCAATTTTCAGCTTGATCCAGATTTTTAAAGAGCAAATATCTCAAACATGACTTACTGTTTACACAGTGCAATCAGTTTTGAGATACAGAGGTCGGCGACTTTCACTCACAAACCAGCAAGTGGCGTCCCCTAGGGGATTCGAACCCCTGTTACCGCCGTGAAAGGGCGGTGTCCTGGGCCTCTAGACGAAGGGGACGTGTAAGTCTCAATCGCAAGACGCCTTGCTATTTACTTTTCATCAGACAATCTGTGTGGACACTACAAAGGCAGGTTCTTCAGGTAAGGAGGTGATCCAACCGCAGGTTCCCCTACGGTTACCTTGTTACGACTTCACCCCAGTCATGAATCACAAAGTGGTAAGCGCCCTCCCGAAGGTTAAGCTACCTACTTCTTTTGCAACCCACTCCCATGGTGTGACGGGCGGTGTGTACAAGGCCCGGGAACGTATTCACCGTAGCATTCTGATCTACGATTACTAGCGATTCCGACTTCACGGAGTCGAGTTGCAGACTCCGATCCGGACTACGACATACTTTGTGAGGTCCGCTTGCTCTCGCGAGGTCGCTTCTCTTTGTATATGCCATTGTAGCACGTGTGTAGCCCTACTCGTAAGGGCCATGATGACTTGACGTCATCCCCACCTTCCTCCAGTTTATCACTGGCAGTCTCCTTTGAGTTCCCGGCCGAACCGCTGGCAACAAAGGATAAGGGTTGCGCTCGTTGCGGGACTTAACCCAACATTTCACAACACGAGCTGACGACAGCCATGCAGCACCTGTCTCAGAGTTCCCGAAGGCACCAAAGCATCTCTGCTAAGTTCTCTGGATGTCAAGAGTAGGTAAGGTTCTTCGCGTTGCATCGAATTAAACCACATGCTCCACCGCTTGTGCGGGCCCCCGTCAATTCATTTGAGTTTTAACCTTGCGGCCGTACTCCCCAGGCGGTCGACTTAACGCGTTAGCTCCGGAAGCCACTCCTCAAGGGAACAACCTCCAAGTCGACATCGTTTACGGCGTGGACTACCAGGGTATCTAATCCTGTTTGCTCCCCACGCTTTCGCACCTGAGCGTCAGTCTTTGTCCAGGGGGCCGCCTTCGCCACCGGTATTCCTCCAGATCTCTACGCATTTCACCGCTACACCTGGAATTCTACCCCCCT
The DNA here is from genome assembly GCA_900635465.1 of Lelliottia amnigena. NCBI lineage: Bacteria > Pseudomonadati > Pseudomonadota > Gammaproteobacteria > Enterobacterales > Enterobacteriaceae > Lelliottia > Lelliottia amnigena. Next base: position 3,243,630 of record LR134135.1, read on the forward strand.
CTACAAGACTCTAGCCTGCCAGTTTCGAATGCAGTTCCCAGGTTGAGCCCGGGGATTTCACATCCGACTTGACAGACCGCCTGCGTGCGCTTTACGCCCAGTAATTCCGATTAACGCTTGCACCCTCCGTATTACCGCGGCTGCTGGCACGGAGTTAGCCGGTGCTTCTTCTGCGAGTAACGTCAATCACTGTGGTTATTAACCACAATGCCTTCCTCCTCGCTGAAAGTACTTTACAACCCGAAGGCCTTCTTCATACACGCGGCATGGCTGCATCAGGCTTGCGCCCATTGTGCAATATTCCCCACTGCTGCCTCCCGTAGGAGTCTGGACCGTGTCTCAGTTCCAGTGTGGCTGGTCATCCTCTCAGACCAGCTAGGGATCGTCGCCTAGGTGAGCCATTACCCCACCTACTAGCTAATCCCATCTGGGCACATCTGATGGCAAGAGGCCCGAAGGTCCCCCTCTTTGGTCTTGCGACGTTATGCGGTATTAGCTACCGTTTCCAGTAGTTATCCCCCTCCATCAGGCAGTTTCCCAGACATTACTCACCCGTCCGCCGCTCGTCACCCGAGAGCAAGCTCTCTATGCTACCGCTCGACTTGCATGTGTTAGGCCTGCCGCCAGCGTTCAATCTGAGCCATGATCAAACTCTTCAATTTAAGTTTGATGCTCTTGAATTAAACTTCGTAATGAATTACGTATGTTCACTCAGAGACTTGGTTATTCATTTAGCGTCCGAAGACGTTTAGAATCCATGTCACTTTGAGTGCCCACACAGATTGTCTGATAAATTGTTAAAGAGCAGTGCAACGCGGCTTTCGCTCACCGTTGCGAGGTCCCGTATAATACGTTTTCCTCATTCAGAGTCAAGCGTTTATTTTCGCTTTTCTCTGCCGGCGTTCATCGCTGAACCCCGCTGACCCGGCGGCTTGTGTTCCGTTGTTCCGTGTCAGTGGAGGCGCATTATAGGGAGTTATTCTGAGGCCGCAAGTATAAAGTGAAAATTATTTTCCAAACGTCTATTTTCCAGGCAAATTGATTTTTAAATAAACAACCAAGCTCAATTTCCAAACAAAAACGAGCCCCTAAGGGCTCGTTTTGCTGTTTCACGGCTTACTGTACTGCAACGATTCGGTCTTCGTTCACTTCCAGACGGATGATTTTCCCTGGCACCAGCTCCCCGGAAAGAAGCTGTTGTGCCAATGGGTTTTCAATCTGCTGCTGGATAGCCCGTTTCAAAGGTCGAGCACCATACACCGGATCGTAACCATTTTCGCTTAGCAACTTCAGCGCATCGTCAGAGATGTGGATTTCATAGCCACGATCTTCAAGACGTTTATACAAACGCTGCAACTGGATCTGAGCAATAGAAGCAATGTGTTTCTCACCCAGAGGGTGGAAGACCACAACTTCATCTATACGGTTAATGAATTCTGGACGGAAACTGTGGCTCACCACGCCCATCACCAGATCTTTCATATGGCCGTAATCAAGTTCGCCGAATCGTTCCTGAATCAAATCGGAACCCAGGTTCGAGGTCATAATGATAACCGTATTACGGAAATCGACCGTTCTCCCCTGCCCATCCGTCAGTCGACCATCGTCCAATACCTGCAACAGGATATTGAAGACATCCGGATGTGCCTTTTCCACTTCATCCAGCAGGATGACGGAATAAGGGCGACGACGCACAGCTTCTGTCAGATAACCGCCTTCTTCATAACCCACATATCCCGGAGGTGCCCCAACCAAGCGCGAGACGGAATGTTTCTCCATAAACTCCGACATATCGATACGCACCATCGCGTCATCGCTATCAAACATGAAGTTCGCCAGCGCTTTACACAGTTCCGTTTTACCCACACCCGTAGGTCCAAGGAACAGGAACGAACCAATAGGACGATTAGGATCAGACAATCCCGCGCGGCTACGGCGAATAGCATTCGATACCGCTTCGACAGCTTCATTCTGACCAATCACCCGATGATGCAGATCATGCTCCATACGCAGCAGTTTATCGCGTTCACCTTCGAGCATGCGGGCGACAGGAATGCCGGTCCAACGAGCCAGCACGTCGGCAATTTCGACATCGGTTACTTTGTTACGCAGCAGCCGCATCGTTTTACCTTCAGACTGCATGGCAAACTCGAGCTGTTTTTCCAGCTCAGGAATTTTGCCGTACTGCAGCTCTGACATTCGTCCCAGATCGCCTACGCGACGAGCCTGTTCGATTGCAATTTTCGCCTGCTCAAGCTCAGCCTTGATAGTCTGCGTTCCAGAAAGTGACGCTTTCTCCGCTTTCCACTCCTCTTCTAACTCGGAATACTGGCGTTCTTTGTCGTCCAGTTCCTCATTAAGCATATCAAGGCGTTTTTTACTCGCGTCATCTGACTCTTTCTTCAGCGCCTGCTGTTCCAGCTTAAGCTGAATGATTCGGCGATCCAGCCTGTCGAGCTCTTCCGGTTTCGAGTCTATCTGCATACGAATGCTGGATGCGGCTTCATCAATCAGGTCGATGGCTTTATCCGGCAGCTGTCTGTCGGCAATATAGCGGTGCGACAACGTTGCCGCCGCGACAATCGCCGGGTCAGTAATCTGCACATGATGGTGCAGCTCATAGCGCTCTTTCAGGCCACGCAGAATAGCAATGGTATCTTCAACTGTCGGCTCGGCGACAAATACCTTCTGGAAACGACGCTCAAGTGCTGCATCTTTTTCGATGTACTGACGGTACTCGTCAAGCGTGGTGGCACCCACGCAGTGCAATTCACCGCGTGCCAGAGCGGGTTTGAGCATATTGCCCGCATCCATGGCGCCATCGGCTTTACCTGCCCCGACCATTGTGTGCAGTTCATCTATAAACAGAATGACATTGCCTTCCTGTTTCGACAGATCGTTCAGAACCCCTTTCAGACGCTCTTCAAACTCACCGCGGTATTTCGCACCGGCCACCAGCGACCCCATGTCCAGCGCTAAAACACGCCGACCTTTCAAGCCCTCTGGCACTTCACCGTTAACAATTCGCTGCGCCAAACCTTCGACGATGGCGGTTTTACCCACACCTGGCTCACCGATCAGCACCGGGTTATTTTTGGTGCGGCGTTGCAGCACCTGGATGGTTCGACGAATCTCTTCATCACGACCAATGACCGGATCGAGTTTGCCCTGCTCGGCACGTTCGGTCAGATCAATGGTAAATTTCTTCAAAGCCTGACGTTGGTCTTCGGCTCCCTGGTCATTCACGCTATCACCTCCACGCATTTGATCAATTGCCTGACTCACGTTGGCGGTTGTGGCTCCGGCCGATTTCAACAGATCGGTCAGGGTGCCGCGTGATTCAAGCGCAGCCAGAACGAAGAGTTCTGACGAAATAAAGTTGTCCCCACGTTTTTGCGCCAGCTTGTCGCAAAGATTCAGTACACGCACCAGGTCCTGTGATGGCTGTACGTCACCACCGGTACCTTCTACCTGCGGCAAACGACTCAGTGCCTGATCGATGGCTGTGCGTAACTGGCCAGCATTAATGCCAGCAGACGTGAGTAAAGGACGTATCGATCCCCCTTCCTGATTCAGCAAGGCACTCATTAAATGAAGAGGTTCGATAAATTGGTTGTCGCGCCCCAGTGCGAGTGACTGGGCGTCGGCGAGAGCAAGCTGGAATTTATTGGTAAGACGATCCAGACGCATAACTCCTCCCATAACAGGTCAAATTTGCTACTGGAGATTAAATGAGGTCATCCCTCAATTATTCAAGGTTAATGACCTGAATTATGCGAAAAGAAAACGGCGCGTGCCGGATCGTCTTGATTCTCTAGGTTATATCAGCCAAATGAAACTTGCCATACGACCCGTGGTGTTGTCGCGACGATAAGAGAAAAAATCACCCTTTTCTGTGAAGGTACACCGATCGCCGCCGAAGATTTGCGTGATGCCGACATTGTTTAAGCGCTGGCGAGCCAGTTGATAAATATCAGCCAGATATTTATCCCCTTTGACCTGAAACGCACTCGCCGCCTGCGCATCTTGTGCAATGAATGCGTCCCGCACTTCAGGGCCGACTTCAAAGGCCAGTGGACCGATGGCCGGACCAAGCCAGGCAATGATGTTCTCCGGACGATCTGCAAAACATGCCACGGTCTCTTCCAGAACGCCAGCACACAGCCCACGCCATCCGGCATGCGCTGCTGCAACTTCTGTACCGGCTTGATTGCACAACAGAACGGGCAAACAGTCCGCAGTCATAACGGCACACACTGTCCCGGGAGTATTACTGTATGAAGCATCCGCACGTTTTGAGGTATAGGGCTCGCCCGTTAACGTCAATACGTCAGTGCCATGCACCTGCTCAAGCCAAACCGGTTTTGAAGGCAGATGCCCCGCCGCAAACATCCGCTTGCGGTTTTCGTCAACATGGTCAAGGTTATCGCCGCAGTGCGCACCTAAATTCAGTGACTCCCACGCATCCTGACTCACGCCGCCGATTCGGGTAGAACTACAGGCAGCCACACCCTTAGGCAGTGGCCACTCCGGGACAATGAGTTTGGTCATAACCAGTCCACTTTATCCTTATGCTCTTCAAAATCTGCACGCATCGCTTCGATGAGCTCGACCATATCCTGAGGAATTGGCGCATGCCATTCCATCTCGATGCCCGTAATGGGGTGATACAGACGCAGCATCGTGGCGTGCAAAGCCTGACGATCAAATTTACGCAGCGTGCTGATAAACTCTTCAGAAGCCCCTTTCGGTGGACGCGGACGTCCGCCATAAACCTGATCGCCCACCAGCGGATGCGTAATGTGTGACATGTGCACACGGATCTGGTGAGTACGGCCCGTTTCCAGACGCAGACGCAAACGCGTATGAATGCGGAAATGTTCCATAATGCGGTAATGCGTTACCGCGGGTTTCCCCATCGGGTGCACTGACATATGGGTGCGTTTGGTCGGATGACGGCTAATCGGTTCTTCTACCGTTCCGCCTGAGGTCATGTGACCAATCGCGACCGCTTCATATTCACGGGTGATTTCACGCAGTTGCAATGACTCCACCAGCCGCGTCTGCGCGGGAACGGTTTTTGCGACGACCATCAAACCGGTTGTGTCTTTATCCAGACGATGCACGATGCCTGCGCGCGGCACATCGGTAATCGGCGGATAGTAATGGAGCAGCGCGTTCAGCACTGTACCATCAGGATTGCCAGCGCCCGGGTGGACAACCAAGCCGCGAGGCTTATTGATCACCAGAATGTCATCATCTTCATAGACAATGGTAAGCGGGATATCTTGTGCTTCAAAACGCACTTCTTCATCAATTTCAGCATTGATGGCGACCACTTCCCCACCTAACACTTTCTCTTTTGGCTTGTCCCAAACTTTGCCGTTAACCAGCACGCGCTGGTCAAGAATCCATTCTTTTATGCGTGAACGCGAATAATCAGGGAACATTTCGGCCAAAGCTTGATCTAAGCGTTGACCGAGCTGATTTTCGGAGACTGTTGCGGTGAGTTCTACTCGTTGTGCCATAGACTGCTTCTTCGTTTAACGTTGGGTTTTACGGCTTTGCCGTATAATATAGTGTGCTATTGTAGCTGGTCTTAATCGGGAGCAGGAAAGAGATTCTCCCGGACAAACATTTGAGGAAAGTCAAAACGTCATGACGCGCATGAAATATCTGGTGGCAGCGGCCACGTTGAGCCTGGCTTTGGTGGGCTGCTCCGGTTCAAATGAACAGGTCCCTGACAATCCGCCGAATGAAATCTATGCGACTGCTCAGCAAAAACTCCAGGACGGTAACTGGAAACAGGCCATAACGCAACTGGAAGCGCTGGATAATCGTTATCCATTTGGTCCTTATTCCCAGCAGGTACAGTTAGATCTTATCTACGCCTACTACAAAAACGCCGATCTGCCGCTGGCTCAGGCAACAATTGATCGCTTCATGCGTCTGAATCCGACTCATCCTAACATTGATTACGTCATGTATATGCGTGGCCTAACCAACATGGCGCTGGATGATAGTGCCCTGCAAGGTTTCTTCGGTGTGGATCGTTCTGACCGCGACCCGCAGCACGCACGCGATGCCTTCAACGATTTCTCAAAACTGGTACGCGGATATCCAAACAGCCAGTACATCACCGATGCGACCAAGCGTCTGGTGTTCCTGAAAGATCGTCTGGCTAAGTATGAATACTTCGTAGCCGAATACTATACCCGCCGTGGTGCATGGGTGGCAGTGGTGAACCGCGTAGAAGGAATGCTGCGTGATTACCCTGATACTCAGGCGACCCGCGACGCGCTGAAGCTGATGGAAAATGCCTATCGCCAGATGCAGATGAACGCTCAGGCAGAGAAAGTGGCGAAGATCATTGCCGCGAACAGCAGCAATACCTGATTGCTTTACGCCATGCAAAACGGCAGCCCATGGGCTGCCGTTTTTTTTAATCATTTCATCGCTTGTTAGGGCGATCTAGCCCCGACCAATCCTATCAACTATGGCTGCAAATCCGCACTTCGACAAGCAAAAAGACGCGTGTTCCTGTCGAGCCTCACAAAAAAGGTTCCCTGACAAAAAGTGACAAAAATACGTGATTTAGATCACACATTTTGACATTGGGAAAGGTATGCTGGAATCACTAAGACGGAAAGACAAGAGGTAACTTTTATGACAGTGAACATTACCAGTAAACAAATGGAAATTACTCCGGCAATCCGCCAGCACGTCGCAGACCGTCTCGCCAAACTGGATAAATGGCAAACACACCTGATTAACCCACATATCATTCTGTCTAAGGAACCGAAGGGTTTTACCGCTGATGCAACTATCAATACTCCTAACGGCCATCTGGTCGCCAGCGCTAAACACGAAGATATGTACACGGCTATCAACGATTTGATCAACAAGCTGGAACGGCAGCTCAATAAAGTGCAACACAAAGGCGAAGCCCGTCGCGCCGCTACATCGGTGAAAGACGCAAGCTTAGCGGAAGAAGTTGAAGAAGAGTAATCCTTTAAATTGAGTGTACCGCCAACGCGCCTTCGGGCGCGTTTTTTATTGACAGAATGAAAACAGTACGGGTACTTTAGAGCTATCACTCACAGGATGAATTCATGAAATATACCCCGTTTTTCTTCGCATTCTTTTTTACCTTCCCCTGAATGGGAGGCGTTTCGTCGTGTGATAAAGAATGCGAAGACGAACAACAAGGCCTCCCAAAACGGGAGGCCTTTTTTTATGATAACAATAAACGAAATAGGCAACGCTATGACATCGGAAAACCCGTTACTGGATCTGCGAGTAAAAATCAGCGCGCTGGACGAGAAACTACTGGCACTGCTGGCAGAACGCCGTGCGCTTGCAGTCGACGTGGGTAAAGCCAAGCTGGATTCCCACCGCCCGGTGCGAGACATCGATCGTGAGCGTGATTTGCTGGAACGCCTGATTCAGCTTGGTAAAGCCCATCATCTTGATGCGCACTACATCACTCGCCTTTTTCAGCTCATCATCGAAGATTCCGTTCTCACCCAGCAGGCGTTGCTGCAACAGCATTTGAATCAAACTAACCCGCACTCAGCGCGCGTGGCCTTCCTCGGGCCAAAGGGTTCGTATTCCCATCTTGCTGCACGCCAGTATGCGGCACGTCATTTCGAAGAGTTCATTGAGAGCGGTTGCGCAAAATTCGCCGATATTTTCAATCAGGTCGAAACTGGCCAAGCTGATTACGCCGTCGTCCCGATTGAAAACACCAGCTCCGGGGCGATAAACGATGTCTACGATCTGCTCCAGCACACCAGTCTGTCACTGGTTGGTGAGCTGAATATCCCTATTGATCATTGCGTTCTGGTTTCGGGTTCAACCGATCTCAGCCAGATCAACACGGTCTACAGCCACCCGCAGCCGTTCCAGCAGTGCAGTCAGTTCCTGAATCGCTATCCGAACTGGAAAATTGAGTACACCGAAAGTACCTCAGCAGCGATGGAAAAAGTCGCACAGGCTAATTCGCCAACCGTTGCGGCGTTGGGCAGCGAAGCCGGCGGTGCGCTGTATGGATTGCAGGTACTGGAGCGGAACCTGGCAAATCAAACGCAAAACATCACCCGCTTCGTGGTCCTGGCGCGCAAAGCCATTAACGTATCTGAACAGGTGCCTGCCAAAACGACGCTGCTCATGGCAACGGGTCAGCAAGCCGGTGCGTTGGTTGAAGCGCTGTTGGTTCTGCGTAACCACAATCTGATCATGACCAAGCTGGAGTCCCGTCCAATCAACGGAAATCCGTGGGAAGAGATGTTTTATCTCGATATCCAGGCCAACCTGGAGTCCGCGTCCATGCAGAAAGCCCTGCGTGAACTGGGTGAAATCACCCGTTCAATGAAGGTGTTGGGCTGTTATCCAGGCGAAAACGTGGTGCCGGTCGATCCCGCTTAACGTTCGATAAAGCGGATTTTCTTCATTCCTGCCACGTTGACTGGCAGGGTGAAGATCGCGCCAGAAAGTGGATATTCAGCCACCTCTTCAGCGTCCATATTCTCCCGCGTCGTCGTGATAAACAGCGTTTTCATGTCATCCCCACCAAAGCAGACCATCGTCGGACAACGCACCGGCAGTCGATATTCTTCCAGCTGTTCACCCTGGGGTGAAAAACGGGCAATACGCCAGCCGTCGAACAGCGCACTCCAGTAGCACCCTTCAACGTCCATCGCCGCACCGTCAGGTATTCCCTCTCCCTTTTCAAACCGGCGAAAGTCTTCACGCGTACCCGGTTCACCGTGTTCATTTAACGGCGTACGGTAAATCACGCTATTGGGCGTATCCGAGGTAAACATCCATCCGTGGTCCGGGCTAAACGCCAGGCCATTATGCCCGTGGATATCACACTGAATAACGTGAGGGGTCAGGTCGTTATCAATACGCATCAGTATTGCGCCGTTATAATCCCCCGGCCCCCAGAATGTCCCTGCATAAAAACGCCCAAGATGATCGGTCCCGCCATCATTAAAGCGTGCCAGCTGAGGATTGGAGGGGTTGTCGCAAACTTTGCGCTGGAGCAAACCTTGTTTGTCAGCAAGCCAGATCGCATTACGCATTGCCACGATAAAACCGCCCTTTTCGCGTAATGCAAAACACCCGACCTCTTCGTGGAAAGACAGCACAGAGTGAGCAGCCGTCGGGAGATGATACCGATGAATCTCACCTTCCAGAATATCCGCCCAATAGAGTGCATTCTCGCACTCACTCCAGGTAGGGCATTCAGGTAAATGCCCGGTGTAATCAAACAAAACGTGCGGTTCAACCATGACCCATCCCCAAAATGAAAAAAGCCAGCTTAGCTGGCTTTTAGTATATACATCACTGGGCTACTGGCGACTATCGTTCGCCTGGCGCAACAAGGTACGGCTTTCGTTCTGAAAACGTTTCGCGTAATCCCCAAACCAGTGCTCGACCTTACGGAAACTGTCGATAAACGCCTGCTTGTTGCCTTGTTCAAGTAACGCGATAGCCTCACCAAAACGCTGATAATAACGTTTGATCAGCGCCAGATTATTCTCTGACGACATAATAATATCCGCGTAAAGCTGCGGATCCTGCGCAAACAGACGCCCCACCATGGCCAGTTCGAGACGGTAGATCGGTGACGAGAGCGCCAACAACTGCTCAAGCTGAACGTTCTCTTCTGCCAGATGCAAGCCATAGGCAAAGGTCGCAAAGTGGCGCAGCGCCTGAATAAATGCCATGTTCTGATCGTGTTCTACAGCGCTAATGCGATGTAAACGCGCGCCCCATACCTGAATCTGTTCCAGGAACCACTGATAGGTTTCGGGCTGACGACCATCGCAGTATACGACCACCTGTTTTGCCAGACTGCCGCTGTCCGGGCCAAACATGGGGTGTAATCCCAATACCGGGCCTTTGTGCGCCTTCATCATCGCCTGGAGTGGACCATTTTTTACGGACGCCAGATCAACCAGAATGCAGTCATCCGGGAGCGGAGGGAGCCTGGCAATAATCTGCTCAGTAACATGAATCGGCACGCTGACGATAACCATGCCCGCATCAGCCAGCAAATCTGCCGCACGCGCCCAATCCTCTTTTTCAAGAATCCGCACTTGATAGCCAGAAAGCGTCAGCATTTTCTCAAACAGACGCCCCATCTGGCCACCGCCACCCACAATCACCACCGGGCGCAACGACGGACACAGGGTTTTAAAGCCTTTGTCGTTCTCGCTGGAGTAAGACTCACGCATCACGCGGCGTAGTATATCTTCAATTAAATCAGGGGAGAGCCCCATGGACTGCGCTTCATCACGTCGCGACGCCAGCATTGACGCCTCACGCTCTGGCACATAAATCGGCAAACCGTATTTGCTTTTCACTTCACCGACTTCAGCGACCAGCGACATGCGGCGTGCCAGAAGATCCAGCAGCGCCTTGTCCACTTCATCAATTTGATCGCGCAGTGCGGTCAATTCTGCAACCATAAAAACCTCTTAAGCCAGACGCGTCGCCAGTTGACCATTCAAATCTTTGTGGATCTCACGCAGCAAGGCGTCTGTCGCTTCCCAACTGATGCAGGCATCCGTAACGGACACACCGTGTTTCATCGCACTGCGCGGCTGTTCCGACGACTGATTCCCTTCGTGGATATTGCTCTCAATCATCAGACCAATAATAGAACGGTTACCATCTTTAATTTGTGCGACTACGGATTCCGCAACCGCAGGCTGGCGACGGTAATCTTTGTTCGAATTACCATGGCTGCAATCTACCATCAGAGCAGGACGCAGTCCCGCCTGTTCCATCTCTTTTTCACACTGCGCCACATCAGCGGGGCTGTAGTTCGGTGCTTTACCACCACGCAAAATCACATGCCCATCCGGGTTACCCTGAGTTTGCAGCAGGCAAACCTGCCCGGCCTGGTTAATCCCGACAAAGCGGTGCGGCATGGCAGCAGCACGCATGGCGTTGATCGCGGTGGCCAGACTGCCGTCGGTGCCATTTTTAAAACCAACCGGCATCGACAGGCCAGAAGCCATCTCGCGGTGGGTTTGTGATTCGGTTGTACGTGCACCAATCGCAGACCAGCTAAACAGATCGCCAAGGTATTGCGGGCTATTCGGATCGAGCGCTTCAGTCGCCAGTGGCAGCCCCATGCTGACCAGTTCAACCAGCAGGTGACGCGCAATCTTCAGGCCGGATTCAACATCAAACGAGCCATCCATATGCGGGTCATTGATCAAGCCCTTCCAGCCCACGGTGGTACGAGGTTTTTCAAAATAAACACGCATAACCAGGTAGAGGCTATCGCTGACCTCTTCGGCTAACACTTTAAATCGACGAGCATATTCAATCGCGGTTTCAGGATCGTGAATTGAGCAAGGGCCACACACCACCAGCAGGCGCGGATCGCGACCAGCAATAATGTCTGAGATGGTCTGGCGCGACTGCTCGATTTGCGCTTCTTGATCAGAACTCAGTGGGAATTCCCGCTTTAACTGATCCGGAGTGATCAAAACCTGCTCGTCGGTAATATGTACGTTGTTCAGCGCGTCTTTTTGCATGATGGCGATCCTGTAATGCTCGTTTGCGATAGTGTTTTCCTCAATGAGGTGAACTCACAATACCACAAGAAGTAAAGATTTCAATCCAAAATCCGTAAATTTTAATTTACACTAGGCATATTTCGGCAAAATAATCTCGTCAAAACCGTAAATATAAAATTACAGTCGTATTTCTAAACGCCAGGCTATGCTGAACGAAAAGGAGAATAATTATGCGCCCACTGGTTTTCGCCCTGCTGGCACTGCTTTTGACAGGCTGTCAAATCAATCCCTATACCTTCCAGCCAACCTGGACCGGCACCAGCTGGTTTACTGCCGGCAAAGAAGATGCCATGAACGGTGCGTCGGTAAAAAGCAATGAAACGCTCGCCGATAATTTTAACGATCCCGATGTCAATCGTAGTGAATATCTTCGCGGCTATGCGGATGGCCAGAAAAGAATATGTACTGAAGATTTTGTCTATGCGTGGGGTCTCTCGGGGAAAATATTCCCAGCCAGTTGCGATACAGCAGAAAATTCGGACTTATTGCGTCACGCCTGGCAAAAAGGGATGGATGAAGGCTTACGCGCTTCCAGACTTAATTGACTTTATCGCATAGCGACTGTATTCAATGCAGCTTTAGATTTTACTTAAGTCAAGCGAACAACAATTTCACATAATGACGACTCCGGTAAAAAATGATATTCTGCTGATAATATTGAGAGATATATTTCAGAGCGGTGTGGCGGTTTCGTGTGAGACATTATTTTTCGATCTCTTTATGCCAACTGACACTGGCGCTAATACTTCTGACTGTCGGAGGGGAAACGCTCGCCGCAACGCAGACGTCTACGGATAAGTCAGTCCGCGCGATCGTCTCTGGTATCGTCAGTTATACCCGCTGGCCATCGCTCTCTGGTCAGCCCAAGCTCTGTATTTTTGCCTCTTCACGCTATGCTCAAGCGCTCAGTGAAAGTGGGTCTGTTCCCTTACCCTATACTCCGCTGATTGTTCATAACGACGCTGAAGCACTCAATGCCACTTGCGATGCTATTTATTTTGGGAACGAATCCCCCGCAAGCCAGCTTGAATTAATAAATCGTTATCAGGGAAGAGCGTTGCTATTAATCGCCGAACAAAACACTGAATGTGTTATTGGCAGCGCATTCTGCTTGATAATTAATGAAGACGCAGTTCGATTTTCTATAAATCTGGATGCACTTTCGCGCAGTGGTGTCAGGGTTAATCCAGAAGTGTTAATGCTTGCCCGGAATAAGAAGCATGAATAAGGAATCCACTTCAACGTCACGACCAACATTTAAAAGAACGTTAAGACGTATCAGTATGATTAGCGTCGTTATCACTATGACCCTGATATGGCTGTTATTATCGATTGCCTCCGTTGTCACGCTAAAACAATATGCGCAAAAAAATCTCGAATTAACCAGTGCCACCATGAGCCGCAGTCTTGAGGCTTCGCTGGTGTTCAACGACGCAGCAGCCGCCACCGAGACGCTTGCTATGCTGGGCAAACAGGGGCAGTTTGCCGTAGCCGAAGTGCTCGACGCACAGGGTAAACGTTTTGCGCGCTGGTCATGGAATCCCAACGATAATCCTGACGCGCTGGGAACGCTGGTCAGCCGCCGGTTATTCCCCACGCCTGCGGTTCAGGCCGTTTTACACAACGGTCATGCTATTGGTGAAGTGCGTATTACTGCGCGCGACAGCCTGATCAGCCACTTTATCTGGATGTCTTTCGCCGTTCTGACGGGATGTATCCTGTTCGCTGCCTTTGTTGCACTGTCCATCACGCAGTCTCTGCATAACGGGATAGTCAACGCGCTACAAAACATCACTGATGTTGTGCATGACGTTAAATCGAATCGCAACTTTTCACGTCGGGTGGAAGAAGAGTGTATTGAAGAATTTCATCGCTTCGGCCAGGACTTTAATAGCCTGCTGGATGAAATGGAAGAGTGGCAGCTTAAGCTACAGGCGAGAAATGCGCAGTTGATGCGAACCGCGATGCATGACCCCCTGACCGGTCTTGCAAATCGTGCCGCCTTCCGCAACAGCATTGCGGCGCTGATGAAAGACTCTTCTGCACAAACCAATTCCGCGCTGCTGTTCCTTGATGGCGATGACTTTAAGCTCATCAACGACACCTGGGGCCATGCGGCCGGGGATTGTGTGTTGATTGAAGTGGCGAACCGCATGGTTGAGTTTGGTGCGAAACGTCATCAATCGTACCGCCTGGGTGGAGATGAGTTTGCCATGATTCTTTACGGCGTCCATTCGGCAACAGACGTCCAACAACTTTGTGCAGCCCTTTCGCAGCAATTCCTCCGTCCGTACGATCTTCATAACGGAAACACCGCAAACATGTCACTCAGCATTGGCTTTGCTCTTACGTGGGAAAATACCTCAGTAGAGGCATTACTGGAGCAAGCCGACCGTAATATGTATCTGGTGAAAAACCAGCGTACAAAAATAATATCTTAAAAAGGAATACGTTATGTTCAGGCGATATCTCGCTCCGGTTTTATTAGCATCAACAATTCTGGCGGGCTGTCATACTCCCCCTCCGGGAAAATTTACGCCAGAACAAATCGCTGCGATGAAGTCTTACGGCTTCAATGAAATGAACGGTGACTGGTCACTCGGTCTCTCTGACAAAATTTTATTCGGCAAAAATGAGTCGCAACTCAGAGCGGAGAGCGAGCAGCAAATTCAGTCGATGGCTACACGCCTGGCGGGAACGGGGTTAACCCACGCTCGAATGGATGGGCATACCGATAACTACGGTGAGGATAGTTACAACGAATCCCTGTCGTTAAAGCGGGCAAACGTGGTGGCTGATGCCTGGGCTAAAGGGGCAAATATCCCGCGCAGCAATCTCACTACACAGGGATTAGGTAAAAAATATCCGGTCGCCAGCAACGCCACGTCGCAAGGACGCGCTGAAAACCGCCGTGTTGCGGTGGTGATCAGCACGCCTTAAAACGATTATTTTGCTGATTCAGCCAGTGATAGCGTCGACTGTGCGCGCCAGCGCAACCAGTCAATGACCACAAAAAGCAGCAGACTGCATCCCATCACTGGCATTGCCAGCCCCAGCGCGATGCTTACCATGAGCGAGACAATCCGTCCGCTCACTGGCAGCGCCAGCCAGCACTGACAAAGGGTGAGTACAGGGTTGCTTGCCGACTTCGCCGGGCGTCGCATCCACCACATTCGATACCCCCAGACAATCAGCACGCACAGTGCGATACCGAAAGCGATCAGCACCAGCTGATTCGCCAGCCCAAAGAGAATCCCCATGTGGAAATCGACACCCCAGCGGGTCAGCTTCGCCATCAGCGGGAAATCAGCAAAACGCGTGCGATCAAGGATTTGCATGGAATGCGGATCAATAGCGACCGCATCAACCTGTGTCGGCCAGCCACGATCAATTTCCGTCACGGTCCACGCCTGATCGGCCATTTTTGCCGGTCGAATCTCCAGCTTGCTGGCATCAATTCCAGCTGCTCGTGCGGCAAGAAGACTGCTGTCGAAAAGCGTCAGATCCATTGCCGTCTCAGGCATCATCATCGCACTGTGATGCCCGCGATGTTCAGCGTGAGGATCGACCGCTTCCGCCGCGCCCTGCAGTTTGGTATTGATCTGAGGCGTTAACCAATCCATTTCAGCGCGCAACTTATCGACATTTCCCCCCGCCCATTGGGACCAGGTGAGCCCGGTGGCGGAAAACAGCAGCATGCCCCCCAGGAGCACCCAACCTAACGACGCATGTACGCGACGACGGTTCTGGAATCGATTGTTGATACGCCGTTTTGGACGAGTGTAAAACCACAGTGCAATCCCACCCAGTGCGGCAATCCACATCCATGACGCTGCCAGCTCGCTGTATAAACGGCCAACATCTCCCAGCATCAGTGAGCTATGCAGATAATCGATGGTCTGGCGTAGTGGCAGGATCCCGCTGGTTCCATATACCGTCATATCGCCACGTACCGCAAGACTGACGGGATCGATAAAAATAGCCCGATGTTCCGACGGCCCAAGTTGTGGATCGGTAAACATCACGCGAGTGGTTTCATCGCTCGCCAAGCCCGGCCGTACGGCATGGAGACGTAAGTCCTTACCCACTGCTTTTTCAGCCACTGCAATTTGTTTAGCCAAAGACTGCGGTTCACCAGTCACTTCGCCGTACAGCGCAGGCTGATAAATATAAGTCTCAAGCTGCGGCGTCGCGACGTACAAGGTTCCGGTAAGCGCGGCAAAAAAGATAAACGGGCCGACAAATAGCCCAATATAAAAATGCAGGCGACGTAGCAGGTTCCCCCATGCTGCGCGCGGAGTACAGGTGGTCATACTTTTCCTTTGTGCAGGTAAAAAGTTATCGGCACACCCAATGAGGTGTGCGTTTTATTTTTAACGGGAAAAAGCTGCCCACTGCGGCGGCGCGCGGGTATCAGGATATAACCAGGGGAAATAGTGCCAATGGCTCGCCACCGGGCGTGGCAGTTTTATGCTAAGCCTCTGCAAGACGGCACTGAGCAGCACCACCAGGGCTAAAATCATCCCTGGAACATGCGCCATCAGCACACAGTACCCGCACGCTTCAGCATGATCGACAGGTATTGAGTGTGTGGTGGTATCACCATGATGATCATCCATTGGCATAGCACTCATGTCGTGATGCATGCCAGGCAGGGTGCTCATGGGATCTTTTTGCAGCGAGATGGAGATAAGAGGAGCGACCACGATCAGCAAGATCGCAAACAGCGCGGTCCAGGCCGCTGCGCGTTTCAAGGCTGAATGATGCAGTGCGTTATCCAATTGCCCTCCATTGAAGAGGAGGCATTGTAAATGATTTATGAAAAGATGGTTAACATCGTGGAGTCATTTGCATAAAAAAGGGCCGGCCTTACGGCCAGCCCTTTTTAACACGGATGTCGCTTAAGCGCCAAGACGCTCTTTGATACGAGCTGACTTACCAGTACGCTCACGCAGGTAGTACAGTTTAGCTTTACGAACGGCACCACGACGTTTAACAGCAATGCTGTCAATAACAGGAGAGTGAGTCTGGAAGACACGCTCAACGCCTTCGCCGTTGGAAATTTTGCGAACAGTGAATGCAGAATGCAGACCGCGGTTACGAATAGCGATAACCACGCCCTCGAATGCCTGCAGACGTTTTTTGGTACCTTCAACAACCCATACTTTCACTTCCACGGAATCACCCGGACGGAATGAAGGTACGTCCTGCTTCATCTGCTCTTGTTCAATTTGCTTAATAATGTTGCTCATAATTTAATCTCTTATCCTGGGTAAACTGATATTTGGGGGCTTACGCCATCCCATCATGTTTATGCTGCTGGTGTGCGTGTTCTTTTTTGAACTCGGCCAGCAACTTTGCTTGCTCTTCAGTCAGAGCCAGGTTTTCCAGAAGTTCAGGTCTTCTAAGCCAGGTGCGGCCCAGCGACTGCTTCAAACGCCAGCGACGTATCTCGGCATGGTTACCTGACAGTAAGACCGCCGGTACCTCCATCCCTTCTAACACTTCAGGACGAGTATAGTGTGGACAGTCCAGCAATCCGTCGGCAAAAGAATCTTCTGTTGCCGATGCTTCATGGCCCAGTACACCCGGAATGAACCGGGCTACGGAGTCAATCAGCGTCATTGCCGGTAACTCACCACCGCTGAGAACGTAATCGCCGATAGACCATTCTTCATCAATCTCGGTCTGAATTACACGCTCATCTATCCCTTCGTAGCGACCACAGACCAGAATCAGTTTCTGATTCGTTGCCAGTTCGCTCACGCCCGCTTGATCAAGCTTGCGTCCCTGAGGTGACAGATAAATCACCTTTGCGCCTTCACCTGCCGCGGCTTTTGCTGTATGAATCGCGTCCCGTAAAGGTTGCACCATCATTAACATCCCCGGTCCGCCGCCGTAAGGACGTTCGTCCACGGTACGGTGCCGGTCATGCGCGAAGTCGCGAGGACTCCAGCTCTGGATGTTCAGCAGGCCTTTTTTTACTGCCCGGCCAGTTACCCCGTAATCAGTAATCGCGCGGAACATTTCAGGAAACAGGCTGATAATGCCAATCCACATAGCGCCGTCTTTTACCGTTTATCCGGAGAATTTAAAAACCAGGATCCCAATCTACTTCAATCGTACGAGTAGTGAGATCGACTTTCTTGATAACCTGTCCATCGAGGAACGGAACCAACCGCTCCTTGATGCCAAATGCATCTTTCAGGTTTGCCTTAATGACGAGAACGTCATTTGAGCCAGTTTCCATCATATCAATGACTTTACCGAGCTCGTATCCTTCCGTGGTCACTACCTGGCAACCCATAAGGTCTTTCCAGTAGTAGCCATCGTCAAGCTGTGGCAACTGCGACGAATCAACGACAATTTCGCAATTCGTCAGGAGATTCGCAGCATCGCGATCGTCAACGCCTTTCAGCTTGATCACGATATCCTGATTGTGGCGACGCCAGCTTTCCAGCTCGACCTCTTCCCACTTACCGCCTTTCTGGATAAACCAGGGCTGGTAATCAAAAATGCTTTCAGCGTCTTCAGTGGAGGAAAACACTCTGAGCCAACCACGGATACCGTAGCAAGAACCCATTTTTCCCAATACGATCGGTTCAACAGGTGCTTTATTGCTCATCATGACCACCGTGACAGATTAAGCTGCTTTGTTTGCTGCTTTGATAAGCGCTGCAACGCGATCGGAAACAGTCGCGCCCAGGCCAACCCAGTGAGCGACACGATCCAGATCCAGACGCGTTTCTTCTTCTGCACCGCTAGCCAGCGGGTTGAAGAAACCAACGCGCTCGATGAAGCGACCGTTGCGTGCATTACGGCTGTCAGTAACAACAACCTGGTAGAACGGACGCTTTTTCGCGCCGTGACGTGCTAAACGAATAGTTACCATAACATCCTCTTGTGTGAATAAAACACTGGGCCCCATCGAGGAACGGAGCCCAGTGTCATATTAAAAGCCCGAAAATTTTACTGATTTCTGGAGAAAATGCAATCAACACTTGATAAGTCTGATACGAAAGACCGTCAGCGGTGCAGCCAGTTTGGTGCTGGCGTGCGCACAGCCACCGGAGCGTACATGTAGTACGTGAGGATGGCGAGCACACTCCAGTGCCAAAATGGCAAACAAGCCAGGTCGATCAGCGGCCAGGGAAGCCTGGCGGCATCATGCCCTTCATGCCACGCATCATTTTCGCCATACCGCCCTTCTTCATTTTCTTCATCATGCGCTGCATGTCGTCGAACTGTTTCAGAAGACGGTTAACGTCCTGCACCTGCATACCGCAACCGGCAGCAATACGGCGTTTGCGTGAGCCTTTGATGATTTCTGGTTTTGCGCGCTCTTTCAGCGTCATCGAGTTGATGATCGCTTCCATACGCACCAGCACTTTGTCATCCATCTGCGCTTTCACGTTGTCAGGAATCTGGCCCATGCCCGGCAGTTTGCCCATCAGGCTCGCCATGCCGCCCATGTTTTTCATCTGACGCAGCTGTTCCAGGAAGTCGGTCAAATCAAAACCGTCGCCTTTTTTCAGCTTGCTCGCCAGTTTCTCAGCCTGCGCACGGTCAACCTTGCTCTCGATATCTTCGATAAGCGACAGCACGTCGCCCATACCGAGAATACGCGAAGCAATACGATCCGGGTGGAATGGCTCCAGCGCGTCGGTCTTCTCGCCCACGCCGAGGAACTTAATCGGCTTACCGGTGATATGACGAATAGAGAGCGCTGCACCGCCACGGGCGTCGCCGTCCACTTTGGTCAGTACAACGCCGGTCAGCGGCAGCGCTTCGTTAAACGCTTTTGCGGTATTTGCCGCATCCTGGCCCGTCATGGCGTCGACAACAAACAGCGTTTCTACCGGATTGATCGCGGCATGAACTTGTTTGATTTCATCCATCATCGCTTCATCAACGTGCAAACGACCGGCGGTATCCACCAGCAGCACGTCGTAAAACTTCAGTTTGGCTTCTTTCAACGCGGCATTGACGATATCAACCGGTTTTTGCGCCACGTCGGAAGGGAAGAAATCGACCTCAACCTGCTGCGCCAGGGTTTCTAGCTGCTTGATCGCCGCAGGGCGATAAACGTCGGCAGAAACAACCAGCACTTTCTTTTTGTGCTTTTCGCGCAGGAATTTACCCAGCTTACCGACACTGGTGGTTTTACCCGCCCCCTGCAGACCGGCCATCAGAACGACCGCTGGCGGTTGCGCGGCCAGGTTTAGAACCTGATTTTCTTCGCCCATCGCCGCAACCAGCTCGTTACGCACGATTTTGACGAACTCCTGACCCGGCGTCAGGCTCTTATTCACTTCATGACCAACCGCTTTTTCTTTCACACGGTTGATGAATTCACGCACGACCGGCAGCGCCACGTCGGCTTCGAGTAACGCCATGCGCACTTCGCGCAGCGTCTCTTTAACATTGTCTTCGGTAAGTCGTCCACGGCCGCTGATGTTGCGCAGCGAGCGCGACAAACGATCGGTTAAATTATCAAACATTGTCTCTCGCCTGATGTAGAAACGTTGGGTCGCCACAGCGACACATACACAGAATTTTGCCGGAGTATAACATGAAGGCGTCTTTGTTGTTATGCAACGGTTGGAGCACGCGTCACGTAACGTTATACTGCTTATCTTTCTTATTCAGACAACTGTCGACGCCTATATGCCTGTTTTCGCACTGATCGCCCTTGTTGCCTACTCTTTCAGCCTTGCGCTGATCATTCCTGGCCTGTTGCAAAAAAACAGCGGCTGGCGACGGATGGCTATTTTGTCGGCAGTGATCGCACTGGTGAGCCATGCGTTTGCCCTGGAATCGCGTATTATTCCAGGCGATGGCAGCGTACAGAATTTGAGCGTGCTGAACGTCGGTTCGCTGGTGAGCCTGATGATTTGTACGGTGATGACCATCGTCGCCTCTAAAAATCGCGGCTGGTTATTGCTGCCAATTGTTTATGCGTTCGCGCTCATCAATCTGGCTTTCGCGACTTTTGTGCCAAACGAGTTCATCACGCATCTGGAAACCACACCCGGCATGATGGTACACATTGGGCTGTCGCTTTTCTCCTACGCGACGCTGATTATTGCCGCATTGTATGCAATGCAGCTGGCGTGGATTGACTACCAGCTAAAAAACAAAAAGCTGGTATTCAACCAGGAAATGCCACCGCTGATGGTTATAGAGCGCAAGATGTTTCACATCACCCAGATTGGCGTGGTGCTGCTCACCCTGACGCTGTGCACCGGTCTGTTTTATATGCAGAATTTATTCAGCGTTGAGAACATCGATAAAGCCGTGCTCTCTATCATCGCGTGGTTTGTTTATGTTGTCCTGTTGTGGGGACATTATCACAAGGGCTGGCGCGGTCGTCGCGTTGTCTGGTTTAACGTCGCAGGCGCTGGCATTTTGACCCTGGCCTATTTCGGTAGCCGCGTCATACAGCAGTTTGTCAGCTAAGCAATAAAGGAGTTCCCCCTGGAACACATCTCAACCACCACGCTGATCGTTACGCTGATCGTCATGGTGGTCATCTCCGCCTACTTCTCTGGCTCGGAAACCGGCATGATGACGCTAAACCGCTACCGGTTACGTCATCGCGCTAAACAAGGCAACCGTGCCGCACGCCGCGTTGAAAAGCTGCTCCGCAAGCCTGACCGCCTGATTAGCCTGGTCTTGATCGGTAATAACCTGGTCAACATTCTGGCTTCTGCGCTGGGCACCATCGTCGGGATGCGCCTTTACGGCAACGCAGGCGTGGCTATTGCCACCGGCGTACTGACGTTTGTGGTGCTGGTTTTCGCCGAAGTATTGCCAAAAACCATCGCCGCGCTCTATCCCGAAAAGGTGGCCTATCCGAGCAGTTTTCTGTTGGGGCCATTGCTGATCCTGATGATGCCACTGGTCTGGTTGCTCAACAAAGTGACACGTCTACTGATGCGCTTAATGGGCATTAAAGCGGATGTCACCATCAGCAGCGCACTCAGCAAAGACGAACTGCGCACGCTGGTGAACGAATCACGCTCGCAAATTTCCCGCCGCCACCAGGACATGCTGCTCTCGGTACTGGACCTGGAAAAGATCAGCGTCAATGACATCATGGTTCCGCGCAATGAAATTGTCGGTATCGACATCAACGATGACTGGAAAGCGATTGTCCGCCAGCTCACGCACTCGCCTCACGGACGTATCGTGCTGTATCGTGATTCGCTGGATGACGCCATCAGCATGCTGCGCGTGCGCGAAGCCTGGCGACTCATGCAGGAAAAGAAAGAGTTCACCAAAGAGGTGATGCTGCGTGCGGCTGATGAGATTTACGTGATACCTGAAGGCACACCGCTCAGTACCCAACTGGTCAAATTCCAGCGAAATAAAAAGAAAGCGGGTCTGGTGGTGGATGAATATGGCGATATTCAGGGGCTGGTCACCGTGGAAGACATTCTGGAAGAGATTGTCGGCGATTTTACAACGTCAATGTCGCCGTCACTGGCAGAGGAAGTCACGCCGCAAAATGACGGCTCCGTGCTGATTGATGGCAGCACTAACGTTCGCGAACTCAATAAAGCATTTAACTGGCACCTGCCGGAAGATGACGCGCGCACGATTAACGGTATGATTCTGGAAGTGCTGGAAGAGATCCCGGCAGCCGGAACGCGCGTGCGTATCAGCCAGTACGATATTGATATTCTGGATGTGCAGGAAAATATGATTAAGCAGGTGAAAGTCATTCCGGTTAAACCGCTGCGGGACAGCGTCGCAGAATGAGAAATCCCCTCTCCGTTAGGAGAGGGGAAACGGAATTAGCCCTTCGCTTTCGCGACAGTGACCATGGCAGCACGAATTGTACGGCCATTCAGCGTATAGCCTTTCTGCATCACGGCCAGCACGTTACCGGCAGTAACGTCTTCTGACTCAACCATCGCAATGGCCTGGTGAACGTTCGGGTCCAGCGCTACGTTAGTCTCTGCAACCACTTCAACGCCGAACTTACGCACCACATCCAGCATGGATTTCAGCGTCAGTTCAAGACCTTCAACCATCGCCGTCATATCCGGATTCGCTTTGTCTGCCACTTCCAGCGCGCGATCCAGGCTATCAATCACCGGCAACAGCTCATTGACGAATTTCTCCAGCGCAAATTTATGCGCTTTCTCAACGTCGAGCTCAGTACGACGACGCAGGTTTTCCATTTCAGCTTTAACACGCAGCACACCTTCGCGCTCACGATTCTGCGCTTCAGTTAACTGA
This sequence comes from Lelliottia amnigena, assembly GCA_900635465.1. Classification (NCBI taxonomy): domain Bacteria; kingdom Pseudomonadati; phylum Pseudomonadota; class Gammaproteobacteria; order Enterobacterales; family Enterobacteriaceae; genus Lelliottia; species Lelliottia amnigena. The sequence goes on from LR134135.1 coordinate 3,266,477, forward strand.
GCTTCCAGATTCGCAATTTTTTCATCGCGCGGGTCCACCTGCTCAGCAGAAGCGTCTGGCTCTACAGCCTCAACTTCTTCATGCTGTTCCGTGATAATTTCTTCAGGGGCTTGCCCCTCAGGCGTTTTCTGTTCTTTACTACTCATGAATTTCTCCGCGTTTTTTCTGCATTCATCTCGCTAACTTCGCTTATTATGGGGATCAGTTTCCGGGATTCAAGGGAACAAAGCACATTGTCACCATCATTCGGCACAAGGACCTCCAGAAAATGAATAATCATTTCAAGTGTATTGGAATTGTCGGACATCCACGTCATCCAACCGCGCTGACGACACATGAAATGCTGTATCGCTGGCTGTGCGCGAAAGGTTATGAAGTGATGGTTGAGCAGCAAATTGCCCAGGAATTACAGCTTAAAAATGTGAAAACCGGCACGCTGGCGGAAATCGGACAGCAGGCCGATCTCGCGGTCGTGGTCGGCGGTGACGGCAACATGCTGGGTGCCGCACGAACGCTGGCGCGCTACGATATTAAGGTCATTGGTATCAATCGCGGCAACCTGGGTTTCCTGACCGATCTCGACCCTGACAACGCCCATCAGCAGCTTGCTGATGTACTCGATGGTCATTATATCAGCGAAAAACGCTTTCTGCTGGAAGCGCAAGTATGCCAGCAAGACTGCCAGAAGCGCATCAGTACGGCGATTAATGAAGTTGTGCTGCACCCTGGGAAAGTCGCACATATGATTGAATTTGAAGTCTATATCGACGAAGTTTTCGCCTTTTCACAGCGCTCTGATGGGTTAATCATTTCGACACCCACTGGCTCAACGGCATATTCCCTTTCCGCGGGCGGACCGATTCTGACTCCGTCTCTGGACGCGATCACGTTAGTTCCCATGTTCCCGCACACCCTCTCTGCTCGCCCGCTGGTGATTAACAGCAGCAGCACGATCCGACTACGCTTTTCACATCGTCGTAACGACCTCGAAATTAGCTGCGACAGCCAGATTGCCCTGCCTATCCAGGAAGGTGAAGACGTGTTAATCCGTCGTTGCGACTACCATTTAAATCTGATCCATCCAAAAGACTACAGCTATTTCAATACATTAAGTTCGAAACTCGGCTGGTCGAAAAAATTGTTCTAATTTTTGCATCCAGTACTTTACTGTATAAAAAACCAGTTTATACTGTATGAAAATACAGTTATGGTTTTTCATACAGGAAAACAATTATGCTGGCACAACTGACCATCAGCAACTTCGCCATTGTTCGTGAACTTGAGATCGACTTCCTGAGCGGAATGACGGCCATTACCGGTGAAACCGGTGCGGGTAAATCTATTGCCATTGATGCGCTCGGCTTGTGCCTTGGCGGTCGTGCCGAAGGCGATATCGTACGCTCAGGCGCAAACCGCGCCGATCTCTGCGCACGTTTCTCCCTTAAAGACACCCCTGCCGCCCTGCGATGGCTTGAGGCGAACCAGCTAGAAGATGGACGTGAGTGTTTACTTCGTCGCGTGATCAGTAGCGATGGTCGTTCTCGCGGCTTTATCAACGGTACTGCGGTTCCTCTGTCCCAACTTCGGGAATTGGGCCAGTTGCTGATCCAAATCCACGGTCAACATGCCCATCAGCAATTGATTAAGCCTGAACAACAAAAGTCCCTTCTCGACGGCTATGCAGGTGAGTATGCGCTCACTCAACTGATGGCTGAGCACTATCGTCAGTGGCATCAAAGCTGCCGCGAGCTGGCCCAGCAACAGCAGCAAAGTCAGGAACGTTTAGCGCGTGCCGAACTGCTGGAGTATCAGCTTAAAGAACTTAATGAATTTCAGCCACAGCCAGGCGAATTCGAACAAATCGACGAAGAGTACAAACGACTGGCGAACAGCGGCCACCTGATTTCAACCAGCCAGCACGCCTTAAATCTGCTGGCCGATGGTGAAGACGTCAACCTGCAAAGCCAGCTGTATAGCGTTCGCCAACAGGTGACTGAGCTGGTGGGACTGGACAGTAAACTTTCAAGCGTAATGGATATGCTTGAAGAAGCGGCGATTCAGATTTCTGAAGCCAGTGAAGAGCTGCGCCATTATTGTGAGCGTCTGGATCTTGATCCGAATCGTTTGTTTGAACTTGAACAACGCATCTCCAACAGATTTCTCTGGCACGTAAACACCACGTCACGCCGGAAGAGCTACCCAATTATCATCAGTCTTTACTGGATGAGCAGCAGCAGCTTGACGATCAAGCCGACTCTCTGGAAACCCTTGCACTGGCGGCGAATATTCACCATCAGCAGGCGCTGGCCACAGCCAAGCAGCTTCATGGGGTACGCCAGCAGTACGCTCAGGAATTGAGTCAGCACATTACTGACAGCATGCATGTATTATCAATGCCACACGGCGTCTTTGCGATCGACGTCAAATTTGAAGAACAACATCTCACCGCCGACGGTGCAGATCGTGTTGAGTTTCGCGTAACAACGAACCCAGGACAGCCTTTACAGGCGATCTCGAAAGTGGCATCGGGCGGTGAGCTTTCCCGTATCGCTCTGGCCATCCAGGTGATTACTGCACGTAAAATGGAAACGCCAGCACTGATCTTCGATGAAGTGGATGTCGGGATCAGCGGCCCAACTGCTGCCGTTGTGGGCAAATTATTACGCCAGTTGGGTGAGTCTACCCAAGTGATGTGCGTCACTCACCTTCCGCAGGTGGCAGGTTGTGGGCACCATCATTTCTTTGTGAGTAAAGAAACGGATGGCGAAATGACAGAAACCCATATGCAGCCGCTTGATAAACGTGCGCGTCTGCAGGAGCTGGCACGACTGTTGGGCGGTAGTGAAGTCACACGAAATACGCTCGCAAATGCCAAAGAACTGCTGGCTGCATAAACTTTTTCGGGATCTCAGGGTCATACAGAACAACAAAAACGCCGTCAGACCGGTTTCAAAGTGGGGGCAAGGTCTATTATCATCGGCATATAACATATGAGCCGCGTATTGCTCGGGCCCGAAAAGGAATCAAATCACTATGCGCTGTAAAACGCTGACCGCTGTCGCAGCGGTTCTTCTGATGTTGACCGCAGGTTGTTCCACTCTGGAGCGAGTGGTTTACCGTCCTGACATCAACCAGGGGAACTACCTCACACCTAACGATGTGTCAAAAGTTCGTGTCGGTATGACACAACAGCAGGTCGCTTATGCACTGGGAACCCCGATGATGTCCGATCCATTCGGCACCAATACCTGGTTCTACGTTTTCCGCCAGCAGCCTGGTCATGAAGGCGTAACGCAGCAGACGCTCACGCTGACCTTTAACAGCAGCGGTGTGTTAACGAACATTGACAACAAACCGGCTCTCACCAAAGAGTAAGTTTTCAGAATTGAGAAATGCAAAAAGGTGCTCATTGAGCACCTTTTTTATTACCTCTTCTGAAGCCAGCGAGAGAAGTTTCTACTTCCCTGCCTTCTCCGCGCGCTGACGACGCAGCTCTTTCGGATCAGCAATCAGCGGACGATAAATCTCAACGCGATCGCCATCATTCAGCACATCGCCCAGCTTAACGGGCCGGCTGTAGATGCCCACTTTATTCTTAGCCAGGTCAATGTCGCGACGAAGTTCCAGCAAACCGGATGCCCGGATCGCGTCCTCAACGGTTGCGCCCTCATCCAATTTTACCTGCTGCAGATACTGCTTTTCAGGTAATGCGTAAGCGACTTCGACAGCGATCTTACGCGACACTGTAAACCTCTTTCGCACGGACAGTGAACGCCTGAACCATATTCGCAGCCAACTCCTTGAAAATCCGACCAAACGCCAGCTCAATCAGCTTATTGGTAAATTCGAAGTCCAGATGAAACTCAATGCGGCACGCGTCAGCACTCAGTGGCGTAAACTTCCAGCCACCCATCAGCTTTTTGAACGGGCCATCAACCAGATGCATCAAAATGCTCTGATTGTCGGTCAACGTGTTACGGGTGGTAAACGTTTTACTGATCCCCGCTTTCGAGACATCCACTGCCGCCGTCATCTGAGTCGGACCGGCTTCCAGCACTCGGCTTCCGGTGCATCCCGGAATAAACTGTGGATAGGACTTAACGTCGTTCACTAACTGGTACATTTGCTCCACGCTAAAAGGAACAAGCGCAGTACGGCTAATCTGAGGCATAGCATTTTCCATGGTCACACAACCAACAAATAATAACATTTATCCCTTGTTAAAAAAACGGCAGGCCTCATCTCGTGCTAAGATAGCGCGTTAGACCTCACAGGACGCAGTCGCAATGAGGTTACTTTTTGAAATCAGATTACCTATGGTTTTACGACACTTATGACGAAGAAAAAAGTACATAAACCTGGCTCGGCCACCATTGCGCTCAACAAGCGTGCCCGCCATGAATATTTCATTGAAGAAGAATTCGAAGCTGGTCTCTCCTTACAGGGCTGGGAAGTGAAATCCCTGCGTGCGGGGAAAGCCAATATCAGCGACAGTTATGTGATTCTGATGGATGGCGAAGCCTTCTTGTTCGGCGCGAACTTTACGCCGCTGGCTGTCGCCTCTTCCCACTACGTTTGCGACCCGATTCGCACCCGTAAGCTGCTGCTGAATCAGCGCGAGCTGGAATCCCTTTACGGACGCATTAACCGTGAAGGCTACACCGTCGTTGCGCTCTCGCTGTACTGGAAGAACGCCTGGTGCAAAGTCAAAATTGGCGTGGCGAAAGGTAAGAAACAGCATGACAAACGTTCAGATCTGAAAGATCGCGAATGGCAGGTCGATAAAGCACGAATCATGAAACACGCGGGGCGGTAATCCCGCGTAAATTTTATACAGATTACAGTAATTTAAGAACTTGACCTTCCGGACTGGCGTCTCTGTTCGCAATTCTGGTATACTGAGTTCAACACATTGGGGCTGATTCTGGATTCGACGGGATTTGCGAAACCCAAGGTGCATGCCGAGGGGCGGTTTGCCTCGTAAAAAGCCGCAAAAAAATAGTCGCAAACGACGAAAACTACGCTTTAGCAGCTTAATACCCTGCTAAGAGCCCTCTCTCCCTAGCTTCCGCTCTTAAGACGGGGATAAAGAGAGGTCAAACCCAAAAGAGATCGCGCGGATGTCCTGCCTGGGGCTGAAGTGCTAAAACTAATCAGGCTAGTTCGTTAGTGGCGTGTCTGTCCGCAGCTGGCGTGCGAATGTAAAGACTGACTAAGCATGTAGTACCGAGGATGTAGTAATTTCGGACGGGGGTTCAAATCCCCCCAGCTCCACCAAAATCTTCAATCGATGATTACCAGAGTCATCCGATAAAGTCTAAAGAGCCCGCATGGCACAAGCCCTGCGGGCTTTTTTGTGCCTGCAATTTGTCCTGGGAAGTCTGAAGCAAACTAATTAAATCCGAACCTTTTAGGCACCTTGTTAGGCACCTCATAAAGCATTATTGTTTTTGAGGTGCCTAAAACTATGGAAACCCGGCAATGGCAAGACAAACCAAACCTTTATCAGTCAAAGAAATCGAATCCGCCAAACCCAAGGAAGCGGACTACGTTCTCTATGATGGCGATGGCCTTGAACTACTCATCAAATCAAGTGGCAGTAAAATCTGGCAGTTTCGCTACCTTCGCCCTGCCACCAAGAAGCGAGCGAAAAAGAGCATTGGAGCTTACCCGTCAGTTACCCTTGCTGATGCGAGAAGCTACCGGGCAGAGACTCGCGTTCTCCTCGCAAAACAAATCGATCCGCAGGAGCATCACCAAGAACAGCTGCGCAGTTCGCTTGAAGCCAAAACCAACACTTTCCAACTCGTAGCTGAACGTTGGTGGAATGTGAAGAAAGCTAGTGTGACCAAGGACTACGCAGAGGATATCTGGCGCTCGCTGGAGAGAGACGTTTTACCAGCGATTGGCGATATCAGTATTACAGATATTAAAGCTCATACACTGGTTCAGGCCGTTCAACCGGTTCAGGCCAGAGGAGCTCTGGAAACCGTCCGTCGCCTGTGCCAACGAATCAATGAGGTCATGGTTTATGCTCAAAACACAGGCCTGATTGATGCTGTCCCCAGCGTCAATATTGGCAAGGCATTCGAGAAGCCTCAGAAAAAGAACATGCCAAGTATCCGTCCAGACCAGCTACCACAACTCATGCAGACCATGCGTACCGCCAACATTATCCTACCAACACGGTGCCTGTTTATGTGGCAACTTCTTACTATCACCCGCCCTGCTGAAGCAGCTGAAGCCCGCTGGGACGAGATAGACCTGGAAGCACGAGAATGGAAAATCCCTGCATCACGCATGAAAATGAACCGCGACCACACTGTTCCATTGTCAGATGAAGCAATTGCGATATTGGAGATGATGAAGCCGTTAAGCGGCAACCGGGAATTTATCTTCCCTAGCCGTATCAAGCCCAACCAGCCAATGAATAGCCAAACCGTAAACGCTTCACTGAAACGTGCAGGTTTTGGTGGTGTGCTTGTTTCACACGGTCTGCGATCTATTGCAAGTACGGCCCTTAATGAGCAGGGATTTTCACCTGATGTTATTGAGGCTGCATTGGCCCATGTGGATAAGAATGAGGTTCGCCGCGCTTATAACCGCAGCGATTACCTTGAGCAGCGACGACCAATGATGCAGTGGTGGGCTGATTTCGTGATGGCTGCAGACTGCGGAAGTATAATTGAAGGTGGGATGAAGGGAATGCGGTTAGTTGGATAGCCTATTAACGAAGATATGATCTGACGTGTTTACTAAGTTGACTGAATCCTTACTTGGTGTACCAGATGCGAACATGGGCATACGCTGGTGTAATCAGTTCTTAGCCGCTTCAACACAGAAACTCTCACTGAACTGCTGGATGAGGGATGAGGGATGAGGGATGAGGGATGAGGGATGAGGGATGAGGGATGAGAAAATTTTGGACCACATGCATAGATTCTGTCGAACATGATTTCATCATTACACAATAACCTATTGAAACAATGGTGAATTAGCAGTAATTTTGCATGAATAATTTAATGAAAGCAGCCTAGAATAATTTTAGACTTCCGGGACCTAGGCATCCTTAGAATTTTTACTTGTAGGCGTTTCGATGATTGAATCCCTTGATTTTGTGAGTATAGACGAAATGTTTGAATTCTTTTCTCCATGGGGAGAGAGTTCAAACTTGGAAGGCTTTATTTTTAGAGGACATAGTCAAGAATCATATGAATTGATCCCGACTGCATTGAGATTAAACAATATTGATTGGTTTTGGAAAACGTGTGGATTAGGTAGACCTATTGAACCTCAGCATAATTGGCAATCATGGCAAGTTAAGGGCGAGTACTCGGTCCTAAGAGCTTTTTATCGCTTAGCAGATCAAAGAGGATTAGATGTTCCAACTTCTGATAGGATGAGAGTTAATCTAGCTCAACAATTTGATATTCATGGTCTCAACACCCCATACGAAAGTGATATATGGATCCCCAAAGACTTATTAGAAACTGCCGCACTAGCGCAACATTATGGTATACCAACAAGATTACTTGATTGGACATATGACATATTTGTAGCACTATTTTTTGCACTAAGAGGAGCGTTCGAGAAAGAAGGCAGGTTAGAAATATGGGCACTTAACAAAGAATACATATCTTTTTTAAAACCAACAGTTAATAGAATCAACATTGATTTCATCACACCTCATTATGCAAACAACCCTAATTTGAATGCTCAGAAGGGCCTATTTACTCATTGGCCAATCCAATTGCCCTCAATGATTAATGAAATGCAACTTTTGCAGAATGGCCTAGTCAAAGTAGTAGATCGCAGACCGCTTGATGCTCTAGTCGCCGACACATACAAAAAAGAAGAAAACATCGTATTATTCAAACGGTTCACTCTACCATGCTCACAAGCCAAAAAAGGAAGTAATATTTTGTCTAAACTAGGGTACGATGCAGCCAGAATTTTCCCTGGATACAAAGGTGTTGCTGAGCATATATTAACTCAGTATAAATTACACTAGCAAGACTCAGCGTGCTTTTAATCACATTGAGAAATCATACAATTTACACGTACTGTTTATAGGCGAGATATGGGTAACACACTGTTATTTGGAAATGGAATCAATAGACTTTCGACGAATGCAATTAGCTGGAGTGACTTATTAGACAAAATAAAAGGTACTAGTATTTTCTCAAGCGGTGAACTACCTAACACCATGGTGTATGAAAGAATTTTCATGGAAAAACACACCTCTGAAAAACGAGAAAAAATAGATGAGCTTGAAATTAAAGAGGTAATAGCCAAAGAATTACAACTACAAGATTCCAATGAAATACTTAAAACCTTAGCAACATTAAAGATTGAAAATTATTTAACTACAAATTACGACTATGCTTTCGAAAAGGCTCTTGGGCTTACACCTGAAAAATTGAGCACTGAAGATATTTATAGTTTAAGAAGAAAGAGAAAATATGATTCTATAGAAGGAATAAAATTCCTTTGGAACATACATGGTGAAATAGGGCAGCCAAAATCTATTATGCTTGGGTTAGATCACTATTGTGGATCAGTAAGTAAAATAGATTCTTATGTGAAAGGAACATATAAGCATAAGATTGACGGGGAGGAACGATATGTTGAACCCATGCTGAAGAAACTTGAGAATTCATCCTTTTGTTTCACATCCTGGGTTGATCTCTTCTTTTCTACTAATGTGCACATTATTGGTTTTTCTTTGGATTATACTGAGATTGATATTTGGTGGCTACTTAACAAGCGAGCTCGTTTTTCTTCTAATGGATTAGTTAATAATAAAATTTACTTTTACGTCAATGAAATTTCAACTGAAAAAGCAGGGCTTTTAAAATCATTTAATGTAGAGGTTGTAGCTCTTAATTTATCTAATAATGACTACAAAAAAATGTATAATTCTGCAATTAATAAAATGAATATTAATTTCAAAGATTCAATAGCAGCGTAAAAGTAATAAGTCCAGTCCATCCTACAACTTGACTGGACCCATTTACTTCTAACTTATACGTTTTCTCACAACTGGCATTCAGTTTGAATATCTAATAACATTGGAAATAACTAACTATAATCTCACAACATTAAAATGTGCTTCAACAGCCACCTTAGATATTCGATTTAGTGTTTCTTAAGGTAAGATCAATAAGAATTATATCGATCGCAGCAACACCTGGAAAATTACTGGCAATAGAATTCCAATAAAATTTAAGTGCTTCTTCAAAGTTAGAAAGCTTTGCTCTTCGCTTCCCAATCTGCCAGTAAACTTGGTTAGATTTTCCCTGCCAAACTAAAAGCATTATTCCACAGCCTGCTGTTTCCTCTCGTAAGTAATCACCTGCAAGTTGATTGCGTAGCCGCTCACATAATTCTGGGCCGGACCAGTTATCGAGCAATTTCAGTTCGATAGGCACTGGCGAGGGGATATGTGGATTTTGAGTCCAGATGTCTGGTCTTTGTCTATTCGGAAGCTCGTTTTCCTGAGCGCAGCTATAGCGGCCTGAAGAATTATTATTCAACCAACCCGCCACTAGGTTCCGCATCTCGGTTTCACCTTCAACTCTTTGCCAAGTCCTGTATGGGCTATCATTTCCGACTTCGATCCATGACTTGAGATCAATCAGGCGGTTAACAGTAAGATCAAAGAGCTGTCGATGTGTTGTTGGCGTACTCATCTGGCTCCTAGAAAATTCTCGCATTTGCTGTGCCGACCATGGTTCTAAATCTGCATCCTCTTCAGCTCGTTTATAAGCTAACTTGCTCATCCAAGAGCGGGATTCAATAACTGGATGTTCTCCAGATAGTTCTATTAAGGCAAAATAGGTCTCTTTTCCTGGAATTGCAGACAACCTGTTAAACAGAGCATTACGGCCATCTTGCGCATCATCTCTCAGCTCCGGAGAATACACCCCCCTTACCAGCCCGTTCTATATCATCCTCAACTCGAATATATCGATGCATGAGAATATATAACGCTTTAAGGTGTTTGACTCCGAGGCTGTCGCCATTACCATAAGCTGCATTCCTAGAAAAACGAGTCCCCATTAATTTTGTTATAAACAACTGTGCTTCTATTGAAGCCTCTTCTGACTGGAGGCCTGACAACCAACTATCAACGACAAGAATCGCTTCTTCCGCATTAAGGTCAACCCAAAGTGCATACCAAGTCGCTAACTGCTCTTTTACAGCGCTTTGCGAAACTTTTAATTCAACTAGCTTTAATATAACCTTAGAATCAACATTTCCGTTTTGCAAAATATAAATACAGTAACGAAGTAGGTCTGAGTTAACGATTTTGTTTTGCTCCATCCAGTCAATTAATGCTGGAGCCAAGTATGGATGTATCCATGGTGCATGAATCACAAGTTTACACAAAATATAATGCATAGACTCGTCGACTGCAGTATGCGTCAATTCCCAATTTAATTCTGTAAGAATTGCTCCCAGCACCATTTCAGGAAAAGTATGATGTAACTTCTCCAGCCATTTTGGTAGCCCATTTAGCTCCCAGATAATATACCGAAGTGCATGCTGCACCTCAGCGTCAGTCAAACATGCTGGAAAAGCATCATTCTCATTTGCTTCGATTTCCAGGCCTGCCATAGCAAATATTAATTTATAGGGAACTGAGTTTGCTTCACTGCCCTCAGACTTCAGAGAAGGGATAAAATTTCGCCAATGCCTAATTGCTGCATCACGGTATGCTCTTGCAACATCCTCACCAAATTCAGGTATCAACTTTCCCCAATTTGCCCCATCAGAACGATTACCGTTACCTTCAATTTCACACAAAAGCCAATGCTGGTCATTACTGAAATCTCCTGGTTTAAATCCAGGGGGATTTCTAATAAAATCCGGTGTAGCCCTTAAGCGATTAATCCACGCAATCCGGTTACGGTTGCGCTCTTCTTTTTCTATTGCCCGTTTCTCCCGACGCCGTGCTTCTTTTTCTTCCCATTCAAAAGCTTTTTGCAACCTCTGCGGGTTCAAAAAAGTCTCAAGGTACTCTTTAACCTCGGCTCGATCTTCTGTTACACGTCTGAGTTCACGTAACCAGTCTTCAGGTTTCTCAGCCAAATTATAAAGCCTAAAGGCAAGGGAAACCGCCACAAGCTTGTCATCCAAAAAATCGTGCGCAGCGATAAAACTCAGCACGTCTTCGAATCGTTCAGGCCCGAATTGCCAAAAGTGACCGAGCCACTGCACAGAGTAATCATCGATCAGCCGTTCGGATTTCTTTGTCTCGATTCTGCTACGCGCTTCTTCAATACTTTTCCAGAACAGTGCATCATTTAGTTCCTTCCAAACAGGAACAATTTCATGAAGTATGTTTTTGTACTCGTCGAAATCCTCACTTCGCCAGAATCGCACCGCCGGAACTTTTAACATAACAGCAAGTGCATCCGATGAAAGTGCTGCTTCAGAATATGTAGAAACCAATCGTTCAACTGCATGTGTTGCCGGGCCTAAAAGCCATACGAACTCTTTCGAGGCATGGCACTCCCCTCGCTCAATATAAGGTTCTCGGTCAAGATAACCGTTCAGACCACTAATTATTGTTTCCAACGGTTTTAGCGCGGTCAAATCATTCGGGAAGCGATCAATGAAATCATGCAAAGCTTGTTTTAATCCAGATGTTTCATACCGCTTATAAGTTTCCAGTTTTTCTAACGACACCAACAATAAATTAGCAGAGACAGCATCAGGGCTAGCATTTCCCAGTACCTCAGCCAGCAATTGTCGCGGTAAAATATAAGGTAAACGAATCAGCTCGCTCCATAGATGATTTATATGTGTCCTATCTCCACATGACATCACAGCGCGTATAGCTGCGATCCGAGCATAAATACCTAGGGCTGGATCAATTGCAATTTCTAAAAGAGTCGGCACACACCCCGTCATACCACCTTGCCAAACTAATCTTCCCAAGAAGAAAATAGCATCATCATTTTTTCGATACTCCAGAATTAAATTGAGGGTATCATTCATTAAATCTGGTTGGGCTATACGGGCAATGGCATTATTATCACGTGCCGAATGATCATCCTTGCCTTCAGCAATACGTCTAACGACATCTGTGAGTATCATTTGTCGTTCAGTTAAAGGTAAGCGAGCTACATCTCCTCCCTCAACCACGATCTCAGGCGATATTTTCAATACTTTTTGACGTAATTCACTATCGAACAAGATTAACCAAGGCAATATCGGTCGTAAACGAGGAGTTATAACTAATTGACCATATTGTTCGCGAATAAATAGGGACTCTATTGCTCGACGAGAATGACCATCATTTAATTGACGACTAAACCATTCTGCAGCGAGGAGCTCTCGCACTTCTCGGTGCCGAAATCGTACCATGCCATATATGACATCATTGAAGATACCACGTTCAAGTAGTGCTCTAACCTCTGATGGGTTCCAATCACCTAAAACAACTTCCGCATCAATGCCTTCGCCTGGATGGGTGGCATCTGGGATTCGAATGCCAGGTTCACCAGTCATAATAGCCGCAGCGGCAAGTAAACGTACGCCTGATATTGCATTCTCTCGATTGAGTGGTTGCCGTTGCGAACGGTTTGGATCAATCTCGTTTAAACGAAGATCAATATTGTGCTGAAGTAACTCAAGGCGTCCACCAAGCCTTTGTTCGGTTTTCCACTTAGCCAAAATACTCTCAAGATCGAATGGCCGCGCTGCCATCGATGTCAGATTTGCACGGTGAAGTTCAATAATCAGCTTTTCTATTTGTGGTGTTTCACGATGTTCGGCAAAGATACGAATGCCACTCTCATCTAGAGGATCGAGTATAAATACTTGTAGAGCGCTACATACTTCAACTACCTCATCTTCATCGATTTCATTAGAATCACTTTCTTCAATGACCGTCGCATCAGCCAGCAACTTTTCGAAGGGTAAATGTTGCTCTAACAGTTCTCGATCAGTTCGTGCACGCCATGCATATGGGCGACTAGAAACGAAAATGTGCGCACGCTGTTGCGCTGATTTGATCTTCAATGAAAAACGCCTAATTGCTTTCTCAAAAGCTCGAGGATTTTCAAGGCGAGCCTCATCGACCGAGTCAAGAAAAAACCATGCATCCTCGTGAGATTTCAGCCAGTTTTCAAAGGATTCTGCGCAACCAACTTCAAAAGCATTTTCGAAACCATCTTCTATATCTTCTATTCTGATGAAGAATGCTGCTCGACCTGATTGCTGGATATGCTTTGCCCGAGATTCCATCTCGAAGGTTTTTCCCGCTCCTGCTTCCGCCAAAATGACACAGCGATATTCTTCTTCAAGCGTTTGCCACTCAGTGCGTTTCTGTGTACTCCAAAGCGAGTGCAATTCGCTTTCATCTGAGTCAGCCTTTGACTTAGGTAGTAAAGAAAAATATCGTGCAAGCGGGACAGACTGGTACATCATTTCAAAACACCTCGAGAGTCTATATTCTGATACGCTCTTATTTTCAGAGAACTAAGGATTAACTCGGCAATGGAATTATCCTTAGGATTCGGTATTGCATATCTATCTTTTGGCGACACTATGGAATGACCTGTATTTCGTCTTCAGCAAACCATTGGCTTTGCTTAATTCTGGTCATTGCTGCAGCTGGATCGGACGACCAAAGCACTAAGGCGAGCGATTCTTGCGCACGGCTGCAAGTTACGTACAGTAATCGTAAAGTCCGGTCGATGGTTGTCTCTTTGCCAGCTTCAGCATTATCTTTGTCCCGTTTACTTAGCTCCATACCGCCAAAAACCTTGTCGTATTTAATGAGGAACCCTCCGGCAAGCTCATCATCCATTACAACCATGACGTGCTTGAACTCAGAGCCTTTAACTACCTGATGTGTTGCAAGCTCTGAAATCCCAGCAAGGTAATTCCGATAGCACTTAAGTTGTTTCCATGGAGCAGCAAACAGTGCACACCATCCACGGCGCCTTCTTGTTTGTTTTGACTCATCCTCACCTCGTCCAGGAGCTGGGGGGGGTTGGTGACTTATCGGCATAAGCCTCCTGAAGGCGATGATCTATCTCGAACAAGCTTGCACACAAGACTGGCGCTAACACATCAGCAACCGTTGACTCTGGTTGAGCGCAAGCCGCCGCAAATATATTTACCGCCTTGAGTATTTCGTCAGTACGTGCGGCTCTTGCTTCATAGTCTTGAGGAATATTATCTAACCTGCCATATCGTCTAAAAACCTCAGTTGCCATGAACTCATTTAGAATCCCGTCATTGCTTATACAGGCTTCCAAGTGTGCCAGTTCATTAAGCAATGTTTGTACAGATGAAGGCCCCTTATTATCACCACTGCCAGATGGCGCTGCTGCATTAGGATCTAACAGAACCATTGCCTCATAAACATCAAGAAACGAGCCACGAGTGGCAACAAGCTTATGCTCAAGCGCAAGCAACTGATATTGCCCTTGATTCCAATCTGCTAAACCACTAATTTCAAACATTCGCTCAGCGCACCAGCGTTCACTAAGCACTTTATCTTCTGGACTTCGTGATGTATCCCCCAAGAAGAGCCGAACCGTTCCACCAGCTTTTTCCGTTCGGGGATGTTGTGCTGAACCCTTTGTTGGTTGCGTCCTACCTTCCAGTTCAGTTTCCCAGATTTTATTAATCAGTGTGACTATCCGTCGCTGACTACGATGATTCATTTGTAACTCAGGCGTTGCCCAGTTTTCCGGAACAATGCTTGGAAGATCCGCATGACCATCTGTATAAATTCGTTGTCGATGATCTCCCAGCAAACCAAGAGTCAAATCTCGCTCCCGCTTTTCGGCAAGTAACATCAATGAGTCCAGTACACCTTTCATCGTGTCCTGCGACTCATCAATAAGTATGATTGGATGTCGATCTTTGAGAATACTTTGAAGTGTCGGTTTATTCCGAAGCAACCATGCAGTCGCGTCCAGTACGTAATTGTGTGGTAAAGCACCCGGACCATACGTATTACGGTCGGGATGGTATATGAATACTTCTGTCGCTCGCAGAATTTCGATTTCATCTATAATTTCGTCGAGAGCGCGTTGTTTAGCTGGAGTTATACCTCTCGGTTTTGCTTCCGCCTCTGCAGTGTCTCTAGCAAGTTGCGCTTCTTTTAATGCAATAAGAGCCTCACGAATGTCATCGTTAAACCCGTTAATCAATTCCCAGCAAAACGAATGGATGGTAGACACACTGACTAAATTATTGTCCCCAAGACGTCCGTTGATTACAGAGACAGCATTCTTGGTGTAGGTCACAACTCTAATCGAACGCCCATACATCTTCAGGGACCGTGCTAATTGCCCCCCTTTCTCATGCTTGGACACACCAGTAAGGCGACGTAAAACTTCCACCAATGTTCGTGTTTTACCAGAACCAGCCCCTGCAAAAAGGAAGTAGTTACGAGGTGGAATATCTGTAAGATAGCCACAAATTTCTTCTACTACCCCTGCATCGCGATCATTGCTGTCAAGGATTGGTGAGTTAGTCATGGTATCACCTCCTTGCTTGGCTCAAGCTGTGTCTGGAGCCATTCCAATGCATCCACGATATATTTAGGACAGACAATCGGCTCTTCCGCAGCGACCTTTTCAAAGATGCTTGCGGCAAAGTCTCCTTTATTAAAAGACCCATGCATTAATTTATGCAGGGCCGCGAGCAGTTCTGGAATATTATCATTTTCAGCAACCTGTCTTGCTACTGAGCCCAGCGCGCCTTTCGGCGGCGTTATTTGCTTGCCTTCGTCATCGACCTTTTCATTCATCAACTCCTTAAACCAAGGAATATTTCTTAGGATAAGCGAATCCTCAAAAGTACTCGGCCACTGACTATCGGCTTCGGCTACAGGCAATTGCCATGCGAATCGGACAGAACATTCGGCAATTTCGTTCCAGACAAGATGCTCATCTTTCGGATTCTTGAAATCTTCAAGCTGTTGCAGCTTAGGATGCCATCCACGAAGAGTCGGGTTTCCGCATTGCAGCCCGGGCTGTCCTGTATTAGCCACAGCAACCAAGGTTCTAGCTGGTTCACCATTTTTTTTAGGTTTACCAAGTTTTTCTTCAACAGGATCGATATCTGTAATAATTACAGTAGGAATACGGAGTCTTTCAACGAGAGACCTTAGCCGATGAGCATGGCTACCACCAATATCAAGGAAGGACAGATAGCGACTGTTGAGTATTGCAAAATCTCTTTCAATGAAAAGAGGCAACAGCATACGCTCAGCAACCCCCTCGACAAAGATTGCAGCATTGGCGAATAAAAGATCTGTGTGCTGAACGCGAAAATAACGCTCAGCGAATTGACGGGTCGTTTTATCATCACCAAAAACTTGCCCAAGATTGACCACCTCAGTGGTAGGCATGGTTTGTTCATCACTCTTAGCAATGCGGCGAACATATCGTAGCCGGTCAAAATTCTCAGCATGTGCTAGATGGCTAGAATGAGTACTGATAATCAATTGGCTTTTAAGTCCTAACTCATCGCTACCGTTAGGGCTTATTAACTTATGTGCCTTGCCAGGAAATATACGTTGTACCTGGACGTGCAAATGAGCCTCGGGCTCCTCAATCATAACCAGGTGAACAGGTACTGGAGCGCCCTTTTCAGGATTTAGGCGAGCAGCTTTGAAAGAAACAAGTTGGTAACTAAGCGATTGTAAATTCTGATAACCGAGACCAATGGAATATTCCGGGAGAAGCTCTTCTAACGAATCCTTCTGCATGCTGTATTGAACAGCGGTTCCATGGTCGAGTAAATCAGCTGTCTGTATGCGCGTTCGGAAACGAATCTCTTGGGGATCATGCAAGCCTGGATACCCAAGCTCTTTAACCTCTTCTACCGAAGGTCCTATAGCCTCATGGATCTTTTTATCTAGTTCCTGCTGCGCCTCAGCAACAGCTTTTATGAGGTCAGCTCGGTGCCCATGACCTGTTGCAGCCACATTTAGG
Source organism: Lelliottia amnigena (assembly GCA_900635465.1). NCBI lineage: Bacteria > Pseudomonadati > Pseudomonadota > Gammaproteobacteria > Enterobacterales > Enterobacteriaceae > Lelliottia > Lelliottia amnigena. The sequence continues at coordinate 3,283,447 of LR134135.1, forward strand.
TGCTGTCGAGCAAATTTGAGAAGCTGGTTGGAGAATAAACCTATGCGATGGGGGCCAGAAGCAGATCGGGAATCAGCTTCCTCACTACCAAGGCCACGCTGTGCAGCCACAAAGTCTACTTTTATAAGTTTCTGCAGGTGCTTACGATCAATTGGGCTAGAGTCAGCATCCAGTACCTGGCTAACGTAGGTCTTTATTCCGTCCAAAGGGTTGTTATCGGCATCTAACTTATAGGCCCGAACCTGGCCGAGTTGAGAAGGTTCTCGCAGCCAAAAATCAAGAAGATCAATCGGCCACGCAAGCGAATCCTTTCCCATATCCTTCACAGGTATTCTCGTCAGGTGATACTTCCAAGCCAACTGCTTCAGCTCCTCAATGTTCGTAGCAGGTTCCAGACGCAATCGGACACCTACCCCACCCCCCTTCCAACTGAATTTTGACAAGAACGGGGAGACATAGTGGAACATACCGGCCTTAGCATCGAACCATAGATCTAGCGTTGGCATCGCCGAAAGTAAGGTTCGGAGTTGCTCTTCCCATTCACCTTCGGATGCGCCAGACGTAGATGGGTCTTCTTCTAATGCGTCCCAAGCTCTTCCAAGTTCCCGCAATTTTGGCCATTGAGAAACACTGATGTCGAAAGCACCAAATGACGAGCCATCTGCGAGGAAGTGGCGCAGCGCTGCCAGAATTGATGTTTTGCCGCTATTATTAGCACCGACGAGAATAGTAGTCTTAGGATCAATCTCAAGCTGGACCTTACCAAGTCGGCGGAACTGGCAAAGCTCAACAAACCGAAGGGATATCTGCCCAGATAATGATGTAGTGGCGTCTGCTGCTGACATTGTGGCTCCTCTCGATCCGTATAGGGATGCGCCAACCTGTAGCAGCTTAGCGCCACGCCGCAAGCCCGAGTCCTTCAACCTTGATGCTCTTGAGGCACAATTAGAAAGAATTGACACGGCAAGTCATATTACCGCTTCGCTAAAAAATGCCAATCCTTAAATATACTCTAACTGATTCATGTCACAGTGTTTTTGGGCATAGGGTTAGCAATCGGCATGGCCTATAGATTTGCGTAATGACGTAAACCCACTTGTTCAAGAACTATGTTCAAATATAAATCCTTCCTGAGAGTGATCCTATCCCAGCGCCAGAAGGCGCTGATAAAGTACCAGCAGACACATAAAACAGTTGTTCGGCGGAACACTGACGTTGCGTGACTACGACGGTCAGGTTGCAGAGGTTTTTGGGTATGGAGTGTGCGCTGAACGAAATGACTAAGGCGGAGATGCCAGAAAGCGTGCGTATTGCAAGAACGATGATCTGTTACAGGGAACTCGCCTTAAATTTTATTTATTCAACAAAGTCTTCAGAACCATCAAACCCCAGAGCCATGTCGTAACAACTATTGTCATTAAGATACCAAGGGAAGATGCATGGCTGATTCAATAAGAGGGCATAATAATATCGGATTTTAGAGTAACTATTTTTTCTTACCGCTTTATGCCGCAAATACAAATTTCTAGCTGATACACTAAAACCAAACTCCATAAACTTAGATCTAATTTCTTCTGAAATTGTAAGACTATTATTACCCTCGTAATAAATCGCAAGCTCTGGTTCTACCCAACGGCTAACCTCAATATCAAATGCTCCCAGTGTTCCCAGCCAGCTTCCCTGCGTACCATCAAACATTCGTTTATGAAAATAAAATCTGCTCATATTTTTAAGAAGTATTTTAACATCTAAATCCGAAACATCACTTTTACACTGAAAAACAACAAATGAACCAGGCTTATCTTCCAGCAACCAAACATCAACAAGTCTTTTATAGTAATCAGCAATATTCTTTCGCTCTGTAAAGGACATTCGGAGATCTGCAGCGGGTAAAACAAGAGTACCATTTTTATTGAGGGAGGTTATCACCTGCACTGCTCTTTGCAGCATCTTAAACTCAAAAAGTAAGCCTGCACGAATGAACAAATGTGATAATTCTGAATCAGACTTCTTCACAAACCGGTCACGATGATGTGAGTATTTTCCACATAAAACAATACCCAGAGTCACCAACTCCCGATAAAAAAAGAGAGGAGCATCAGGATATTCCAGCGCATAGCAACATTCGGTAAGACGATATCTGATAAAACGCGGCATGGTAGATAATATCTTATCATTAAATAACTCCTCCGTTGCCTGAAAAAAGAACTCTCTGTCGACACCATTAAAATCAGCAATATTGCAAAGTATAGCGATACTATAATTTCGGTTGTGTTCAACAAATTTCTCGTGAAGTTCTCTGTTATAAGGTGCACCACCATCAACACCTTTATTATTGTGCTCAACTTTATCCGAAAAATAGTTGCTATCAATAGACAAGTGGATTTCAAGAGCACCCAGCAAATAATGCCTGGCTATCTGGGCCTGTTTTCCAGTGATCCCTGCCTTCTGAAGGATACTGTTGATTCTGCGAAAAATACGGCGATACCACTCTTCTGCAACGGGGTCTGCGCATATGAGACTCATCACCACCTGACTAAAGTGAAGACTGTCGATAGCATCAAACGCTGCTTTCTGTACAGATGTTGTGGCTGGCATAAGTTAGTGTCAAAAAAAGTAAGTGGTAATTGCCAATTTTAGACACCATTCGACTTCATTACAATCCATCGTATACCAGCCAGTCGGCTCAGGTATTGAATAACGGAGAGCCGTTATTAAACAAATAACTTACATCCTTACAGTTCAATGAGGTAGAAAGATGACCACCTACACCCGGACGGTAAAAATCCTGCGCATGCGAGCAGTTGCGGCCAAACTCGGCATCGCTCGTTCCACCATCTATGACTGGCTCAATGCCAAATCCCCACGTCATGACCCAGCATTCCCGAAACCCTACCCTCTAGGTAAACAATCAGTTGGCTGGCTCGAATCCGAACTTGACGATTGGGTTTTGCAGCGCAAACACGCACTGCTCTGATCTTCTCTCTCCTCTGCAGGCGACTGTCGAAGGAGCATCCTGAAATACCACATAAAAAAACATTCACCGCATGCCCTTACCCGGCAGGGTTAGTCGCATCGGTGATGTCATCCCTGCGTTATTTGGATTGAAAAAAAGGAAATTGAAATGTCATATTTACCCCCTGCACTTCCACTGGTTAATTCTGCCAGTCCCTTCCCCGTTGATGCATTGCCATTGATAATGCAAAACGCCATCAACTATCTTCAGGATGGTGGAAAAGTACCGACTGTACTGGCCGTGAACGCTGTTTTAGCGGCAGTATCGCTGGCCTGCCATTCGCATATCAATGTACTCAATCCCTACACGGGCACGGAGGAGCATTGTTCACTCAACATCCTGACGCTCGCTGATTCAGGAACGGGCAAATCGTCCGTCAGCAAACAGGTAATGAAACCCTTTGATGCTTTCAGGGCTGAGTTGGCCGAATCGCATCGGGTAAACATGGTTGTCTGGCGCGAAGATTATGTCGTCTGGAAAACCAGTTTGAAGGCGCTGGAAAGTAAGCTGCGCGATGCAGTTAAAAAAGACCAGTGTACAGACGAGGCCCAGGCAGCCCTGAAATCTCACGCATCGGTTGAACCCGTCAAGCCTCTACTTTCGACGCTGGTCTACAATGACACCTCGCTTGCCGCGCTCATCGCTGGCCTGAATGCCTATCCCTGCGCAGGTCTGATTTCTGATGAAGCAAGCAACTTCTTTGACGCACGTCTTAAAGATAATCTGGCGTTCTTCAATAAAGCCTGGGATGGCGATGTGTATGAGCATAATCGTCATCAGCGTGCCACCCAGTGCTTTAAACCCACGCTGACGGTGTCATTGATGTTACAGCCTTCGCTTTTTTTCGATTACATGAAAAAGGATGGTGATAAAGCATTAGAGAGCGGTTTTTTATCCCGCTTTCTCTTTTCAAATATCACCCCAAACAACACACTGAGTTCCTGTGTGTTGAGCCACCATTATCGTCCGGCTACCGCTTACCGTGATGAAAGTGCTTTAACCTGCTTTCACGACCTGATTGGTAAATTACTCGGGCAACAGCTTAAACAAATTAATTCAGGTGAAGGTAAGAAAAAGGTTCTCAAGCTTTCACCTGAAGCTGAAGTCCACTGGGAGACGATGCGTGAAAACTGGCTGAGATACATACTCCCGGGTGGTGCCTGGTCATATATCAAACCCATGGTACTTAAAGCCAGTACGAATGCGTTGCGTATCGCTGCGTTGCTGAATTACTTCGCCAACCAAGACGACGACATTATTACTCTTGATGTTATTTCGCGGGCATCAGCGATGATGAACTGGTATCTCAATCATACCGCGGCCTGGTTTTATCAGTTCACGGATGAGTATAAATTCCAGCAGGACGTGCAAATACTGACTCAGTGGATCTATCATAAATTCAGGTCCACTAATGGCTTACCGTTCAAAAAGAACGATGTCATTAAATATGGTCCGAACAAATTTCGCCGCAGCGAAAGACTGGAACCATTGCTGAATGCCATCATGAACACAGGTGTTTTCGCTTATATTGTTAAATCCCCTGAAAACCCGGCGATTTATATTACCTGGCGCATGAACGATGGTCGCTATATGCCATTTTATGATGATAAACAGCCACCTTCGCCTCAGAACCCTACTTAGCCAGAATAGCTACCTCATACCTGAGCACTATTTTTTTGGATAACGCAACAATACACAGGCTCGTGGTCCGGAGGAGATCGCGAGCCTTATCCATCTGAAAAATACACAGTGATACATTGCTCCTCTGCTACAACCGCTACTGTAGCGAACTGTAGCGGCATTCTGGAAAGTACCCGCAAATGAAACCTGCTCTTTTGCTCACAAATCACCCAGCACGGGACAGACGGAATCACTTCAACACAGTTTAGCGAGGAAGCATTACAGCTCAGACAAGTTGCTCTATTGTTATAGCCTGTGTCGCTACAGCGCTGCTACAGCCGTGTCAGATTGTGGTTTTGATTGGACCTCTCAATGATTCAGGACTGGCTGCAACCAAAATTCCTGTGTTTGTCAGAATTATCTTTGCTAAATCGCTTAGCCAGATAAGACAGTCTTCTCATGATAGTATCGTAATGCCAGGCAAAATGTTCCCCATTTGCATTCAAATTAAAATCACCTTCATGTACAAACTCTATCAGGGGATAATATTTTTTTTGATACTCCTGATATGCGTGAAGGTTCAACGTTCTGATCCATGCCTCCATAATCATCAATCCCAGACAGTGAACGTAATGTCCCTGTATCGGATAATAGGTACCGGCACTGTAATAGGCATCGTTATTCAGCATCAATGCCACATGATAATGCTTCTTTCCTTTTTCTTCACCGAACTCTCTCGCCCATACATAACGAACGTTACGGGGATGAACTCGTTTACCCTGTTTTACCTTTCTCTTCTGCGTTTGTTTAATCTGTGATTTTAACGACTCCATAAAGCGGGTTATCAATTGATGATCTGTCTTATAGCTTTCGTAATTAGCATCAGGAAACCTCAGAATAATATTCAGGATAAACGTCCTTGGGTACTCACGTAAGGAATTCTGCAGTGTTTCATGAATACGGTTGATGTGATGCTGATTGTAACCCATATCGTTGCTCATACTTCAATCCTTGTGTTATTCATCTCAATACAATCTGCAAGAAGAGTTAATTAATACATTCAAATTTACATTTTAGGAAATAGTCAATGTTATTGACTTAACTGTATTAAGTCATCTTTATTATTATAATACCAATCAGACATGTAATATTAACCGACAGGCATTTTTGCTATAGAAGAAAGAAACACTTAATAACATCAATTAACTTACATAATATAGTCAATAATCACTCTGAAGTTAGATACTTTAAAATGAGTAATCAGCATTATGATGATTTGTGATTTATTCGACGGATAAAATTGTATTACAGATCATTTCAAACCTATATCACCCAAATGAATCAGTCTGACTAATGTCATTCGGTTGCTGCAACTTGTTGATCTGTCGCACCGATCGATACTCAACATTAGATAGCTTAAACCTATTGATAAAGATGGATTGATCGATATTTTAATAGATGATAACGATCAATTCCTGGAAACTGATCTGTATTAACGATTATCCGCAGCATCATTTAATCAATACGATCAGCCTGCTCCCCTTAAAACGGAAGCGGGCTTTTTTGTATGTAAATCATCAGGAAAGGAAACTGAATGCTCAGAAACCATTACGCAACTCTGGCTGGGTTACTGCTGCTGAGCCACAGTGCCAGCGCCGTACAGGGTGACCAGCAATGGGGTGACTGGTACGGAAACATCAGTGCCATGGAGTTTGAACTCAATACTCAAAATGCTTCAGGTGAAGTACTCACACTGACCTGCACAAGCGGAAAGCTGTCTGCTGCTTACAGCATGCCTGCAGAGGATTACCGCGTCTCGTCACAAACAGGACTTTCTGAACCTGGAGTCAGTATCAATGGTACGAACCATCCTTTGGATGAAACGGCCTTTACTGCGCTAAAAGCGACAAGTGAAAAAGACGTTATAAAAATGACCTCTATGAATGCCGCTATATCTAAACAATTCATCGCCAAAGGGCTGAATGAGGCGCTGGCTGATGCCACCTGGCAGGACTGTATTAATCATTAATAAACTGAAAGGAAACCTTATGCGTAAACTCGTTATTTTATCTCTCAGCTCCGCAGCACTGTTTATTCCTTTGGTCTCGTCTGCAATGACAATTCACGGCGACATACATCCCGAACGCTATACCTTCTTTCTGACTCAGGAAGGCAGTAATCAACTGAAACAGGCAAATGACAGGATAGCGAAGAACCCGCAGGCTTATACGCTTGATGTGAATCATACCGGCATTCAACCCTTTGACGCTGTTCGCTGGGACGGGAAGCCTGTAAAAGCCGTTACCTGCGTCCTGGTAGACGGCGTGATGATGGGACAAAAAGCCACGTGGTCACAATGTAAAGACGAGAGCGGTGCTGAATATTTCGGCAATAAAGGCTGGCTGGTACGTGATTACGTCGCAAAAGCCTGTGAAGTCGGAAAATCAGATTGTCCTGTTTATCTTGTGCTTCAGACAGATCCGCCAACAATGCGCAGCGATATGGCTAATTTCGTTCCTGCCCCTAAAAACTTTAATGCTTCGACAAGCCTGACGGATGAAATTAAATCTGAAGGTTGCCAGATGGCGGATAACTCATTTGAACATGCCAAAAGTACTTTGCGTTGTCGTGCCATTAATACCGTGCGTTTCATCCGTAAACAAAATACCGAAGCGGCATATGAAGCAGATTTAACCACCACGACGGGTGAAGCATTCACTATGTCAGTGGGGTATACCTACGGTAATCCGTCCGCCAACGAGCCGGGCTGGCGCACTATTTCGATCAACCAGGGAGACATCATTACTGATATCCGTAAGCAGGGCCATTGGGTTCCCAATGGTTATAAATAACCTTATCAGTGAGATAACTTTTTATTCGGCATTCAGCTAATGGAGGTTCAGTGGGAAAAACATTACAGCAGGAAACGCCACCAACCGTGGACTGTACCTGGCAGCTTGTTTTGAGTGTTGCCGGTGTGACATTGATGCGCAGCAATTCTGTTGCGGTTAAAGCTCTGGGAGCCAGCCTCACCACACTGAGTCTGATACGCATCATTAAAAAACTCGCCACACTCGCCTGATCACCCTTTCTGAGCGCTCAGAGGATCAAAGTTATATGTCTGAAAATACCCAGGGGAAACTCAAAGGACTGAAAGAGAAATTCAGTATACGGCGAAATGTTTCCTCCACTGATAATCCGGTTGAGCGGGTTGAAGAAAGTGTCAGTGAGCAAACGACAGAAGTGCCAGAATCCCGTACTACACGATATAAGCGATTGCTCGAAATTATCGTTATCAACGGCTTGCTGAACATTGCTGAAGATAAACTCAGTGACGATGTATTTATCGAGTCGGTGTTCAGTAAGGCTTATGAGCTTCTGCCCGTACCGGTCAGACTGGTTGTCAGAAGGGAATGGTGCCTGGCTTATCTCCAGTCACGGAAAGCCCCGTTACTGGCGCAACTCCAGCTCTACCGGGGCCGAAAGACACGACTCAGCAGAACTAGTGCCACCTGCGCTACAACCAACGTTACCGCCAGCGACCTAATCAGACTCATTAATAACAGACAGGGCCATCCTTCGGGGTGGCCTTTTTTATGCCCATTCTCTACAGGAGTTTTTATGACCCGTTTAGCCAGCCGCTTCGGCTCAGTCAATCTTGTTCGCCGCGACCGCCCGTTAACCCGTGACGAACTGGCACACTATGTGCCGAGTGTCTTCAGCGAAGATAAACATGAATCCCGCAGTGACAGGTACACCTATATCCCGACTATTTCCCTGCTCGATAACCTACAACGCGAAGGCTTCCAGCCATTCTTTGCCTGCCAGACCCGAGTTCGGGACCAGAGCAAGCGAGATCACACCAAACACATGCTGCGCCTGCGTCGCGAAGGCCAGATCACTGGCAAACAGGTGCCAGAAATCATCCTCCTTAATAGCCACGACGGCTCCAGTTCATACCAGATGCTACCGGGATTATTTCGTTCAGTTTGTCAGAATGGTTTGATTTGTGGTGAGTCGTTTGGGGAAGTACGCGTGCCGCATAAAGGTAACGTGGTGGAGAAAGTCATTGAAGGGGCTTACGAAGTACTGGGGATTTTTGACCGGGTGGAAGAGAAGCGCGATGCCATGCAGTCGCTTTTGTTACCGCCACCGGCACAGCAGGCAATGGCGAAAGCAGCATTAACCTATCGCTTTGGTGAAGAACATCAGCCGGTGACGGAATCGCAGATACTATCTCCGCGCCGCTGGCAGGATGAAAGTAACGATCTCTGGACCACTTACCAGCGTATTCAGGAAAACCTGATTAAAGGTGGACTGTCTGGACGAACTACCAAAGGTAAACGGGCACATACACGCGCCGTTAAAGGTATCGACGGTGATGTGAAACTCAATCGTGCCCTTTGGGTGATGGCCGAGAATATGCTGCAGCTTGCTTTATGAATCCTTCCTCTATTTTCTCTTAACGCCTTTCCGAAGATTAGGAAGAGCTTTTTCTTCTAAGGAGCAGCCATGCCTGCGATCAATTTATCCCCCGTATTTCCAGCAAACGAGCAGCGAGTCATCCGGCGAGCATTACGTCTGTTGGAGAAATACCAGCGTCAACCGAGTGAGTCATTTACCTCCACCAGCCTCACAAAAACCTGGTTGCAACTGCAGATGGCTCACCTGGAGCGGGAAGTCTTCATCGTGATGTATCTCGACAATCAGCATTGTTTGCTGGAGCGAGAAACGCTGTTTACCGGCACGCTTAGCCATACCGAAGTACATCCGCGCGAAGTGGTGAAGTCAGCCCTGAAGCACAACGCCGCTGCAGTAATTCTGGCGCATAACCATCCGTCTGGTACGACAGAAATCAGTCAGCAGGATAAACACATCACCCAGCGAATAATGAAAGCGTTAGCACTGGTAGAAGTGCGAGTGCTGGATCATTTGGTTGTTGGGAACGAAGTGGTGTCTTTTGCTGAATGTGGTTGGTTGTGAGGTGCAGAATGAAAATCATCAGTAAGCGCCAGGCGATGCATATTTATCGTCAGCATCCCGAATCCCGGTTATCTGCCTTCTGTACAGGTCACTACCAGTGGCATGGCAGTGTCTGCCATTACTACGGACGTGAAGTTCAGAATATCAGCGGTGTACTCGCTGTTTTTGTTGAGCGTCGTCAGGATCGCGCAGGCCCATATGCCATCCTTCGCAGCGTGACGATGAATTAATCACTTCTCTCAGTCATTAAGGAATATGTTAATGCAATCGACCACCTTATCCGGCTCATCAGCGGAGAACGCATCCTGCCTTCAGTGGGGATTAAAACGTAATATCACGCCGTGCTTCGGCGCTCGCCTGGTACAGGAAGGCAACCGTCTCTACTTTCTGACTGATCGGGCTGGGTTTGATGGCTCATTCAGTGACGATGAAGCATTGCGTCTGGACCAGGTGTTTCCACTGATGATGAAACAGCTAGAGCGGATGCTCACCACTGGAGAGCTTGATCCCCGCTGTCAACACTGCGTCACTCTGCATCACAATGGACTCACCTGTGAAGCTGACACTCTCGGCTCTCATGGTTACGTTTACATCGCTATTTATCCCCAGTCAGCCGTAACCAGGTAACACCTTCCTCTTCCTTTATCAGGGACTCAACTCATGCATATTTCAACTGTACCGGCCACGGTGCCGGTTTCGCCACGCCTGTCGCCCGTTCAGGTCTGGCAGCAACTGTTAACGTACCTACTGGAACACCATTACGGTCTTACGCTCAACGACACACCATTCCATGATGATTCAGCCATCCAGGAACATATCGAGGCGGGTATCACACTTGCTGATGCGGTGAATTTCCTGGTGGAACGCTATGAACTGGTGCGCATCGACCGTAAAGGATTCACCTGGCAAGAGCAGACACCATTCCTGACTACTATCGATTTACTCAGAGCCAGGCGAGCTACCGGATTAGTGCACACATAAATAGCGCAAGTCTTTCTCCCTATCTCGCTTTATTTTTCTCATCAAAAAGGGGTGAAAAAACTTTTAGGCACCTGTATAGGCACCAAAGAAAAGTTGAATTAGAGGTTACCTAAGTTATTTCAATGAATTACAACACCAATTCAGACTCCCCCAGCCCACCAAAATTCTCCATCGGTGATTACCAGAGTCATCCGATGAAGTCCTAAGAGCCCGCACGGCGCAAGCCCTGCGGGCTTTTTTGTGCCCTCAATTTGTCCATAGTTGTCCAAGATAATGCATCTTCATCCTGTGCTAGTGGGCGAAGTTTTAGGGAGATGGCAAAACGTACCTTAATCATATCCCCTTTCGTGCGGTGATAGACCCAAGACAGCGCCTCTCGTAGTCACCGAATGACTTTCACTGAGTGCTGCCCCCCATGCCAATGCGTTTTATGACCTAATGCTAAACGCGACAAAACGAACCCCTCTGCTATAACAAGGTGCGCCTCACTGGCAAATCTGAACGGGGTTAAGTGCCTTCCCTACCCTGACATTCACATCGGTCTGTCGCAGCCTTCATTTTCAGTATCACCGCCTGTATTATTGGTACGAAAAGCACCTGAAATAAGGTATAAAGCGGCATGAAAATTCCAAACAGAATCCAACCCCTGATCGATGACGGTCTGGTAGACGATGTGCTTCAGCGCCTCAAAAGCGGCAAAGAAGCCGACGTTTACACTGTCATGTGTGGCGACAAAATCCAGTGTGCCAAAGTGTACAAAGAAGCCTCGCAGCGCAGCTTTAAACAGGCCGTGCATTATCAGGAAGGGCGCAAAGTCCGTAACACGCGTAATTCGCGCGCCATGCAAAAAGGCTCAAAGTTCGGACGCAAGCAGCAAGAAGAGACCTGGCAAATGGCCGAGGTCGATGCGCTGTTCCGCCTCGCGAACGCCGGGGTGCGCGTCCCGCAACCCTATATGTGTATTGATGGCGTGTTATTGATGGAGCTGGTGACTGATGCAGAGGGCATGGTCGCGCCGCGCCTGAGCGATGTGACGTTAACGGAAGAAAGCGCCGTTGCAGATTTCCATACGATGATCCGCAATATCGTTCGCATGTTATGCGTTGGCATTGTGCACGGCGACTTATCTGAATTTAACGTATTACTGGATGCCCAAGGCCCGGTGATTATCGATCTCCCGCAGGCCGTCGACGCCGCCGCGAACAACCACGCAGAATCTATGTTTGAACGTGACGTGGGCAACATTACCGCCTACTACGGCCAGTTCGCCCCGCAACTATTGCAAACGCGTTATGCGAAAGAAATTTGGGCGTTATATGAAGACGGGAAGCTGACCCCAGAATCCCCGCTGACCGGTCTCTTTGTCGAAGAGCTTCAGGATGTCGATATGGGCTCACTGATGGATGAAATTATTGCGGCAGAAGATGAGTACTACGATCGGCAGCGCGCAGCCCAGGAACGCGACGATCAATAGCGGTGGAAAGAGAGGGGTTGTTGCCAGGCTTATGTCGTATAAAACAGTATGCAAACAGCCTAACCACCCTATTAAATTTCACGGCTTATCCACTGGCGCGTTTCACATTAGGATGTTTTGTTAACTCTGACCTCTATTATTCGCAGGCCCCCTTATGAACACGTTCAGCATCATCGCCATCCCCTTCTTCGTCGTGGCGATCGTCATGCTCGCGCTTGCGGCTACGCGTAAAGAGCGTGTTTTTTTGATAACCGGCGGCGTGTTTATGATCTCCTCAGTGGTCAACGCGGTGATAGGTCTGTCGCTGTAAAATCTCCTTTAAACGCTTCCACGCTTCAAAGCCCACTGATCCACTTACAGTTTTTTCCTAGAGCCGTGCCGCTTCGCTCGTGCCATCCTTAACACGCTCATAACATGAATAACGTTAGTTGAGGATATTATGAAAAAGACAATTATTGCATTATCTGCACTTCTGCTGGCGACGCCTGTTTTTGCCGCAACCACACATGCAACCGACGATACCGTTGCCGCTGCGAATGAAAACGCGAACAACGCCAAGCAAAAACTGCATGAAGAGCAGCACAAAGGTGAACAGCTGAAGCTGAAATCTGAACATGCCGCGGAAGGCAAAAGCGAAAGCTTTGGCAGTAAAGTGAGTGAAGACTCGCAGAAAGCCTGGCATAAAACCAAAGAAGGTACCGAGAAAGGGTGGGATGCCACTAAAGAAGGTACAGAGAAAGGCTGGAATAAGACCAAAGAAGGCGCAGCGACGCTTGAAAAGAAAGTCACTGAATAATCCCTTTTCTCCCCTACCCAAGGCCGCCTCGCGGCCTTTTTTATTGCCCGCCTAAAAACTTTTCGAATAACTTTCCGACTCCATGCGTTTACACCCTGTCGCTTAATGGAGATCCCACGATGACTCGCCTGACACTACTTTTGTTAACGCTGATGCTGTGCCCGAGCCTACGCGCAATGCCTGTCAGCTATGTCATTGATACGCATAGCACACCTATCACCCTCTCCTGGCACGCGTTCGGCGGCATTCTTTCCTGGGCTAATCTCGACAGCGCGACGGGAAATGTGACGTTAGATCCCGAAAATGAATTTGCCGATCGCATCAACGTGAAAATCCCCGTCTCGACGCTGGTCGCCTCTAACAGCCTGCTGACCTGGCAGCTTAAAAGTGACATGTTTTTCGATGCCGCGCGCTACCCCAATATTGTGTTCAGCAGCACCCGAGTAGTGTCACTCGGGAACGGTCGTTTCAGGGTATTTGGTTCGTTACAGGTCAAAGATGTTCAGCGTCCGGTGATCCTTGAGGCGGTGCTGGAAGGTAGCAAAGTGACCGATGAAATCTCCCTTCAGGCGACGACCGCCATATCACGTTCCGCCTGGCACATGGATAAATTCGCCATGGTGGTCGACGATCGCATCAATATCAAAATTGATATCCATGCCAAATCATGACAGCGCAGAGTGCAAATGCCGTGCGCTTTCATGCAACTGCTCGGCAGGATTACGTCCGATAAGCACAAATTGATAGCCCCGGCTATTCCACCACGCGACGTTCATGCCGTGTCGCGTTTCACGGGTGATGTCCGTGCGACTCTGCTGCTCCAGCGGAGAAATGCAGAGCGCCATCGGGCCGTAATCTGCATGGATCCAGGCTATCTGCGCAATAGATGTGCTCTCGTAGCGCAGGATGCGGACCATTTTCAGCTCCGCGCTTTGCAATGCGAGTTGCTGCTCCTGGAGGTTTAGCCCAATGTCCTGGGCAGTTCGCGTCAGCCCTTTCTGAAGGATTGACGGTGAGCTGTCCAGATCGAGCAAAGTCTCAGCGCTATAGAGCGACATGTATTGGGCTTCGAGATCGCGAATATGGCCATTTTCGTCACGGTTCTCACCGGACGGGCGCACCAGATAACCCAATCCCGACCCGATAACCAGGAAACTGAGCGACGCGGCGATCATTGCCCGACGGCTCACGCCTGTGCGTTTCGTCGACTGGGCGTCCAGATAAGCGTCCAGTTTTGCCTGCATTCGCGCGTACGGCGCATCGTCCAGTAAAGGCGCAAAAGCGCGCGGATAATCCTGCGTGCTTTTCATCAGCTCAGCGGTACGTGCAGCGAGGGATTCATCGCTGTTTAGCTGCTTTTCAAAGGCCTGAGCGTCAGCATTTTCCATTTCGCCGTCAAGCCAGGCGACTATCGCATCATCGTCATAGGGGGGAGTAAAACGTAGCGAGTTCAAGATCGTTTCTCCTTTGCCACAGGCCGCACGGCGGCTGATTTCGCAAGCGTTGCCCGTGCCGTTGCCAGTCGGCTCATTATCGTGCCAATCGGCACCGACAGCGTGTCTGCCGCCTCCTGATAGGTAAAGCCCTCGACATACACTAAAAACACCGCATTACGCTGCGCTTCCGGGAGGCCGTTCACGCTCTGCATAATTTTTTGGTAGTGCATACGATCTTCATCCTGCCCATGCGTATCCGGGGCGATAAGTTCGTCGCTGGGCACGAATCCCTGCCCCATTCTGACGTGGCGAGCGCGGAGATCGGAAATCCAAATCGAATGAAGAATCGAGAACAACCATCGGTCGATACGCGTGCCAGGAGAGTATTGCGCGCTCCTTTCGAGCGCGCGCACGCAGGTGGACTGAACCAGCTCTTCAGCAAGATCCCGATTGCGAGACAGCACCAGGCCATAGCGCCAGAGGCGCGTCAGATGGGCTGCAAGATGTTGGCGAACATCACTGGTGGTAATTTTTAGCGCTCCTGTAAGGGTCAGGATTCCGGATGCCCGTTAATCGCGCTCTGCAGATCGCGATACTCTTCGCAGTGTTGGCCGCAAATTCCGGCGATAACCTGCAGCTGCTCTTTTGCCAGATCCGGGCGGCCTTTCACTATCCAGGCTTCACCCAGATATTCGCGGGCTTTGGCGTAATTCGGTTCAAGGGCAAGCGAACGCTGGTAGTAACCGATTCCCTCGTCCGTGCGCCCGAGCTTACGCGTCGCGTACCCGCGATAATTCCACGCCTCAGCAGTATTGGCATTTTTCAGCGTATCCAGCAAATTCAACGCGGCCTGATACTCACCTTTTTTCGCAAGATGATAGGCATAGTTGGTTTTATCCCGATCGCTAAGGCGGGTCGATTTCTCCGGCACGCACTGTTTCGTCGTGCTGTCGTAGACCTGGCCTTTCGGGCAATCGGGCGTTTTGCTCTCGGTACTGTTATCCCCCATCGCCAATGCCTGTGGTGCCTGTAAGCAAAATAACAGCATTGGGATAGCCAGAGAACGGGGGTTAAAAAGTGGCGATTTAACTTTCATTTTCTACTCCTGTGGGTGTTGGTCAGGTGAACAAGGTGTAAACGCCTGAGCCTCCCGTTCTATTCGAAGAAAATGAAATTTTTTACTGATATAAAAATCATGCTGATTGCGTATTCCTCACGCAAGCGCCGGGTATTAAATTAAATAAAGATTAACGACAGCTTAATTACCCCATTTAACTAGCACAGCATTTCTATATTGCCAGTGTTATTTCAAACGGTGGGCGTAAACATAATATATCTTAAACTCTATTATACACCACTCCTAAACTAAAACTTTAGCCTCTCTAAATTGACTGAATATTTACATAACCCCCCGAAAAATATATTCATAGACCAATACGGCCGTTGAATTCCCAGCGCTGTAAACATCCTGCGATAAAAGCCTTACGCAGGGCACATCAGCGGCGAAAAGGCTGATAAACACGCGTACGTAAACAGTCACTTCAGATAGACTTAACTGCGATATCAATGGCGCTTAATTTGCTTAATTCGTTATTTATAGCTATATCATTTTCAGGCACCCCAAAATAATACCGCTATAAAATACAGGATTTTAAATAACAGATAACAAAGCAAAAATAGACATTATCTACAGTACATCCTTTGAATAATCTGATGTAGCCACTCGATATGCTGGCGGGCATCGATCGCTCTAAAAAATGACGGTGAGCACTATTTCAATAAATAGCGACTCCGCCGGGGGCGCTCATTACCCGCAAAAAGCAGGCTTCATCTTACACGCCATTAAAAAACTGTCAGGAGTCATTATATATGAGCCAAATCTCTGTCATTTCGAAACTCACTGGCGTGGAAACCACCACGGAAGGTCAGCAAGTCTCACTGAGTCAATCCTCAATTGTTAAGCTCCACGTGGGTAGAGCGGATATTTCGCACTACACCCGTAACGGAAATGACCTTGTCGTCAGTCTGAACTCCGGCGAAACCATTACGCTTAAAAACTTTTACGTCGGCGATGCGCAGGGCTCAAGCATGCTGGTGCTGGAAGAAAGCAACGGTGCATTGTGGTGGATAGAAGACCCAACTGCAGTGGAGCATTACGAAGCTATCTCATCAATTGACGCTCTTATGGCGGCATCAGGGGGTGAAGCGTTCGGCGGTGCCGCTATTTGGCCGTGGGTACTCGGTGGCGCGACTGTTGCAGGGGGTATTGCCGTGGCGGCGAGTAGCGGCGGAGGCGGCGGTGGTAATGGCGGTGGCGACGACGGGAACACGACTAACCCAGGCAATCCGGGTAATCCTGGCAACCCAGGAAATCCGGGCAATCCAGGGAACCCGGGAAATCCGGATACAACACCCCCCAACGCACCGACAAATCTCGCCTTCTCGGGAGACGGTAAAATTGTTACCGGTACGGCTGAACCCAACAGTATCATTACGCTCAGGGATGCCAACGGCAATTTAGTCGGAACAGGAAAAACCGGCAGCGACGGGAAATTCACCATCGAATTGGGCACGCCGCTGATTAACGGTGAGCAAATCACCGCAACGGCAACCGATGCCGCTGGAAACATCAGTCAAGACGGCCACGTCACCGCGCCCGATCTGGTGACGCCTGATGCCCCTACCCTGGTTCTTGTGAACGATGATGTCGGGAGCATTACCGGCCCTCTCACTCAAAACCAGGTCACTGACGATGCCCGCCCGACGCTGAGCGGTATCGGTGAACCCGGCACCCTCATTACGATTTACGATAAAGACGTGCAAATCGGCACAACCAAAGTCGGCACTAACGGCAGTTGGTCATTTACGCCCGGCACGGCCCTTTCTGAGGGCAATCACTCCCTGACCTTTACCGCAACCGATGCGGTGGGTCATGTCAGTGTGCCATCCGGTGCATTTACCCTGATGGTGGATACCGTCGCGCCGAACGCACCGGTGATCACACTCAACCCTGCGGGCACTCAGGTCAGCGGGACCGCAGAGCCAAACAGCACCATTACCCTCACCAGCAACGGTCAGCCGATTGGCAGCGGCAAAGCCGATGGCAACGGTAACTTCACCATTACCTTATCGCCGCCCCAAATTGACGGTCAGACGATTTCGGCGGTTGCCTCTGACGAGGCCGGTAACAAGAGCCCTCCAGCCACCGCCATCGCGACTGACAGCACCGCACCGGCGATACCGGGCGACCTTGTCGTGAATAACGGTGGGAATAGCGTCTCGGGTACGGCTGAACCGAACAGCACCGTTACGATAAAAGCGCCTAATGGCGATGTGATTGGTGAGGGCCCCGCGGGCAGCGACGGGAAATTCACCGTACCCATCAGTCCGCCACAAACGAATGGTGAAGTTTTACAGGTGGTTGCCACCGATCCGTCGAGCAACACCAGTCTGCCAGGACAGGCTGATGCGCCTGACACCACCAAACCGTTAGCACCCGATAATCCCGTCGTTTCTGGTGACGGAACCAAAGTCACCGGGACCGCGGAACCGGGCAGTACCGTGACCATCCGCGAAGATGGCGTAAAAATTGGCGAAGGCAAAGCAGACGATCAGGGCAACTTTAGCGTGACGATCGCTCCGCCAAAACTGAACGGCGAAACCCTCACCGCCGAGGCCGCCGATAAAGCCGGAAACACGGGACCCACGGCGAATGCCACCGCCCCGGACATCACGCCTGCACAGACGCCGACGATAGTCTCCGTGGAAGACAATGCCGCTAACGTGACCGGTCCTGTTCCGCAAAACGGGCTGACCAACGACAATACGCCAACCATCACCGGCACCGGCGAACCGGGAACGCTTGTTTATATCTACAGCGGTGACACCCAAATAGGTACCGCTAACGTGCTCTCCAACGGGAGCTGGTCGTTTACGCCAGTTGTGCATTTACCGGAAGGCGGACATGTTTTAACCGCCGTCGCCGTGGACGATGCGCTCAACCGCAGTGAAACGTCAAACAGCTGGAGTATTACCGTCGATAGCCTCGCGCCTGCGGCCCCGGTCATTACCCAACTGATCGATGACGTGCCGGGTCGAACCGGCGCGCTCAATATCAACGAAACCACTAACGATAACCGTCCAACGCTTAACGGCACGGGTGAACCGGGTACAACCATCAGCATTCGTCTTGACGGCTCGCAGATCGGCACGGCGGTGGTCAATGATGGCGGAGCCTGGACTTTCACCCCGACCATTGTGATCCCAAACGGGCAACACACCCTGACCGCAGCCGCGATTGATAAAGCAGGCAACGTGAGTACAGCGTCTGGCGGATTTACCTTCACGGTAGATACGACTGCGCCGCCGCCGCCGTCCATTACCACGGTCACGGATAATACCGGTGATGTCCAGGGCACCCTCACCAGCGGCTCAGCGACGGACGAAACCCATCCTGTGATGCAGGGCACGGCTCCTGCGGGCACCACAATTGCCATTTACGACGGCACGACGCTGCTGGGGCCTGCCGTGCTCGATGGCAACGGCGGCTGGAGCTTTACCCCGCCCAATACGCTGACGGACGGCACGCACGTATTAACGGCGGTGGCGACAAATGCCGCAGGAACCTCCACCCCTTCTGGCTCGTTTACGCTGGTGGTCGATACCGTCGCACCCGCCACGCCTGATTCACCAGAGATTACCGTCAACCCGGACAATGCCCCCACCGGTACTCAGCTTAATCCCGGAGAAGCGACGCGCGATACCTCGCCAACGTTGAGCGGCACCGGGAATGCGGGTGATACGGTCACGATTTACATTGATGGCGTCAAACAACCCGATGTGGTCATCGTCAATAGTGACAATAAATGGAGCTGGTCGCCTGTACCGCCGCTGGTTAATGGCACGTATGACATCGCATTAACCGTGACCAACAAAGACGGCGCGGGCAATGAGAGCGCCCCGTCGCAGCCGGTAACCATCGTGATTGATACCGATGCACCGGCCACGCCGGGCATTCCGGTGGTTACGGATAACGTCACTGAGATAACTGGCCCTGTCAGCAATAATGGCAGCACCAACGATCCGCGTCCGGTGCTGAGCGGCACGGGTACGGCGAACGATGTGATCGTCATTTATGACAGCATTAACGGCGCCGCAAAAGTGGAAGTCGGCCGCGTGACCGTTGACGCCCAGGGCAACTGGAGCTGGCGACCGGATACGCCCCTGACGCAAACGTCGCACGCGTTCACCACCACCGCAACCGATGAAGCGGGCAACGTGTCGGGGACATCAGGCTCGATCACCGTGACCGTCGATACCGATGCGCCGTTGGCTCCGGCCATCACGGCAGCGGGGGGTGTAGGCAACGGCGGTGCCACGCAGGACAATACCCCGACCATTTCCGGAACAGGGGCGGATGGCGATACCATCATTATTTATAACAATGGCGTGCAGATTGGCACAGCCAGTGTCTCGGGTGGTGTGTGGAGCTTTACGCCGGGCACCGCGCTTAGCGAAGGGGCGCACAACCTGACGGCAGCAGAAGTAGACAAAGCAGGTAACGTCAGCCCCCTGAGCCCGGTTTATACCGTCACCGTCGATACCATCGCGCCGACCACGCCGCAAATTGAGGCCGTCTCTGACAGTACCCTTGCAAACGGCGTGCTGTACAGCAACGATAACACCCCAACCCTGAGCGGTACTGGCGAACCGGGCACGAAAATTACCGTCTCTATCGACGGCAACCCGTCATCCGTTACCGCCACGGTACAGCCTGACGGCAGCTGGAGCTGGACATCGGGCACGCCGCTGCCCGACGCCCCGCACGTCATCACCGTCACCTCCAGCGATGCGGCGGGTAACACCTCGGGTACGTCTACCACCAACGTGACTATCGACACCGCTCCACCCGCGGCTCCGGCGGTCACCTCTCTGGCTATTGAAGGGACGCCGATCACCGGTACGGCTGAACCTGGATCGCTGGTGATTATCACCGGCCCTGGTCCTGGCGGCACCACTATTGAGCTGGGTCGCGGCATTGCCGTGGGCGGTAACTTCTCCATCGCCCTTTCACCTGCGCAAACCAACGAAACCACCCTCACGATCGTGGCGAAAGACGCGGCGGGTAACGTAAGCGATCCGACCAGCTTTAACGTCGTGGATGCACCCGATCTGCCGGATGTGCCGGTCATCACCTCAATCGTTGATGATAACGGCGCAGGCAACGTCGAGGTCAAAGGCGCCAGCTCTGACGACACGACGCCGACGATCAGCGGCACCGGTCCAGAAAATAGCACCATCACCCTGTATCAGAACGGTGTTGAGATCACCACCATTGTGCTGGGTGCAGGGCAAACCACCTGGAGTTACACCATTCCTGCCGGCAGCGCCCTGGCGGAAGGGGTCTATAACTTCACCGCCACGGCTAGCGTCGGGGCGGCGACCAGCGGCCTTTCTGCCGCGGCAACGGTGACTATCGATTTAACCGCACCAAACGCGCCAACCATTGGCACAGTCACTGATGATGTGGGACCCGGCACCGGTCCGCTCACCACCGGCCAAATCACCAATGACAATCAGCCAACGCTAAGCGGAACCGCGACGGCGGGCGATACCCTTTCCGTTTACAGCAACGGCGTTCTGCTCGGCAGCGTGTTGGTGGGGTCGACAGGCACCTGGAGCTTTACCCCGCCGAGCGCCCTGGCTGAGGGAAGTAACGCCTTAACGATCCGCGCCACCGATCCGGCGGGCAATCAGAGCGGCGACTCACCGGCATTCACTATTGTGGTCGATACGATCTCCACCACCCCAGTGATTGTCGGCGCGGAAGATAACGTCGGTACAATAGAAAATATTCCGACTAACGGCGTCACCAACGACACCACACCGACGCTCTCCGGCACGGCGGAAGCCAACAGCATCATCGCCATTTTCGAAGGTGCAACGCAGATTGGCACCGCTACCGCCAACAGCAGCGGCGCGTGGACATTCACCCCTACCGCCGCCCTGAGCGAAGGCTCGCACACCTTCACCGTCAAAGCGACCGATCCGCAGGGTAACGTCAGCATTGCATCCAATGCGTACACGGTCGTCATCGACATCACCCCTCCAGCGGTCCCGGTGCTGAACACGATTAACGACAACGTTGCCGGCGGCGCATTCGGTAATTTAACCCCGGGACAGGTGACCAACGACGCGACCCCAACGCTGAGCGGCACGGGCGTGACGGGCAGCACGATCCATATTCTCAATAACGGCATTGAAATCGGCACGGCCACCGTCGTCAACGGCGCGTGGAATTTCACGCCCCCCGCGAATCTGCCCGACGGCCCTTACAACATCAGGGTCAACGCCAGCGACGCGGCGGGCAACGTGTCCGCGAATTCGCCTGTCTTCTCGTTCACCGTCGACACCACACCACCCGCGACGCCGACTGTGCTCACTGTACTGGATGACGTCGGCCCGGTGATTGGGGAAATCAACAGCGGTGACACCACCAACGATAATCGCCCGACCTTTAACGGCACGGGCGAAATCGGGGCAACCATTACTCTGCTGAATGATGGTCAACCGTTCGGCACCGCCGTCGTCAACGCCCAGGGGAACTGGACATTCACCCCGACCGCGCCGCTGACCGAAGGCACGCACACCATTACCGTTAGCGCGACAGACGTTGCGGGCAATACCAGCAACACCAGCTCGTTCGAACTGACGGTCGACACCTTCGCCCCCTCCGCACCGGTCATTATTAACGCTACCGATAATGTCGGAAGCGTACTGATTCCGGTGACTAACGGAAAAACCACCGATGACACCACGCCGACGCTGAACGGGACGGCGGCGGGCAACGCAACGGTGATCATTTATGAAAACGGCGTGCAGGTCGGCACGGCTCAGGCCAACGCATCAGGCGACTGGAGCTTTACGCCGGGCAGCGCGTTGAGCAACGGGAGTCATACCTGGACCGCCACCGCGACAGACGCGGCGGGTAACGTCAGCGTGGCCTCGCCTGGCTTCACGGTCATTGTCGATACCACCGCGCCGCTGGCCCCGGTGATTACGCAGGCGATCGACGACGTCGGTACCGTCACCGGGCCATTGAGTAATGGGCAAACCACCGATGACACCTTGCCGCGCCTGGTCGGCACCAGCGAGCCTAACGCCACCATCAACATTTATGAGGGCATTACGCTTGTCGGCACAACCACCGCCGATGCCAGCGGTAATTGGGCCGTCACGCTCAACACCACCTTCCCTGAAGGGCCGCACCAGTTCGTGGCGCGGGCGACCGATGCGGCGGGCAACACCAGCGATCCGTCGTCACCGTTCAGCCTGAACATTGACCTCACGCCGCCCGCCATTCCGGTGCTGGTGAACGTGGTAGATGACGTGGGTACCACGACCACGATCACCAGCGGGCAGATAACCAATGACGCGCAGCCCACCCTCAGTGGGACGGCTGAGGCGGGTTCAACGATTAAAATCTACGATAACGGCGTGCAAATCGGCAGCGTAACCGCCGCAGACGGCACCTGGAGCTTTACGCCAACGCCAGCGTTAGCCGACGGCCAACATCCGCTGACGATCACCGCAACCGATGCGTCGGGCAATACCAGCGATCCGACGACGCCGTTTGTGCTCAATCTGGATGCCACCCCACCAAATGCACCGATCATCACGTCTATTGTCGATGACGTCGTCCCGAACCTGGGGACGATCGCCGGGGGCACGCCAACCAACGATACACAACCGACGCTGAACGGCACCGCAGAAGCCAACGCAGTGGTGCGCATTTACGACGGCAATACGCTGGTCGGCACGGTCACCGCCGATGCCAATGGCAACTGGACGCTGCCGCAAACCTCTACCATTTTGACCAACGGCCAGCACAACTTTACGGCAACCGCCACGGATACGGCGGGCAACACCAGCGCGCCGTCGTCTATCTCCTCGGTCGTGGTGGATACCCTTGCCCCTAACCTGCCGACCACGCTCGCGGTGATCACCAACGGGACGCACGTCACGGGTATTGCCGAAGCGGGCAGCACCGTGACGATTACCACCAGCGGCGGAACCGTGCTCGGAACCGCAACGGCGGATGGTACAGGGAGCTTTAACGTCACTATTTCTCCGCCGCAAACCAACGGCGAATCCCTGCTGGCGTTTGCCACCGATAAGGCCGGTAACGTCGGCGGCAGCGCCTCGGTGGTTGCGCCGTTTACCAACCTGCCAAACGCGCCGGTGATCGTCACGATTGACGATAACGTCGGCACTCTGACCGGCAATTTGACCAACGGGAAAGCGACCGACGACACTACCCCGACGCTGACCGGCACCGCGCAGCCAAACTCCACCGTCACGCTGTATAACAACGGCGTGGCGATGGGGACCGCGACCACCGACATTAACGGCGACTGGTCGTTTACCACACCGGTTTTAAGTCAGGGTTCACATGCCTTTACCGCCACGGCGACCAACGTGGTGGGCGGCGTCGGTCCGGTATCCACCCCCACAACCATTATTGTTGATACCGTCGCGCCGAATGCCCCGAACGGAACCTTTAACGCCGACGGTAGCGTCTTGACCGGCAGCGCCGAAGCGGGCAGCACGGTGACGATTCGCTTGCCTGACAATTCAACGGTCACGACCGTCGCCAACAGCAACGGCACGTACAGCTACACCTTCATCAACAAACAGACCGAAGGCAACGCTCTGCAAATCACCGCCACCGATGCCGCCGGGAACACCTCAACGCCAGGAACGGTGCTGTCACCGGTGGTTCCGCTGTCGGCCAGCAATAACGTTGAGGAGCTGGATATCAGCACCACGGCCACGGTCACCAACGCTCAGTACAGCGATTACGGTTTCCTGCTGGTTGGCGCACTCGGTAACGTTTTGACGCTGCTGGGCAACGACACGGCGCAGGTTGGATTCGTGGTCTCCGATGGCGGCAACGCAGATATCTCGATTAACGCAAACGCCACGGGCGTGGTGCTCTCGCTGCTCAACACGCTGGAGGTAGTGGTTCAGCGCTGGGACAGCGTCAATAACACCTGGACGACGGTGGTCGATACTGGCCTGCCGCAGTTTGCCAACCTGCTTACGCTCGGGGCGAGCGGCGTGACGCTCAACATGACAGGACTGGAAAACGGCCAGTATCGCGTCTTGAGCTACAACACCAACCTGCTGGCCACGGGGTCTTACACCAGTCTCGATGTGGATGTGACTGAAACCAGCGCCGGGACCATCACCGGGATCCCAACCCAAAGCGGCAACGTCATTTATGACCAGGACTCGACGGCGGGCAGCGATAACGCGCCTGCGGGGACCCGCATCACGGCAGTGACCGACGCGCAAGGGAATACGGTCAACGTGACGGCGGACGGAACGATTATCCAGGGGCAGTACGGCACGCTGACCATCAACCTGAACGGCAGTTACACCTACACGCTAACCAACACCAGCGCCGCCGTGTTGGGTCGTACCGAAAGCTTCACCTATACCATCGGGCATAACGGTGCCATCGCCTCAGCCAAACTGGTGATCTCACTGGGCGCAAATACCGTGGTCAATAGCGTCACGGCGGTAGACGATACGGCATCGCTGACCTATGACACCAGCGTGCACGCGATCAATAACGGTCCCTCTTCACAGGGCGGATTCACCGTCGCTGGCATCAATCTTGGCAGCACGCTGGGGCTGAACCTGCTCGACGATCTGAGCAATCCGATCATTTACAGCGTGCAGGAAGGCACCACCCGCACCATGACGATCCAGGCCTCGGTCGGGGGCGTGGCACTGGCCTCGGTATTTGATCTGTACATCTATAAATTCAACGATGCGACGCAGACCTTCGAGCAGATGCGCGTTCAGCCGGGCTGGCTGCGCGCGCCGCTGCTGGGAGGGACCTCGGGTACGCTGACGCTGAATCTGCCGGCGGGGGAATACCTGTTCCTGCTGAACACCGCGGCGGGGATCACGGTGCTCACGGGCTATACCCTTAACGTGCTGGAGGACCATGTTTATAACGTGGCGAGCGAGGGAGCCTCAACGACAGGCGACGTGCTGACGGACGATATTGCGCCGCAGGGCACGCTGGTCACCGAGGTCAACGGCGTCGCGGTTAACGCCACGGGGGTTACCGTGATTCAGGGTGAATACGGTACGCTCACGATTAATGCTCAGGGGAACTACACCTACACGCTGCGCAGCGGCATCGGCGCGGATCACATCAAAACGCCGGATACCTTCGTCTACACCATTACTGCGCCAAACGGGGATAAAGACACGGCGTCGCTGAATATCACTCCAACCGCGCGGGCGCTGGATGCGGTGAACGACATCAGCACCGTGATGGACGTGACCTCCCTGCACCACACCACTGCGTATTCCGATACCACCGTGGGAACGGCAAGCTGGACCACAGCGCTATTAGCCCCTACTCAGGGCACGGGCAGCGGCACATTTGTGGTGGATGCCAACACGGCGCTGCATAACGTGGCGCTGCACTTCAACGTCGCATCGCTGCTGGCGCTGGGTGGATTGACGGTGAACTGGTCGATCAGTAATGGCTCAACGGTTATCCGCAGCGGTTCGTTTGCCGGCGGTGCGCTGCTGGGCGGAAAAATCGATATCAATCTTGCCGGACTGGATCTGGATGCCGGAACCTACACGCTGAACTTCACCGGCAACGTGCCGGGGTTGAGCGTGGGCGGCATCGTCATTACCCCAAGCGTCACGGGGACGGCTTATTCGCTGAGCCAGTTCGATTCCACCAGCGGGCATACGGTTAATGGCAATATCTTTGACGGTAGCGACTCGCAGGGGGCGTCGGATCAGCTGCATTCGGTGGATACGCGTTTGAGCGTCACCGGTTATAACGGCGTCACCACCACGCTTGACCCGTATACCGCTGGCACCGCGACGGCAACTATTCAGGGCCATTACGGCACGCTCTCAATCGGCGCTGACGGTCATTACACCTATACGCTCAACACCGGGGTTTCCCTCTCCAGCATCACATCGAAAGAGGTCTTTAACTACACCTTGACCGATGCGGCGGGCAAAACGGACACCGCCTCGCTGACCATCAATATGGCGCCGCAGTTCATCAGCTCGGAGCATAACGATCTCATTACCGGGACGGCTTACGGTGACACCCTGATTTACCAGGTGCTGAACAACACCGTGGGGAATTCCACAGCGGGCAACAGCACCGGGGATCACTGGACCAATTTCTCGGTAAGTCAGGGGGATAAAATTGACATCGGCGATCTGCTGGTGGGCTGGAACGGACAGGCCTCAACGCTGGGTAATTACGTCCACGTCACGCAAAACGGCAACAACACGGTGATCTCAATCGACCGCGATGGCGCAGGGAGTGCCTACACTAATACTACGCTTGTTACGCTGGACAACGTCCAGGCCACCTATGACGAGTTAGTCAATCAGCATCACAGCATCATTACCTGATAGCAAAAGTCAGAAACGACCCGGGCGTTCAGCGCCCGGGCGCAGGCATTAGGCAACATTTTTTTATTAGGGACAAAGAATGGGAATAAAGATGCCTTACTGGTGGCTCTCGTGCTGCCTGATATCTGTCCCTGTTCTCGCGGCAAATCCAGCGTCGGTCATCAATCCCGGCGTGCTCAGCGAAGAACAGGAATTACCCTCACTGAATGGCCGGATCGCCCCCGTACCCGGCAAAGCGGCGCCGGGTACGCTCAAGCTTGGCGATGCCGTCAACCGCGCGGTTAACTGGCATCCAACCATCAGTGAAGCCGTTGGCAAACTGTATGAACAATCGGAAGTCGTCGATATCGCCAAATCCAAATATTACCCGCAAATTAATGCAGGTATGGACAATGGCTTTACCCACAACGGGGACGGCAACAACTTTACCCCGTCACTGGTTTTGTCGCTCTCCCAGATGCTGTATGACTTTGGCAAAGTCGCGAGTCAGGTGCGTGCCGAAACCGCCGGTGTCGCCCAACAGCAGGCCAACGTGCTGGTGAGCATTGATACCATCGCCCACGATACCGCGCTGGCGATGGTGCAAGTGCAAACCTGGCAACAAATGGTGGAAACCGCCAAAGAGCAGCTTGATGCGCTGTCATCTATCGGGTCGCTGACCCGGCAGCGCAATGACGAAGGCGCCACCTCGCTCTCCGATGTGGTTCAGACCGATGCGCGTATCGAAGGCGCACGCGCTCAGCTGATGCAATATACGGCCAGCCTTGAGAGTTCCCGCGCCACGCTGATGAGTTTTCTCGGCTGGAATAACCTGAATCAAATCAGTAACGATTTCCCCGATAATCTAAAGCGCAGCTGTGATATCGCCGAACCGGACGATCGTCTGGTGCCTGCGGTGCTCTCCGCCTGGGCGCAGGCGAACGTGGCTCAGGCGAATCTTGATTACGCGAACGCGCAAATGACGCCAACCGTCTCGCTGGAGCCGGAAGTGCGCCACTATCTCAACGAGCGTTATGCGGGCAACGAAACGCTGGATCGCACGCAGTATTCCGCATGGGTCAAAGTCCAGATGCCGCTGTATCAGGGCGGAGGATTGAGCGCGCGGCGCAATGCTGCCGGCCACGCCGTTGACGCCGCGCAATCCACTATCCAGCGTACGCGCCTCGACGTGCGGCAAAAGCTGCTGGAATCGCGCAGCCAGGTGATGAGCCTGCTGAGCACGCTGCAAATTCAGGGTCGCCAGGAGGCACTCAGCGCCCGTACCCGTGAGCTCTATCAGCAGCAGTATCTGGATCTCGGCACTCGCCCGCTGCTGGACGTGCTCAACGCCGAGCAGGAAGTGTATCAGGCGCGGTTTACGCAGCAGCAAACCCTCGGGCAACTGCATCAGCTCCAGCTGAGCTGCCTGTATAACACGGGTCGTTTGCGTCATTCGTTCGATCTCGAGAACCGCACGATTCAGACCGTGGAGATCCAGCCATGAAGCCAACCGATATTCCGCAGGGTGAACATCTCTCCGAGGAGTTGCTGGAACATTGGGCGCAGGCGTTTGGCTACGTCGCCAGCCGTTACCGCGTGGCCTGCTCCCCCGGCGCGCTGGTCGCAAGCGCACCGTGGCTGCGAGGTAAACCGATGGTGCCCGCGCTCACACAGCTGGCGCGTGAAGCGGGACTGTCGTTTCAACTGTTGACCGCCACGCAGCAGTCCATCAACAGCTGGCGGCTGCCGGTGGTGGTGGAACTCAACGAAGGCAAAATCGGCGTGATTGAACATTTTGACGGCGAAGATACGCTGGATATCTGTTTTATCGACGCCACGCCGCAAAATAACCGCGTGTCGATGACCGCGCTCCTGCCCGCCATCCGTCACGTCGTCGCCTTGCGTCCGCTGGCGGCGCTGAAAGACAGCCGCGTCGATGCCTATATCTCGAAATACCGCCCGGACTGGCTGTATCGGCTGGTAATGCGCGATTTGCGGCCGTACACCTGGGTGATGCTGGCGGCGCTGTTTATCAACGTGTTATCGCTTTCCGGGATCCTGTTTTCGATGCAGGTGTATGACCGGGTGATCCCCGCGCAATCCTACCCGACGCTTTACGTGCTCACGATCGGGGTGCTGATCGCCACGCTGTTTGGCTTTGTGCTGCGCATGGCGCGCGGGCACATTATGGATCTGCTCGGGAAACGCGCCGATCTGCGCGTGTCGGATCGCGTGTTTGGCCACGCGCTGCGCCTGCGCAACAGCGCGATCCCCCGCTCCACCGGCAGCTTTATTTCGCAGCTACGCGAGCTGGAGCAGATCCGCGAGATGGTCACCTCGTCGACCATTTCAACGATCGTCGATTTACCGTTCTTTTTCCTGTTTGTGATCGTGCTGGCGATCATCGCACCGCAGCTAGCGTGGATCGCTCCGGTCGCCGCCGTGCTGATGGTGCTGCCCGGTTTGCTGTTGCAAAAGAAACTGGCGGCGCTGGCAAAACAGTCGGCCCACGAATCGACGCTGCGCAACGCCGTGCTGGTCGAAAGCGTACAGGGGCTGGAAGACATCAAGCTGATGCAGGCGGAAAACCGCTTTTTGCAGCAGTGGAACAGCTATATCCAGATCACCGCCGAATCGGGACTGAAAACCCGCGAACTGACGCAAAACCTGATCAGCTGGGGCATGACCATTCAAAGTCTGGTGTACGCGGGCGTGATCGTGGTCGGCGCGCCGATGGTGATTGAGGGCACGCTCACCACCGGTTCGGTGGTCGCTGCCTCAATGCTGGCCTCGCGAATGATTGCCCCGATGGCCACGCTGTGCGGCGTGCTGGCACGCTGGCAGCAGGTGAAAGCGGCGAAAGAAGGGCTGGACAGCATTATGCAGCTGCCGACGGAAAATCAGCGGGAAGAGACGCCGATCCGCCAGGACGTGCTGCGTGGGCACTATCTGTTCGATCAGGCGCAGTTCCGCTATCACCCGGAAGATCCGCGTATGGCGCTGCGTATTAATCGTCTGGAGATCAAACCCGGTGAAAAAGTGGCGATCCTCGGGCGCAACGGCGCGGGTAAATCAACCCTGCTGCAGGCTTTGGCGGGCGGAATGGATCTCGCGGGCGGCGAATTGCGCCTCGATAATCTCAGCCTGCCGCACCTGGACGTGGCGGATGTGCGGCGCAACGTCGGCTTTATGACGCAAAACGCGCGCCTGTTTTACGGCACGCTGCGCGAAAACATCACGCTGGGCATGCCGCGCGCCACCGATGAAGAGATCGTCGCCGTGCTGGAGATGTGCGGTGCGGCGAGCTTTGTGCAAAAGCTGCCGAAAGGGCTGGATTATCCCATCATGGAAAACGGCGTCGGGCTGTCGGGCGGGCAGCGCCAGTCGATTTTACTGGCGCGCATGTTCCTGCGCGATCCCAATATCGTACTAATGGACGAACCCACCGCATCACTCGACGAACACACCGAGCGCGAATTTATCCAGCGCCTGAATGACTGGCTCGGCAATCGGACGTTGATTGT
This sequence comes from Lelliottia amnigena, assembly GCA_900635465.1. Lineage (NCBI taxonomy): Bacteria > Pseudomonadati > Pseudomonadota > Gammaproteobacteria > Enterobacterales > Enterobacteriaceae > Lelliottia > Lelliottia amnigena. The sequence continues at coordinate 3,313,727 of LR134135.1, forward strand.
GGCAACGCACCGCGTGCCGGTGCTGGAACTGGTGGAGCGCGTGGTGGTGCTGAAAGACGGCATGCTGGTCATGGATGCACCAAAAGCGCAGGCGCTGAACAACAGCCGGATGCAGCAGCAACAGCAGGCAAATGGACGGGAGTGGAAAAATGAAAATCAGTCAGCGTGACGTCGCGGCGATGGACGATCTGGATAACGCGCTCGATTCCGAAAGCGGCTACTCCGGCGCACGACGTATTGTCATTTTCTCCCTGCTGCTGTTTATCGTCGTCGGCATCTGGGCGTGGTACGGCATTCTGGATGAAGTGTCGACGGGGACGGGCAAGGTGATCCCCAGCTCCCGCGAGCAGGTATTGCAGTCGCTCGACGGAGGCATTCTGGCGGAGCTGACCGTCCACGAAGGCGATCAGGTGCAGGCGGGGCAAGTGCTGGCGCGCCTCGATCCCACCCGTTCGGAATCAAACGTCGGTGAAAGTGCGGCGCGCTACCGGGCATCGCTGGCCTCCAGCGTGCGCCTGACCGCAGAAGTCAACGATCTGCCGCTGGTGTTTCCCGCTTCGCTGCAAAAATGGCCGGACCTGATCGCCACTGAAACGCGGCTGTACACATCCCGGCGGGCGCAGCTGGAAGACACCCAGCGGGAGCTGAAAGCCGCGCTAAGTCTGGCGAATAAAGAGCTGGATATTACGCAACGCCTGATCAAAACCGGTGCCGCCAGCCGGGTAGAAGCGCTGCGTCTCCAGCGGCAAAAAAGCGATCTGGAGCTGAAGCTCACCGACGTGCGCTCGCAATATTACGTCCAGGCGCGCGAGGCGCTGTCGAAAGCCAATGCGGAAGTGGATATGGTGTCGGCGGTGCTGAAAGGACGCGAAGATTCGGTGACGCGCCTGACCGTGCGCTCCCCGGTGCGCGGGATCGTGAAAAATATCAAAGTCACAACCATTGGCGGCGTGATCCCCCCCAACGGTGAGCTGATGGAGATCGTGCCGGTGGACGATCATCTGCTGATCGAAACGCGCCTGTCGCCGCGCGATATCGCCTTTATTCATCCTGCGCAAAAGGCGCTGGTGAAGATCACCGCTTACGATTATGCCATCTACGGCGGGTTGCAGGGCGTGGTTGAAACCATCTCGCCGGACACCATCCAGGATGAGGCCAAGCCCGAAGTGTTCTATTACCGCGTGTTTATTCGCACCAGCCAGGATTATCTGGTTAACAAAGCGGGCAGGCATTTCTCGATCGTGCCGGGGATGATCGCGACGGTGGATATCAAAACCGGCGAGAAATCGGTGATGGATTATATGATTAAACCGTTTAACCGCGCGAAAGAGGCGATGCGAGAGCGGTAAGATTGCGGCAATTGCTTGCACATTCGATCCCCTCGCCCCTCTGGGGAGAGGGTTAGGGTTAGGGTTAGGGAAAACATGCTGCTCAAGCGGCGGTTCCGTTCACCTCACGTTTCTTGCTTCTCTGTTGCCACCGGAACACGTGAACGTGCCAGGGTGGTTCAATCGCCACCACCCTGGCGACCCCTGCTCCCGGCAAGAAAATCGCCGCTACGCGGTGCCTTCGTCTTTTTCCTTCCGGCTCACGGGGACGGGCGCAGGTAACATCCCTGTAAGTCGCGCCCTCGACGCACATCCCTGTGCGTCGCCCCTACCGTCAGCCAACGCCTCAGCGATTTACAGCCGGAAAAGGACAGCGCTATAGGGCCTGAGTGAAATCACCGGTGTCACATCGCTGTACGCGATCGGTGCCTTATCCCTTTTAGGGAGAGGGCGAGGGGAAAATGCAACACCGTACATTTTTCCTGAAGCAGCCTCGCAGGATGTAACTTCTGTTCTGATCCCCCCTTTTCGCTTGCCTCGCCGAAGCGTATGTTCCTCTCACGCCAGCAAAATCTGGCGTCGGGATTGGCATCTCGGTAAACTTAATGGCGGTGCGAAAATCTTGTTGCGCCGTGCGTCTGGCAACATCTCAATGGTGGGCTGGACGGGGGCGTCGCAAGACGCGCCGGTGTCCATTAAGGCCGGTAATGCCAACTCCGTTCAGACCCGCCACCCATGAAATTGGCATTTCGGGTGGTGGTCATCAAATCACTTAATGGAAACTGTCATATGAATATCAGCAACGCATTTATCACCACCCCATTCGATCACCATACCGATTTCACTGAACTGGCCAGCAACTGCGAAAATTATGGCGAGGCGATAGTGGAAGAGACCGACCCCGTGGCGAAAGCGGCGCTTTGTGGGCGTCTTTCCACCTGTCTGTCTCTGCTGCGCCCGACGCTGCTCGACCCGATTCCTGCGCATCTGGTGGATTATCTGACCGTCGATTCACACCCGTTGTATGAGCCGTTATTCGATCCCGAACCGGTGGAGCTTTGCCGTTACTGTGAGGAAATTACTCACCTGCTCATCAGCGGTGCGCTCGCGCCTCACGCCGCCAGCGTGATGGAAGACTTATTGTGTGAACTGACCACCTTTTTTGCCGACAGACTGAAAGCCCCGCGCTGGGTGCGTTCAGAATCGGGTTTAAATCCGATTAATTAAGAAACAGCACAGCCGCACTTGCGCACAGTGCGGCTGTTTACTCTGCTACCGTACCGCCAACATAAAAATCAGGGAGTTACCATGCGTCAACGCACTATCGTCTGTCCGATTATCCAGAATGACGGGGCCTATCTGCTGTGCAAAATGGCGTCCGACCGTGGGGTGTTTGTCGGGTGGCGGTATGGAGCCGGGTGAAACCATGGAAGAGGCGTTGCGACGTGAAATTCGCGAGGAGCTGGGCGAGAGGCTTGAGATTACCGATGTCAAACCCTGGGCGTTTCGTGATGACATCCGCGTCAAAACCTACGCTGACGGCACCACAGAACAGATTTACATGATCTACCTGATTTTCGATTGCATCAGCGCCAACCGAGACGTGACGTTTAACGAAGAGTTTCAGGACATTGCATGGGTGACCCCGGAATCACTGAGCGCGCTGGATTTGAACGACGCGACGCGCCTCACGTTTACGCAGAAAGGGTTGCTGTAGCGCACGACTGCTCGGTTTGCACTACCCCCGCCTGCTGGGGTGCCCCGGAAAAATAGACGCTCAGGTAGCGGATGAACTTGCCTAAAAAGACGCCTGCAAACACGCCTCCAGAAATAATCGCAAACGCGCTCATGCCAGGCTGTTGCAGCGTCTCGGGGGACATCGCCGTCATGACTCCCAGAGCGTACTTCACCAGAAACGCCAGCATCATAAACGGCAACGCCGAGTAGTCGGCCTGACGATGAATGCTGCGGGGCGCTGCTGCGCGCGTGGCCGAAACGTGCTTACTCAGCACATAGCCCAGCGCTGCGCCAGCCAGAATCCCGGCAATCCACAGCGCAAACGTACTGAGGGTCAACTGACGGTGCATCACCAGATCGTAAATATCCCAGATCAGGAAAATCGCCGGGATGATGGCGAGTTTTTCCAGCGTCACGGTAGCGGGTTGGCGGGCTTTAATGCCCCGGGTGATCAGAAAGACAAATAAAATCCATACCCAGACAGGTGTGTGGGTCAGAATTTGAGGGAGCGTTTCCATCATAGGTTTTATCGTCGTCGCGTCGATACACCCGGTGATTATTACGCATAATGGCTTAAACGCCATCATGCGTAGGCATTGGTATTACAACGAAATTTTGAGGCGTCTCACCGCTTCTTTCAGTTGCTCTTCCGTCGCCGTCACAAACGACATCCGCAGCGTGGAATGATCCGGTTCGCTGCAATAGAAGAACTCACCTGGCACATACACGACGCCGTTGCTGAGCGTTTTCTCAAGCCAGGCGGTGGTGTTCATCCCGTTACTCATTTTAGCCCACAGGAACATGCCGCCCTTTGGTTTATGGAACGTCATTATATCGCCCAGCTCAGCGTCAAGTTCCTGCGAGAACGTCTGATATTTCTGACGGTACACTTCGCGGATCATCTTAATCTGCGCTGGCAAACGGCCGGTTTTGAGGTATTCGCTGGTCATTAGCTGCGACAGCGTACTGGTGTGCAGATCGGTGGTTTGCTTCAGGTTGACGACAGCCCTTTTCAGCCACTCGGGAACAATCACCCAACCCACGCGGGTGCCCGGTGACAGGATTTTAGAGAAGGTCGAGGTGTAAACGACGTTGTGTTCGTTACCGATGGCTTTGGCGTGCGCCATCAGTGGGCGGAAAACATCGTCGGTATAATTAATTTCGCTGTACGGATCGTCTTCGATAATGACGAAATCATAACGCTTAGACAGCTCCACCAGCTGTTTCCGGCGGCTTTCAGAAAGCGTTACACCGCCAGGGTTGCCGAACGTGGGAACGATATAAACCGCTTTGATCGTTTTATTCGCGACCAGCGCTTCAAGTTCGTCGACTTTCATTCCGTCGCCATCGGTTCCAACCGATTCAATATTCGCCTGCGCCAGACTAAAGACCTGCAACGCAGCCAAATACGTTGGGCGTTCGACCACAACGGTATCACCAGGATTGATTAACGCGCGCGCCAGAATATCCAGAGACTGCTGTGACCCGGAGGTCACCACCACATCATCGGCCTTGCACTGAATACCGCGTTCGGCAGAAATCTGCTGAATGGCCTCACGTAACTCCGGAAAACCTTCGCTCAAACCGTACTGAAACGCTTCGCCAAAATGGTGAGAAAGCACGGCCTCAGCCGCCATCTTTAACCCTTCATGATCAAAGAGTTCCGGGTTAGGGATGCCTCCGCCAAGTGAGATGACGCCGGGCATTTTACTGTGCTTTAAGAGTTCACGAATGGCGGAGGATTGCAGTGCCTGGACACTGGTGGCGAGCTTATGAGTTGTCACGCTATTAATACCTGTATTATCTGTTTTTATGATGATTACAACTTAGTAACACATGTTTTGCGCTTTGATAATCATTTTTGTGCCTGTCCGCGTAAAAGGTTTCACGCTGACGGTCCCCTGAGCGTGAAGGGATGGGCAGAAAGAAATAGAAGCACAATCCTTGAAGAAATATATCATGCAGAATATCCTCTGTTTTTAATTAATAACACTCAATCTTTAGAATGGCACTTTAGTTATTAACAGCCGTTTACCCCAGTATTCCAGAATGTGATAACACCTAATTCCAGAATGTGATAACACCTATTTTTAAATCACCCCCTCTTTATAGGAAAACCCCGTTACAAAACCTGGAATTTAATAACACAATAAAATTTAAGACTTATCCTGCAAGCGCGATTCAAAAGCGTGTTCTATGCGAAAAAAACGTTTGTAAATCCTTGTAAACATCCCCACCACGCCTGGAGTCGCCTCTTGTTTCGAAGCGGCACAAACCTACCTCACTGCAATCCGCTTAAGTTTCCTTAATAACTATCAGCTTATGCGCCCAATATTCTGGCGACAAGCGAAGCGATATATTGTGCATTCAGTAAAAATCAGGCTATTAATTAACAATTACGGGGTTTGACACGTTTTAAATAGCGGCTAGATTTAAGTACTGAACGACAACGGATACGCTTTATTACGTATCCTCCTGACATAAACGCATCAAGAGGGTTGATATTATGGCAGAGCATCGTGGTGGTTCCGGTAATTTCGCTGCAGACCGTGAAAAAGCATCTGATGCAGGGAAAAAAGGCGGTCAGCAAAGCGGTGGGAACTTCAAAAACGATCCGCAACGCGCCTCCGAAGCCGGTAAGAAAGGCGGTCAGAACAGTCACGGCGGCGGTCGTAAATCTGACAAGTCCTGAGCTTTATATTTCTTAACTTTGTCATGACGTTAAAACGCTATCTCTGCGAGTCTGCGGACTCGCAGTATTTTGCTGTGTAAGTGAGGAAACCCTATGAATATGAAAACCCTGGAAGATGTTTTTATTCACCTGCTATCAGATACGTACAGCGCAGAGAAACAGCTTACGCGTGGCTTGGCTAAATTAGCTCGTGAAGCCTCAAGCGAAAAATTAAGCGCTGCGTTTAAAGCTCACCTTGAAGAGACGCACGGACAAATTGAACGTATCGATCAGATCGTTGAGCAGGAACCAAATCTTAAAATTAAACGCATGAAATGTGTGGCGATGGAAGGGTTAATTGAAGAAGCCAATGAAGTCATCGAAAGCACTGAAAAAAATGAAGTTCGGGACGCCGCACTAATTGCCGCGGCGCAAAAAGTTGAACACTACGAAATTGCCAGTTACGGAACGCTCGCCACCCTTGCAGCGCAATTAGGCTATAAAAAAGCGGTGAAATTGTTAACCGAAACGCTGGAAGAAGAAAAATCCACCGACCTGAAATTAACCGATTTAGCCGTTAGTAATATCAATCAAAAAGCCCAGGCATAATTCGACACAACCAGAGGACGATAATAATGAATCACGTAGAACATTACCATGACTGGCTACGCGATGCCCATGCGATGGAAAAGCAAGCCGAATCCATGCTGGAATCGATGGTCAGCCGTATCGATAATTATCCTGACGTCCGCGCACGCATCGAACAACATGTTAGTGAGACAAAACGTCAAATCACCGTTCTGGAAGAGATCCTCGACCGAAATGATATTTCCCGCTCGGTGATAAAAGACTCCGTGAGCAAAATGGCCGCACTGGGGCAGTCTATCGGCGGTATGTTCCCATCCGATGAGATCGTGAAAGGCTCGATCAGCGGGTACGTTTTCGAGCAGTTCGAAATTGCCTGTTATACCTCGCTGCTGGCGGCAGCAAAAAGAGCGGGAGATACCGCCTCGATCCCAGCGATTGAGTCCATTCTTGCCGAAGAACAGGCGATGGCTGACTGGCTGATTCAGCATATCCCAACGACAACCGAGCAATTTCTACTCCGCTCGGCCGCCTCAGGCGTTGAAGCGAAAAAATAATGGCGGAAAGTAGCACGCCCCGCGTGCTACTTCTTATGCTTTTTCCAGATGGACAGTTTCGCGAGGAACGCCGACAGCGCATACCGCACGGCTTTCTCGATGACGTCCTGACAGTCGCCAGTAAAGATCACTCTGTCCGTCGAAATCTCCCCGCGAAAATTCCACGCAAACCAGACGGTGCCCGCCGGGGTGCCGTCATCACCGCCATCGGGCCCCGCGTATCCGCTTATGGCAATACTGGTATCAGCGCCAGCCCGCGCTAGCGCCCCCGCAGACATCTCTCTGACGGTCTGTTCACTGACGGCAGTATATTTCTCAAGCGTGTTCGCCTGGACGCCCAACATTTTTTGCTTCGCTTCATCGCTAAAAGTAATTAACCCGACGTCATAAAAAGCGGCGGTATTTTCCTCAGCGCACAACGCCGCGGCAAGGTTGCCGCCGGTACAGGACTCCGCCGTGGTTAACATTAATTCTTGCTCGGTGAGGACATTCGCAACCCGCTTTGTCAACTCGCCCGTAGTTTTCGCTTCGTTATAAACGCTGGTACTCATCAAGGCTCCCTACTCACTGTCTACAGGAATAATGGAAATATGACCGTTACGTTCAAGAATGGCGTATTTGATTTTACTAAATTCTGTAATTCCGTGATTCTGCCGCGCAGCGACTAAAATATCATCGCAGGAGACATCTACTTTTTTGAGCTTGTCAGACAAAGGCAGGCCATTTTCGAGCAAAATAATGGGTGATCCATCAAGAAGAGACTCCGCGCCGGAAATATACTTCTTCATGATCCCGAAAAGAATATCCACCGTCACCAGCGTGACAATCGTCAGCATCGCCCCGGTTACCGAGAAATCGTTGCCCAGCAATGCCTGCTGTGTGGCTTCACTGATGATCAGCAGCAGAATTAAATCAAAGCTGGTCATCTGCAACAACGCGCGGCGGCCGACTATTTTAAATACCACCAGTAAAATAAGGTAAATGGCGATCGCACGGAATACCATCTCCATATCGCTCTCCTAAGGATAAATAAACTGCCAGAATGTGATACCTGGCTGGCCGTTAACGCTAATGGAACTCACTGATTTTCCGGGAACAGTGGGAGTGATATACATCCAGACGCTGAAATCACTTTTATTGTTCACATCGTTATAGATCAGATAGAGCGTTTTCCCTCGGCTGTACATGCTGTCGGGCTGAGGAGAGAGACTCCCGGGCTGAAAATCCTCATTAAATTTCCCGCCGAGGCTTACGACATACTTATCCGTGTTCTGGGGATGAACGGTGAAATGAAGTTTGAATTCGGTTTGCAATCGTCCAAAGCGTTCATAATTCACGCTTAGCGTTTGTGAATTATTGTCTTGTTGCGCGGAGCTGAAATAGCCATTGGAAAACAACCCCAGCACAGCCGCAAGAATGATGCACAGCAAAACCGCAAAACCCACCGACTGAAACCCGGACTCAAAATTGAGCGCAAAGCGGTTCTCTTTGACGCCCGGCAATTTGTCATGGTGATGATGTGACGATGTCATTTATCCCCTCAGCCGCTTCGATTATTGCTCTGTAGCGAGATGATTCTTAACACAAATATCTTTTAGGACTCATCCCGTTTGCCAGATAATGAATCCACTACCAGACTTAATATTAAGTCAGGTTTCGCTTTTTGGAGGTCAGTATGAAATTATCCCTTGCGCCGCTTTTCTGTTGTTTGCTCATCCCAACGGCATGGGCGGATGATACCGGTGGGCTTCAAAAAGGGGACGCGCCACCGCCACCGCACGCGATTGATGATGGATATCGCGGCACAGAAAATGCGCGCACCATGACCGTGGAACAGGCCAAAGAGATGCACGATGGCGCGACCATTTCACTGCGCGGTAATTTAATTGACGGGTCGGGGGGTGATAAATACACCTTCCGCGATAAGACCGGTGAAATTGCCACTATTATTCCAAAATCAGTTTTTGATGGCAGGACGGTTGAACCCGATAATACGATCAGCATAAACGGTAGTCTGGATAAGAAAATGACCCCGCCGGTCGTGCGAGTCGACCATATTCAAAAATAGCCGTTGATGTGCCTGCGCAGCGCAAAGCAGAAAGAGAGATAACCGATCGCTTTGCCCTGCGCAATATTTCCGCCTTAAGGTAAATTCCAACGACACCCACACTGAATATCGTAACCCCTACCAATATCTGGGATGCAAATACCAGGATTAATCTGTCCTTTAGGATTGTTCCCCATTTCATCACCTGCTAAAAAAACCAACAATTTTAACCGCTCTCTTTGCCATGGAATATCCATGACATCTTTGCCGATATTATTCGGCATTATCGACAAAAAAACGGCATAAAGGATTACGGAAAATGAAACACATATCTCTGGCGGTATTCGTGGCTGCGAGCCTGGTCAGCGGCGCGGCTCTTGCGGATAATCATACTGTTTCTCTGGGTTATGCGCAGAGCAAAGTTGAGAACTTTAAAAATATTCGCGGCGTGAACGCACAGTACCGTTATGAATGGGATTCCCCGTTGAGCGTGGTGGGTTCTTTCACCTATATGAGCGGCGATGAAGATCAGAATTATTTTGTCGATTCTGACTCCGTGAAAAATCACATTGATGTGAAATATTACTCACTGATGGCCGGTCCAGCGTACCGTATTAACGAATACGTTTCTCTGTATGCTCTGGGCGGCGTCGCACGTACCAAAGCGGATGGCGACACCAAATGGGTCAACGCGGGCGATGGCTACACGCAGAAAGACAGCATTTCTGAAAAATCGACCTCTTTCGCGTACGGCGCGGGCGTGCAGTTTAACCCAACCGCCGATCTGGCAATTAACGTGGGTTACGAAGGAACCAACGCCGATCTCCAGGGCGACAGCTACTCTATCAATGGCTGGAACCTGGGCGTAGGTTACCGCTTCTAGTCTGTTGAATTGACCTCTCCCGGTCAGGGAGAGGTCAGCGTTTGTGCTCCCGCTAAAATATGCGTAATAAAGTGCGTGAGTTTTGGCAACGGACGCAAATCCTGACGCCACAGTAAATGCACCGGTCTTGGCTCAGGGGTGAAATTTTCCAGCACGCGTATCAATCTGCCTTGCGCCAACGCTTCCGCGACCAGCACTTCAGGCTGCAACAGCAAACCCGCGCCGGCAATCGCTGCCATGCGTAAACCGTAGCCATCGTTACAGCGCAAAATCGCGTCGCGCTTCCAGCGCACTTCCCCTTCTACACCCGGCAGTCGCCACTCGTTTCGCGCCGTCCACACCGTATGCGACAGGCACAAATGATCGACCAGATCGGCGGGCGTTTGTGGGGTACCGTGTCGCGCCAGATACGCCGGTGCCGCGCAGATGATCATCCGGTAGGGACAGAGATATTTCGCCACCAGATCCTCGTGATGAATATCGCCGATCCGAATCGCCAGATCGATGCCTTCATCGACCAGATCCACCATTCGGTTCGTCAGATCCAGCTCAACCCGCACATCCGGCCAGTGCTGCAAAAACGTGGCGGTGAGCGGCGCAATTACGCAGCCGCCAAATGAGGTTGGCGCGCTCACGCGCAGCGTTCCGGCAGGTGCGGCGCGCAATCGCTCGACGGCGCTTTCCGCAATCGACACTTGCTCCAGCACGCGTTTGGCCTCGTCATAATAGACGCGTCCCGCATCGGTCAGGCTCTGACGACGGGTATTGCGCTCCAGCAGGCGCGTGCCCAGCTGTGTTTCCAGCAGCGCGATGTATTTCCCCACCATCACCGCCGACATCGCTAAGCGCGACGCCGCGCCGGTAAAGCTGCCGCTCTCTACCACCGCGATAAACGTCTCCATGCCGCGAAGCTTATCCATATTACAAACTCCTGGTTAGCAATCATCTAACTTTAGCCCAGTTTATCTCATGTTTTATTATTAAAGAATGGAGGCACACAACATAAGGAGTCAGCTATGAAAATCGTCATTATTGGTGCCAGCGGTACGGTAGGTCGTGCGGTAACGGAAGCATTGAGCCGTCGCCACGAGGTGATTCGTGTGGGTCGTACGAACGGTGATGAGCAGGTGGATATTACCTCGCAGGGAGAGCGTCCAGGCGCTGTTCGAGAAGATAGGTCCAGTGGATGCGATTGTCTCCGCCAGCGGTGGCCTGCATTTTGGCCCTCTGGAGACCATGAAAGACAGTGATTTTAATCAGGGATTGCAGGACAAACTGCTGGCCAGGTGCGGCTGGCGCTGACGGGCCAGCACTACCTGAATGAAGACGGTTCGATCACCTTGATAAGCGGCATTGTGGCAGACGAGCCGATTGCCCAGGGCGTCAACGCCACCACGGTGAATGCTGCACTGGAAGGTTTTGTCCGCGCCGCCGCCTGCGAACTGCCACGCGGAATTCGTATCAACCTGGTTAGCCCGACGGTGTTGAGCGAATCAGCCGACGCTTACGACGGATTTTTCCCGGGCTTTGAAAGCGTACCCGCCGCCACCGTCGCGCAGGCTTATCGCCGCAGCGTCGAAGGCGTCCAGAGCGGGCGGGTGTATAAAGTCGGTTACTGAGTTTTTCAGCCGCGATTAGCACCAGCATCGGGCGTTCCGCTTCTTCAGCCAGCGCAGGCCAGGCATCCGTCTGCGCCTGCGTTGGGCCCCATTCGTTGACTTCACGAATCGTCAGCCCTGCCGCGATCAGCGCATTGAGCGTCGTGCCAAGCGGGCGGTGATATTTGATAACACCGTCCGCCAGCCAGTTGCTGACGCGTTCGCCCTCCTGCTGATACTGATTCACGCCCCAATAGCGCACACCGTTATCATCCGTGAGCCAACCCTGACGCGACGCGCAGGTGTAGATCGGGTGTTCCATCGAAAACACCAGACTGCCGCCGGGCTTCAGCGCGCGCTGAATTTTGGCAAACAGGGTGTCGAGTTCCGGCAGATAATGCAGTGCCAGCGAGCTGTAAACTAAATCGAGGCTGTTTTCTGCAAGCGACAGCGATTCCAGACTGCTGCGTTGATAGCGAATCGCCGCGTCGCTGGTCAGTTCCGCAGCACGCGCGAGCATTTTTTCCGAGATATCAATGCCCGTGACCTGCGTCGCGCCCATTTCCCGCGCCACACGGCAGAACCAGCCGTAACCGCAGCCGAGGTCGACTACGGATTTATCGCGCAAGTCCGGCAGCATCGTTTTCAGCGCGGGCCACTCGGGCGCGCCGTCCAGCCCCTGCACCGAGCGCGGTAGCTGCGCGTAGCCTTCGAAAAATGCCGGATTGTCGTAGATATTCTGTGCCATGTGAGATCCCTCTGTAAGAATGTGCTTAAGAGTATATCCCTCACCCTACCCTCTCCCTAAATGGAGAGGGAGTATGTTGTGCACATTGTCAATTTATGAGGATCCCGCCAGGGTGGAAACAGCGCTTCAGCCCACCGAACCCCACACGATATTTCCTTTATGGAAGGTGGCGGTTCGCGGCGAAATGCGCGCCACGGCTTCGGCAGAACAGGAAGCGTCCACCAGCACGAAGCTGGCGTCATCTTGCGCCTTCGGCCATACGCGCTCGCCTTTGTCGTTGAGCGGCAGCACATCCCCCGTGGCGATCCCCAGCGCACGCGAAAGGGTTTGCTCGTTCGGACGGATATACAGCTGCGCGTACAAATTGGCTTTTTCGAGCATGTCGCCCAGGCCGTACGGCGACCAGTGGTCGATCACGCTGTCGGTCCCCGTCATCACAAATACGCCTTTATCACGCAGCTGTTTGAGCGGCATGTGCATCGTGCCAATCGGCACGGTGGAAGCGATAGCGATCTGCTGCGCGGCCATACGGGTTGCCAGCGCGTCGACCTGCTGTTCGTTGAGCATCGCCAGCGCAAAGCCGTGGCTGATCGTCAGTTTGCCTTTCAGTTCCGGCGTTTTTTTCGACGGTGTCGACCATGTAATTCACCGCCGCCACGCCTGCCGGGCTGGTTTCGTGCAGGTGGATATCCACGCCCTTGTCGTAGTCCAGCGCAATCTGGAACATGGTGTCGAGGGACTTTTCCATCGCGCCGTCAACGTTAGTCGGGTCCAGCCCGCCGACGTAGTGCGCACCAGCCTGCATCGCCTCGCGCATCAGCGGCTCTGATTTTGAAAGCAGCAAACCGTGCTGCGGGAAGGCGACGATTTCACACTCAAAACCGGCGCTGCGACGCGCCAGCACCGCCTGTAAATTTTCCAGACTTTTCAGGCCGGAAGTGGGTTCGATATTGCAGTGGCTGCGGCAATGGTGGAGCCCTTCGACTGAATCAGGTCGATAAGTTTTTCCGCGCGTTCCTGAGTGTAGGGCTGCAACTCGGGCAGCAGCTTGTGCTCCAGGCGGATCATATCCTGAATGGTGGTTCCCGCCGGGCGATTGAGCGAGCGCCACGGGCCACCGTAAAACGTTTTGTCCAGATGGATATGCATGTCGCGCATCGTCGGGAGCATCAGCTTGCCGCCTGCGTCGTAGTGCGGCAGCGTGGCGTCGGCGTGGCTTTTGTTATCGCGCAGCGCGACGATTTTACCGTCTTTGATCTCCAGCGTTTTTAGCTCAGTGCGCGTGCTGACGGGCACTGAGCCTTCAAAATGAAAACCCGCCTCCAGCAGCACGTTATCCAGATAATAGTGTTTCGCGGTGATGTTCATCGGTTTGCCGGTCTCGCAGGTCTGTTTCGCAGAATCAGCAGCATACGCGACGGAACCGGTCGCACCAAACAGCGCGCAGGCGGTGACCATTTTGCCGCTCTGGCTGATAAACTCCCGGCGGCTTTTATTCTCATTCATCTTATCTTCCTTATTCTTATGCGTTCACAATATGGGTGCCCGTTTCACCGCGCAGCGCCGCGGGCAGGCAGTCTGGTGAGGTGATGATGACCCGTTTTCCGCCGTGGTGCAGGAATGCCAGGCTGGCCACGATTTTGGGTAACATGCTGCCCGCCGGGAAATGGCCCTCTTCCCTATAGCGCGTCATCTGCGCGACGTTCACCGTGTCCAGCGCCTGCTGATTCGGCTTGCCAAAGTTGACGCACACTTTCTCGACGCCGGTAGTGATTACCAGCACGTCGGCGCAGATCTCACGCGCCAGCAGCGCGGTGGAGAGATCTTTATCGATGACGGCATCCACGCTTTGATACTCGCCCGTTTCCGAGCGAATCACCGGGATCCCGCCGCCGCCCGCGCCGATCACCACGAAGCCTTTTTGCGTCAACGTTTTGGATGGCGTCCGCTTCCACGATCCGTATGGGTTGTGGAGAAGCCACCACACGGCGGTAGCCGCGCCCGGAATCCTCAACGAAATGCCAGTCGGGGATGGGCGAGTTGTAGCTCATCGCGCTGGGCTTCGCTGAAGAACGCGCCGATCGGTTTGGTCGGATGGGCAAAACCGGGATCGTTTTTGTCGACTTCAACCTGCGTGACGACCGTGACTGCTTTTTGCTCCCCGCGCGCGGCCAGTCGATTGTTGAGCGCCTGCTGAATCAGATAGCCGATCCCGCCCTGGGTGTCTGCCACGCAGTTGGCGAGCGGGGTGAGCGGCAGCCCTTCGCGCTCGTGCGCGATCTCTGCACGACGCAGATCTAATCCCACCTGCGGGCCGTTGCCGTGCGTCAGGACGATGTCGTAATCGGAGGCCAGCATTTCCAGCACCGAGTCCGCGACCGCTTTGACCGCCTCCGCCTGATGTTCAATCGACTGGCTGGCGTTGTCTTTGATAATGCTGTTGCCGCCGATGGCGACGACCATGAGTTCTTTCATCTGTTTTCCTTTGAAAAAGTGCGGTCTGATGCCCTCACCCCGGCCCTCTCCCACAGGGAGAGGGAGTAAAGCACCCTCACTCTGTGGCCGAGAGGGGAAAAATTGCTCCGGGCAATCCCCTCTCCCGTTGAGAAAGAGGGAAATGCCGCTCCGGACTGTTCCCACTCCCCCGTGAGAAAGGGGAAAATGCCGCCCGGACTGTTCCTACTCCCCGTGAGAAAAAGGAAAAGGCCGCTCTGGACTGTTCCCTCTCCCCGTGGCAAAGGGGGAAATGCTGCTCCGGAGTGTTCCCTCTCCCGTGGGAGAGGGTTAGGGTGAGGGCATCAGGCATTATCAGGATTCTGAAACCGGTGATCCCGCACGCGCCGCTTCACGGCTCTCGAGGAAATGTTTCACCACGAACATGCCGCTCATCATCAGGTAGGCCGTGACGAACGTCAGCGAGCTGCCTTCGGCGAAGCCCACCACCGGCGCATGGATCACCCCGAACAGCGCCAACAGCGCACCGACCGCAGCGGCAATCGCCCCGCGCAGCGGTTTATTAATGATGGCGAAAATGGCGATACAGCCCCAGAGCATACTGGCGAGCGGTGCGCCGTTGCCGAGGTGCATCAGCCCTTCGTAGTAAATTCCTTTGCTGTGCAGCACGTCGGTGCCGATTTTCGCCGCGTTGGTTCCCGCCGCCCCCATCACGCTGTTCATCATGGTGAGCGCCCAGTTGGCGATCCACGGGAACAGACAGATAAAGATGACGGGCACCTCCACTTTGGGCGTTTCCCTCACCACCTGGTTGGCGGTCACCACGCCGATAAACACCAGAATTGGCACAATGGCGGTCATCGGAATGATGGCGAGCATAAACGCCCCCAGCCCGAACAGCGGCACGATGAACATGGTGACGCCAGACGCCAGCGTATAGCCGATGCTCGCGCCCATCGCTTTCCAGCCTGCGTGACCAACGTAAACCGTGACCGGGAACGGGTTCCCCATCAGACAGCCAAGCATCGACGCCAGACCGTTTGCCAGCATCACTTTACGCGTCGGGTATTCATCCCCCGCCGCGTGGGCGCTTTCGATGTTTTCGAGGTCAAAGATGTAGTTCGCGAGTCCCAGCGGAACCGCAGAAGCCAGATACGGCAGCGCGTGTGGCAGACCCTGCATAAAGCTGTCAACGTGGACTGACGGCGGGTTAAAGCCAAACGATGACATGGACGCTTTGATCGCTTCCGGGCTTTGCAGGCCGGAGATCCACGCCAGCGCCGTACCGGCGATCAGCAGCAGTAAACCGGTCGGAATGCGGGCAAAGATCGGCTTTTTACCAAACCAGTTGATGAAGATCAGCAGCAGCACGATGAACGACACGGTCGGCGCTTCGAACGCCTGCAGCATTGGGTTCATCGCCAGCAGCAGCAGGCCCAGGCCGGACAAGCACGACAGCAGCACGGTGCGTGGAATCATCTTGCGAATGGTTTCACCGAGGAACGAACCGCCCGCCAGAATCATCGCTTCAACAAAACACCACACCAGCCCAATCTGGATGGCAAAGTCTGCGTCACCGGTTTGCTGATAAACGGGCATCAGCACCAGAAACGTAACGGTAAAAATCGACGGTGCGCTGGGTCCCGACGGCAGCGCGGTGACGTCGTTACGTCCGGTTTGACGCGCCATTTGCAGGCCAAACCAGGTGTAACACACGCTCGCCACCAGTACCGCCAGCCCGAAGGCCGGCGCGATACGTCCATAAACAATCTCTTTCGGGATGCCGACGACAAAAATGAGCAGCCCCATCATGGTGAGCAAATTGGTCAGGTTGTTGGTCATCAACCCGAAATATGCCGCCCAGTCACCTCTTTTCCACTCCAGTTTCATGCTTTTCATGGATGCTTACCTTATAGGAAGTAGCGATCGCGGAAGGTCAACAGCGCCTTTTCAAAACAGCTAAACGGCGGGTGTACGATGCCCGCCCCAATCATGCCAATGCCGGCGTCTTTGTGGGCGATGGCGGTGTTGATCACCGGCAAAATGCCGCTGCCCGCCACTTTGGTGATATCAATCGCCGTCGGAATACCCATAAACGAGAGCAGCGGAATGGTGACGTTCGGGTTTTCACCGAGCGTGATTTCGCGCATCTGACGCGAGAAATCGACGGCTTCATCAACCGTGCCGCCCACCAGCGCGACGATGGCGGGTGCGGTGGCCATTGCAAAACCGCCGATGCCGTAGGTTTCGGTGATGGCGCTGTCGCCAATGTCCAGGCCGGAATCTTCCGGCTTATAGCCCGCAAACATCGGGCCGATCACCTGCTGCGCCGGACCGGTAAACCATTGACCCGGCAGGCCGGAAATGCGCAGGCCAAATTCGTACCCGTTGCGCGCCATGGTGGTGACCACAGTGCTGTATTCAATGCCGTGAGCGGCATCCAGCGCGGCTTTACACATCGCCATCCACGTTGGACCGGAGAAGTAGTCGCTGCTGGCGACAAACTCAAACACCTGGCGCTGCTGCTCAACCGGATAGCCCGCCTGAATCAGCCCCGGCGTCAGCGCCTGAATCAGCAGCGTGGTGCCTGCGTTATTGCGGTTATGGCACTCGTCGCCCATGTGCAGCGCCTGCGCCAGCATCAGCCGCAGATCGATTTCGCCGATGACCTTCATCGCATCGCGCAGCATCGGGCCGAGCACGTCACGCATCCAGATCAAACGGTCGATCACGCTCTGATCGTTCGCCCCCATGCGCAGGATTTTCGCCATTTGCTCGCTAAGGTTGGTGAACGCGCGGTTGCCGTAGGTTTTGTTTTCGACGATATGCATAAACATCGACGCGGACGTAACGCCCGCCATCGAGCCCACGCAGTCGTGCTCGTGGCACGGCGAGAAGGTGATTTTGCCCGATGCCGCCAGCGTGTTAGCTTCATCTAAATCGTTCGCCAGCCCTTCAAACACCAGCGCCCCCGTCACCGCGCCTTTCATCGCGCCGCACATGTTTTCCCACGCTACCGGCGGGCCCGCGTGCAGAATGGTGGTACGCGTCATGCCAGGGACGACGTTGATGGCCTGGTCAAAGCCCACCAGCACCGGATGGGACTGAATAATGCGCTCCAGCGCGATTTTGTTGGCGGCAGCGATTTTGTCGGCCAGCGGCGTGTTCGCCAGCTGATCCAGGGCTTCCACCACCTGCATATTGCCCTGCCCCGGCGGGATCCAGTCGAGCTGAGTGACCGGAACGTGCTGCTTTTTCAGATCGTCGCTGAACATGGCGATGCCGACGTTAATGACGTTCAACGGCTGGTTAAATAAGGTTTTCATTAGGCTTTCTCCCCTTTGCAGACAAATTCACGCGCCAGTAATCCCGTATTGGTGCTGCTGCTCGCCCAGATAACGCCAGCGTCGGTGAGCAACTGACACTGCTGCGAAAGCGCTGGCGTATCGAGATCGGTGCCCAGCACGTAGCCCAGGATTTCCAGCGGACGGTTGTCGGCTTTGGCAATCGCCTGCGCCTCTTTAATTGCGTCGAGCATCACTCCGACCGGATCGTCGTGAGAGCCGAAACCGAGCACGAAATCCATCACGATCACGCCCACTTCCGGGTCGCGCGCTTCCTGTAACAGGCGGCTGATGCGGTTGGTCGGGTCGATCATTGGATGCGGTTTGCCGTTGGTGAAATCATCATCACCAAAATCGAGAAACGTGTGGGCTTTGCTGACGTTCACATCGGCTAAGCGTTTGGTCGGATCGGGCTGAATATTGCTGTAAACGTCGTCGAATTTCTCCAGCGCGGCGAACATCGCTTCGTCGCACAAGGTACCGCCGCAGAACAGCCCGCGAATGTACTTTTGCTGCGGCGTCAGGCGCGCGCGGACCTCTTCGATTAGCGGCCAGTTGAGCGGGTGCAGATCCAGAGACTCTTTTTTGATGCCGGTCAGCAGGACGGCTTTCAGCGCCACCTCTTTTGTGCCGCGCGCAAACTGCAAGCCGTCTTCATCCGCAGGCGGTTCATTACGACCGAGGAAACAGACCACCACCGGCTTACGGCAGGCGCGCGCACGGGCCAGCACTTTTTCAGCAACCGAGGGGGCTGGCGGTTTGGAGATAAGCGTAATGACCTGGGTCGCGTCGTCGGCTTCGAGCATGTCGATGGCGTCGAGCATCATCAGACCGCCGATCTTCTCGCTGAGATCGCGTCCGCCTGTGCCAATCAGCTGAGAAATCCCACCGCCAAATTCATGAATGCGCGCGCTCAATTCCTGGCTGCCGGTGCCGGACGCACCCACGATGCCAATCGGGCCACGGCGCACCGCGTTGCCAAAGCACAACGCCGCGCCGTTGATGATGGCGGTGCCGCAGTCCGGTCCCATCATCAGCAATCCTTTTTCATGCGCCAGTTGCTTGAGCGCCAGCTCGTCTTCCAGACTGACGTTATCGGAAAAGAGCATCACGTTGAGACCGTTTTCCAGCGCCTGACGCGCTTCGCGGGCGGCAAAGAGTCCATTGACGGATATCACCGCCAGATTACTGTCCGGGCGATGCGTTTTGGCGCTAGCCAACGTGGCGTAGCGCGATTCGTGTGAGCCCGAACTCTCTTTGCGGGTAAATAACGCTTCGATGGCAGCCAGCGTTTCGTCATCCGCCGCGTCACCTTTAATGACAATCATCAGGTCGCCGTTTTTGGCGTCCTGCAATTCCGGCGTTAATAATCCGAGATTTTTTAAGACGCCTTTATTCATTTCGGTCGCCATCGCGATAAATGCCTGTTCAACGCCGGGCAATTTATTGGCTTTGGTCGAGACCGACATCAGCGAGACAGAATCAAAATAGGTATTCTTTTTTATAACGATTTTGGTAGGCATTATTTCCTCCCGAATTCGGGCAAAAGGGGGCCGTCATCATGTTTAAGGCATGATGTGAAAACTGATATTTTTTAGTGCAGGCAAGCCCGGTAAGACTTGCCGAATGAATTACGCGCCGGCGGCTAACAGCAGTTCGGCAATCGGGTGATAGCCTTTTTCGCGCGCCAGTTCGAGCGGTGATTTACCGTATTTATCCGTCATATGCGGATTCGCGCCGTGGTCGAGCAGCAGCCTGACGATCTCCTGCTGTTTTGCGCCGCCGTCATTTAATACGATGGCCTCCAGCAGCGGCGTCCAGCCGACAAAATTGGTGTGGTTGACGTTAATATCGGTGTGGGTCAGCAGTTCGCGCACGATGTCAACGTGCCCTTTTTCGCTAGCAGGCGTGATGCCCACACCGCCGAAACGCGTCAGGCGGTCGAGATCCGGGTTGGCTGGCAGCACAATGCGCAGCAGGGTTACGTCATTAGTCAGGCAGCTAATCAGGAACGGGTTAAAACAGGTTTGATCCTGCTTATCGATATCCGCCCCGGCGGAAATAAGCAGTTCAACGCAAGAATAATGTTTATGCAGACTGGCAATAATAACGGCGGTTCTTTTCTGACGATTGGTGGCGTTGATATCCACGCCTTTATCCAGACAGGCCTGTAGCGCATTGGCATTGCCCTGTTCTGCGGCCAGCAGAAATTCAGTAACGAGTTCATGTGCAGACATATTAAGACTCCGATGTTTTCATTTCTGATAACCTGAGAATAGCAACAGCGCATGCATAAAAGAATCCGCTTAAATATCATTCATCGTAAGGTCGTGGATTGTTGAATTAAAATTAACAATCCAGTCAAAACGTGCGTCGGTGCAATGTTTTTCTTATCGCTGGCCCGCTTTTCACCTGCAAAATGGCATTCTGCTTATGGCTCGAAACCCCTTGCCAGCCGTGGGCTGAAACAAAATCGTAGAAGTGTGATTCTGTTCAAATCAGTTGTAACCGCAGTGTTAAATATTGTTCAATACTGATTGCCGTTAGCGCGGATTACAAATAGATTCAATAATCCCATTTGACCATTACGCGGAGCGCGCGGTAATGAATTCGATATTTACGGAAGAAAACTTGCTGGCGTTTACCACCGCAGCCCGTTTTGGCAGTTTCAGCAAAGCGGCTGGAGAGTTGGGCGTGACCACGTCGGCGATAAGCTACACCATCAAGCGTATGGAGACAGGGCTGGATGTGGTGCTGTTTGTGCGCAATACGCGCAGCATTGAACTGACCGAATCCGGCTTTTACTTTTATCGCAAAGCGACCGATCTGCTGAATGACTTTCACGCGATTAAGCGCGGGATAGATACCATTTCCCAGGGCATTGAAGCGCGGGTGCGTATTTGTATCAACCAGCTTTTATATACCCCGCGCCATACGGCCAGGCTGCTCCAGGTGTTAAAAAAGCAGTTTCCCACCTGTCAGATTACGGTGACCACTGAGGTTTATAACGGCGTCTGGGATTCCATTATTAATAATCAGGCCAATATTGCGATTGGTGCGCCGGACACGCTGCTGGATGGCGGAGGCATTGATTACACCGAAATTGGGGCGATTCGTTGGGTGTTTGCGATTTCACCCCAGCATCCGCTCGCGTTTGCGCCTGAACCCATCGCCGAAAGCCAGCTCCGGCTTTATCCGAATATCATGGTCGAAGATACGGCGCATACCATCAATAAAAAAGTGGGCTGGTTGTTACACGGGCAGGAGGCGATTCTGGTCCCGGACTTTAACACCAAATGCCAGTGTCAGATCCTGGGTGATGGAATCGGTTTTTTACCGGAACATATGGCGCGAGAAGCGATGGAAGATGGGCTGCTGATTACGCGTCGAATTAATAATCCGCGTCAGGATTCGCGTATGTTGCTCGCAACGCAACATGCGGCGACCGGTCAGGTCACCCGCTGGATCAAACAGCAGTTTGCCCCACAGGGAGTGCTGACCGGGATTTATAGCGATTTACTCTGGCGAACGTAAAATCTAATTGCGGGTTTGCACCCAGAAGGCGTGAATCAATCCTGGGATATACCCCAACAGGGTCAGGACGATGTTAAGCAGAAATGCCCAACCGAAACCTTTGCCAAGCAGCACGCCAAGGGGCGGTAAAATAATCGTAAAAACAACACGCCAGAAACCCATACATTCTCCATACACACTAAGCAGGTAATTGTAAAAAAAGAGATTTATCTCTAAGCGTAGCGAGTTTAGCGTGTTCCGCCACCTCGCAGCTGCGCTTTTACCCTCCTTTACCCTCTTTACACTGATAGAGACTGGCGATTAAGGGGTAAACCCGCGTTACCCCTGTACCAGGACTGAGGCGTGGGCTAAGGTAAAGGTCACTAAATGAGGAGGATGATATGTTTTCTGTTGGCGATCTTGTGCAACCGCGTATGGGCGGCCCGAAGCTGAAAGTCGTTGAAGTGCATGGCGATCAAATAATTGCTGTTCAGGCGAGTCAGGAGCAGGGTGAGAAGTACACGTTGAAGGCGGCGGATGTGACGCTTTATAAAGAAGACGGCGATTTCGGCGTTTGCTAATACTCAGGGCGGTGAAAAACCGCCCTGCAATACATCACAATTAGATTAAGAAATCTTCCAGTGATTTACCGTTTGCCAGTGCAGTTGCAATCGCTTTCGGTGTACGACCCTGACCGGTCCAGGTTTTTTCTTCACCATTCACATCAGTAAAACGATATTTCGCTTCACGTACCTGACGTTTCTGCGACTGGCTTGCGCCTTTTAACACGTCTTTACCCAGTAAATCTTCTGGAGAAATACCGTCCGCTTTCATCCGCTCCAGCAGTGCATTAATTTTCTGCTGCTGTTCCGCCTGCTGCTGCTGCATTTCGTTTTGCTCATTACGTTTTTCTTCCGTAACGATGCGGAATTTCTCCAGCATTTCTTCGAGCACGTCAATTGAGAAGTCACGCGCCATTGCGCGAAGGGTACGGATATTATTAAGATTTTGTAACATTGAAGACATATTACTGAAGACCTTTTATGAGTTGATTCAATGAGCAATAGGACAACATGGTAATCCACTTTACTTTGAATATCCAGTTGCATTCCTTCCTGACAATTATTAAGGCTATTCAAAAATAGTTATTTAGATATTGTTACTTTTATTTTCGTCATTTAATGCCTTCTTTCATTTTATTCATCACACAATTTTAAATTCAACGTTTTGCTATTTTGAGCAACCTTCCTGCTTCACAATCCTGATAACTGAATAGTCAGTCACCTCACCTGCATAAAACACCTGCTGCGATTACAGAATTTTCGACTGCTTTTCACATGCATAAAGAACATTAATCACAAATGCCGTGTGTTTTGAACTTACGAAAGGATAGCCTGCTGATAGAAGCGTTGAGTGTGATTTCACATCAACAAAAAAAAATTTAAACAATTGATAAATATAGTTATCTTTTACATAAAAACAGAAATCACCAGCACGATAAAAAAGCAGGCTTTTTTAGAGAATTTTATAGGAAAAAAGGCATTTAATAAAAATTATTCACTCATTGTGAGTTAACAGGCAGAGATATACTCTATACACATCAAAAAAAGCAACCTAAAGCACCTTATGCCGCGGGTATTGTCACTATACTGTGTTGCTCTCAAGGAGTTCGGACATGTTCTCACCGCAGTCTCGCCTGCGCCATGCAGTAGCGGACACTTTCGCGATGGTTGTCTACTGTTCCGTAGTGAACATGCTGATCGAGATATTCCTCTCCGGAATGTCTTTTGAGCAGTCGCTTTCTTCCAGGCTGGTGGCCATTCCGGTCAATATCCTTATTGCATGGCCGTATGGTTTTTACCGTGATGCGATAATGCGTATGGCGCGCAGATTCAGTCCATCAGGCTGGATGAAAAACCTGGCAGATGTGCTGGCCTATGTGACATTTCAGTCACCGGTTTATGTCGCGATTTTGCTTACGGTCGGCGCTGACTGGCATCAAATTGCCGCTGCCGTCAGTTCGAATATTGTGGTGTCAATGATGATGGGCGCGGCCTACGGCTACTTCCTTGACTACTGTCGCCGTCTGTTCAAGGTGAGTCAGTACACAACGTCTAAAGCGTGATCGACTGCGACTGGCTACTGCCAGTCGCGTGCTTATGGCGCTTCGCCAAACAATCCTTGCAGAAATCGCTCCAGCGCCATGCGGGAGCTAAAACCGTGCGGAATACCGTAATGCTCATGTCTTTCCCCGGCTAAATACAGGGGGAATTCCTGATAGTGATCGCAGGTTTTGATATCCGAGGCGGGCTCAGCAAATGACAAACTTCTGTCTTTCAAGGTCGGGTGAATAATCAGCGCCATGCGACCCATTCGAGCCTCGCGATTAACATAGACATAATTATCGCCACGGCGATAACCGTATGTTTTTTGTGTGACTGCATCCATGATGAAACCCGCTTTTTCAAGAACGCGTGCCACCTCATCGGGTCGTAAATACATATTTTATCCTCGTTATCTTTTACTGCCGGGCAACCTTACAGTAATCAGCATTCGTAACGCTTTCAGATAAATCCATAAAGGGCGAGATTCATCACGACTCGCTTCAGATATTAAAATCATGGGCTAAACTGAATGTGAACGCAAAATTATGGAGGATCGTATGTTTAACAGACCGAACCGAAACGATATTAATGACGACGCTCAGGATATTCGTAATGATGTCAGCCAATTAGCTGACACGCTGGAAGATGTTTTAAAATCCTGGGGCTCAGATGCAAAGGACGAGGCGGATGTCGCCAGACGTAAGGCTCAGTCTTTGCTACGTGAAACCCGCGCGCGCATGAATGGTCGCTCGCGTACTTCGCAAGCGGCGTGCGATGCCATCGGATGCGCAAGTACGTTCGTTCGTGAAAAACCGGTGTGTGCGATTGGTACTGTCGCCGCCGTCGGGATTTTTATCGGCGCGCTGCTGACGTTACGTAAATAATTCCGCGCTGGAATTATTAATGACCCCTCGTTCGCCCTCGCGAACGGGGGGTTTTATTTTTATGGCGACAAAATCGCCACAACACCCATCTCATCCGCCCTGCGCCGCTGCGCTCATCGTGACGCCACAATCAATTCAAATTTCCCATATCTTGTGTGGTTGAAACTTACATCAACTACATCTAGTATTCCATTTAGCAAGACACCCATAGCCTGACGCGTTCATTCGCGCCGTTCTCTTATCATAGAGGGAAATACGAATCATGAGCATTACTATTTACACTCGTAACGACTGTGTTCAGTGCCACGCCACAAAGCGGGCGATGGAAAGCCGCGGCGTGGAGTTTGAGATGGTGAATGTCGATTTAGTCCCTGAGGCCGCCGACGCGCTTCGCGAGCAAGGTTTCCGCCAATTGCCGGTGGTGATTGCTGGCGAAACCAGCTGGTCAGGCTTTCGCCCGGACATGATTAACCGTCTGCAAACTCAAGCCGCCAGCGCATGAGTATTCTCGTCTACTTCTCCAGCAGCTCCGAAAATACGCTCCGCTTCATCGAGCGTGTCGGACTGCCCGCCGTGCGCATTCCGCTGAACGAACGCGAACGCATTCAGGTAGACGAGCCTTATATCCTGGTGGTTCCCAGCTATGGCGGTGGCGGAACGGCGGGCGCAGTGCCGCGTCAGGCAATCCGCTTTCTCAACGATCCCCATAACCGGGCGTTGATTCGCGGCGTTATCGCGGCAGGCAATCGCAACTTCGGCGAAGCCTTCTGCCGCGCCGGGGACCTGATTTCTCAAAAATGCGCCGTGCCGTATCTCTATCGCTTTGAACTGATGGGGACACAGCAGGACGTAGAAAACGTGCGTAAAGGAGTGAACGAATTTTGGCAACGACAACCGCAGAACGCGTAATGCAGGGATCAACGGATTACCACGCGCTGAATGCCATGCTTAACCTCTACGATCGTGAGGGGCATATTCAGTTCGGGAAAGATGCAGAGGCGGTGACGCTTTTTTGCCGCCCACGTGCGCCCCAACAGCGTGCCGTTTGCCAGCCAGGACGCGCGGCTCGACTATCTGGTGAACGAAGGTTATTACGAAGAGCGGGTGCTCACTCGCTACGATCGTCACTTTGTGCTGAATCTGTTTGAACGCGCCCACGCCAGCGGTTTTCGTTTCCAGACGTTCCTGGGGGCGTGGAAGTATTACACCAGCTATACGCTCAAAACCTTCGACGGTAAGCGCTATCTCGAAAGTTTTGAAGACCGCGTGTGCATGGTGGCGCTAACGCTCGCGCAAGGAGATGAAAATCTGGCGCAGCAGCTGATGGACGAAATGCTCTCCGCGCGTTTTCAACCCGCCACGCCCACGTTCCTGAATTGCGGCAAAGCGCAGCGCGGCGAGCTGGTGTCCTGTTTCCTGTTGCGAATCGAAGACAATATGGAGTCGATTGGGCGCGCGGTGAACTCTGCCCTGCAATTATCAAAACGCGGTGGCGGCGTTGCGTTTCTGCTCTCTAATTTGCGCGAATCCGGCGCGCCGATTAAGCGCATAGAGAATCAGTCGTCGGGCGTTATCCCGGTGATGAAAATGCTGGAAGATGCGTTTTCCTATGCTAATCAGCTGGGAGCACGTCAGGGCGCTGGAGCGGTCTATCTGCATGCGCATCACCCGGATATTCTGCGTTTCCTGGATACCAAGCGTGAAAACGCCGATGAAAAAATCCGTATCAAAACCCTTTCTCTCGGTGTAGTGATCCCGGATATCACTTTCCAGTTAGCGAAAGAAAACGCCGAGATGGCGTTGTTTTCCCCCTACGATATCGAACGAATTTACGGCAAACCCTTCGGTGATGTGGCGATCAGTGAACTCTACGACGAACTGCTCGCCGACGATCGCGTGCGTAAAAAATTCATTAACGCCCGTGATTTCTTCCAGACGCTTGCCGAGATCCAGTTTGAGTCTGGCTATCCGTACATCATGTATGAAGACACGGTGAATCGCGCCAACCCAATCGCCGGGCGCATCAATATGAGCAACCTGTGCTCCGAGATTTTGCAGGTTAACAGCGCCTCGACCTATGACGAGAATCTGGATTACGCGCACATCGGCAAAGATATCTCCTGCAATTTGGGCTCGCTGAATATTGCTCACACCATGGATTCACCCGATTTTGGCCGCACCGTCGAAACGGCAATCCGCGGGCTGACGGCGGTGTCAGACATGAGCCATATCCGCAGCGTGCCGTCGATTGAAACGGGAAATGCCGCTTCACACGCCATTGGGCTTGGGCAGATGAATCTGCACGGCTATCTGGCCCGCGAGGGGATCGCCTACGGTAGCCCGGAGGGGCTGGATTTCACCAATCTCTATTTCTACACCATCACCTGGCATGCGCTGAATACCTCAATGAGGCTGGCGCGCGAGCGCAGTCAGCGTTTCGCCGGATTTGAAGACTCGCGATACGCCAGCGGTGAGTATTTTAATCAGTATCTGGAAAACAGCTGGCAACCGAAAACCGAGAAAGTGCGTGCGCTGTTTGCCCGCGCCGGCGTCACGCTACCCACGCGCGAAATGTGGCAGCAGCTACGTGACGACGTGATGAGGTACGGCATCTATAACCAGAATCTGCAGGCGGTGCCGCCGACCGGATCGATCTCGTATATCAACCACGCGACGTCGAGTATTCACCCGATTGTCTCGAAAATTGAGATCCGCAAAGAAGGCAAAACCGGGCGCGTTTACTATCCCGCGCCCTTTATGACCAACGAAAACCTGGCGCTGTATCAGGATGCCTATGAGATCGGGCCGGAGAAGATTATCGATACCTATGCCGAGGCCACGAAGCATGTCGATCAGGGGCTGTCGTTAACCCTCTTTTTCCCTGACACCGCCACCACGCGCGACATCAACAAGGCGCAGATTTATGCCTGGAAAAAGGGCATTAAAACGCTGTACTACATTCGCCTGCGCCAGCTTGCGCTGGAAGGCACTGAAATCGAAGGCTGCGTGTCCTGCGCGCTGTAAGGAGAAAGGATGAAACTGTCACGCGTGAGCGCCATCAACTGGAACAAGATTCAGGATGATAAAGACCTGGAGGTCTGGAACCGCCTGACCAGCAACTTTTGGCTACCGGAAAAAGTGCCGCTGTCGAACGATATCCCGGCCTGGCAAACGCTTAGCCACGCCGAGCAACAGCTGACGATCCGCGTGTTCACTGGCCTGACGCTGCTGGACACCATTCAAAATAGCGTGGGTGCGCCCGCGCTGATGGGCGATTCGCTCACGCCACATGAAGAAGCGGTAATGTCGAATATCAGCTTTATGGAAGCGGTGCATGCCCGGTCGTACAGCTCGATTTTCTCGACGCTGTGCCAGACCAAAGACGTGGATGCCGCCTATTCCTGGAGCGAAGCATCGGCCTCGCTGCAGCGTAAGGCTCAGCTGGTGCTGGAGTATTATCACGCCGATGACCCCTTAAAGAAGAAAATCGCCAGCGTGTTCCTGGAATCTTTCCTCTTCTATTCTGGTTTTTGGCTGCCGATGTACTGGTCCAGTCGCGGCAAACTGACCAATACCGCCGATCTGATTCGTCTGATCATTCGTGATGAAGCGGTACATGGCTATTACATCGGCTATAAATATCAGAAAGGGCTGGAGAAAATCAGTGAAGAAAAACGGGAAGAACTGAAAGGGTTTGCGCTCGATTTGCTGATGGATTTGTACGATAACGAGCTGAGTTATACCGAAGAATTGTACGCCGGAACAGGCTGGGAAACCGACGTGAAAGCGTTCCTGTGCTACAACGCCAATAAAGCGCTGATGAACCTGGGATATGAAGCGCTGTTCCCTCCCGAAATGGCGGAAGTGAATCCGGCGATTCTGGCGGCCCTCTCCCCGAATGCCGACGAAAATCATGATTTTTTCTCCGGCTCGGGCTCGTCTTATGTAATGGGTAAAGCAGTAGAAACCGAAGATGCGGATTGGGATTTCTGAGGCAAAATATAGCGTTCATTAATTTAATATAAATCCTAAAATCTCCGACATATATTTCCGCGTGATCTACACTGTCATCCTGGCTTCATATTCACCTGAATCATTGCGATTCAGGTGAAATTCTCCTGTGCATTGACAAAAATATCAGAAAAATTCGACCAGCGCTCAGCCCTTACCTCATGGGAAATTCAGCCGTTTCGCTTGTTGCAAAATTCAGGCTTCAAGCCTGGCAAGGGTTGTCTCAGATTCTGAGTATGTTAGGGTAATGCCGGCTAATTATTTCCACTGGTAATGATATCGACATAGATAAATAACAGGACTGACTCTATTGCATGGCAATTAAATTAGAAGTTAAAAATCTGTATAAAGTATTTGGCGATAATCCGCAGCGAGCCTTCAAATATATTGAAAAAGGACTTTCAAAAGAATTAATCCTGGAGAAAACAGGGCTTTCGCTTGGCGTTAAAGACGCCAGTCTGGCCATTGAAGAAGGCGAGATTTTCGTCATCATGGGATTATCCGGATCGGGTAAATCCACCATGGTACGCCTTCTCAATCGCCTGATTGAACCCACTCGTGGACAGGTGCTAATTGACGGCGTTGATATCGCAAAATATCCGATGCTGAGCTGCGCGACGTGCGCAGGAAAAAGATTGCAATGGTCTTCCAGTCATTCGCGCTAATGCCACATATGACGGTATTGGATAATACCGCCTTCGGTATGGAATTAGCGGGAATCCCTGCGGCTGAGCGCCAGGAAAAAGCGCTGGATGCATTGCGTCAGGTTGGGCTCGAAAATTATGCTCACGGTTATCCGGATGAACTCTCGGGCGGTATGCGCCAGCGTGTGGGTTTGGCCCGCGCATTAGCCATTAATCCCGATATTTTATTAATGGATGAAGCCTTCTCGGCGCTCGATCCCTTAATTCGTACCGAGATGCAGGATGAACTGGTAAAACTTCAGGCAAAACATCAGCGCACCGTGGTATTTATTTCCCATGACCTTGATGAAGCCATGCGAATTGGCGACCGTATTGCCATTATGCAAAATGGTGAAGTGGTTCAGGTCGGCACCCCGGACGAAATACTGAATAATCCGGCAAATGATTATGTTCGCACCTTCTTCCGTGGGCGTGGATATTAGCCAGGTATTTAGCGCCAAAGATATTGCCCGTCGCGCGCTGAACGGCATTATTCGTCGTACGCCAGGTTTTGGCCCGCGCTCGGCGCTGAAGCTGCTGCAGGATGAAGACCGTGAATACGGTTATGTGATTGAACGCGGTAATAAATATGTTGGCATTGTCTCCATCGATTCACTGAAAAGCGCGTTAAGCGAAAATCTGGGAATCGATGCGGCGTTAATTGACGCTCCGCTTGCCGTGGACGCCGAAACGCCGCTCAGCGAGTTGCTCTCTCATGTGGGTCAGGCGCCGTGCGCCGTACCGGTTATCGGAGAAGAACAACAATACGTCGGCATCATCTCAAAACGGATGTTGCTGCAGGCTTTAGATCGCGAGGGGGCAAACAATGGCTGATCAATCAAACCCGTGGGGAACCACAGAAGCAGCGGATAGCGCGGCACAATCGGCAGATGCGTGGGGTTCTTCGACCCCTGCCCCTACCGATGGCGGCGGTGCAGCAGACTGGCTAAACAGTGCCCCTGCGCCTGCACAGGAACATTTCAATATTATGGACCCGTTCCATAAAACGCTGATCCCGCTGGACAGTTGGGTGACCGAAGGTATCGACTGGGTTGTCACGCATTTCCGTCCCGTGTTCCAGGGCATTCGCGTGCCGGTAGATTACATTCTGAACGGCTTCCAGCAAATGTTGTTGGGCATGCCTGCGCCAGTGGCAATCATCCTGTTCGCCATGATCGCCTGGCAGTTCGGCAGCGCTGGAATGGGGATTGCCACGCTGATCTCACTGATTGCGATTGGCGCTATCGGCGCGTGGTCGCAGGCCATGGTCACGCTGGCGCTGGTGCTCACTGCCCTGTTCTTCTGCATCATCATCGGTTTACCGATGGGCATTTGGCTGGCGCGCAGTCCAAGGGCGGCCAAAATCATCCGGCCACTGCTTGATGCGATGCAGACCACACCGGCGTTTGTCTATCTGGTGCCGATTGTGATGCTGTTTTGGTATCGGCAACGTGCCGGGTGTTGTGGTGACCATTATCTTCGCCCTGCCGCCGATTATTCGCCTGACAATTCTGGGGATTAACCAGGTGCCGGCCGATTTGATTGAAGCTTCACGCTCGTTTGGCGCAAGCCACGACAGATGCTGTTCAAAGTCCAGCTACCGCTGGCCATGCCCACCATTATGGCGGGAGTTAATCAGACGCTGATGCTCGCCCTCTCCATGGTAGTGATCGCCTCGATGATCGCCGTTGGCGGGCTTGGCCAGATGGTACTGCGCGGTATTGGCCGTCTTGATATGGGTCTTGCCACCGTGGGCGGCGTGGGGATTGTGATCCTCGCCATCATTCTTGACCGTCTGACCCAGGCTGTGGGTCGCGATTCACGCAGTCGCGGTAACCGTCGCTGGTACCAAACCGGTCCTGTCGGCCTGCTGAGCCGCCCATTCACGAAGTAATCCTGTAAGCGCCCGGCGACACATTGCCGTCGGGTCTTCAACTCATGAACTTTACACAAAATTATTCAGGTTCCATCGCGGCGGCAAACGAATGATTCCCAGGGCGCGTACCGATGGTACTTAACTGGGGTGAATGCGTGCAGCCAACGACGAGGCGGCCGGAATGATGAAGTGTAATGTAATAAGGAATAACGATGCGACATAACGTACTTTTTGCCACAGCGTTTGCCACCCTTGTCTCAACCAGCACGTTTGCGGCTGATCTCCCGGGCAAAGGCATTACCGTTCAACCGGTTCAGAGCACCATTTCCGAAGAGACGTTCCAGACCATGATCGTCAGCCGCGCGCTGGAAAAACTGGGCTATACGGTCAATAAGCCAAGTGAAGTGGATTACAACGTGGGCTATACCTCGATCGCCTCTGGCGACGCCACGTTCACCGCCGTTAACTGGAAGCCGCTGCATGATGATATGTACGCTGCTGCGGGCGGAAGTAAAAAATTCTATCGCGAAGGGACGTTTGTGACCGGTGCGGCGCAGGGTTATTTGGTCGACAAGAAAACCGCCGAGAAATACCACATCACCAATATCGAACAGCTGAAAGATCCGAAGATCGCCAAACTGTTCGACACCAACGGTGACGGCAAAGCCGACATGATGGGCTGCTCCCCGGGCTGGGGTTGTGAAGCGGTGATTAACCATCAGAACAAAGCGTTCGATCTCGAGAAGACCGTTGACGTGAGCCACGGGAACTACTCGGCGATGATGGCAGATACCATCGCGCGCTTTAAAGAGGGTAAACCGGTTATCTATTACACCTGGACCCCATATTGGGTCAGCGATGTGCTGAAGCCGGGTAAAGATGTGGTGTGGCTGCAGGTGCCATTCTCCTCTCTGCCAGGCGAGCAGAAAGATATCGACACCAAGCTGCCGAACGGCATGAACTATGGCTTCCCGGTGAATACGATGCATATCGTGGCGAACAAAGCCTGGGCTGAGAAGAACCCGGCGGCGGCGAAACTGTTCTCCGTGATGAAACTGCCCCTGGCGGATATCAACGCGCAGAACGCGATGATGCATGAAGGCAAATCGTCCGAAGCGAATATTCAGGGTCACGTTGACGGCTGGATCAAAGCCCACCAGCAGCAGTTTGATGGCTGGGTGAAAGAAGCGCTGGCCGCGCAGAAATAGTCTTTTCATTTTCCACTCGCTCCTGAGATGCCCGCATGGGCAACGCCCTCTCCTCTTGGGTGAGGGCTGGGGTGAGGGGGAACAGGCGGCTCTGAGTTTCGTTCCGTTCACCTTTCGTTCTCGGCTTCTTTGTTACACCAGAACCGGTGAACGTGTTAAGGGGGCTATCGTGTATGAACCGGTCACATGGGTTACAGATCTGACCGGTCACACAGGTAACACTTTTTGACTTAATCGGCCCGGATTATACGATGATTTCGTCTGTCGTACCGGGCCAGTATCAGTGCACCAAATCCTATCTCATCCAGATCTTCTTCGACCTGCTTCATCCATATCCATTCTCCCCTCAGCGCCTCCGATAAAAATATCCGGGTACTGTTAAAGCATAAATCGCCTTTTACTGAGACGCGTAATGTCCGTGCATCATCCGGTACCGGCATTGCCTTCCATGGGCCGGTAAAGATGCGCTCTGACGGATACCAGACCGAGCCGGGTGTTTTTCCGCCCAGCGCCTTGTGGGGGCGAATGTCATTAAACTCACTACGCCAGGCATCCAGCCAGGCCTGCTGCTCTTCCAGGGACGTGAACTTTGTATGCCGCTTTAGTGCATCCTTCAGGGGCCGGTGCATCCGCTCATGCCGCCCGTTCTCCGTGGGTTTACCCGGCCGGATACGTTCCGGCAGGACACCACATTTAATCAGCCAGATGGACATCTGGCTCAGCCCCCCACAGGCCAGCACCGGCAAACGGCGGTCCGTTGTCCGTACGCAGCACCTGCGGCATACCGCATTCCCGGAACACCCGTTCAAGGCAGGGAATGACAAACCGGCCGTCAGGCATATAGGTGGCATCGCACGCCAGCACTATCCTGCTACAGTTGTCGGTCAGCGTGAAAGGATGACACCAGCGCCCGCCGGTATGAGTAAATTTACCCTTGAAATCGGCACTCCAGACCTCATTCGGGTGGACGACAGTATGTAGTTCATGAGGACGTGTGGATTTAAAAGCCGGAGGCCGACGCTTTTTAACCAGCCCGTGAACCCGAAACAGCTCTCCAATCGTACTGGCCGCAGGCACGCAGATGATATTCAGGTTAAGCAGTCGCTGCCTGATTTTCTCCGGCCCCCATAGCGGGTGCTGCTGTTTAGTGTCCAGCAACAGCTGAACCATGGGTTCAGGGGTTGAGTTCTGGTGATGGCGCGCCCGGGAGCGGTCAGCCAGGGAGGCGGCCTCATCCGGTGAAAAACGAGCCAGCCACTTGTAACCGGTCTTACGGCTGATATTAAAGCGGCGGCATACCTCGGCAACTGGAAGGTTGCCTTCAAGGCAGGCCGCGACAAACTGCAAACGTTGCATGGTAACAGTCTCAGTCCAGGGCACGGTAAACCTCCGTCAGCTGTTTACCGTACTGTTATAACCTGTTACCCATGTGCCCGGTTTAAAGTGTTACCCATGTGACCGGTTCATACATCGCCGCCCCCTTAACAATCCCGGCTCCCGGCAAGAAAATCGCCGCTTCGCGGTACCCTCGTCTTATTCCCTACGGCTATCGGGGACGGGCGCTGTAACGGCCCTGTAAATGCGCCCTCGCCGCGCATCCATGCGCGTCGCCTCGGCCTATAGTCAACGACTCGGCGATTTACAGCCGGACCAGGCCATCGCCTTTTTATTTCTGTATTACCTCAAATACATTTTCTCCTGATAAATACAGGCTCAACGGCCCTCACCCCACAATAAAAGTCCGTAGTCAGGCAATAGATCAAAACCGCACAAACCACCACGCAACAATTCCCCAACATTCATCCTCATCCGTTATGATTGGTTTCTGGAAAAATCATTACTTAACTCACGATTCCTGAATCTAATGACAAAAACATCTCAAGGGCTTAGCCCTGCACTCATCCTTTTAATGTCTGTGGCAACGGGCCTGGCGGTCGCCAGTAACTATTACGCGCAGCCGCTGCTGGACACCATTGCGCGCGCCTTTTCCCTCTCAGCCAGCTCGGCGGGGTTTATTGTGACCGCTGCACAGCTGGGTTACGCCGCCGGTTTGCTGTTCCTGGTGCCGTTAGGCGATATGTTTGAACGCCGCAGGCTGATTGTCTCCATGACGCTGCTGGCGGCGGGCGGCATGCTGATCACCGCATCCAGCCAGTCGCTTACCATGATGATTATTGGCACCGCGCTCACGGGGTTATTCTCGGTCGTCGCACAAATTCTGGTGCCTCTGGCGGCAACGCTGGCTGCACCTGATAAACGCGGCAAAGTGGTCGGGACCATCATGAGCGGTTTATTGCTCGGGATTTTACTGGCGCGAACGGTGGCAGGATTGCTGGCAAGCCTCGGCGGCTGGCGCACCGTTTACTGGGTGGCGTCGGTGCTCATGGTGATCATGGCTCTGGCGCTGTGGCGCGGATTGCCAAAAGTGAAGCAGGAAAATCACCTGAACTATCCGCAGCTACTTGGGTCCGTTTTCAGCTTGTTCACACAAGATAAACTGCTGCGTACCCGCGCGTTGCTTGGCTGTTTTACCTTCGCCAACTTCAGCATTTTGTGGACGTCGATGGCGTTCCTGCTAGCCTCACCGCCGTTTAACTATTCCGAAGGCATGATTGGCCTGTTTGGTCTGGCCGGCGCAGCAGGCGCGTTAGGCGCACGTCCTGCAGGTGGACTGGCGGATAAGGGCAAATCGCACCTGACCACCACCGCAGGGCTGATTCTGCTGCTGCTCTCCTGGGCGGCTATCTGGTATGGGCATATTTCCGTGATGGCGTTGATTGTTGGGATTCTGGTTCTCGACCTGACGGTTCAGGGCGTGCATATCACCAACCAGACGGTTATCTATCGCCTGAAACCCGAGGCGCGTAACCGCCTGACGGCCGGTTACATGACCAGCTACTTTATCGGTGGGGCTGCGGGGTCACTGATTTCCGCCTCGGCGTGGCAACACGCTGGCTGGGCGGGGGTTTGTCTGGCCGGAACAGTCGTCGCTGTCATCAACGTCATCATCTGGTGGCGCGGATATCACCTACAGGAAGCAATTAACTAAGCTTTACATCGGTTTGGGGCTTCTTAGGGTGTTAAGGAGCCCTGCAGTCTGTTAAGGTTAAAGGTAATCATTTATCCCAGAAATTTTAATGTGGGTGACATATTAGATTGCCGCATGAACAGTTCATACTTACAGGCTGCTCCCAGTTTCACCAGGTTGACATTACATCCTCTCCGTTTGAAACCTCATGCTGTTTCTCGTCGCCCGACCCCGTCTTTCGTGGGCGTTTGCCCTTCCTTTTCTGTGCTCACCGGGTCACGGATTCACCCGGCACTTGCTGACAGTGATATAAGTTTGGCGGATATAACCGCACAAATAATTCATTTACATTATTTGTCACTGTCGTTACTATATCGACTGTAATTAATGAGGTCATGCCCAAATGGATAGTTCGTTTACGCCCATTGAACAAATGCTTAAATTTCGCGCCAGTCGTCATGAGGACTTCCCATATCAGGAAATTCTGCTGACCCGCCTGTGCATGCACATGCAAGGTAAACTGCTGGATAACCGCAATAAAATGCTGAAAGCTCAAGGGATTAACGAGACGTTATTTATGGCGTTGATTACCCTGGAGTCTCAGGAAGATCACAGCATTCAGCCGTCCGAACTGAGCTGTGCGCTGGGTTCATCGCGCACCAATGCCACTCGCATCGCCGATGAGCTGGAAAAACGCGGCTGGATTGAGCGCCGTGAAAGCGACAACGACCGCCGTTGTTTGCATCTACAATTGACCGATAAAGGTCACGAATTCCTGCGCGGGGTGCTGCCACCTCAGCACAACTGCCTGCACCAACTCTGGTCGGCGCTGAGCACGACCGAGCGCGATCAGCTAGAGCAAATCACCCGTAAGCTCCTCACCCGTCTGGATCAGATGGATGAAGATGGCGTCATTCTTGAGGCGCTGAGCTAACACGACGACACGCTCAAACATCCAGATTTAACAATAACTGACAGGCCAGCACATCACACTGCTGGCCTTTCTGACAACAGGTCGGCTCAGCCGATGTGAAAATAAGAAGATCGTGGAGAACAACAATGAGCGCAAATGCGGAGAATATTCCCCCGCAGCAACCAGCTAACAAGAAAGGCAAACGTAAGAGTGCCCTTCTGCTGCTGACCTTGCTCTTTATTATTATTGCTGTGGCATATGGTATCTATTGGTTTTTAGTGTTGCGTCATATTCAGGAAACGGATGATGCATACGTGGCAGGGAACCAGGTTCAGATTATGGCCCAGGTGTCGGGCAGCGTGACGAAAGTCTGGGCTGACAATACCGACTTTGTGCAAAAAGGGGATGTGCTGGTTACGCTCGATCCGACCGATGCTCAGCAGGCGTTCGAAAAGGCGCAGACCGAGCTGGCTTCCAGCGTGCGACAGACACGCCAGTCGATGATTAACAGCAAGCAATTGCAGGCCAGCATCGACGTGCAGAAAACCGCGCTGGCGCAAGCGCAAAGCGATTTGAATCGTCGCGTACCGCTTGGCACGGCGAACCTGATTGGTCGCGAAGAGCTGCAACACGCGCGTGACGCCGTGGCCAGTGCACAGGCACAGCTTGATGTAGCAATCCAACAGTACAACGCGAATCAGGCGATGATTCTGGGCACCAGCCTGGAAGACCAGCCGGCGGTAAAACAGGCTGCAACCGAAGTGCGTAACGCCTGGCTTGCCCTGCAGCGTACCAAAATCGTCAGCCCAATGACCGGCTATGTCTCACGACGTTCCGTGCAGCCTGGCGCGCAGATTAGCCCAACCACTCCGCTGATGGCGGTGGTTCCGGCCACTAATCTGTGGGTAGATGCAAACTTTAAAGAGACGCAGCTCGCGCATATGCGTATCGGCCAAACGGCAACTATCGTCAGTGATATTTACGGCGATGACGTGGAATACACCGGGAAAGTGGTCGGTCTGGATATGGGGACAGGGAGCGCGTTCTCGCTGCTGCCAGCGCAAAACGCGACCGGCAACTGGATCAAAGTGGTCCAGCGTCTACCGGTGCGTATCGAACTGGATCAAAAACAGCTAACGGATCATCCGCTGCGTATCGGGTTGTCCACGCTGGTGACCGTCGATACCACCAATCGTGATGGTCAAATGCTGGCGAACCAGGTGCGTACTAATCCGGCTTACGAAAGTAATGCCCGTGAAATCAGCCTTGATCCCGTCAATAAGCTGATCGATGACATCGTGAAAGCGAACGCCGGTTAATCCGAAGGTGAGCGTTATGCAACCGCAAAAATCGCAAAAACCATTGGAAGGCGCGCCACTGGTCATTATGACCATTGCGCTGTCGCTGGCGACCTTCATGCAGGTGCTGGACTCCACCATCGCAAACGTGGCGATCCCGACGATTGCCGGTAACCTTGGCTCGTCACTGAGCCAGGGGACCTGGGTGATCACCTCGTTCGGGGTCGCGAATGCGATCTCAATTCCTATCACGGGCTGGCTGGCAAAACGCGTCGGCGAAGTCAGATTGTTCATGTGGTCGACGGTACTGTTCGTCCTCGCCTCATGGGCGTGTGGGATGTCCAATAGCCTGACGATGCTGATCTTCTTCCGCGTCATTCAAGGGATTGTGGCGGGGCCGTTGATTCCGCTGTCGCAAAGTTTGCTGCTGAACAACTATCCGCCCGCTAAACGCTCTATCGCGCTGGCGCTATGGTCGATGACCGTTATCGTCGCGCCGATTTGCGGACCGATTCTCGGCGGATTTATCAGTGATAACTATCACTGGGGCTGGATCTTCTTTATCAACGTGCCGATTGGCGCGGTCGTCGTGCTGCTCACGCTGCAAACGCTGCGTGGTCGCGAGACGAAGACCGAGCAACGACGCATTGACGGCGTGGGTCTTGCACTGCTGGTGGTGGGCATCGGTAGCCTGCAGATTATGCTGGACCGCGGTAAAGAGCTGGACTGGTTTGCCTCGCAAGAGATTATCGTGCTGACCGTCGTGGCGGTGGTCGCGATAAGTTTCCTGATTGTCTGGGAGCTCACGGACGATAACCCGATAGTCGATTTGTCGTTGTTTAAGTCGCGAAACTTTACCATCGGCTGCCTGTGTATCAGTCTCGCCTACATGCTCTACTTCGGTGCAATTGTGCTGCTTCCGCAGCTGTTGCAGGAGGTATACGGCTATACGGCAACCTGGGCGGGCCTGGCGTCAGCGCCGGTGGGATTGATTCCGGTACTCCTGTCGCCGATTATCGGTCGTTTTGCGCATAAACTCGACATGCGCAGGCTGGTGACATTCAGCTTTATTATGTATGCCGTCTGTTTCTACTGGCGTGCCTACACGTTCGAACCGGGGATGGATTTTGGCGCGTCCGCGTGGCCGCAGTTTATCCAGGGCTTTGCGGTGGCGTGCTTCTTTATGCCACTGACCACCATCACGCTGTCCGGCTTGCCGCCTGAGCGTATGGCGGCGGCCTCGAGCTTATCGAACTTTACCCGAACGCTGGCAGGCTCAATCGGGACGTCGATTACCACCACCTTGTGGACCAGCCGGGAATCATTGCACCACGCCCAGCTGACGGAATCGGTTAACGTCTACAACCCGAACGCGCAGCAGATGTACAGCCAGCTCGAAGGAATGGGCATGACGCAGCAGCAGGCCTCCGGCTGGATCGCCCAGCAGATCACCAATCAGGGTCTGATTATCTCCGCGAACGAGATTTTCTGGATTTCGGCGGGGATATTTATCCTGCTCCTGAGCTTGATATGGTTTGCCAAACCGCCATTCGGCGCGGGTGGTGGCGGCGGTGGTGCGCACTAACCGGTTCCGTAGACGAGAAAGTTGTCCGTTTCTCTCTAGCTTCTGTCAGTTCTGATAAAGCAGCGCTCCTGAAATCGCTTCACGATAGTGAAAAGACAACAGGAGCGCATCATGCTGAAACAACCCGCACAAAAATATCAGCCTTTCCCCCCAATCTCTCTGCCCGACCGTCGCTGGCCCGAGAAACGTATCACCCATGCGCCACGCTGGCTTTCCACCGATTTGCGCGATGGCAATCAGGCGCTCGCCGAACCGATGGACAGCGCACGCAAACTGCAATTCTGGGAGTTACTCCTTGGCTGCGGTTTTAAAGAAATTGAAGTCGCGTTCCCATCCGCATCGCAAACTGACTTTGATTTTGTTCGCCAGCTGATCGACGAAAATCGCATTCCCGATGACGTCACGATTCAGGTCTTAACTCAGGCGCGGGAAGAGTTGATTCTTCGCACCTTTGAATCGTTGCGCGGTGCGAAAAAGGCGACCCTTCATCTGTATAACGCCACCGCCCCGCTGTTTCGCCGCCTGGTTTTTGGCATGGACAAGGCGCAAATTATTACGCTCGCAACCCGGTCCACGCGTCTGATCCGACAGCTCTGCGAAGAAAATCCACAAACGAGCTGGCAGTACGAGTACTCCCCGGAAACGTTCTGCTTTACCGAGCCAGAATTTGCGCTGGAAATTTGTGAGGCCGTGGCCGAAATCTGGCAGCCGTGCCCCGAGCGCCCGATGATTATCAACCTGCCCGCGACCGTTGAAGTGAATACGCCGAATGTGTATGCCGATCAGATTGAATATTTCTGCCGCCGCTTTAGCCGTCGCAGCGAGGTGTGTATTAGCGTTCATCCGCATAACGATCGCGGTACGGGCGTCGCCTGTGCCGAACTGGCGATGATGGCCGGTGCGGATCGCGTGGAAGGCTGTCTGTTTGGCAACGGCGAGCGCACGGGCAATGTGTGTCTGGTGACGCTGGCGATGAATTTATACTCCCAGGGCGTCAGCCCGGATCTGGATTTCAGCGATATGAATCAGGTCGTTGAGGTGGTGGAAAGCTGTAATCAGCTCCCGGTGCATCCACGTCATCCGTGGGCGGGGCGTTTGGCTTATACGGCATTTTCAGGCTCGCATCAGGATGCGATTAAAAAAGGCTTCGATGCGCGTCAGCCGGACGACCGCTGGGAGATGCCCTATCTGCCGGTCGATCCGCAGGATATTGGCTGCTCCTACGAAGCGGTGATCCGCGTGAACAGCCAGTCGGGAAAAAGCGGCAGCGCGTGGCTGATTGAGCAGAATCACGGTCTGAAATTACCGCGTGCGCTGCAGCAAGATTTTAGCCAGCATGTGCAGCAGGAGGCCGACAGCCAGGGGAAAGAGATGACGCAAAACGCGCTCTGGCAGCTTTTCCGCAGCCGTTACGGACTGATGCCCTCTGGACACTTTACCCTGGAAACGTATCGCAGTGAGAGCCTGCAGGACGGACAGTTGCGCCTGGCCGCCTCGGTGGTCACCGGTGGTGGGACGCGGCAGCTT
This sequence comes from Lelliottia amnigena, assembly GCA_900635465.1. NCBI lineage: Bacteria > Pseudomonadati > Pseudomonadota > Gammaproteobacteria > Enterobacterales > Enterobacteriaceae > Lelliottia > Lelliottia amnigena. Next base: position 3,354,310 of record LR134135.1, read on the forward strand.
GAGGGCCAGGGAAACGGTTTGCTGTCGGCCGCCGCCAATGGCATCAGCCGTTGGCTGGATAAGCCGTTTGTGATTAAGGATTATCATGAGCATTCGCTGGGGGAGCGCAGCGACAGCCGCTCGGTGGCGTACATCCGCTGTCTTTTCCAGGATGGTACCAGTCGATGGGGTGTGGGGATTGATAGCGACGTGGCGCGCGCGTCAATTCAGGCGCTGTTTAACGCCGTCGGTTAGGCATCTTTGAAATAATCGCTGGGCGAAATGCCCATTACCCGGCGAAACATGGCCGTGAAAGCGCTGTGGCTGCCGTAACCCAGGTCCAGCGCAACGCGTAATACCGGCTGGCCTTGCGCCAGTCGCAGCAGGGCTTCAACCAGACGCGCCCTTCTCGTCCACTCCCCGTAGCTTAACCCGGTTTGCTGCTGAAAATGGCGGTTAAGGGTGCGCTCACTCATGCTAGTCAGGCTTGCGGCCTGCGCGCTGCTCAAGGTTAATCCGGGGTCCTGGCGGATCTGCTGACAAAGCTGTCGCAATGACTCGCTTTGCGGTTCCGGGAGATGAAACGGCAGGACAGGCAGGGTGCGGATTTCATCCAGAATCAGTTCGTAGACGCGCTCATCGCGGCTGCCGGGAGAATAAGATTCGGGGAGATCGAGCGAGGCGACAATAAGTTCACGCAGTAACGGCGAGATCTGCACGATCTGGCAGGACGCCGGCAGATCGGCGCGGGCAAGCGGATCGATAAAAAGCGTGCGCGCCGCCACGTTGCCGGTAATGCGAATCGCATGCTGCGTACCCGCTGGCAACCAGACGCCTCGTCCAGGTGGAACGACCCAACATCCTGCAATCGTATCAACGCGAACAACTCCGCTCAGGCTATGCAGTAGCTGGGCACAATCGTGCTGATGGTACGGCTCGCTGTCACCATGACGATAATCATGAGCGTAAGGAACCAAAGGGCGATGGGTAAAAGAGAAGGCTGTGGTGGTGGTCATGGGTTAGGCTTCCCTCTCCCTGAGGAGAGGGGAATGGCGCACTAAATGTGCAGCTCTTTCAGCGTTTCTTTCGGCAGCGCCAGCTCTTCGTTACTGTTCACGCGAACATCACGATCGAGAATATGACGCGCGATCTCCTGCGCTTCTTCCAGCGAGTGCATATGATACGTACCGCACTGGTAGACGTTCAGCTCAGGGATCTGGTTCTGCTCTTTGACTTTCAGTACGTCGGCCATCGCCGCTTTCCAGGCATCCGCCACGCGCGTTTCTTCAGGGGTGCCGATCAGGCTCATATAGAAACCGGTACGGCAGCCCATCGGAGAGATGTCGATGATTTCAACACCGTTACCGTTCAGGTGATCGCGCATGAAGCCTGCGAACAGGTGCTCCAGCGTGTGAATGCCTTTTTCGGGCATCACTTCTTTATTTGGCACGCAAAAACGCAGGTCAAACACGGTGATCGCGTCGCCGCTCGGGGTATGCATGGTTTTTGCCACACGTACAGCAGGTGCTTCCATACGGGTATGGTCGACTGTGAAGCTATCTAATAACGGCATACGTCACCTCCGATAGTGATTATTTTTAAAATAAAATGAACTCTTTGTTCAACCGCGCGTCTTACTCTATGAAAGACGCGCATTTGTTATCATCATCCCTGATTTCAGAGATGTTATTTTGGCCACAGCGATGTGGCCATTTTCTTTTCTGTCAGGCGTGTTTCGCCAAAAACGCATCGAACGATTCAGTGTCCGCCGCTTCGACTTCACGCTGGCGTGCAATGGATGCCTCGCGTTCCGCCACGAAATCTTCTTCGCTCAACACTTCCAGCGGCTCCTGCTGCAACATGTCACGGTACTGCGCAGCGAGCGTACGGCCTGTGCCACCGATACCTTGATCAATCATAGAACGCAGAATGCGTGCCGAGAACGTCAGTTCAGGGTTATCAAAGCTCTCGACCAGTTGGTCGCACACTTTTTGATATTCCTCACCACCGTAAAGGCTGTCCATCGTCTGCGCGACGCGTTTGAGATCGCGGAACAGATCTTTGCCCACTTTTGCCAGCGGGAACTGTGCCGTTTCACAACCAATGCCTAATGTCAGGCCAGGTTTGCGTCCTTCAAGTATTACGCGATTCCAGTTGGTGCGCGTACACAATAACTCGTCAGCACTCATTTCCGGCGCATCCGCCAGAACACACCAGACCATAAACAGATCGAGGAAACGGATCTGCTGCTCGTCAACGCCAATGGGCGAGAACGGGTTGATGTCCAGGGAACGGACTTCGATATACTCGATGCCGCCGCGCTCCAGCGCATCTGACGGTGCTTCGCCGCTGCGCGTGACGCGTTTCGGGCGAATCGGCGCATACAGTTCGTTTTCAATCTGCAAAACGTTACTGTTAATTTGCAGGCGTTTACCGTCTTTTTCGAGCCCGATCGTTTCGTACTCTTCCGACGGCGTTTTGATCGCCCGCTTCAATCCTGCCACATACTCGTGCAAATCGTTAAACGTAATACCGAGATTGCTTTGCGACTTATTGGTATAACCCAGATCGCTGAGGCGTAATGAGGTGGCGTACGGCAGATAGTACATGCCGCAGTCGGTCTTTTCGAACGGTAGCGTCGTCGGTTTGCCCTGCAAGAATGAGGAGCAAATCGCCGGGGAGGCACCGAACAGATACGGGATCACCCAGCCAAAACGGTAGTAGTTACGAATCAGGCGGAAATAGCCCGCTGAGATCGCTTCTTTATCCGTTTCACCGCATTTTGCCTGCCAGAACGCCATCGGCAACGAGAAGTTGTAATGCACCCCGGAGATGGTTTGCATCAACGCGCCATAGCGGTTTTTTAAACCTTCGCGGTACAGCGTTTTCAGTCGACCAATATTCGACGTGCCGTATTGCGCCAGCTCAATATCCTGGCCCTGCTCAATGTAGCAAGGCATGCTGAGTGGCCACATGCGCTCATCACCCAACTGACGGGCGGTGTAGCGGTGGACATCACGCATTAGCGTCAGCATATGATCGATATCGCCATCAACCGGAGTGATAAATTCCAGCAGCGCTTCGGCAAAATCGGTCGTGATCCATTTATGAGTCAACGCAGAGCCTAACGACTCCGGATGGCCGGTTGTTGCCAAACTACCATCCGCGTTTACGCGCAGTGTTTCGCGCTCAAGCCCGCGCTGTATACCCTTCAGGGCCTGAGGGTGCTTTTCCAGCCAGGCTAGCGCCTGTGATACGTCCGGGATCAAATTGACCTCCCGCCTGTCAATAATAGTTATCCAGCATAATTGTAATGGTTGACGATTGAAGGTCGTTTATTCATTCCACCAATTAGTGCCACCACGTCATGCCTTGCAGTGTTGCCAGTGCCACGAGGACATAGCGCAACGCCTTACCAAGGCATAAAAAAAAGAGCACTGGTCCCCATGAGATGCGCATCCACCCTGCCAGCAGACACAGCAAATCCCCTATTACAGGCATCCAGCTTAATAAAAGCGTGGCAGCACCATAGCGTTTAAGCCAGCCTGCTGCCTTTTCCTGCCAGCGTGATTTTTTACGCAGCGGAAAGAAACGACCAAGAATAACGTTAGTCAGCCCTCCAAGGCTATTACCCATTGTTGCTATTAAGACCAACAACCAGGGCTGACTCACGCCTGACAACAGCATCGCGACCAGCACAACTTCGGAGTTACCCGGTAAGAGTGTGGCACTTAAAAAACTGCTGGCAAATAACGAAGCAAGTGACAGCAAGTCACTCACAGTAAGCGAACATCCACTGCATCCATTCCGGCGGCATGCGCGGCCTGAATACCAAAATCTGCATCCTCAAAAACCACGCACCGAGACGCGGCGACACCCATTAATTCTGCACACAGCAGAAAGGTATCCGGCGCGGGTTTATGATTTTTAACATGATCGGCGGCGACCACTGCCGAAAAATAGTGACGCAGTCCAAGATGATTGAGCAAAGCTTCGGCTACCGCGCTTTCACTCCCCGTCCCCCACTGACATCGGGCGACGGCCGTGCCACTCTTTAACAACATCAATCAGCGGAAGCGGACGAACCGTGTCTAAAAGCATCGCTTTGACGGCGTCGGTTTTTTCGCGAGCGAGCAGGTGGGGGGTCCAGATCGGCTTGATTAAGTTCAATCACCGCCTGAGCGATACGCCAGGTTGGCGAGCCATTGAGCGCCACCATTGCCTGTAAATCGAAACGCATTCCGTAACGACTCAGAACATCATCCCACGCTTTACGATGAGTGGGTTCGGTGTCCAGGATAGTGCCATCCATATCGAAGATCAGACCGTCATACTGTGTGTACATCGTGCTCTCGCCCAACGATTAACAAAGCATTACTTTAACGTAAACAAGGATTTTTGTCGCTGACAGTAAGAGTGATAGCTGATGAAAAATTCAGGGGATAAATTGAAGAAGAAAGAGAGGGTGAATCCGGGAGGATGACTGGGTATTGCCTCACCCTGCGTCGCCATTGCTGAAGCAACGTTATCTTTCCTGGTGCTCGCGATAAATTCGCAGACCATGAATGAGTAGAGTTGAGGTTAATTTGGAGAAGATGGTGCATCCGGGAGGATTCGAACCTCCGACCGCTCGGTTCGTAGCCGAGTACTCTATCCAGCTGAGCTACGGATGCATCAGGGTACTGCCTTCAGAAATGATAAATGTGCATCCGGGAGGATGACTTGGTACTACCTCGCCCTTCGGGCCGTTGCTGAAGCAACGTTATCCTTCCTGGTGCTCGCGATAAAGTCGCAGACCATGAACTAACAGATTCACTGTTAATTTGGAGAAGATGGTGCATCCGGGAGGATTCGAACCTCCGACCGCTCGGTTCGTAGCCGAGTACTCTATCCAGCTGAGCTACGGATGCATCAGGGTACTGCCTTCAGAAATAGTAAATGGTGCATCCGGGAGGATTCGAACCTCCGACCGCTCGGTTCGTAGCCGAGTACTCTATCCAGCTGAGCTACGGATGCATCGGGATTTACTATGGTACTGCTTGATACGTCATGTCACTTCGAAAGCAATATGAAGTAATAGATGGTGCATCCGGGAGGATTACTCGGCTGCGCCTCACCCTTCGGGCCGTTGCTGAAGCAACGTTATCTTCCCTGGTGCTCGCGATAATTTCGCGGACCGTGAAATAACAGTGCCGCTGTTATCTCGAAGAAGATGGTGCATCCGGGAGGATTCGAACCTCCGACCGCTCGGTTCGTAGCCGAGTACTCTATCCAGCTGAGCTACGGATGCAAAATGGCGGTGAGGCGGGGATTCGAACCCCGGATGCAGCTTTTGACCGCATACTCCCTTAGCAGGGGAGCGCCTTCAGCCTCTCGGCCACCTCACCACACAACGCCTCTTGCGAGTGCTTCGGAGAACTTGTTAAGAGCTCTTCGTCGCTGCGTGGCGCATATATTACTTTCTGGGACTTATAAGTCAAACAATTTTCCACAGACATTTATCGTTTGCACAAATCACAGGCAATTCGCATGCAAAAACCACAAAGAGGGTGTTTTATAAGCGGATTTTACACACGTTAAAGCAGCTTTCTGCAGGTGAAGAGACTGATTTTGGATGAGATAAGATTCTGGAGAGTGTGAAAAATCGAGCGAATGAAATAGAACGGTAACTTTATGCAGGAACAATGGCAAGAGGGTTGCGTCTCGCCGGAAAGCGAGACGCGATAATATCAGTAACTGGACTGCTGGGATTTTTCAGCCTGGATACGCTGGTAGATCTCTTCACGATGGACAGAGACTTCTTTAGGGGCGTTCACACCAATACGAACCTGGTTACCCTTTACCCCTAGAACTGTCACGGTGACCTCATCCCCAATCATGAGGGTCTCACCAACTCGACGAGTCAGAATCAGCATTCTTTGCTCCTTGAAAGATTAAAAGAGTCGGGTCTCTTGTATCCCGGCATTATCCATCATATAACGCCAAAAAGTAAGCGATGACAAACACGTAAAGTGTAAGCAGTCACGGCATCACATTCTGTTAAACGTAAGTTTAGCCGATATACACAAACTCAACCTGACTTTATCATTGTCGATAGCGTAGTAACTAATACGCCATAACTGCAAGGTTATGGCGTCTGTTTACGCTTTGTAATTATTACAGTTTAGCACTTACCCAGCTTTCAACGCTGGCCAATGCTGCTGGAAGTGCCGCTGCATCCGTACCGGCCGGCTTGCGCCATGTCCGGACGACCGCCACCTTTGCCACCCACCTGCTGAGCGACCATACCAATCAATTCCCCTGCTTTCACGCGGTCAGTCACATCCTTAGAGACGCCCGCAATCAGAGAAACCTTACCTTCGACCGCTGTCGCCAGAACGATAATTGTCGAACCGAGCTGGTTCTTCAGATCATCAACCATGGTACGAAGCATCTTAGGTTCAACACCTGCCAGTTCACTGACCAGCAGTTTGACACCTTTAATATCAACCGCTTTGCTGGAGAGATTTGCGCTTTCTTGAACGGCTGCCTGCTCTTTCAGTTGCTGCAGTTCTTTTTCGAGCTGGCGACTACGTTCCAGTGCGCTACGCACTTTCTCACCCAGATTGTGGCTGTCACCTTTCAACAGTTGAGCAATATCGTGCAACTGATCGCTTTCAGCGTGCAGGCTGGCGATAGCACCTTCACCTGTTACCGCTTCGATACGACGCACACCCGCCGCGGTACCCGATTCGGATAGGATACGGAACAGGCCGATATCACCGGTACGGGAAGCGTGAGTCCCGCCGCAGAGTTCGGTAGAGAAATCACCCATGCTCAGCACGCGAACGCGCTCATCATATTTCTCGCCAAACAGCGCCATCGCGCCTTTAGCTCTGGCCGCCTCGAGATCCATGATGTTGGTTTCGATAGGCAGGTTACGACGGATCTGCGCGTTAACCATATCTTCAACCGCGCGGATTTCAGACGGTTTCATCGCTTCAAAATGAGAGAAGTCGAAACGCAGGATTTTGTCGTTGACCAGAGAACCTTTCTGCGCAACATGAGTGCCCAGAACGTCACGCAATGCGGCGTGCATCAGGTGCGTTGCAGAGTGATTCAGACGAATGCGTTGGCGACGTGCTTCATCGACTTCTGCCTGAACGCCCTCACCGACTTTCAGAGAACCGGAAGCAAGTTTGCCGATATGGCCAATTGCCTGACCGTATTTCTGAGTATCGCTGACAGAGAAGCTAAAGCCGTGGCCTTTCAGTTCGCCTTTATCGCCGACCTGACCACCGGATTCCGCATAGAATGGGGTTTGATCGAGAACGACAACCGCATCCTGACCAGCGCTAATGCTCTCTACGGCTTTGCCGTCGACAAACAGGGCGGTAACTTTGGCGTTCAATTCCAGGCGATCGTAACCCTGGAATTCAGATGCGCTGTCCACACGGATCATCGCATTGTAATCCGCGCCAAAACCGCTGGATTCACGCGCACGGCGGCGCTGTTCTTCCATGGCGGCTTCAAAGCCAGCTTCGTCCACTTTGATGTTGCGCTCGCGGCAAACGTCTGCCGTCAGGTCAACCGGGAAGCCGTAGGTGTCGTACAGACGGAAGGCAGTTTCGCCATCCAGCGTATCGCCGGTCAGCTGAGACAGTTCTTCGTCCAGCAGTGCCAGACCGCGCTCCAGGGTACGAGCAAACTGCTCTTCTTCTGTTTTCAGGACCTGCTCAACCTGCGACTGTTGGCGTTTCAGCTCTTCGCCTGCATCGCCCATGACGCCCACCAGCGGACCGACAAGTTTGTAGAAGAAGGTGTCTTTCGCGCCCAACATGTTGCCATGACGAACAGCACGACGAATGATGCGACGCAGCACGTAACCACGGTTTTCATTCGACGGAATCACGCCATCAGCAATCAGGAACGCACAAGAACGAATATGGTCTGCGATAACGCGCAGAGATTTATTGCTCAGATCGGTGGCACCGGTCACTTCAGCAACAGACTTAATCAGCGTGCTGAACAGATCGATATCGTAGTTGGAGTTGACGTGTTGCAGAACGGCTGCAATACGTTCCAGACCCATACCCGTATCAACGGACGGTTTTGGCAGTGGCTCCATCGTGCCGTCAATCTGACGGTTGAACTGCATAAAGACGATATTCCAGATCTCAATATAGCGATCGCCGTCTTCTTCTGCTGTCCCTGGAGGTCCACCCCAAATATGGTCGCCGTGATCGTAGAAGATCTCGGTGCACGGACCGCAAGGACCGGTATCGCCCATCTGCCAGAAGTTGTCAGACGCATATGGCGCGCCTTTGTTATCCCCGATACGAATAATTCGCTCACGCGGGATACCAACTTCTTTCTCCCAGATTTCGTAAGCTTCGTCGTCGGTTTCGTAAACGGTAACCCACAGACGCTCTTTCGGCAGGTTGAACCAGTTTTCACCGGTCAGCAATTCCCATGCGTACTGGATAGCGTCGTGTTTGAAATAGTCGCCGAAGCTGAAGTTACCCAGCATCTCGAAGAAAGTGTGGTGACGTGCGGTGTAGCCGACGTTTTCCAGATCGTTATGTTTACCGCCCGCACGTACGCAACGCTGTGAGGTTGTCGCACGGGAATAATTACGCTTATCGAGACCAAGGAATACATCCTTGAACTGGTTCATCCCGGCGTTGGTAAACAGCAGAGTCGGGTCATTGTTCGGTACCAGGGAGCTGCTGGCAACTACCTGGTGTCCCTTACTATGGAAAAAATCGAGAAACGCCTGACGGATCTCAGCGGTGCTCTTGCTCATAATTATCCTGAAATCAAGCTAACGAAATGTCGCAGCCAGCCTGTACCTGTTGACGATTGGACGGGCCAGCTACTGGAAAAAGTGGGAATAAGATAAGTTTTCTTTGGAGGGAAGTAAAATGCAGCATGCGTTCAATCGGTAAAATTACGCCATATAGCCTGAATATCTTCCATCAGGTAGCCACGGTAGAGTAAGAAACGCTGGATTTTTACTTTTTCTGAAAATTCACGCGGCAGAGGTTCACCGTACTTACGAACGGCTTGATCCCGCGCCAGTTCACCCCAGTCTATATCGCATTCACGCATCGCCTGTTCTGTTGCTTCGCGAGCGATCCCTTTCTGATTAAGTTCCTGACGAATTCGCGCAGGCCCGTAACCTTTACGGCTCCGGCTGGCGATAAAACGCGTCACAAAACGCGTGTCATCCAGGTAGCTGTGCTCATAGCACCAGGCGATCACGCGATCATAGTCTTCCTCAGTCGCATCGATCGCCTCCGGTCCATTTTTACCTATAACGGGAGCAGCTAACTTGCGCCGCAGTTCTTGTTCACTGTGATCGCGTACACCAAGAATCCGCACGGCACGGTCTAATAAACGGGCGTAGGCAGGACGACGCGGTTTTGATTCACTCATATAAAACCTGCTGTATGACAAATGCAAAAAGGGCCGCAATAGCAGCCCTTGTTTTTACACCAGATCATTAGAAATCTGGGTTGGTTTCTTCAGCATCTGCGGCATCAACAACGAAGTCAGGTTTAGAATCCTGGTTACTGAGAAGGAGTTCGCGCACTTTCTTCTCAATTTCTTTCGCTGCTGCTGGGTTCTCTTTCAACCAGGAGATAGCATTCGCTTTACCCTGACCAATTTTGTCGCCGTTGTAGCTGTACCAGGCGCCTGCTTTTTCAATCAGCTTCTCTTTCACGCCGAGATCAACCAACTCGCCAAAGAAGTTGATACCTTCACCGTAAAGGATCTGGAATTCAGCCTGCTTGAACGGAGCGGCGATTTTATTCTTCACAACCTTCACGCGGGTTTCGCTGCCGATCACGTTATCGCCATCTTTCACTGCGCCGATACGACGGATATCCAGGCGAACGGACGCATAGAACTTCAGTGCGTTACCCCCGGTAGTGGTTTCCGGGTTACCAAACATCACACCAATTTTCATACGGATCTGGTTGATGAAGATCAGCAGCGTATTAGACTGCTTAAGGTTACCGGCCAGTTTACGCATTGCCTGGCTCATCATACGTGCCGCGAGGCCCATGTGAGAGTCACCGATTTCACCTTCAATTTCCGCTTTCGGCGTCAGTGCCGCAACGGAGTCGACAACGATAACGTCAACTGCGCCAGAACGTGCCAGCGCATCACAGATTTCCAATGCCTGCTCACCGGTATCCGGCTGAGAACACAGAAGATTATCGATATCTACACCGAGTTTACGGGCATAGACTGGATCCAGCGCGTGTTCTGCATCGATAAACGCACAGGTTTTGCCTTCGCGTTGTGCTGATGCAATAACCTGCAAAGTCAGCGTCGTTTTACCAGAGGATTCCGGTCCGTAGATTTCTACGACACGGCCCATTGGCAGGCCACCCGCGCCCAGCGCGATGTCCAGAGAAAGCGAACCCGTGGAGATCGTTTCCACATCCATGGAACGGTCTTCACCCAGGCGCATGATGGAGCCTTTACCGAATTGCTTTTCGATCTGGCCCAGCGCTGCCGCCAACGCTTTCTGTTTGTTTTCGTCGATAGCCATTATTACTCCTGTCATGCCGGAAATCCGCTTACGTATTCCCGGGAGGTGAAAACTGTTCTGTTGAAGCAATTATACTGTATGGTCATACAGTATCAAGTGTTTTGTAGAAATTGTTGCCAGAGCGTTTTTAACGCGTATTCCGTTGCCTGACGGCGCACGCTTTCACGATCCCCGCTGAAGCACTCCCGGCGGGTGATTCCCTGGCCTTGTGCCGTGGCGAAACCAAACCAGACGGTACCAACGGGTTTCACGTCGCTACCGCCATCGGGTCCGGCGATACCGCTGACAGAAATCGCAAAATCTGCCTGCGCGGCTTTAAGTGCACCGATGGCCATTTCAACCACCACCGGCTCGCTCACCGCGCCGTGCTGTTCAAGGGTCGGTTCACGCACCCCAATCATCTGGGCTTTGGCTTCGTTGCTGTAGGTTACAAAGCCGCGTTCGAACCATGCGGAGCTACCCGCGATATCCGTAATCACTTTTGCCACCCATCCGCCCGTACAGGATTCCGCCGTTGTCAGCGTAGCGCCACGCTGCTTCAACGCCAGCCCTACCACTTCGCTCAGCTGCATCAATTCATGGTCAGTCATCATCGCTTTCGGCTCCTGAAAAACATGCAGCACAATGTAGCACTTTCTCGTGAGATAGGGAGATGGGGTTCAGGTTTTACGAGGAGGCTTCAGAAAAAGCCGATGCGACGTCATCGGCTCAAAAAAAGAATTACTTCATGCTATCCGCAATCGTTTTGACGTTATGACGAAAGGCTTTTACGTAAGTATCCGCCACGCCACCTTTGGCCGACAGCGCCTCAGGATAAAGTTCCCCACCGGGCTGGGCGCCCGTTGCAGTGGCAATTTGTTTCACCAGACGCGGATCGAGCTGGTTTTCCATAAACCAGGTCTTCACGCCGTCAGCCTTAATCTGATCAATGATCGCCGCCACCTGTGCAGCGTTCGCCTCACTCTCGGAAGAAAGCCCCTGAGGAGCGATAAAATTCACCCCATAAGCACGACTAAAATAGCCGAACGCATCATGGCTGGTCAGCACGTTACGTTTTTGCTGGGGAATCTGGCTAAACTGCGTTTTCGCCCAACTATCCAGCTGCGTGAGCTGAGCGATATACGCCTGACCAGAAGCCTCCAGCGCCGCTTTATCTTGCGGATCGGCTTGCACCAGACCTGTAAGAATATTTTGTGCATACAACGCCCCGTTCGCAGCGCTGTTCCAGGCGTGAGGATCAGTTACGCTTTTGCCCTCTTCTTCCAAAGTGTGGATTTTAACTCCAGAAGAAGCCACCACTAGCGTCCCTTTAAACCCTGACGCTTTGATCAGCCGGTCGAGCCAACCTTCCAGCCCTAAACCGTTCACCACCACCACATCAGCTTTACTGAGCGCTGCACTGTCTTTTGGTGAGGGCTCAAAGGTATGCGGATCGCCATCCGGGCCAACCAGCGTCGTCACGCTCACATGCTTGCCCCCCACTTCCTGCGTGATGTCACCGAGAATGGAAAAACTCGTCACCACGTTCAGCGTTTTAGCCAGCGCGCTCTGCGTCATGAATCCCAGCACCAGCGCAATCATTACCCTTGTTCGTTTCATCTTCACGTCCCCTTGCGTTGAAAAAGCGCACGCAGATTGCTGCGCGAGCCAAATAAAACGGAAAAAATAAATAACGCGCTCGCGGTCAGTACGATAGACGGCCCGGCAGGCAAACTTGCCGCCCATGACAGGCTCAATCCAAACCAGGCGCAAAAAATCCCGCTGATGCCCGCCATAAGTAACAGTCCTGGCAATGTTCGCATCCAGCAGCGTGCAGCGACGGCAGGCAGCATCATTAAGCCCACCGCCATCAGCGTGCCCAGCACCTGAAATCCGGCGACGAGGTTAAGCACCAGCAAGGCAAGAAACAGCCCATGTAACAATCCGGGCAACGCGCGTGAATTGACCTGTAACCAGGCGGTATCGAATGCTTCGGTGACCAGGCCACGATAGAAAATGGCCAGCATCAATAAGGTGAATATGCAGACGCCCGCCACAAACAGTGCCGCAGCGTTATCAACCGCCAGAATCGAGCCAAAAAGCAGGTGCAGAAGATCGACACTGGAACCGCGAAGTGAAACCAGCGTGACGCCCAGCGCCAGGGAGCCAAGGTAAAGTCCCGCAAAGCTGGCGTCTTCTTTGAGCGGCGTACGCCGACTGACCAAACCGGCAATCAGCGCAACCAAAATTCCGGCAATAAATCCGCCCACACTCATCGCCAGCAGTGACATACCGCTGAGCAAATAACCCACCGCGACACCCGGTAAAATAGCGTGCGACAGAGCATCACCCATCAGACTCATGCGGCGGAGCAGTAAAAAAACGCCCAGCATCGTGGTACTCACAGAAAGGGCCAGACACACCACCAGCGCGCGACGCATAAATCCGTATTCAATAAATGGCTGGAAAAAGAGATGCCAGATCATGCCACCCTCGCGCGTACTGTTGCCCAACACGGTGTGCCGGTATCTAAACGCAGTGTCTGAGGGAAATGACGTGCCACGCGCTCGCTGTCATGCAACACCGCCAGAACGGTTTGCCCTTGCAAATACATATCCAGCATCAATTCCATCAGCACGTTACAGGTGGCTTCATCGACACCCGTAAAAGGTTCATCCAGCATCACCAACGGCGCGTTCTGCACCAGCACTCTGGCAAAAAGCATGCGCTGGAATTGCCCCCCGGAGAGTTCATCAATCGTCGACGTTGCCAGCGCCTGCAACCCAACCCGCTCAAGCGCGCTGGCGATACGCAAACGCGTTTTGCGCTGCAATCCCGACAATAAAGAGATGCCGGGCCAACAACCCATACTCACCACATCCTGGACGGTCAGGGGAAATTGCGCTTCCAGCGAGTGGCGCTGGGCCAGCCAGCCGATGACCGGACGTTTTTCCTGCCAGCGAAAACCCCCGCTCACCGGAGGAATAAATCCCGCGAGCGTTTTTAGCAGCGTCGATTTACCGCAGCCATTCGCGCCGATAATTGCCGTCATACTGCCGCGCTCAATGACGCCATTGAGCGCCTGAGTAACCGACTGGCCGTCATATCCGGCCACCAGATTCTGTAGCTCAATCATGGGAGAATCACCGCCCAGCGCACCGCCAACGCAATAATCGATATCAGCCCAAAAGCCATAAGGAGTCGCGCCAGCGCGGAAAGAGAGAGAAGCGAGATAGACATATTGACACCACAAATAATGTTATAACATAACACTAATAAATTGCGATGCAGATGTAAATACAGAAGATGATAATGGAGTGTGGCGAAATGTTACCGTTGCTCTTCTTACCGTGGCGGTAAAAATAAAGCGCGACGTATCAACGAGCGACCTGATGGTTTGCCGGAGATGAGCCCCTGCTCCGGCAAACCATACATCAGTGGGAAAACTTACTGACTAAACGGGGATGCCGCAGGCACACGCGCCAGCGCAACCGCCTGGCCCAACTGCCACACCGCCATTGCGTAGTGCGTGCTGTGGTTGTAGCGGGTAATCGCGTAGAAATTCGGCAGGCCGTACCAGTATTGATAACCCGTACCAATATCCAGACGCAGTAAGCTCACCTGCTGGTTGTTGTTCAGCGGCTGCATTGGCGTTAACCCGGCTGACGCCAGTTGTGCCACGCTATATTTGGTTTTGAAACCATTTTCCAGCCCTGGCGCCTGTCCGTTGGCCTGCACGGCAACCGGCTCGCCTTTCACCCACCCGTGCGCTTTGAAGTAGTTCGCCACGCTGCCGATGGCATCCACCGGATCCCACAGGTTGATATGCCCGTCACCGTTAAAGTCCACCGCGTATTCTTTATAGGACGACGGCATAAACTGGCCATAACCCATTGCGCCCGCGAATGAGCCTTTCAGATCCAGCGGATCGTCCTGCTCGTTGCGCGCCATCAGTAAGAAGGTTTCCAGCTCGGACGAGAAATAGTCTGCGCGGCGCGGATAGTTAAAGGAAAGCGTCGCCAGCGCATCGAGAATGCGCGTTTTGCCCATCACGCGGCCCCAGCGGGTTTCCACACCAATAATACCGACGATGATTTCAGGCGGAACGCCGTAGACCTGCCATGCGCGGTTCAGCGCATCTTCATATTGATTCCAGAATGCCACGCCGTTTTGCACGTTGTCCGGGGTGATGAACTGTTTACGATAGCGCAGCCACGCACCGTTCGGCCCTGTCGGAGCCTGCGCGGTTGGCGCTTGTCTGTCCATCAGGCGCAGCACGTAATCCAGACGTTTAGCCTGGGACAAAATCTCGTGCAATTGTTGTCTGTTAAAACCGTGCTTGCTCACCATCTTATCGATGAACTGTTCGGCCGCAGGGTTATTGGCGAAATCACCGCCCATCTGCATGACATTGTGCTGCGGCTCCAGCAGAAAACCGCCGGAGGGCGCGCCAGCCGTCTGTTGAACTTCCTCTGTTTTCGGTTTGCTGCTACAGGCAGCAAGCATAATCAGCGCGGGAATGAGCGCTGCGTAACGACGCTTGACCATGAGACATCCATTGAAAGAATTCGATAAGTGGCAAGTATGGTAAAGCATCCGCGACACCTCAAGGAAGGAGTTCTGTGGCGCTAAGCAAAATCTTTCGGTATTGGGCAGGATCCCCACCAGGAGAATGCACTATCATGGGCGCAGCCACATTTCTGTCGGCTTCTCAGACGAGAGGCGCAAGGGATTTTAACCGGAGATAAAAATGAGTGATTTTCTGCTAAACACAGGCCGTCAGACATTAATGCTGGAGCTACAGGAAGCCAGCCGCCTGCCAGAAAGACTGGGCGATGATTTTGTCCGCGCAGCCAACACCATTATTCAATGCGAAGGCAAAGTGATCGTCGCAGGCATTGGTAAATCCGGGCATATCGGCAAGAAAATTGCCGCCACGCTCGCCAGCACCGGCACGCCGGCCTTTTTTGTCCATCCGGCAGAAGCCCTGCATGGCGATCTGGGGATGATCGAAAGTCGCGACGTGATGCTGTTTATCTCCTATTCCGGCTCGGCAAAAGAGCTGGATTTGATCATTCCTCGTTTGCAGGAAAAATCCGTTGCACTGCTGGCGATGACCGGAAAGTCCCGCTCACCGCTGGCGCTGGCCGCGAAAGCGACGCTGGATATTTCCGTTGAACGCGAAGCCTGCCCGATGCATCTCGCACCAACGTCCAGCACCGTTAATACCCTGATGATGGGCGACGCGCTGGCGATGGCCGTCATGCAGGCGCGCGGTTTTAATGAAGAAGATTTCGCGCGCTCTCATCCAGCAGGTGCGCTGGGTGCGCGTCTGCTCAACAAAGTTCACCATTTAATGCGTACTGAAGAGGCGGTCCCGCAGGTCAAACTCAGCACCAGCGTCATGGACGCGATGCTGGAATTGAGCCGCACCGGGCTGGGCCTGGTCGCCGTCTGCGACGAAACCGGTCTGGTTAAGGGTGTCTTCACCGACGGTGACCTTCGCCGCTGGCTGGTCGGCGGCGGCAGTCTGGACGCTATTGTGAGTGATGCGATGACCGCGGGCGGGCTGACATTAAACGCTGAAAGCCGCGCCATCGAAGCCAAAGAGATATTGATGAAACGTAAAATCACGGCGGCACCTGTCGTTGACGACAGCGGCAAGCTTTGCGGCGCCATCAACCTGCAGGATTTCTATCAAGCCGGGATTATTTAACCCTTTAGCCCAAGGCGTTTCGCCAGCCGATGCAGGTTGGCGACGTCCATCTCAAGTGCGCGCGCGCAAGCCGCCCAGCGACGTCCATTTTGATCCAGCGCGCGGGTAATCATCTGGCGCTGAAACGCGTCCGTCGCTTCACGCAAATTTTCATTAGCTATGACAGGCGTTTCCTGCGCCACGGCAGGCGCGGTTTCATCGTGTAAAGCAAAATGTCGCGCGTGGATCACCACCTCATCGCCCAAACGTGCGGCACGTGCCAGGACCACCGCACGATGAATGGCATGCTCCAGCTCACGCACGTTGCCCGGCCAACCGTAACGTAACAAATGGCTGCGCGCGCCGGGGCTTAACACCACGCGTGATAAGCCCATTTTTAACCGGCACTGCTCGCAGAAAAAACCTGCCAGAAGCACTACGTCTTCGCCACGCTCGCGCAGCGGCGGCACCGACAGCGGAAACACGCTTAAACGATGGAACAGATCGGCACGAAAATTCCCGGCCAGCACCTCTTCGCGCAGGTCACGGTTGGTGGCCGCCAGAACACGCACGTCGACGCGCAAACTGCGATCGTCGCCGACGCGCTGAATATCACCGTACTGCAACACGCGCAGCAGTTTGGCCTGGAGGGCCAGCGACAGCTCGCCAATTTCGTCAAGAAACAGCGTGCCGTTATCGGCCATTTCAAACTTGCCGCTACGGTTGCTGATTGCACCGGTAAACGCCCCTTTGACGTGCCCGAACAGCTCACTTTCCGCCACGCTTTCGGGCAGCGCGGCGCAGTTCAGATACACCAATGGATTAACCGCGCGCGGCGAACCTTCGTGAATCGACTTCGCCACCAGCTCTTTCCCGGTGCCCGTTTCACCGCCGATCAGCACGTTGAGATCGGACGCCGCAACAATCTCGATCTCCTTTTTCAGCTGCATCATCCCCGGCGACAGACCAATCATTTCCGTATGCGCGACGTGCTCAAACGCGACCGGGCTGCCCGGCATAATGTTCTGGCTCTCCAGCTGTTCGATCAGCAGGGCATTACTGAGCGCACCAGACGCCAGCGCGGCAATCAGGCGCAGCTCTTCATCGCTAAACGTATCGAACTGGTCCGGCTCCAGACCGTCGAGCGTTAACGCGCCAATCAGATTTTGTCCGGCAAACAGCGGCAGGCCGATACAGGCGTGAACCTTCAGGCTCTCTTGCCCTGGGATTAATCCGTCGTAGGGATCGGGTAAATCGCTGTCCGCCGGGAATCGCACCACGTCGCCCGCACGGGCGATGGTCTCCAGGCGCGGATGCCCTTCCAGCGTAAAACGACGCCCCAGTACATCGTGCGCCAGCCCGTCGATCGCCAGCGGAATAAACTGTCGTCCTTCGTAGCGCAGCAGTGCCGACGCATCGCAATCCAGCACGTGGCGCAGCGTGGAGATCAGCCGCTGAAAGCGATCCTGATGGCCAATCCCGGTTTGCAGTTCAATGGCGATTTTCGCCAGCACCTCTACGGAAAAACTCATTTTTACCTCGCGGTCATTTTGACAATGCATGTTGTCATATTGACAGTCAACAAGATAGTCATTTTGACTACTCATTATGAGTCATTATTTTTAAAATCCATATAAATCAACATGATAAATAGTTGGCACGCAACTTGATATAAGTAAATCATCTTACTTAAAAACACCGTATTAATTTGAGGTTGCTATGTCTATTCTGGTTAAAAATAATATTCATTGGGTGGGTCAACGTGACTGGGAAGTGCGTGATTTTCATGGTACCGAATATAAAACCCTCCGTGGCAGCAGCTACAACAGCTATCTGATTCGTGAAGGTAAAAATGTCCTGATCGATACTGTGGATCACAAATTCAGCCGTGAGTTCGTGCAGAACCTGCGCAGCGAAATCGATCTGGACGCCATCGACTACATCATCATTAACCATGCGGAAGAAGACCATGCCGGTGCGCTGACCGAGCTGATGTCATACATTCCTAACACCCCAATTTACTGCACCACCAACGCCATTGATTCTATCAACGGTCATCATCACCATCCGGAGTGGAACTTCCACACGGTTAAAACCGGTGACTCGCTGGATATTGGCAACGGCAAACAGCTCATCTTCGTTGAAACTCCAATGCTGCACTGGCCTGACAGCATGATGACTTACATGACGGGCGACGCAGTGTTGTTCAGTAACGACGCCTTTGGTCAACACTACTGCGATGAGCGCCTGTTCAACGACGAAGTGGATCAGACCGAGCTGTTCGAGCAGTGCCAACGCTACTACGCCAATATCCTGACCCCGTTCAGCCGTCTGGTGACGCCAAAAATCACTGAGATTCTCGGCTTCAATTTGCCCGTGGATATGATTGCCACTTCCCACGGTGTGGTATGGCGTGAAAACCCAACGCAAATCGTAGAGCTGTATCTGAAATGGGCGGCGGATTATCAGGAAGACCGCATCACTCTGTTCTACGACACCATGTCCAACAATACTCGTATGATGGCGGACGCGATTGCTCAGGGCATTAATGAAGTTGACCCGAACGTGGCGGTGAAAATCTTCAACGTGGCGCGCAGTGATAAAAACGAAATCCTGACCAACGTTTTCCGCTCGAAAGGTGTGCTGGTGGGAACGTCCACCATGAACAACGTGATGATGCCGAAGATCGCCGGTCTGGTTGAAGAGATGACGGGCCTGCGTTTTCGTAACAAACGAGCCAGCGCTTTTGGCTCCCACGGCTGGAGCGGCGGCGCGGTTGATCGTCTGTCCACGCGCTTACAAGATGCCGGTTTTGAAATGTCGATGAGCCTGAAAGCGAAATGGCGTCCGGACGTCGACGCGCTGGAAATTTGCCGCCAGCACGGCCGTGAGATTGCACGTCAGTGGGCGCTCGCTCCGCTGCCTGAAGCCACAGTAAAACCGACGCAACAGCAGGAAAATTGCGCCTGCGCCGCCGCTGCGGCAGCAGAACTTGGCCCGTGCATGCAGTGCAGCGTTTGTCAGTGGGTCTACGATCCTGCATTGGGCGAACCGCTTCAGGACGTTGCGCCAGGCACGCCGTGGAGTGACGTGCCGGATAATTTCCTGTGCCCTGAATGTTCACTTGGCAAAGACGTTTTCGACGTCCTGGCAACGGAGGCAAAATGAGCCACGGAATCGTGATCATCGGCTCGGGCTTTGCCGCCCGTCAGCTGGTGAAAAATATCCGCAAACAGGACGCGACTGTGCCGCTGACGCTCATTGCAGCTGACAGCATGGACGAGTACAACAAACCGGATCTCAGCCACGTCATCAGCCTGAGCCAGCGCGCCAACGACCTCACCCACCAGCCGGCGGGGGAATTTGCTGAACAGTTCAATCTGCGTCTTTTCCCGTATACCTGGGTAACCGATATCGACGCCGCCGCGCACTGCGTGAAGGCCAAGGATAAGCAATGGCACTACAACAAACTGGTGCTGGCAACGGGTGCATCCGCTTTTGTGCCACCGATTGAAGGCCACGAGCTGATGCTGACGCTAAACAGTCAGCAGGAGTACCAGGCGTGCGAAACCACGCTTCGCGATGCCCGGCGGGTGATGATTGTTGGTGGGGGCCTGATTGGTACCGAACTGGCAATGGATTTTTGCCGGGCGGGTAAATACGTGACGCTGGTTGATCATGCGGCCAGTATTTTATCCGCCCTGATGCCCGCAGAAGTCAGCAGTCGCTTACAGCATCGCCTGACGGATATGGGCGTGCACCACCTGCTGAAATCGCAGTTGCAGAGTCTGACAAAAACCGACACCGGGATCCGTGCGACGCTCGACCGTAACCGCAGCGTGGAAGTGGAGGTGGTGATTGCCGCAACCGGTTTGCGGCCAGAAACCGCGCTTGCCCGCAGGGCCGGCGCAGAAACCCATCGCGGCGTGAAGGTCGACAGCTATCTGCAAACCACACAGCCCGATATTTATGCGCTGGGAGATTGTGCAGAAATTAACGGCCAGGTGCTGCCGTTCCTGCAGCCCATTCAGATCGGTGCGATGGTTTTAGCGAAAAATCTGCTTGGCATCAGCACACCGCTGAAATTACCCGCCATGCTGGTGAAAGTGAAAACGCCCGAATTGCCACTGCATCTCGCTGGCGAAACGCAGCGTCAGGATCTTAACTGGCAGATAACGCTTGAGCCGCAAGGTATGGTGGCACGTGGAATAGATGATGACGGTCAGCTGCGTGCTTTTGTGGTCAGCGAAGATCGAATGAAGGAGGCTTTCGCTCTGTTGAAATCGTTACCCGTTTAATCCTCAGTCTCTTGCTCATCTTACTTGATGTTAGGATTTTATTATCCGCAGCCCCGATGTCCCGGGGCTTTTTTTTACGCGCTCGATTCACAAGGTAAATAATTATTAAATAAATCACACCATCATTCCTTTGTTTATTATCACTATTATAAATACGGGAAATGCAAATATATAACATATAATTATCAATTAATTACGCACGACTATTTCATGTTTTTATCGACTTAAGACAATAATATTCCGAATTTGGACGCAAAATCTTTTCATCCCCACTTACCCCAAAACACGCACGAGCCACAACGCATTTCTATTCATACATTTGGATTAATAGGCTGAAACAGAAATAAAATAAGTTATATGAATGGATAATATCTTTCGATAAAGATAAAAAATTGCCCTGTATTATCGTTGGGAAATCCATTTCCCTTATCTTATTTGTTGCCAAAAAAGTGTGCGGCGCGCACGTTGAAAGAGCGCCATCCCCTGTTAGAACAGGCTGCAAAAAAACGACTACGAGCGCACCATCAGCGCATCGTAACCACGCCATCGGTAATTAAGCATAGAGATGACCCAGCAGGTGATAAACAAGCCAACCACGAAAAATCCCGCGTTGCCAAGATTATCGTTGACCTTCGCCACAGCATTCCAGATGCCGCCGCTTAGCTGGAACTTATCCATAACCAGGCCCAATGCTTCCAGCCCACCGATAAAAAGCGCCACCACGACCGAGGTGCCGGTAATGGTCATATTGTAATAGAGCTTACGCTGCGGTTTATTGAACGCCCAACCGTAAGCCCCAACCATCAGTAAATTATCAATCGTATCAATCAATGCCATCCCGCTGGCAAACAGCGCCGGGAAAATCATAATCGACCAGACCGACATTCCGTGTGATGCGCTGGCGGCAGAGATACCGAGCACACCAATTTCTGTCGCCGTGTCAAAACCCAGACCAAACAGGAAACCGACCAAATACATCTGCCAGCTTTTGCTCACCAACCGGAACGTCGCGCCAAATAACCAGTTCATCGCGCCACCTGTCACCGGGAGTTCCGCGTCAACGCGTGTCATGCGCCCTTTTTTCAGCGCCTGAAAACTGCGCCAGACGCTACGTAAAATCACCATATTGACCAGCGCCATCGCCAGCAGGAACGTTGCGGAAACAGCGGTGCCAATCACGCTGCCCGTTTCATGAAACCAGGTCATGTTCTGTTGAAATGCCGTCGCGGTGGCCGCAATGGCGACCGTCGCCAGCACCACAATCGTGGAGTGACCCAAAGAGAACCACGCACCAACGCCTGAAGGTCGTTTACCTTGCTGCATCATTTTGCGCGTCACGGTATCGATCGCGGCAATATGATCGGCATCAACCGCATGCCGCAGCCCGTAACACCACGCCAGCAGGCTTGCAGCCATCAGCGCCGTACTGCCGCTAAACGTCTGCCATGCCCAGCCCCAGGCAAGCAGATTCGCCATTGCCAGAACCGAGAGCAAAAGCACCGCGCGGGGTTCGCTACGGATGAGTCGTAACATGTGAGTTCCTTTGTGAGCAGGTTCGAGCCGGCGGCGACTACCGCTTGCCCGAAAGAGCAAGCTCCATCGCCCGCAGGCAATTTTGATGGAAAAAGCAGTTGGACGTCCGCGAGGTAAAACCGCAGACGTGCCCGCAGCAATCGGTTATGCAGCACACCACCGCTAAAGCAGATCGTGGAAAGAGACAGCCGTTCGGCGTGATAGCGAACCAAATCTGCCAGCCCTTTCGCCAGCGCGTCATGAAATATCCATGCGCGTTCATCGGGTTCCGCCTGCCAGTCGAGCCACTGCCGCCAGAATGTGGCTAAGTCTGGCACAGTATTTTTAAGCGGCATCGTAACGGGATGTTCCACTCCGGCGCACCGCATCGCCAGCGCTTCCAGTTTGCAGGCCGCTTCGCCTTCATAGCTTTGCACCACTGGCGCAATAGCGAGCGCGCAGGCCACGGCATCAAATAACCGTCCGCAGGACGACGCCAGCGGCGCGTTGATGCCCGGGCGATCGCCGTCGCCAGCAGCGGCCAGTTTTGCTGTTGCACCGGGCGAGTTTCAGGCCGCGATAGCCAGTCAGGAACAAATGCCTGACAGTGCGCGAGCAGATTTCGCCAGGGCTGCCGCGCTGCCAGATCGCCGCCGGGTAGCGCTACGGCAGGCAATCCGCCCAGGTGTTCGCACGTCAGATAGTTTACGCGCAGGCACTCACCGCCCCACAACGCACCGTTTTCACCCATTCCGATACCGTCGAGCGTCAGCGCGATAACATCGCCGCCCTCCAGCGGCCAGCCATTTTCGGCCAGACACGCCGCAGCATGGGCATGGTGGTGCAATACCGTCTGTGTTGGCAGCGCCATTTCGTTGGCCCATTTCGCGCTGCGATAGCCCGGATGGGCGTCACACACGGTGTGCTCAGGGCGAAAATGATACATCTGCTGAATCACCGCTAGCGCACCGCGCCACTGGCTCGCCACACCTTCATCGCCCAGATCGCCAAAATGCTGGCTCAACACCGCCTGCCCGTCGCGTACCAGACAAAACGTATTTTTCATGTCTGCGCCCAGCGCCAGTATCGGCGGAATATCCTTAAACCCATCAGGCAACGTCATCGCATCCGGCACGTAGCCCCGCGCACGACGCAGCATCACGCCTTCATCGTCCACAACGGAATCATCCATCCGCTGCAAGATGTCGCGGTTGTGCAGCAAAAATCCGTCAGCGATATTGTCCAGATCATTCAGCGCTTGCTGATTTGTCATCGCGGGGGTTTACCGCTGAGGTTTCCGGACGTCATCACCAGCGGACAGGCCATGCCATCCATCAGCAGATGTTGGAGCGGATTTGAAGGGAGCATCACGCCAATCGTATCCAGACCGGGCGCAATCTCATGCGGCAGATCGGGGAGAAACATTTTTGATGTCAGGACTATAGGCGCAGCAGGTGATTTCAGTAATTCCTGAACGGAGGCCGGTAAATGCGCGATGTCCGTCACCATCACCGCCAGCGGTTTAGCCGGGCGATGTTTGCGCTCCCTCAACCGGGCGATCGCCAGAACATTGCGAGCATCGCAAACCAGATGAAACCCGCCGAGGCTTTTGATGGCCACAATCCCCCCGGCTTTGAGCGATGTGACCGCCGCTTGCAGCGCGTTTTCGCGTGAACAGCGTTCATTACCGGATCGCCATTCCAGCGCCGGTCCGCAGTCCGGGCAGGCGACAGGCTGGGCGTGGAAGCGGCGGTCAGCGGGATTCCGGTACTCTTCATCGCACGGGGCGCAAAGCGGGAAATTCGCCATCGACGTTGCCGGACGATCGTAGGGCATGGCGCGAATAATGGTAAAGCGCGGGCCGCAGTGGGTGCAGTTGATAAACGGATAGCGATAGCGGCGCTCACGCGGGTCGCGCATTTCCGCGAGACACGCGGGGCAAGTGGCGGCATCCGGCACGATTTGAGTTGCCATCGACCCAGCCGCGCTGCGCCGGATAGTAAATTCCGCAGGCGGGCGCGGCCAATGAAATGGCTGCGTCTCCACTTCATCAATGCGTGCCAGCGGCGGGCACTGCTGCAAGAGTTGCTCGGTAAACGCCACCGCATCGCCCGACAAGCGCACCAGCACGCCCTCGCCATCGTTGCAGACATCCCCGCGCAAATGCAGCTGATTCGCCAGTTGCCAGACGAACGGGCGAAACCCCACGCCCTGCACTTTGCCGCGCACCCGCAGCTGTACGCCGCCGTCACTCATCGTCAGAACAGCATGGCAGACGACGTATCAAACGCCGCACGACGACGTTTTTCGGCACTCATCTGTTCAAGTTTATTGCGATCCACACACACCAGCGCGTGTGTCGGACAGGCCTCCATACATGCAGGACCGGTTTCACGGTGATGGCACAAATCGCATTTGTTGGCTTCGGCTTTATCCGCACGCACGCTCAGACCGGCGCCACTGTTACGCACAACCGGACGCACCACCACCTCCATCGCACCATACGGGCACGCCACCACGCAGGTTTTGCAGCCAATACAGCGCTCCTGCATCACCTGCACAAAACCATTTTCACGATTGATGGCGCCGTTAGGGCAGACGTTGGCGCACGGGGCATCTTCGCACTGACGACAGATAGCCGCCGTCGAAATATTCACGCCTTTAATGACATGAATACGCGGCAGAAAAGATTCCGGGGTAAGGGACGCACAATCCTGCTGCGCCTGATGCGACACCACACACGCCACTTCGCAGGTGCGGCAGCCAATACATTTACTCGCATCAGCCATAATAAAACGGTTCATTTGCTTCTCCAGCATGACATTCATGCGGCAAAACATACATAAACCGTGCCATGTTTTAGTGGGCTGATTTCACTGGATTTATCGAAGGCAACGGTCTGTCATCGACACAAGTGACGATGACACCTGTCGACGTTAGACATGCGGTCCGGCAATCACCGAGTCACGCAGGATCAGTTCACCACTGAACGTTTGCTGCAAGGTAAAGTCGCCACCGTCGAGCATGAAAATAAGGCGGCTGATGGTCTCTTTGATCATCTCCGTCACCGGAATCCGCACGCTGGAAAGCGACGGAATGATGTACGGCGCGATGGATACATCATCGAAACCAATGACTGAGACCTGGCCCGGCGTGGCGACGCCGCTGTCATGCAGCTGTTTCACCGCGCCAATCGCCATGTCGTCGTTGCTGGCCACCAGCGCGGTAAATGTCTCACCGCGCGACAGCAGCGTTGAAACGCCCAACGCTCCGCTTTCGGGGTTCCATTTTCCCTCCACGATCAAGGCGTCATTCAGGGGAATGTGATGCTGTGCCAGCGCGTCTTTGTACCCGGAAAGGCGCTCGATCCCAGTAGGAGAATCCAGCGATCCGGTGATAAACGCAATGTCGCGATGCCCCATGTCAATCAGCTGCGACACCGCCGCCTGACACGAGGCTTTATGATCTGACCAAACGCAGTGGCTGCTGTTTTTACGCAGGCGGCGGTTAAGCACCATAATCGGCTGTTCGTGTTTCTGAATGATGTCATCCATCTCCTCCACGCTCAAAAAGCGCGGATAGATGATGATCGCATCGCAGCGCATATCAAGCAGATACTGAATCGCTTCGCGCTCTTCATCGGCGCTGTGCTTGCCATCGGCCAGGATCAGCTGCCGCCCTTTCTCTTCGGTCATTCGCGCGGCGTGGAACAACAGTTCGCTAAAATAGACGCCGTGATACAAGGTGTTGGTCACCACCAGCCCGAGAGTTTGCGTACGTCTTGTTGCCAGGTTTCGTGCCAGCAAATTGGGCCGATAACCGCTCTCTTCGATCGCCTGAAAAACGCGATCTTTGGTCTCCTGGCTCACATAGCCATTGCCCGACAACACCCGCGACACCGTCGCTTTCGACACCCCTGCCCGCTTCGCCACTTCCAGCATCGTGGTCATTGTATTTTTCCCTCTCAACCTGATGAGCCGCAGTGTACTGCACTGCGTAAACATTGTCGCAGCACGAATCTCACGCTTTCAATATGCCAAAGTGATCGTTATCACGAATATAAAAAATGTACATATTTCGATCTTGTTTCATATTAGAAAACTATTCATGATTTTGTGAAACCGGTTTCCTACCCATTCTCAAAACGACAACAGGATCTCACCCGATGGCCAAAAATTATGCTGCACTGGCGAACGATGTCGTCAGCGCGCTCGGCGGTAAAGACAACGTCGCTGCCGTCACCCACTGTATGACGCGCCTGCGTTTCGTGCTGCACGACGAAAGTAAAGTGGATACCGCGACGCTGAAAAGCCTCAGCGGCGTGCTCGGCGTGGTGCGTAATGACAACCAGTGCCAGGTGATTATCGGCAACACCGTTTCACAAGCGTATCGCGAAGTGGTGAGCCTGCTCCCGGCAGGAATGCAGCCCGCTCAGCCGCAGGGCCCGCAAAAACTCACGCTTAAGCGCATCGGGGCCGGAATACTGGACGCGTTGATCGGTACGATGTCTCCGCTGATCCCGGCGATCATTGGCGGCTCAATGGTGAAGCTGCTGGCAATGATTCTGGAAATGACCGGTGTGCTACCAAAAGGCGCGCCGACACTGACTATTCTGACGGTTATCGGCGACGGCGCATTCTTCTTCCTGCCGCTGATGGTCGCCGCGTCCGCCGCGATTAAATTCAAAACCAACGTGTCGTTGGCAATTGCCATCGCCGGCGTACTGGTGCATCCGAGTTTTATCGAACTGATGGCGAAAGCCGCGCAGGGCGAGCACGTTGAGTTCGCATTTATTCCAGTGACCGCGGTGAAATACACCTACACCGTGATCCCCGCGCTGGTGATGACCTGGTGTCTGTCGTACATCGAAGTCTGGGTAGACAAAATTACCCCTGCGGTGACCAAAAACTTCCTTAAACCGATGCTGATCGTGCTGATTGCGGCTCCGCTTGCCATCGTCTTAATTGGCCCGCTGGGGATCTGGATCGGTAGCGCCATCTCCGCGCTGGTTTACACTGTTCACGGTTATCTGGGCTGGCTGTCGGTCGCGATTATGGGCGCATTGTGGCCACTGCTGGTCATGACCGGGATGCACCGCGTATTTACCCCGACGATTATCCAGACCATTGCTGAAACGGGCAAAGAAGGGATGGTGATGCCGTCTGAGATTGGCGCAAACCTGTCACTCGGCGGTTCTTCTCTGGCGGTCGCCTGGAAAACCAAAAACCCGGAACTGCGCCAGACGGCGTTAGCGGCGGCGGCGTCTGCCATCATGGCGGGTATTTCTGAACCCGCGCTGTACGGTGTAGCAATCCGTCTGAAACGTCCTCTGATTGCGAGTTTAATCAGCGGGTTTATCTGCGGTGCAGTGGCCGGAATGGCCGGTCTTGCCAGCCATTCGATGGCCGCTCCAGGCCTGTTTACCAGCGTACAATTCTTTGATCCGGCCAACCCAATGACGATCGTATGGGTGTTTGGCGTGATGGCATTGGCGGTGGTGTTATCGTTTGTTCTGACCCTGCTCCTCGGCTTTGAGGATATCCCGGTCGAAGACGATGCAGAAAAAGCACGCGCCCTGCAAACCGCGCCGGTTCAGGCACAGGAAGCACGAGCATAAAATGAATAGCGAGGTAAAAATGTCTGTTTTTCCACAAGGATTTCTATGGGGCGGCGCACTGGCCGCCAACCAGAGTGAAGGCGCGTACCGCGAGGGCGGGAAAGGGCTGACCACGGTCGATATGATCCCCCACGGTGCCAGTCGCCTGGCGGTGAAGGTCGGTAAGGAAAAACGTTTTGCGCTGCGCGAGGACGAATTTTATCCGAGCCACGAGGCGATTGATTTTTACCATCGCTACAAAGAAGACATCGCCCTGATGGCAGAGATGGGGTTTACCGTTTTCCGCACGTCGATTGCCTGGAGCCGCCTCTATCCGAACGGCGACGAGCCGCTGCCCAATCAGGAAGGTATCGCCTTTTATCGTGCGGTTTTTGAAGAGTGCAAAAAGTACAACATCGAACCGCTGGTGACGCTGTGCCACTTTGACGTGCCGATGCATCTGGTCACTGAATATGGCTCATGGCGTAACCGTAAAATGGTCGATTTCTTCGCCCGTTATGCCCGTACCTGTTTTTGAAGAGTTTAACGGTCTGGTGAAATACTGGCTCACCTTCAACGAAATCAACATCATGCTCCACAGCCCGTTCTCCGGTGCCGGGCTGGTGTTTGAAGAGTGTGAAAACGAAGATCAGGTGAAATACCAGGCCGCGCACCATGAACTGGTCGCAAGTGCGCTGGCGACCAAAATCGCCCATGAAGTGAACCCGCAAAACCAGGTCGGATGTATGCTGGCGGGCGGTAATTTCTATCCTTACTCCTGCAAGCCGGAAGACGTGTGGATGGCGCTGGAGAAAGACCGCGAAAATCTGTTCTTTATCGACGTGCAGGCGCGCGGGCGCTATCCGTCCTACTCTGCCCGCGTATTTCGCGAAAAAGGGGTGACGATAGTTAAAGACCCTGGCGATGATGCGCTGCTGAAAAACACCGTCGATTTTGTGTCGTTCAGCTATTACGCCTCTCGCTGTGCCTCCGCAGACATGAATGCCAACAACACCAGCGCGGCAAACATCGTTAAATCGCTGCGTAATCCGCACATCGAAGTGAGCGCGTGGGGCTGGGGCATCGACCCGCTGGGCCTGCGCATCACCATGAACATGATGTACGACCGCTATCAGAAACCGCTGTTCCTGGTCGAAAATGGCCTGGGCGCAAAAGACGAGTTTGACGCCAACGGCGAGATCAACGACGACTACCGCATCAGCTACCTGCGCGAACACATCCGTGCAATGGGCGATGCGATCGAAGATGGCGTACCGCTTATCGGCTACACCTCATGGGGTTGTATTGATTTGGTGGCGGCATCGACGGGTGAAATGAGCAAGCGCTACGGGTTTGTTTACGTGGATCGTGACGACGCGGGCAACGGTTCATTGGATCGCATTCGGAAGAAATCGTTCTGGTGGTACAAAAAGGTGATAGCGAGTAACGGCGCGGATCTGGATTAGCCTGATGCCCTCACCCTCTCTCTGTGGGAGAGGGTAAGGGCGAGGGCAACAACTCACAGCTGAGCGAATCCCCCGTCCCCTTCCCACTGCGCAAGACGAGAGTAAACCACGTCTACTGCCTCTTTGATGGGCGGCGTCATCGGATAATAAAAACCGACAATATCGGGCTGAATGCCTAAAAATAGCACCTCAACCACATCGTCTTTAATCTGATCGACCAGATAATTGAGCGGCATATTGTGGGTGGTCATCATAAACATCTCGGCGATATCGTCGGGATCGACCAGACGGATTTCGCCGGGATTCAGCCCCATATCAGTGGCATCCACAATCAGCACCCGGTCCGGGCGCAATTCGCGAATGGCGACGACGTCGTTTTCGGGCGCACTGCCGCCATCAATCACCACCCAGTTTCCTTGCGGATGCACAGCGCACATTTCCGCCAGCAGCGGACCTGCGCCGTCATCACCCATCAGGCTATTGCCGACACACAGTAAAACGTCAGTCACGTATTCTCCTCACCATCAGGTAGATGGCGCTCTCCTGATGAATATCGTGCAGCATGCTGAGCACGGTTTTGCTCCACGCCTGCTGCTCGGGCGATTGTATTGCGAGTGCCGCATCAAACGCGTTCGCCAGCATCGCGATGTGGTTACTGTCGATAACGATTTCGCCATATTTCGGCACGCCCTCCATCTTGCGCCGCGCGGTGCTCCCCGCTTCCAGCGTGCCAATCCACGCCAGATATTCTTGCCACGGGCAACTTAACGCCGCTTCGAGGCAGTCGATCACCCCAAGGTGGTGACCAATCGCCAGGCTGTAATAAACCACCTGCTGCGCCGCATCCGGCGTGGCATCGTTTTCGTCAATAAACTTACGGCTCAGCTGACTGAACACCACCCTTTCACTCATCGGATACGCGCCTCATCGACGACCTGATTTAAGTTGGCAACGATCTCATTCAGTCGCGGATCGTTTTCTGCCTCCAGCCAGCGCGCCACCTGATGTTCGCCCTGGCTCAGCAGGCGCAGATAATCGTCGGCAATCTGGCGACCATAGCGATATCCCCGCTAGCCTGCGCGCAGTGCGATCGACTTTAACGCGCAGCGGCTGCACCATGTCCGGATGCAGGATCGTCGCGGGTTGACTGTCGATTTCACCCGGCTCGCGAGCGTGGATTTTCTGCTCCAGCAGACCCAGCGCCATGGCGAAACCGTACAGCGTGGCCGCTGGCGTCGGGGGACAGCCAGGAATATAGACATCGACCGGTACGATTTTGTCGGTGCCGCCCCACACGCAGTACAGATCGTGGAAAATCCCCCCGCTGTTACCGCAGGCGCCGTAAGAAATACAAATTTTCGGATCGGGGTGCAGACTGCCATGCCCGCAGCGCAGGTGAGCGCATCGCGCGGGTCATCGCGCCGGTAAACAGCAAAATATCGGCGTGACGCGGAGAGGGCACGACCTTAATACCAAAACGTTCGGCATCAAAAAGCGGTGACAGCGTGGCGAAGATTTCAATCTCGCAGCCGTTGCAGCCGCCGCAGTCGACGCGATAAACGTAGGCAGAGCGTTTGATTTTTTTCAGCAGCGACGCCTTCATATTGGCGATGGATTCGTCCACCGTCATCGGCACTGGAATGCCATTATCATCGCGCGGGCCGAGTAAATGGCTCATCAGCTGGCCTCTTTCATATGGCGAGTTAAATCGATGCGGTCGGACGGCAACAGGCATTTTTGGCGTTTGCAGTCCGGGCAGGTTTCAAAGCTTTCGCGGTGATGTTCTGCGCGGACGTCACCGTTGTGTTTCAGCAGCGCAATCGCGTAGTCGATCTCTTTTTGCACGGCAAAAAGGACGACTGCACCACCCGGCAGTTGCACAGGGCAAAGCGCGACTGCTGGAGAAAATCCTCTTTTTTCCATACCGCCAGTTCGTACTCTTGCGACAGCTTAATCGCCGCCGTTGGGCAAACCTCTTCGCAGCGACCGCAAAAAATGCAGCGCCCAAGGTTGAACTGCCAGGCCAGCTCTTTGGTTGCCAGATCCGTTTCAACCGTCAGCGCATTCGACGGACAGGCGTTCACGCAGGCGGCGCAGCCGATGCACTGCTGCGGATTGTGTTCAGGTTTGCCGCGAAAGTTTTTATCGACCGGAATCGGCTCCAGCGGATAACTGCTGGTAACCGTGCCGGTTTTGACCACTTTTTTGATAAAGGTAAACATCACGAGTCCTTATTTCAGCGGCGAGTTTTTACGCTCGATGCTGTAACGCTCAAGCTCTTTGTACGCCACCACTTTGCTTTTCTTTTTACGCACATCGACCACCGTCATGCGGTCGGTGCAGGAGTAGCACGGATCCAGGCTGCCAATGATCAGCGGCGCATCAGAGACGGTGTTGCCGCGCAGCATGTAGCGCAGCGTCGGCCAGTTGGCGTAGGTCGCCGCACGACAGCGCCAGCGATAGAGTTTTTGATTGTCGCCAGTCATGCTCCAGTGGATATCATCCCCACGCGGCGCTTCGGCAAAGCCAAGCGCAAAGCGGTTAGGAATATAGGTAAAGCCCTCGACCATCAGCGGACCGCCCGGCAGGTTATCCAGACCAAAATCGATCATATTCAGCGCGGTGAACACCTCGTTGATACGCACTTTCAAACGCGAAATTACGTCGCAACCCTGTTCGGTGTGAATCGTCATGGGCAGCAGGCCATACCCGACAAACGGGTGATCGGTGCGGGTATCGCGGGCGTGACCACTGGCGCGAACCATCGGGCCGACGTTGCTGAAATCGCGGGCAATTTGCGGATCAAGGCGACCAATGCCCACGGTACGTTGTTCGATGTTTGGCGTACTGAGCAGCATATCGACCAGCTCCTGCACGTCGCGGCGCATTTGCTGCGCCAGCAAGCGGGTCTGGATCATGTCATCTTTCAGCAGATCGCGACGAATCCCGCCGATCAGATTCAAACCGTAGGTTTTACGCGCTCCGGTGAGGATTTCCGCCATTTTCATGGAGGCTTCACGCACGCGGAAAAACTGCATAAACCCGGAGTCAAAACCTACAAAGTGGCAGGCCAGTCCCAGGTTGAGCAGGTGCGAATGCAGACGTTCCACTTCCAGCAAAATGGCGCGGATCATCTGCGCACGTTCCGGCACCACAATTCCCATGCCGTTTTCTACCGACGTGGTGTAGGCGGTGCTGTGGGCAAAGCCGCAAATGCCGCACACACGGTCAGACAGGAAGGTGACTTCGTTATAGCCCATGCGGGTTTCCGCCAGTTTCTCCATGCCACGGTGAACATAGAACAGACGGTAATCGGCATCGATAATGTTTTCGCCATCGACGAACAGGCGGAAATGGCCTGGCTCATCGGAGGTGACGTGCAACGGGCCAATCGGCACCACGTTATTTTTTTTGCTGCCCAGCTCGTTGATGAATTCGTAGGTTTCGCTGTCGGTCGTTGGCGCAGGGCGCTGACGATAATCCATGCTGTCTTTACGCAGCGGATAGAGTTCGTCCGGCCAGTCGTCAGGCAAGACCAGACGGCGCTCATCCGGCAGGCCAACAGGCACCAGACCGTACATATCGCGCACTTCGCGCTCGCCCCAGACGGCCGCGGGCACGCGCGGCGTGACGGACGGGTATTCCGGTTTATTCGGATCCACTTCGACGCGAACGGTGAGCCAGCACTTCACGCCCTGCTCCATCGACATCACGTAATACACCGCGTAATTACCGCACAGCTGACGCTCATCGTTACCGAACAGCACCGACAGCCAGCCACCCTGCTGGTAATAAAGAAACTCCACCACTTCTGGCAGATAGTTCACCTTAATGGTGACGGTTATCTGATCTTTCGTCTGCCAGGACTCTTCCAGCACCACGCCGGGGAAGGCCTGATGCAGCGCGGCGAGATAGTTTTGACCTATTTTTTCTTCTGACATGCTCTGACTCTCTGTAATCACGCCACCAGCAAGGAGACGAATGCTAAAAATGCAAAACCAAAACCAGCCCAGGTGATGCGTGAGGTGGCAACAAACCGCAGTCGCGCCATGCTGTTTTCAAACAGGGCGATAATGAGGACGCCGGCCATCAGCTTGAGCGCGGCAATCACCACGGCCAGCACCAGACCACCGACGGAAAAGTGGATCATTTGCCCCCACGGGAAAAAGACGCCGACAAACATCTGCAACACAACCAGCTGTTTAAGGCTGATGCCCCACTTCAGCACCGCAAAGCCGTAGCCGCTGTATTCAGTCAGCGGGCCTTCCTGCAGCTCTTGCTCCGCTTCTGCAAGGTCGAACGGCAGTTTGCCCATCTCGATAAAGGTGGCAAACGCGCAGGCGCACAGCGCCAGAATCAGCGGGATGCTGCGCGCAACGGGCCAGTGATAGACGGTATCGGTGATAAAGCTGATATGGGTAGATCCCGCAACCTGCGCGGCGACCCACAATCCCAGCAGCAGGATCGGCTCCACTAATACGCCCAGCATCGCCTCGCGGCTGGCCCCGATGCCGGTGAACGGACTGCCGGTATCCAGACCCGCAATGGCAAAGAAAAAGCGCGCGATAGCAAAGAGGTAAATCAGGGTGATCAGATCGCCCAAAACAGGCAGCGGTGACCACACCGTCACCACCGGCAGCGCGGTGGCAATCGTCAGCATCACGCCGACCATGACAAACGGCGTCAGACGAAACACCCAACCCGCCGCATCGGGCGCAATGCTTTGACGCCCCATCAGCTTGAACAGGTCGCGATATTCTTGCAGCACGCCAGGACCACGACGGTTATGCATCCGCGCACGCGCCACACGGGTCACGCCGGAGAGCAGTGGCGCGACGGCAAACAACACCAGCGCCTGAAATAATGCCAGTAACAAACTCATGTCAGGCTCCTCGTGAAATCACAATCACCACCAGAACGGCCAGCTCGATCACGGCAAGACGACGGAAAAAACCAGGCGCGGCAGTACTCTGCCAGCCGGGGATCCAGCCCACCGGATTGAACTTCTCTCGCAGTTTCAGCACGGCAGAAAAGTTTTCTTTTACCGGCATCGCAAAACCGTGGGCGGTGATCACCATGGATTGTTCGTGTTCATATCCGCAGGCCCACGCCGCGCCGCGCGAACGGGCAGGCAGGCGATCGCGTTTGAAGAACAGCATCAGCACGAACGGCAGCAGCGGCGCGGCAATCAGCAGCAGCGCAATCATCGGTTGAGAAACGGTGGTGTGCGCCGTCGTCAGCGGCAGCGGAACAGCCGTTCCCAGCAGTGGCAGCAGCCATGGCGCCGCGACGCCACCCGCAATACAACACATCGCCAGCAGAACTACGCTCATCGTCATCAGGAAAGGGGCGCTAAATGCCTGTTTAGCTTCACGGGTTCGCGGCGCGCCAAGGAATGTCACGCCATACACTTTTGCCATACACATCACCGCCAGCGCACCCGTAATGGCTAAACCCACCGCCAGCATCGGTCCAAGAAGGCGTGCAATAAACACGTCGCTCTGACCGAGCGCAAAAAAGGACTGGTAGATAACCCATTCGCCAGCAAAGCCGTTGAGCGGCGGCAGTGCGGCCATCGCCATCAGCCCGACCAGCATGGCAAGTGAGATAAACGGCATTTTTTTACCGATCCCGCCGAGCTTCTCGATATCGCGATGCCCGGTGCGGAACCAGACGCTGCCCGCTCCCAGAAACAGGGTGCTTTTAAACAGGCTGTGGTTGATGAGGTGATATAGCCCGCCGATAAAACCAGCCGCAATCAGGGCCGGTTGGTTCAATGCGAGTCCGGTAACACCTGCGCCAAAGCCCAGTAAAATAATGCCGATATTTTCGAGCGTGTGGTACGCCAGCAGACGCTGGATATTGTGTTCCATCAGGGCATACAGTCCGCCTACGAAAGCAGTGAGCATTCCGACCAGGAGCAGCGCCACGCCCCACCACAGCGGCGGTTGTCCACCCACCAGCGTCAACGTCAACATGCCGAACAGACCGACTTTCATCACCACGGTTGAAAACAGGGTCGCGGCAGGTGCAGAAGCGTTAGCATGTGCCTGCGGAGCCCAGCCGTGTAGCGGAATAATCCCGGCCAGCAAACCAAAGCCCACCATCCCCAGCAGCCAGATGTCAGCGCCCAGTGGCAGCATCGGTGTGCGTTCATTGATCAACACCAGATCCAGCGTGCCGTAACGTTGCCACGTCAACCAGCACGCCAGCGCCAGCAGCAGCGTTCCGAGACGTCCCAGCACAAACCACAGCTTGCCCGACGGCATACAGCCGGTGAGAAACACCCCGCAAAGCGCCATGATTTCCGCCATCACCACCAGCGCCGCCAGATTGCTGGCAACCACGGCACAAATGGCGGTAGCCAACAGCAAATTAACCAACAACCCGTTCGGTTTGGTCTGCGCATGACGATGCCAGTCGATGTTAAACAGGCTGATAAACAGGCCGCACAAGCCAAAGGTCAGCAGCCAGATGGCGTTGAGCGGCGTAATGGCAATGCTGTGGTGAATAAAAGGCATCACCGCCGCAGCATTCAGTCCGCGCGTCAACACGACAAAGCCCGCAGCCAGCGTCATCACGCTCCCCACTGCGCCGCCTAGCCCGGCGACCCAGCCGCTCAGCGGCTTGTAAAATGAGCAGAGGAGTGACAGAACGGCCGTCGCCGCCAGGCACGCTACAGCGCTGATAATCAAATCGACAGCGTTCATTTCGCCCCCTCATTTTGCGTCTGGAACAGCGACAGATCGCCGAAATCGGTATTCACGGTCAGCTCGCGTTTACGTTTGCTGCTGCGCGCAATATCACGAATATTCACTAAAATCAGCGCCTTTGTCGGACAGGTGCGAACACAGGCGGGGCCTTGTTCGTCAAAGCTACAAAAATCGCATTTCACCGCCACGGCACGCACGCCCGGCACCCAATCCAGCAGCGTACTGACGCGCGCCGGAGCCGGTGGCGCAGGTGGCGCTTTTGGCGAATTTGCATTTGCGGGAATGTGCAGCGGACGGCTGCCGGAAAATTCAATGGCACCAAATGGACAGGCGATTCCGCACAATTTGCAGCTCACGCACAGGCTTTCATTTAATTGCACAGCCCCCTCAACGCGGGTGATGGCGTTGACGGGACAGACTCCCGCACAGGGGGCATCTTCACAATGATGGCAGAGCTGCGGTGCAGACTCTTTCTCATTTCGCATGACTTTTAAACGTGGCATCGACTGTAACCCGTGCAGACGGTGTGTTTCTGAACACGCCGCTTCACAGGTGTGACAGCCAATGCAGACCGTCGAGTCAGCTATTACAAAACGGTTCACCGGGGAGTCCTCAGGACATAGTCATTTTTGACGAAAAAGTGCCATATCGACACGTCTCGACACGTAACATCAGACGGTGCGCGGCTCGCTCACCAACGCTTTTAAATCCACCGGTAAATCGTGCTCAACCGCGGAATAGAGGTTGTTGTAAACAGGTGCGATTTTTTCCAGATAGTGTTCAAGCACCTGCTGGCGATCGCGGTTGCTGACGTGACCGTCAACCATCCCGTCAGCCATCAACTGCGCCTGCGCAATCAGCTCTCTTTCGCCCTCTTTCGTCTCGACGAAGTACTGAATGGTGTGGCTGTTAAAGTTATCCGCCAGGGTGACGTAAATCATGAAGTGGCCGAACAGCACAAAGCACAAATCCTCTTGTGCCGCACAGCTCATGGCGTGATGCAGACGCGCTTTTGACAGGGTGATCCCCTGGACCAGCGAATTACAGTAATGCTGCCATTGTTCCTGCAGTGATTGATGGCGCTGCGCGATGTAATCCGCCTTTTCGCTAATTTCCCAAATAGTCATCTCAGGTATCCGGTTAATGGAGATACGGCTGTTAAGCAGATTTTGTGCCAATTTTTATCATGTTGAAATTTATAGAATTTAATCCGAATCAATCTGTCAACGACAGCCTGTCGACGTGTCATTTCGTCAGCAGTGTCATCGTCACACCCTAATCAAAATTAAGCTGGCATCTTTATTGCATTAATGGGGCAAATCATTGAGGAGGCGTCATGCACGAAATCACCCTCTGCCAGCGAGCGCTGGAGTTAATCGAACAGCAGGCAAAAGCGCATCACGCGAAACGCGTGACGGGCGTGTGGCTGAAAGTGGGGGCGTTTTCCTGCGTCGAAACCAGCGCCCTCACCTTTTGCTTTGAGCTGGTGTGCCGCGACACGCTGGCAGAAGGCTGCCAGCTGCATATAGAAGAACAGCAGGCCGAATGCTGGTGCGAACACTGCCAGCAGTACGTCACGCTGTTGTCCTCTAAAGTGCGCCTCTGCCCGCAGTGCCAGAACGTTGGGCTGCGCATCGTGGCCGACGACGGTTTGCAGATCCAGCGCCTCGAAATAGACCAGGAGTAAATCATGTGTAGTACCTGCGGTTGCGCCGAAGGCAACCTGTATATCGAAGGCGATGAGCATCGCCCCCATTCCGCGTTTCGCTCCGCACCTTTCTCCCCTGCACCGCGTGCCACAGCGGCGTTAACCGGCATTCGGTTCGCACCGAAGCCGTCGGATGCAGGCGATCTGCATTACGGCCACGGCGAAGCGGGAACGCATGCGCCAGGCATGAGCCAGCGCAAAATGTTGGAAGTCGAAATCAACGTGCTGGACAAGAATAATCAGCTGGCTGCGCGCAATCGCGCGCGCTTTGCCGCGCGTCAACAGCTGGTCCTGAACCTGGTTTCCAGCCCCGGTTCGGGCAAAACCACTCTGCTAACCGAAACGCTCAAACGCCTGAACGGCAGCGTCTCGTGCGCCGTTATCGAAGGCGATCAGCAAACCGTGAATGACGCCGCGCGTATCCGCGAAACCGGCACCCCGGCCATTCAGGTGAATACCGGTAAAGGCTGCCATCTGGATGCACAAATGATCGCCGACGCCGCGCCGCGTCTGCCGCTGGCGGACAAGGGCATTCTGTTTATCGAAAACGTTGGCAATCTGGTCTGTCCGGCGAGCTTTGATCTGGGCGAACGCCACAAAGTCGCGGTGCTGTCCGTGACCGAAGGGGAAGACAAGCCGCTGAAATATCCGCATATGTTTGCCGCTGCCTCGCTCATGTTGCTCAATAAAATCGACCTGCTGCCGTATCTGAATTTTGATGTCGATAAATGCCTGGCCTACGCGCGCGAGGTGAACCCGGATATTCAGATCCTGCTGGTTTCCGCCACGCGCGGCGACGGCATGGAAAGCTGGCTTGCATGGCTGGAGAACGAACGATGTGCATAGGCGTTCCGGGACAAATTCATTCCATCGATGGCAATCAGGCGAAAGTAGAAGTCTGCGGCGTGCTCCGCGACGTTGATCTCACGCTGGTCGGGTGCGTGGATGAAACTGGCGCATCGCGTCTTGGCCAGTGGGTGCTGGTCCACGTGGGTTTTGCGATGAGCGTGATTGACGAGGACGAAGCCCGCGACACCCTGGCGGCGCTGCAAAATATGTTCGACGTCGAGCCCGACGTCGGCGCGCTGCTATATGGCGAGGAGCGATAGCCGATGCGCTACGTTGATGAATATCGTGCGCCAGAACAGGTGATGCGGCTTATCGCTCACCTTAAGATTCGGGCAACATTACTCGAGTACACCGCGCAGCGTCCGCTGCGGATTATGGAAGTGTGCGGCGGACACACGCATGCCATCTTCAAGTTTGGCCTTGACCAGTTGCTGCCGGAGAACATCGAGTTTATCCACGGTCCGGGCTGTCCAGTGTGCGTGCTGCCGATGGGCCGTATCGATAACTGCATCGAAATCGCCAGTCAGCCGGGCGTGATTTTCTGCACTTTTGGCGATGCAATGCGCGTGCCGGGCAAAAACGGTTCACTGTTACAGGCCAGAGCGCGCGGTGCGGATGTGCGAATTGTCTATTCTCCTGTGGATGCGCTGAAGCTAGCGGCGGAAAATCCAACGCGCAAAGTGGTGTTTTTCGGCCTGGGATTTGAAACCACCATGCCCGCCACGGCGATTACTTTGCAACAGGCAAAAGCGCAAGGTCTCGATAACTTCTTCTTTTTTTGCCAGCACATCACGCTGATCCCTACGTTGCGCAGCCTGCTGGAAGAACCGGATAACGGAATTGATGCTTTTTTAGCACCCGGCCATGTCAGTATGGTGATTGGCACAGAGGCGTACGGTTTTATTGCAGCGGACTATCATCGGCCATTAGTGGTCGCTGGTTTCGAACCACTTGATCTACTGCAAGGCGTCAACATGCTGGTTGAGCAGAAAATAGCAGCCCTGAGCGTGGTCGTAAATCAGTATCGCCGCGTCGTGCCCGATGCGGGAAATCCGCTGGCGCAAAAAGCCATCGCCGAGGTTTTTGCCGTTGAAGGTGACAGCGAATGGCGCGGTTTGGGATTGATTGCGGCGTCTGGCGTGCAGTTAACCCCCGCGTATCGCGCATTCGACGCCGAAGCGCATTTTCGCCCGCAGCCACAGCAGGTTTGTGACGATCCACGGGCCCGCTGCGGCGCCGTGCTGACCGGTAAATGCAAACCGCATCAGTGCCCGCTATTTGGCAACACCTGCAATCCGCAAACCGCATTTGGCGCGCTCATGGTCTCTTCCGAAGGCGCCTGCGCCGCATGGTATCAGTATCGCAATCAGGAGTGTGAAGCATGAACACGGTTGAAATGGCGCACGGCAGCGGCGGCCAGGCGATGCAAAAACTCATCAGCCAACTGTTTCTGGAAGCCTTTGCCAACCCATGGCTGGCGGAGCAGGAAGATCAGGCGCGCATTGCCCTGTCGACACTGACCGCGCAGGGCGACAGGCTGGCGTTCTCCACCGACAGTTACGTGATTGATCCGCTGTTCTTTCCGGGTGGTGATATCGGCAAGCTGGCGGTGTGCGGCACCGCCAATGACGTGGCCGTCAGCGGCGCTACCCCTCGCTATCTTTCGTGCGGTTTTATTCTTGAAGAGGGGCTGGCGATGGACACGCTAAACGCCGTCGTCCAGAGCATGGCGCGCACCGCACGCGAAGCGGGTATCGCTATTGTCACCGGTGATACTAAAGTCGTGCAGCGCGGCGCGGCGGATAAACTGTTTATTAATACTGCAGGGCTGGGCGCAATCCCCACGGACGTTCACTGGGGCGCACAACGGCTGGCGGTCGGTGATGTGTTAATCGTGAGCGGTACGCTGGGCTGTCATGGCGCGACGATTTTAAACCTGCGTGAAGGTCTGGGCCTGGGCGGGGAATTACGCAGCGACTGCGCCGTGCTGACGCCGCTTATCCAGACGCTCCGTCACCTCCCAGGGGTCAAAGCCCTGCGCGATGCGACGCGCGGGGGAGTCAATGCGGTTGCCCATGAATTTGCCGCCAGCAGCGGCTGCGGCATTGAGCTGACAGAGCAACATCTGCCGGTCAAACCCGCCGTACGCGGCCTGTGCGAACTTCTTGGCCTTGATCCGCTAAACTTTGCCAACGAAGGCAAATTGTTAATCGGCGTCGAGCGTTCTGCGGCAGAAGCCGTGCTGGCGCAGCTGCGCGATCATCCACTTGGTCAGGATGCCGCCGTGATCGGTGAAGTGGTTGAGCGCAAAGGGGTGCGCCTGACCGGACTTTACGGCATTAAACGCACGCTGGATTTACCGCACGCGGAACCGTTACCCCGAATTTGCTAGAACTGCGCTAAACGTGGTCAGCACTCTTATTTTTTTGCCCGTTTCTTTGGAAGCAATATGTCGTATACACCGATGAGCGATCTTGGACAGCAAGGGCTGTTCGATATTACGCGCACACTGTTACAGCAGCCCGATCTGGGTTCGCTCAGCGAAGCCCTGACGCGTCTGGTGCAGCAGTCTGCGCTGGCAGACAGTGCCGCTATCGTGCTGTGGCACAGCGCAAGCCGTCGTGCCAGCTACTTTGCGACGCGCGATAAGGGGAAGTCTGTCGAATATGAAGACGAAACCGTGCTGGCGAACGGTCCGGTTCGCCGTATTTTGTCGCGCCCGGACGCCCTGCACTGCAACTTCGATGAATTCCAGCAGGCCTGGCCGCTGCTTGCGCAGAGCAATTTGTATTCACCTTTTGGCCATTACTGCCTGCTGCCGCTCACCGCTGAGGGACGCATTTTTGGTGGCTGCGAATTTATCCGCAATACGGATCAGCCGTGGAGCGAGGCGGAATATGAGCGTCTGCATACGTTCACGCAGATTGTCAGCGTGGTGGCCGAGCAGATCCACAGCCGCGTCACCGATAACGTCGATTACGATCTGTTGAGCCGCGAACGCGATAACTTCCGTATTCTCGTCGCCATCACCAATGCGGTACTGTCCAGGCTGGACATGGACGAACTGGTGAGTGAAGTCGCCAAAGAGATCCACCACTATTTTAAAATCGACGCGATAAGCATCGTGTTGCGCGGCCATCGCAAGGGCAAGCTGACGATCCACTCCACTCATTATCTTGATGAAACTAATCCCGCGCACGAGCAAAGCGAAGTGGATGAATCGGGAACGCTCTCCGAACGGGTATTTAAAAGCAAAGAGATGCTGCTGCTGAATCTGAGCGAACGCGATGAGCTGGCACCTTACGAACGGATGCTATTCCAGTGCTGGGGCAATCAGATCCAGACGCTGTGCCTGCTGCCGCTGATGTCCGGCAATACCATGCTCGGCGTGCTAAAACTGGCGCAATGCGAAGAACAAGCCTTTACCACCACCAATCTTAAGCTGCTGCGCCAAATCGCAGAGCGCATTGCTATTGCGCTCGACAACGCGCTGGCGTACCAGGAAATTCATCGTCTGAAAGAGCGGCTGGTGGACGAAAACCTCGCGCTGACCGAGCAGTTGAACAATGTCGACAGCGAATTCGGTGAAATCATTGGCCGCAGTGATGCCATGTACAGCGTCCTGAAGCAAGTTGAGATGGTGGCGCAAAGCGACAGCACGGTATTAATCCTTGGCGAGACGGGCACCGGCAAAGAGCTGATCGCCCGAGCTATTCATAATCTCAGCAATCGAAACAGCCGACGGATGGTGAAGATGAACTGCGCGGCAATGCCCGCAGGATTGCTTGAAAGCGATCTTTTTGGTCACGAGCGCGGCGCGTTTACCGGCGCCAGCACCCAGCGTATTGGCCGCTTTGAACTGGCGGATAAAAGCTCGCTGTTCCTGGATGAAGTGGGTGATATGCCGCTGGAATTGCAGCCAAAACTGCTGCGAGTGTTACAAGAACAAGAGTTTGAACGTCTGGGAAGTAACAAACTCATTCAGACCAATGTCCGGTTGATTGCCGCGACCAATCGCGATCTGAAAAAAATGGTCGCCGACCGCGAATTTCGTAACGACCTTTATTACCGTCTTAACGTGTTCCCAATTTGCTTACCGCCGCTACGCGAGCGCCCGGATGATATTCCGCTGCTGGTAAAAGCCTTCACCGCCAAAATTGCTCGCCGGATGGGACGGAATATCGACAGCATTCCAGCGGAAACGCTGCGCATGCTTTCCACAATGGAGTGGCCGGGCAACGTTCGTGAACTGGAAAATGTGATTGAACGTGCCGTGCTGTTAACGCGCGGCAACGTGCTTCAGCTGTCGCTTCCGGAAGTCATGATCTCAGAGCCGCCGTTGCCCGCAAGGGAAATTGCGCAGGACGGTGAGGACGAGTACCAGCTGATTGTTCGTATTTTGAGAGAGACCAACGGTGTCGTCGCCGGGCCAAAAGGCGCAGCGCACCGTCTCGGCTTAAAGCGCACAACATTGCTTTCGCGAATGAAACGTTTGGGCATCGATAAAGATTTATTGGTTTAACCCCACTCTCAATGCCGTGTTACGCACGGCACTTATTTCTCCAGCCATCATAATTCTCAATTAATAACAACACGTTATTATCAGT
This sequence comes from Lelliottia amnigena, assembly GCA_900635465.1. Classification (NCBI taxonomy): domain Bacteria; kingdom Pseudomonadati; phylum Pseudomonadota; class Gammaproteobacteria; order Enterobacterales; family Enterobacteriaceae; genus Lelliottia; species Lelliottia amnigena. The sequence continues at coordinate 3,397,255 of LR134135.1, forward strand.
TATTGACACAATATATTTTAAATTGTATAAATCCCACCCATTAAAATGAGTTTCATTATCATTAAAACCCCCTGACCTGCTAATAAATAATATATTGATGAAGGATAGCGTTTTTATGAAAAAGGTCCTCAGCGCCTTAGGCCTGGTATTCGCTTCGGTTAGCTCCGTATATGCAACCACTTATCCTCTGACTATCGAGAATTGCGGGTACACGCAAACCTTCACCAAAGCCCCTGAGCGCGTTGTGGCGCTGGGTCAGAACACCGTCGAAATTTTGCTGCTGTTGGGACTGCAGGATAAGATCGCTGCCAGCGCTTTTTGGCCAACCAAAGTGCTGCCGGAACTGGCGGAGAAAAATGCCAAAATCAAACTGCTGACGGTCGAAATCCCGACACTCGAGTCCGTTCTCGCCCAGAATCCTGATTTTGTTCCGGCACAATTGCCGTTATTGCTGGGCCCTGAAAGCAAAGTGGCAAAACGAGAAGATCTCGCGACTGTCGGCGTTAACAGCTATGTTTCACCCGGCATGTGCGCCACCAAAAAGGGCGTGGGCGACATGTACGGTAGCCGTCAAAAACTCTGGGATATGACGTTCCTGTACCAGGAAATTGAAGATTTCGCTAAAATTTTTAACGTGGAAGCGCGCGGTCAGGCGGTGATTGCCGATTTCAAAAAACGCGAAGCAGATTTGCGTGCCGAATTTGGTAAAAACAAAAAAGACCTTTCGTTTGTCTTCTGGTTCTCCAGCGCCTCACCTTCCGCAGACGCCTACGTGGGCGGTAAAAACAGCGCATCCGGCTTTATCGCGAATGTTCTGGGCGGTCATAACGCCATTACCTCTGAAACCGAATGGCCAACGGTGGGCTGGGAAAGCATCATCGCCGCAAACCCTGACGTGATCGTCGTCTCAAGCCTCGATCGTAACCGTTGGGTTCTGGATAACGCGGAAGAAAAAATCAAATTCCTGAAAAGCGATCCCGCGGTCAGTCAGCTTGATGCCGTCAAAAAAGGTCATATCGTGGTGATGGACGGCCAGGCCATGAACCCCACTATCCGTACCCTTTACGGCGCAGAACAGGTTGGCGAACAGCTTAGAAAGATGGGGCTGAACTAATGAGTTCAGCCGTTCAACAGGCACGGCAGGGGGTGTTTCTCGGCACATCCTGCATCCTTTCTATTGCCTTGCTTATTCTGGTCATCGCTATTGGCGTCAGCGTGGGTGAGCTATCGATTCCGCTGCAAACCGTGTTTTACGCGATCGGCAATAAAATGGGATTCACCGATGTGCCGCTGAGTCGCATTTTTGAAAGTGTGATTTGGGACTTTCGCCTGAGCCGTGCATTGGTTGCGGCTTGCTGCGGCGCGGGGCTGGCCATTTGTGGGGCAGTACTCCAGAGCCTGCTGAAAAATGCGCTCGCAGAACCGTATGTTCTCGGGGTCTCTGCGGGAGCCTCGACAGGCGCAGTGTCTGTTGTGGTATTAGGCATCGGGACAGGCGCAGTTTCGCTCTCCGCGGGCGCGTTTGCCGGTGCTTTTGCTGCCTTTGTGTTTGTCGCGCTCCTGACTAATGGCGCGCGTGGCGGTAACGAGCGCACTATCCTGGCGGGCGTTGCCGCCTCGCAGCTGTTTAATGCCATCACCGCCTACACCATCAGCACTTCCGCCAGCGCTCAGCAGGCCCGTGATGTGATGTTCTGGCTGCTGGGCAGTTTTAGCGGCGTCAGATGGCCTGAGCTCCAGTTGGTGCTGATCGTCGTGCTGACCGGATTAGCTATCTGCCTTTACTATTCTCGTGCTCTGGATGCCTTTACGTTTGGCGATGATGCCGCAGCGTCGCTTGGGATCGCCGTCCCGTGGGTGCGTTTAATTCTATTCACCGTCACAGCGCTTATTACCGCAACCATTGTCAGCATGGCGGGCTCTATTGGCTTTGTCGGCCTGGTCGTTCCGCATGTGATGCGCTATTTCTTTGGGCCGCTGCATCGCACATTGCTCATCGCCAGCGCCCTGGCGGGTGCCATTTTGATGGTGCTTGCCGATATTGCGTCTCGTCTGCTGATTGCACCGCAAAGCCTGCCGGTGGGTGTCGTCACCGCCCTGGTTGGCGTACCGTTCTTTGCCCTTATTATCTATCGTTCAAGGAATAAGTGATGAGCATCACTGCCGAAAATATTACCTGGAAGGTGGGTAAAAAAGTTATCGTCAACAATGTCTCACTGAGGGTTTCTCGTGGGCAAACGGTTGGGTTACTTGGCCCAAACGGTTCAGGTAAATCCTCTTTGCTGCGCGTTCTGGCGGGCTTGCGTCGTCCTCACTCGGGCTGCGTCACGCTGGACGATAAAAACATTAGCCAGATCACCAAAAAACAGCTGGCGCGCCGCGTCGCTTTTGTTGAACAGCATGGAATGACAGAAGCGAATATGCGCGTTCGCGATGTGGTGAAACTCGGCCGCATCCCCCATCATTCGCCTTTTTCGAACTGGAGCACGCAGGACGATGAAACCGTCACTGCTGCGCTGGAACGTGTGGATATGCTCCAAAAAAGCGAGCAAGGCTGGCAAAGTTTATCCGGCGGTGAACGCCAGCGCGTGCACATTGCCCGCGCGCTTGCGCAGACACCAACCGAGATCCTGCTTGATGAACCCACGAACCATCTGGATATTCATCATCAAATACAGTTGATGAAACTCATCAGCGAATTACCCGTCACCAGCATTGTGGCCATCCACGATCTCAACCATGCGTCGATGTTCTGTGACGCACTCATCGTGATGCAAAATGGAGAAATCGTTGCTTCCGGAACACCTGATGAGATCCTGACCGAAACGCTGTTGTGGGATGTCTTCCGGGTCGAAACGAAAATTGAAATTTCACCGTTTCATGGCAAAAAACATATCCACTACATCGCTTAACGCCGGGTAACCCGCATGTCTTTGCCTCTCTTTCGGCCAGCCGCACAGGTCTGGCCGCCTGTGTTACTGGGTAGCCAGTTTGTTTTCAACATCGGTTTTTATGCTGTCGTTCCCTTTCTTGCGATCTTTTTGCGCGAAGACATGATGCTCTCCGGCGGGCTGATTGGGCTGATCCTTGGGCTGCGGACCTTTTCCCAACAAGGGATGTTTTTCGTGGGTGGAGCCCTATCAGACCGATTCGGGGCACGTATCGTGATCCTGGCCGGCTGTCTTATTCGCGTGTCGGGTTATTTGCTGCTGGCGTTTGGGCAATCGCTTTGGCCGATTATAGTGGGAGCCTGTTTGACCGGGATTGGCGGAGCGCTGTTTTCGCCCTCCATTGAAGCATTGCTGGCGAAAGCCGGAACACAAAGTGAGGCGCGGGGCAAACGCAGTCGTGCGGAGTGGTTTGCGCTGTTTGCCGTGTGTGGCGAGCTGGGGGCTGTACTTGGGCCGGTTGCAGGAGCCCTCATGACGGGACTTGGTTTCCGCCAGGTTGCACTGGCCGGCGCGAGTGTCTTTGTCGTGGCGTTGATCGTCCTGTTTTTCGCGCTGCCTTCTGCGCCTGCAAAAAAGCAAACGCTTGAAATGACACCGTGGTGGACCACCTTCCGTCAGCCGCGTTTTGTCGCCTTCATTATCGCCTACAGCGCATGGTTACTGAGTTACAACCAACTTTATCTGGCACTGCCCGTCGAAATTCAACGTGCTGGCGGCAGCGAAAAAGATTTGGGACCGCTTTTTATGCTGGCCTCGGTATTGATTATTGCCTTTCAACTTCCGCTGGCACGTTTTGCGCGTCGTATGGGTCCTACCAGGATCCTTCCCTTTGGGTTCCTGTTCGTCTCCGCCTCCTTTGTCAGCGTCGCCCTGTTCGCGGCAACAGTCCCGCCGGAGGGGTGGCTTCGACTCTTGCCGTCCGCCTGTTTTGTCACGCTGTTAACGCTGGGCCAGATGCTGCTGGTGCCCGCCGCAAAAGATCTCATCCCCTGGTTTGCTGATGAGGCAACGCTTGGTGCACATTATGGCGCGCTGGCCACAGCCGGGGGCTGCGCTGTGCTGGCGGGGAATCTCCTGTTCGGCAGTCAACTTGATCATGCTTTAGTGCCGTCGAAAGAGGCCATTTATCCCTGGTTGCAGTTAGCCTTTTTCCCGCTGTGCAGCGCGATAGCGATGGTGATCATTTGCCGTCCGATGCAAGGCGCGCGTGGTCGTAAAGTTTAAGCCTTATTTTTGGGTCGGCATTTCTCGGGCAGTTCCGGCACCGGGCGGCGGTCGTCTATCAAATGACGAATAGTGAGGATCGGATGACGCCATAACATACGTGGCCCGGCCCAGCGCATAACCTGTTTCATCTCTTCTCGTTTTGCAGGTTGGTAGCAGTGGACAGGGCACTGTTTACAGGCTGGTTTATCTTCTCCAAAAACGCATTTATCCAGTCGTTTGTCTGCATACGCGTTCAAGGCCTGATAATACCCAGGCTCGCAAGATGCCTGAGGGCATTGCGTTTCATAGAGCGCGATCATTTTACCGATCGTCTCTTTTTCACGAGAGATTCGTTTTCCTGACATAACAGATCACCCATTAATAAATTGCATGAATAATACATCTTTAAAATCGCCTTTTCAGCTTGATTTCATTTGTTGCATTTCATTTTCTGAAGACGGCTTCCAGTTATAGATTTGTTTTCGCCCATAACCACTGGCATTTTATACAGGTGATTTCATTCCCTTTTCGTCTGCTGTTAATGGAGCCTGTATGTCTGATATCCCGATCACCCCGTCACAACGCCATCTCAAAGTGGGCTACTTTAGAAAGCGCCATGAAGATCGTAATACCAAAATTCCAAAACGTTACAGCGTTCATGCGGCACTGAGCCTAAAAGGCGACTGGCTCGAAAAAGCAGGGTTTAAAACCCATTCGCAGGTCAGTGTGAGAGTCGAACACGGAAAATTGCTCATTGAGTTGATGAAAGAAGACACAGCATAAAGTCTCGACATTTTGCTGCCCCCTGTCATTTGTTCATGCGACAATAGAGGTAACTAACGGCCAGCAGGTCGCGCAAAACGCAATAATTTCAATGAAATGGATATCTTAACTCCATGAGCACAATCGAAAATTTAACCGCACACACGCCGATGATGCAGCAGTATCTGAAACTCAAAGCTCAGCATCCGGAAATCCTGCTTTTTTATCGGATGGGGGATTTTTACGAGCTTTTCTATGATGATGCAAAACGCGCGTCACAGCTGCTCGACATCTCACTGACCAAGCGTGGCGCATCGGCGGGTGAACCTATTCCGATGGCGGGCATTCCGCATCATGCCGTAGAAAACTACCTGGCGAAGCTCGTCAACCAAGGCGAGTCCGTCGCGATTTGCGAACAGATTGGCGATCCGGCCACGTCAAAAGGTCCGGTGGAACGCAAAGTGGTTCGCATCGTCACACCAGGCACTATCAGTGACGAAGCGCTGTTACAGGAGCGACAGGATAACCTGCTGGCGGCGATCTGGCAGGACAGCAAAGGTTACGGTTATGCCACGCTGGATATTAGCTCCGGTCGTTTTCGTTTGAGTGAACCCGCCGATCGCGAAACGATGGCGGCTGAATTGCAACGAACGAATCCTGCAGAACTCCTGTACGCCGAAGATTTTGCGGAAATGGCACTGATTGAGGGCCGTCGGGGCCTGCGTCGCCGTCCGTTATGGGAATTTGAAATTGATACGGCGCGCCAGCAGTTAAACCTGCAGTTTGGTACGCGGGATCTGATTGGCTTTGGCGTTGAGAATGCACCGCGTGGCCTGTGCGCCGCAGGCTGTCTGTTGCAGTACGTGAAAGACACCCAACGCACGACCCTTCCCCATATCCGTTCGATTACGATGGAACGCCAGCAGGACAGCATCATCATGGATGCCGCTACACGTCGTAATCTCGAAATCACTCAGAATTTGGCCGGTGGCGTGGAAAACACCCTCGCCGCCGTGCTCGACAGCACCGTCACGCCAATGGGTAGCCGTATGCTCAAGCGCTGGTTGCATATGCCCGTGCGAGATACGGATGTGCTGGTCAGCCGCCAGCAAACCATCGGTGCGTTGCAGGATCGCTTTACAGAGCTGCAACCCGTGCTGCGCCAGGTGGGAGATTTAGAACGTATTCTTGCTCGCCTGGCACTTCGTACGGCGCGCCCACGCGATCTGGCTCGCATGCGTCATGCCTTCCAGCAGCTTCCGGCATTACGTGTGCAACTGGCCGAAGTGAACAGCGCACCCGTACAAAAACTGCGCGAAACGATGGGTGAATTCACAGAGCTGTGCGAATTACTGGAGCACGCGGTTGTTGAAGCCCCACCGGTTCTGGTTCGTGATGGCGGCGTCATTGCCCCTGGCTATCACGAGGAACTCGATGAATGGCGAGCCCTGGCCGACGGCGCAACGGATTACCTCGATAAACTGGAAATCCGCGAGCGCGAGCGTTTGGGTCTGGATACGTTGAAAGTCGGCTATAACGCTATTCACGGCTATTACATTCAAATCAGCCGTGGTCAGAGCCACCACGCCCCGATTCACTATGTCCGTCGTCAGACACTTAAGAACGCCGAGCGTTATATCATTCCTGAACTGAAAGAGTATGAGGACAAAGTTCTCACCTCCAAAGGTAAAGCGCTGGCGCTTGAAAAACAGCTTTATGAAGAGCTGTTCGATATGCTGATGCCACATCTCGCCGAGTTACAGGCAAGCGCAAGCGCGTTGGCTGAACTCGATGTGCTGATCAACCTGGCAGAACGCGCCGACACCCTAAATTACGCTTGCCCAACCTTTATTGATAAACCCGGCATTCGTATCACCGAGGGCCGTCATCCCGTTGTCGAGCAGGTATTGCGCGAACCCTTTATTGCTAACCCGCTTAACCTGTCTCCGCAACGCCGTATGCTGATTATCACCGGTCCAAATATGGGCGGTAAAAGCACCTACATGCGGCAGACTGCGTTGATTGCCCTGCTGGCCTATATTGGTAGCTACGTTCCCGCGCAGAAAGTCGAAATCGGTCCTATCGATCGCATTTTCACCCGCGTGGGCGCTGCGGACGATCTGGCGAGCGGCCGCTCAACCTTTATGGTCGAAATGACCGAAACGGCGAATATTCTGCATAATGCGACTGAAAACAGTCTGGTGTTGATGGATGAGATTGGTCGCGGTACATCAACCTATGATGGTCTTTCTCTGGCGTGGGCCTGCGCCGAAAGTCTGGCGAATAAAATCAAAGCGCTAACCCTTTTTGCGACGCATTATTTCGAGCTAACGCAGTTACCAGAAAAAATGGAAGGCGTGGCGAATGTGCATCTGGATGCGCTGGAGCACGGAGATACCATTGCGTTTATGCATACGGTTCAGGATGGTGCTGCCAGCAAGAGTTACGGCCTTGCCGTTGCCGCGCTGGCCGGTGTGCCAAAAGAAGTGATTAAACGTGCGCGTCAGAAGCTACGCGAACTGGAAAGCTTATCGCCAAATGCAGCTGCGACTCAGGTGGATGGTTCACAAATGTCGCTCCTGATGCCAGCGGAAGAGACATCACCTGCGGTGGAAGCTCTTGAAAATCTCGATCCGGACTCTCTGACGCCGCGTCAGGCGTTAGAGTGGATTTATCGTTTGAAGAATTTAGTGTGATAACAGTGCCCGACAGAATATGTCGGGCCAGTTAAGCCCAAAGAAAAAGGCCAGTCTTTCGACCGGCCTTTTTTGATGAAAAGGTCATTATTCGCGGAACAGCGCTTCGATATTCAGTCCTTGCCCCTGCAGAATCTCACGCAGACGACGCAAACCTTCTACCTGAATCTGACGAACACGTTCACGAGTCAGACCAATCTCACGGCCAACATCTTCCAGTGTCGCAGCTTCATACCCTAACAGACCGAAACGACGTGCCAGCACTTCACGCTGTTTGGCGTTCAGTTCGAACAGCCATTTGACGATACTTTGTTTCATATCATCATCTTGCGTGGTGTCTTCCGGGCCGTTGTCTTTTTCATCGGCCAGGATGTCCAGCAGCGCTTTTTCGGAATCGCCACCCAGTGGGGTGTCGACTGAGGTAATGCGCTCATTGAGACGCAGCATACGGCTTACGTCATCAACCGGTTTATCGAGTTGCTCTGCAATCTCTTCTGCACTTGGCTCGTGGTCCAGTTTATGGGACAACTCGCGCGCGGTACGCAGATAGACGTTCAACTCTTTGACGATGTGAATCGGCAAACGAATCGTACGGGTTTGGTTCATGATTGCCCGTTCGATGGTCTGACGAATCCACCAGGTAGCGTAAGTCGAGAATCGGAACCCACGTTCAGGGTCAAACTTCTCAACTGCGCGGATCAAGCCCAGGTTACCCTCTTCAATCAGATCCAGCAGTGCCAGACCACGATTGCTGTAACGACGGGCAATTTTCACAACCAAACGCAAGTTACTTTCAATCATGCGACGGCGTGAGGCAACATCTCCACGCAGTGCGCGACGCGCGAAATAAACTTCTTCTTCGGCTGTTAACAGTGGAGAATAACCAATCTCCCCAAGGTAAAGCTGAGTCGCGTCAAGCACACGCTGTGTGGCGCCCTGCGATAACAGCTCTTCTTCAGCTAAATCGTTATCACTGGGTTCCTCTTCAACTAAGACTTTCTCATCAAAAGACTCGGTTCCGTTCTCATCAAATTCCGCGTCTTCATTTAAATCATGAACTTTCAGCGTATTCTGACTCATAAGGTGGCTCCTACCCGTGATCCCTGAACGAGACATCCTGAAGTGGCATGCCCCGCCAAATTATCGCTGCGGCAAATACTGCAGCGGGTTTACGGATTTCCCCTTGTAACGAATTTCAAAATGCAAGCGTGTAGAACTGGTTCCGGTGCTACCCATGGTAGCGATTTTTTGCCCCGCCTTGATTTCTTGTTGCTCCCGGACCAGCATTGTATCGTTATGGGCGTAGGCACTCAGGTAATCATCGTTATGTTTTATGATAATAAGATTACCGTAACCGCGCAGAGCGTTACCGGCATATACAACGCGTCCATCTGCGGTCGCGGTAATAGCCTGTCCCTTACTTCCTGCGATATCGATCCCTTTATTTCCCCCCTCGGAGGAAGAGAAGTTTTCGAATACTTTACCGTCAGTTGGCCAGCGCCAGGTGGAGATAGGCGCACTGGAGGTCATACTGCTGGCAGTCGGTACGGTAGAGCTAACCACAGGTGCCGTAGTCGGTGCTGTGACGACAGTCGCAGACGCCTTATTATTCGGCAACATTTTGTTAGCACTCTGTTCACCTGAGTCCTCAGAATACGTAATTGTGGGCTGTGAAGCAACCACTGCGCTTGTATTTTGCGCAGGTTTAACGCTGTTATTTTGAGCGGTGACATCCGCTGCGGAGACAGAGTTACCCGGCGTTAATGGCGTACCGGTCGCATTACCGACCTGAAGCGTTTGCCCAACTTCCAGGCCATACGGGGCCTGCACGCTATTTCGCTGCGCAAGGTCACGGAAATCGTTCCCGGTGATCCACGCGATATAGAAAAGCGTGTCGCCACGTTTAACCGTATACGTACTCCCGCCGGTGTAGCTTCCTTTGGGAATATTCCCATACTTACGGTTATAGACTATGCGGCCATTCTCGGTCTGCACAGTTTGTTGCACTGGTTGCATCTGCGTTGGCTGTGCAGCAGGAGGCTGCATCGGCTGAATTGGCGGATTTTGTTGCGTTGTTGCTGTGCCCATTTTTGGTGGAGGGGTAATTAGCATTCCGCCGGACGAATTTTCGGAACCGCTATTACCACCGACAGAGCTCACCGGAGCAGGGGCGTTATTAGAACTTGTACAACCTGCCAGCCAAAGTGAAACCAGTGACAATGCCGCAACACGGCTGATGGTGAATTTTGGGCTTCCCGCGCTCATTTATCCCCCAGGAATGTGTTAACTACCAGTGACTTAAAATTAACCGTAATCGCACAAACGGTTTGCGCCTCACCATACGCTGAATTTTCCTGAAAAACCCTGGAAAATTCCGAGTCTCAGGCCAGTTCTCCCTTCACGAGAGGCACAAACCGCACGGCTTCTACAGTATCGATGATGTACTCGTCATCCCGCCGACGAACGCGCTTTAGCAGCTGATGTTCATCGCCCACGGGTAACACGAGAATGCCGCCATTCGCCAGTTGCGACAAGAGCGCAGCGGGGATTTCAAGCGGTGCAGCCGTCACGATAATAGCGTCAAACGGAGCGCGGGCTTGCCACCCCTGCCATCCGTCACCGTGACGTGTAGAAACATTATGTAAATCCAGCTGTTTAAGACGACGGCGCGCATGCCATTGCAAGCTTTTGATGCGCTCAACAGAGCAGACATGATGAACGAAATGGGCCAGAATTGCCGTCTGATAACCCGACCCTGTCCCTATTTCGAGAACGCGAGATTCCGGCGTCAGCTCCAGTAATTCCGTCATACGCGCAACCATATAGGGCTGAGAGATTGTCTGCCCCTGTCCTATGGGTAAGGCCACGTTTTCCCACGCTTTGTGTTCAAACGCCTCATCCACAAATTTCTCGCGCGGTACCTGCGAGATAGCCTCCAGCACACGCTCGTCGGCGATGCCCTGGCTGCGCAATTGATTCAGAAGTGCTTGTACACGTTGACTTACCATTGCGTGTTCACCCCGGCACGTTCAAGCCAGCCTGACACCACATCTTGCGCGTTGTACGCAGTTAAATCTACGTGCAACGGGGTGACGGAGACATACCCTTCATCCACGGCTGCAAAATCGGTATCCGGGCCTGCGTCGCATTTATCGCCAGGAGGACCAATCCAGTAAAGCGTATTGCCGCGCGGATCCTGCTGCGGAATCACCTGGTCAGCCGGATGTCGGCTGCCACAGCGCGTCACGCGAATGCCTTTGATTTCGTCAAGAGGCAGATCGGGAACGTTGATATTCAGAATACGTCCTGTGCGCAGCGGTTCACGGCTGAGCGCACGCAGAATCGAACAGGTTACCGCTGCGGCTGTATCGTAGTGCTGGTGGCCATTCAGGGAGACCGCCAGCGCAGGGAATCCCAAATGGCGGCCTTCCATCGCGGCGGCGACGGTACCCGAGTAAATCACGTCATCCCCCAGATTTGGACCCGCGTTAATCCCCGACACGACCACATCCGGCCCGGGACGCATCAGCGCATTGACGCCCAAAAACACGCAGTCGGTCGGCGTGCCCATTTGCACGGCGATATCGCCATTCTCAAACGCAAACGTACGAAGTGACGATTCCAGCGTCAATGAATTGGACGCCCCGCTGCGGTTACGGTCAGGAGCAACAACCTGCACGTCGGCAAACTCGCGCAGGTATTTCGCCAGCGTCTGAATGCCCGGTGCATGTATCCCATCATCGTTACTCAGCAATATTCGCATAATCACCCGAGGTGTTGATAAGTTCCCTGACAACGCTGGTGGCGAAGCTACCTGCCGGTAGCCAGAAGCGTAACTCGACGGTTACGTCGTCCCACCAGTTCCAGCTAAGCTGCTGCGGATAGAGCAGCATCGCGCGGCGCGCCGCCTCGACTTTCTCCCGCATCAGCAATGATTGTAATTCTGGCGCATCGGCAATCGCCGCCTGTTCGGCCGCGAGCGCATCGCCCTGCGTGCCCCACTCTCCCGAGCCGGGCATCGCGGCGGTAATCATCAGCGTTTTATTATCAACGCGCGCCTGCACATCGGTGATTTCTTCCGCTGTGGCCACAAACCAACTGCCGCGTCCCGCTAATTGTAGCGCATCGCCGACAACAACTTGATTCGCGTCCGGTTTTTTCAGTCGTTCACTCACAATCTGATTAAACAACGCGCTGCGGGCTGCCGACAACCAAAAACTGCGCTTATTCCTGTCACGCACCGGCGCATCACTTTGCGCCCAGCGCAACGCACCCAGCAAATTGCTGCCGCCGATACCGAAACGCTGTGCGCCGAAGTAGTTTGGCACGCCCTGCTCCGCGATCGCGGTCAGGCGTTTTTCCACGTCGTCACGATCCGTCACTTCGCGCAGAATCAAGGTGAAGGCATTGCCCTGAAGCGCGCCTAAACGCAGCTTGCGCTTATGACGGGCGTATTCCAGCACTTTACAGCCTTCAAGCTCAAATTGACTTAAATCAGGCATCGCATTGCCAGGAACGCGGGCGCAAAGCCACTGTTCCGTTACGGCGTGTTTGTCTTTTTGACCGGCAAAACTCACTTCGCGGGCATGGATTTTAAGGAATTTCGCGAGCGCGTCAGCGACAAAACGGGTGTTACAGCCATTTTTCAGAATACGCACGAGAATGTGTTCACCCTCGCCGTCAGGCTCAAAACCTAAATCTTCTACCACCACGAAATCTTCGGGATTGGCTTTTAGCAGGCCAGCCCCCTGCGGTTTTCCGTGCAGATAAGTCAGATTCTCAAACTCTGTCATTTGGCCGCCTTCACCAGCAGCGCAACCGCTTCGCAGGCGATGCCTTCGCCGCGCCCGGTAAATCCAAGTTTCTCGGTGGTGGTCGCTTTAACATTCACGTCGTCCATATGACAACCCAGATCTTCGGCGATAAACACGCGCATCTGCGGGATATGCGTCAGCATTTTTGGCGCCTGCGCAATAATGGTCACGTCAACGTTGCCGAGCGTGTAGCCCTTCGCCTGAATACGTCGCCAGGCTTCACGCAGCAGTTCGCGGCTATCCGCCCCTTTAAAGGCCGGATCGGTATCCGGGAACAGCTTGCCGATATCGCCCAGCGCCGCAGCGCCCAGCAGGGCGTCGGTCAGGGCGTGCAGCGCCACATCGCCATCGGAGTGCGCCAGCAGTCCTTTCTCAAAAGGAATGCGCACGCCGCCAATGATAATCGGGCCAACGCCGCCAAAGGCGTGTACGTCAAAACCGTGTCCAATTCGCATTATGCGTTCTCCTGATAGGTCATACGGGTAAGATAAAATTCCGCGAGCTGTAAATCTTCGGGGCGCGTCACTTTGATATTATCAGCGCGTCCTTCTACAAGCTCAGGATGGAAACCACAATATTCCAGCGCCGAGGCTTCATCGGTGATGGTTGCGCCCTCGTTGAGCGCACGGGTTAAGCAATCATGAAGCAGTTCGCGGGGGAAAAAATTGGGGCGTCAGCGCGTGCCAAAGATCAACGCGCTCAACGGTGTGAGCAATATGATTCAGCCCTGGCTCCGCACGCTTCATGGTGTCGCGTACCGGCGCGGCCAGAATACCGCCCACAGCGCTTGTTTCGCTTATCGCCAGCAAACGTGCGAGATCGTCCGGGTGTAAACAGGGACGCGCGGCATCGTGAACCAATACCCACGCGGCATTCCCCGCCGCACGAATGCCAGCCAGCACCGAGTCGGCACGTTCGGTGCCACCGTCAACAACGGTAATTTGCGGATGATTCGCCAGCGGTAGGGCGGCAAAACGGGCATCGCCCGGACTGATAGCGATAACGACGCGCGTCACCCGTGGATTTGCCAGCAGCGCCGCCACGGTATGTTCAAGGATCGTTTTATCACCGATTGAAAGGTATTGCTTAGGACACTCTGTCTGCATGCGCCGACCAAAGCCAGCGGCCGGTACCACGGCGCATACATCCGAAAAAGTCACTGCCATGTCGTAATCCTGGGCCTGATTATCGATTATTTTGTGCTGAGCCCTGGTTGCGTTTAGACGCATCCGGCACCAGACGATAAAAGGTTTCGTCCGGTTTAGTCATACTGAGTTCGTTACGTGCGCGTTCCTCAATCGCCTCTTGCCCGCCATTGAGGTCATCAATTTCGGCAAAAAGTTGATCGTTTCGCGCTTTAAGTTTTGCGTTCGTTGCCTGCTGTGCCGTCACGTCATCGTTGACGCGACCGTAGTCATGAAGACCGTTCTTACCGAACCACAGCGAATACTGTAGCCAGACCAGCAAGGCCAGCAACAGCAGCGTTAGTTTACCCATCCTGCCCCCTGAAAAACGGCATCATCATCCCACAACTTTGCCCCTGACTCTACTCTGGGGCGACGGAGATGCCGCAACATCGCGGGCAAATGTACCACATTTTTGCCACGGATACGTAAGCACAACAAAGGCACATTATTCGTTACGATTTGAATTATGGCTGAAGTTAACCCATCAGCCATAAAAACAGCAGACCGAAGATGGCGACAACCGCCACAATCGTGATCAAGGTGGTATAAAGCAGTTTGCCATTGAGCAGCGAGTGCAGCGCAATGCCGACCACAACCGCCACGGGCATCAGCGCCAGAAAGAAAGGCCAGGTGTAGAGGAAGAAAAACAGCGTGTTGCGGCCATAGATCAGGAACGGAATGCCGAGCGCCAGCAACCACGAGACGAAGCCCACCACGGCCCCAGGCAGTGACCAGGTCGTCTCGTCATTGGTCGATAACGTTTCCGACCCGCTGATAATGTAATTCTGACTGTTGCGCATAACGAATCCTGTGGCCGATGACAACCGGATAGCTCACTATCCGATACCGTCTCAGGATCTGATAATATCGTCCTGTCGGAGCAGGTCTAATAATTGGCTTACTAAATTTGTTACCAATTGTTGACCATCCAGGTGAATCTCTGGCGATTCAGGCGCTTCGTAAACCGCATCAATCCCCGTGAAATTCTTCAGTTCTCCGGCACGCGCCTTTTTGTACAGCCCTTTCGGATCGCGCGTTTCGCAGATCGCCAGCGGCGTATCGACGAAGACTTCAACAAACCGATTCTCTCCGACGCGCTCGCGCACCATCTGGCGTTCCGCGCGGTGCGGTGAAATAAACGCCGTGAGCACCACCAGCCCCGCATCGGCCATCAGGCTCGCCACTTCACCGACGCGGCGAATGTTCTCTTTCCGGTCGTCATCGCTGAACCCCAAATCGCTGCACAGGCCATGGCGCACGTTGTCGCCGTCCAGCAGATAGGTGCTTACGCCGGCATGATGCAGAGCCTCTTCCAGCGCGCCCGCAACCGTCGACTTACCGGAGCCTGAAAGCCCGGTAAACCACAGTACAACCCCACGGTGACCGTGGAGTTGTTCGCGCTGAGCGACCGTCACCGGATGAGGATGCCAGACGACGTTCTCATCATGCTCCGCCATCACTTGCCTCCCAGCAGATCGCGCGCGCCCCAGTGCGGGAAGTGCTTGCGTACCAGGGCATTCAGCTCCAGTTCAAACGCGCTGAATTCTGACGGCGTCGCGTTGGCCTGCAGATGTGGTTCGTTCACCAGCCCTGCGCCCACGGTGACGTTCGTCAGCCTGTCGATAAAGATCAGACCACCGGTGACCGGATTGTGCTGGTATTTATCCAGCACCAGCGGTTCGTCAAAGGTGAAATCCACCAGGCCAATGCCGTTCAGCGGCAATTCGTCCGCCTTATGCTGCGCCAGACTGTTGATGTCCACCTGATACTGAATACCGTCTACGCGTGCTCGCGTTTTCTTACCTGCGATTTTAACGTCGTAGCTCTGGCCCGCAGTCAGCGGTTGCTCCGCCATCCACACCACGTCCAGCGACGCGCTTTGCACGGCAGGGACGCTTTCCTCAGCATCCAGCAGCAGATCGCCACGGCTGATATCAATCTCATCTTTCAGTACCAGCGTCACCGCTTCACCGGCACCCGCTTCCTGCAAGTCACCGTCAAAAGTGACAATGCGGGTAATCGCCGATTCCACGCCTGACGGCAGGACTTTGACGCGCTGGCCGACCTTCACCGTGCCAGACGCGATCGTGCCGGAGAAACCACGGAAATCGAGGTTCGGACGGTTCACGTATTGCACCGGGAAACGCATCGGCTGGTTTTCCACCACGCGCTGTATTTCGACGGTTTCAAGCACTTCCAGCAGCGTTGGGCCGCTGTACCACGGCATATTGGCGCTCTGAGAAGCGACGTTATCCCCTTCCAGCGCCGAAAGCGGTACAAAGCGGATATCCAGATGACCAGGTAACTGCTCGGCAAACGTCAGGTAGCTCTGGCGAATCGCTTCGAACGCCTCTTCGCTGAAGTTCACCAGATCCATTTTGTTAACCGCAACGACCAGATGTTTGATCCCTAACAGCGTAGAGATAAAGCTGTGGCGGCGCGTTTGATCGAGCACGCCTTTGCGCGCATCCATCAGCAGAATCGCCAGTTCACAGGTTGAGGCCCCGGTCGCCATGTTACGGGTGTACTGTTCGTGGCCTGGAGTATCGGCAATGATAAATTTGCGCTTCTCGGTGGAGAAGTAGCGATACGCCACGTCAATGGTAATGCCCTGCTCGCGCTCAGCCTGAAGGCCGTCCACCAGCAATGCCAGGTCGAGCTTTTCGCCCTGCGTGCCGTGACGCTTGCTGTCGTTATGCAGCGAGGAGAGTTGGTCTTCGTAAATCTGACGGGTGTCATGCAGCAGACGCCCAATCAACGTGCTTTTGCCGTCATCAACGCTGCCGCAGGTCAGAAAACGCAGCAGGCTCTTGTGCTGCTGAGCGTGCAGATAGGCTTCGACGCCGCCCTCATCAGCAATTTGTTGTGCAATCGTATTGTTCATGGCGGCTCCTTAGAAATAACCCTGGCGTTTCTTCAGCTCCATTGAGCCGGCCTGGTCGCGGTCAATGACGCGCCCCTGCCGCTCGCTGGTGGTGGAGACCAACATCTCTTCGATGATCTCCGGCAGCGTTTGCGCGTTTGACTCCACCGCGCCGGTCAGCGGCCAGCAGCCGAGGGTACGGAAACGCACCATCTGATTTTTGATCTCTTCGCCAGGCTGCAAATCAATACGATCGTCATCGATCATCATCAGCATACCGTCGCGCTCCAGCACCGGGCGTTCTGCCGCCAGATACAGCGGAACAATGTCGATATTTTCCAGATAGATGTACTGCCAGATATCCAGCTCGGTCCAGTTGGAGAGCGGGAACACGCGGATGCTTTCGCCTTTGTTAATCTGACCGTTGTAGTTGTGCCACAGCTCAGGGCGCTGATTTTTTGGGTCCCAGCGATGGAAGCGATCGCGGAAAGAGTAAATACGCTCTTTGGCACGCGATTTTTCTTCATCGCGGCGCGCGCCGCCAAATGCAGCATCAAAGCCGTATTTGTTCAGCGCCTGCTTTAGCCCTTCGGTTTTCATGATGTCGGTATGCTTACCGCTGCCGTGCACAAAGGGATTGATCCCCATCGCCACGCCTTCCGGGTTTTTATGCACCAGCAGTTCGCAGCCGTAGGCCTTAGCCGTACGGTCGCGGAATTCGTACATCTCACGGAATTTCCAGCCGGTATCCACATGCAGCAGCGGGAAAGGCAGTGTGCCCGGATAAAACGCTTTACGCGCCAAATGCAGCATCACGCTGGAGTCTTTCCCGATGGAATACATCATCACGGGATTGGAGAATTCGGCAGCCACCTCGCGGATGATATGAATGCTTTCTGCTTCGAGTTGCCGCAGGTGGGTAAGTCGTTTTTGGTCCATAACCGTTCCTTATTCTCCCGCCACATTCAGGGCGGGCATGGGGGCATTTTTGGCAAGATGTTCACGGTATTAACGGTGTCGGTCATAAGCCCCAGACGGGCTTTGATACAGACGGACAGTGCGCGATGTGACAACTCACTCACAAACAGGAATAGTGGGACTATAGGGGGCGACTCAGGGTGAATGAAATTACGAATTGGAATGAGTAGTTACTCAATGGAATAACGACCTGGAAAAGCTCATATCAAAAAGTGCTTAACACGCGGAATATCGGGCGTTTAAGAGCAAATGAAATTGTGTAAGCGCGATCACAGTTTCATACTAGGCGAGTTAAAATTAGCTCCGATTTTTAAGGACTCACTATGTTTTCCGCAATGCGCCACCGTATCGCTGCCCTGGCGTTCGGCGTTTGCTTTATTCTTCCGGCTCACGCAACAGCAAACTCTTTCGGTGAAATCGCCTCAACACAGGCGCGCCACATCGCCACCGTTTTTCCGGGAAGGATGACCGGCACGCCAGCAGAAATGCTCTCCGCTGATTATCTGCGCCAACAGTTTGCCGACATGGGCTACCAGAGCGATATCCGCGCCTTTCACAGCCGATACATTTATACCTCGCGCAACAACAGTAAAAACTGGCACAACGTGACGGGCAGTACGGTCATTGCTGCGCATGAAGGTAAAACGGCGCAGCAGATTATCATCATGGCGCACCTGGATACCTTCGCGCCTATGAGCGATGAGGACACCGATCATAATCTCGGCGGCCTGACGCTACAGGGAATGGACGATAACGCAGCAGGTTTGGGCGTCATGCTTGAGCTGGCTGAACGTCTGAAAAATATCCCGACGCACTACGGCATTCGTTTTGTCGCCACCAGCGGCGAAGAAGAGGGCAAACTCGGCGCGGAAAACCTGCTTAACCGTATGAGCGCGGCTGAAAAGAAAAATACCCTGCTGGTGATTAATCTCGATAACCTGATCGTGGGTGACAAACTCTATTTCAACAGCGGCAAGACGACGCCAAACTCGGTACGCAAGCTCACGCGCGATCGCGCACTGGCGATTGCGCGTGGTCAGGGCATTCAGGCGGCGATTAATCCAGGACGCAACCCGAATTACCCAAAAGGCACGGGGTGTTGTACCGACGGTGAAACGTTTGATAAAGCGGGTATCCCGGTGCTGTACGTCGAAGCGACCAACTGGTCGTTAGGCAAAAAAGATGGGTATCAGCAGCGGGCAAAATCGAAAGCGTTCCCGGACGGCACGAGCTGGCACGACGTGCGACTCGATAACCAACAGTATATTGACGCATCGCTCCCGCAGCGCATAGAGCGCCGCACCCGCGACGTGGTGAAAGTGATGCTACCGCTGGTCAAAGAGTTGGCAAAAGCTGGGAAAGGGTAGCGTAGTCTGATGCCCTCACCCCGCCCCTCTCCCACAGGGAGAGGGAGAAAAGACAGCTTCGTTCTACTCACTCTCCCAGTGAGTGAAGTGAAAAGAGAATTCCGGGTGATTCTCTCTCCCCTTGGGAGACGAGAAAAGACTGCTTCGTGCCAGTCTTTCCCCCAGTGGGAGAAGCGAAAAGAGAGTTCAGGGTGATTCCCTCTCCCCTTGGGAGAGGGCTAGGGTGAGGGAAAAATTATCCCTCGTGCAATCCGCATTCGCGCTTAAGCCCAAAGAATCGCGTCTCTTCTTCCGCCATTCCTGGCTCCCATTTCCGCGTGGTGTGGGTGTCGCCCACAGACAGATAGCCCTGATCCCACAGCGGATGGTATTTCAGCCCATGCTTTTGCAGATACTGATAAACCGTACGATTATCCCAGTCGATAATCGGCAGCACTTTGAACACGCCGCGCTGAATGCCCAACACCGGCAAGCTGGCGCGACTGCCGGACTGCTCGCGACGCAGACCTGCAAACCACGTTTTCACATTCAGCTCTTCGAGCGCCCGATTCATCGGCTCGACTTTGTTGATCTCATTGTATTTCTCAATACCCTCAACGCCCTGCTCCCAGAGTTTGCCGTAGCGTGCTTCCTGCCACGCCGCACTCTGATCTGCGCGATAAACTTTCAGGTTCAGCTTGAGCTTTTCCGCCAGCTCATCAATGAACTGATAGGTTTCAGGGAACAGATAGCCCGTATCCGTAAGGATCACCGGAATATCGGGGCGGATCGTGTTCACCAGGTGCAAACTCACCGCAGCCTGAATACCAAAACTTGATGAGAGCGCATACTCACCTGGCAGATTTTCCAGCGCCCACGCTACGCGTCCTTCGGCATCCAGTTTTTCCAGTTTGGCGTTGGTTTCTGCCAACGCCAGAATGCGTTCCACTTTCGGTAAATCGTTAAGGGCATTCAGATCGAGCAAGGACATAGCAACCTCTCTTTTATTCCCAAAAATCTCTGGCGGGATCGAGCACAGGGCGAATGATGCCCGCACGCACCGTAAAGTCGCCGAAGCCTTCACCCGCTTCACGCTCTTTCGCCCAGCGCCCGACAAGCTCGTCCAATGAATCGAGAATTTCGGGTTCAGTAATGTTTTCACGATACATACGCGGGATACGCGTTCCGCTGCGGTTGCCGCCAAGATGCACGTTGTAACGACCCGGCGCTTTACCCACCAGGCCAAGTTCGGCCAGCAACGCGCGGCCACAGCCGTTCGGGCACCCCGTCACGCGCATCACGATATGCTCATCCGGAATACCGTGTTTCGCCAGTACCGCTTCCACTTTATCGGTGAATGACGGCAGGAAACGCTCAGCTTCTGCCATCGCCAGCGGACAGGTTGGGAATGACACGCAGGCCATTGAGTTCTCGCGCTGCGGCTTAACGCCATCCATCAGCGTATGCTCGCGCGCCAGCTTCTCGATCTTCGCTTTCTGGCTCTCCGGCACGCCGGCGATAATCAGGTTCTGATTCGCAGTGATGCGGAACTCGCCTTTATGAATCTTAGCAATCTCCAGCAGACCCGTTTTCAGCGGACGACCCGGATAATCCAGAATACGGCCGTTTTCGATAAACAGCGTCAGGTGCCATTTATTGTCGATACCTTTCACCCAGCCAATGCGATCGCCGCGACCGGTAAATTCATACGCACGGATAGGCTCAAACGTGATCCCCGCGCGACGTTCGACTTCCGCTTTGAATGTCTCTACGCCGACACGCTCCAGCGTATATTTGGTTTTCGCATTTTTACGATCGGTACGGTTACCCCAGTCGCGCTGCGTGGTGACTACCGCTTCGGCCACGGCCAGCGTGTGCTCCAGCGGGATATAGCCAAATTCGCTCGCCGTGCGGGCGTAGGTTTTCTTGTTGCCGTGTTCGATGGACAACCCCCCCCCCCACCAGCAGGTTAAAGCCAACCAGTTTGCCGTTTTCCGCAATCGCCACGAAGTTCATGTCGTTGGCGTGCAGATCGATATCATTCTGCGGCGGAATGACAACCGTGGTTTTGAATTTACGTGGCAGATAGGTCTGACCCAGAATCGGCTCGACATCGGTGGTCGCGACTTTTTCCTGATCGAGCCAGATCTCCGCATACGCGCGGGTGCGCGGCAGCAAATGTTCCGAGATCTTCTTCGCCCATTCATACGCTTCAGCGTGTAACTCTGACTCATACGGGTTAGAGGTACATAACACGTTACGGTTCATGTCGTTTGCAGTCGCCAGCGCGTCCAGCCCGACGGAATGCAGCATCTGGTGGACCGGCTTGACGTTCTTTTTCAGAATGCCATGAAACTGAAAAGTCTGGCGGTTGGTCAGACGAATGCTGCCGTAAATCGTGTTGTCATGGTGCGAATTTATCAATCGCCTGCCACTGTTTAGTGGTAATAACCCCACCCGGCAGACGGCAGCGCAGCAGCATCGCATGACGCGGCTCCAGCTTTTGTTCAGCACGTTCCGCACGAATATCGCGGTCGTCCTGCTGGTACATACCGTGGAAGCGGATCAGCAGGAAGTTATCACCTTTGAAACCGCCGGTCAGACCGTCGTTTAAATCTTCGGCTATGGTGCCGCGCAGATAGTTGCTATCAACTTTCATGCGCTCGGCATCAGTCAGTTTGCCTTCGACCACCAGTGGGCCGGGGTGTTTTTCGCTCATTAGTAGACATCTCGCTGATAACGGCGCTCTACGCGCAGCTCACTTAAAAATTCATCCGCCGATTCGATATCCATACCACCGAATTCGGCAATCACTTCCAATAAAGCCTGCTCAACGTCTTTCGCCATGCGATTGGCGTCGCCACAGACATAAAGGTGGGCACCATTATTGATCCACGCCCACAGCTCTGCGCCCTGTTCGCGCAGTTTTGTCTTGTACGTATATTTTTTGGTTCTGGTCACGTGACCAGGCCAGATCGATGCGGTTCAGCACGCCCTCTTTGACGTAGCGTTGCCACTCCACCTGATAAAGGAAATCTTCCGTAAAGTGTGGATTGCCGAAGAACAGCCAGTTTTTACCAGGCGCTTCCTCGGCTGCACGCTGCTGCATAAACGCGCGGAACGGCGCGATCCCCGTGCCAGGACCAATCATAATGACCGGCGTTTCAGGATTCGCTGGCAGGCGGAAGTTGTCGTTATGCTCAATAAAGACGCGGACTTCGCCCTCTTCTTCAACGCGATCGGCAAGGAAACTCGATGCCCCGCCCGCCCGCGCACGACCTTCGATATCGAAGCGTACGGCGCCCACAGTGATATGCACTTCGCTTTCCACTTCCGCCTGAGACGAAGCAATGGAATAGAGGCGCGGCGTTAACGGGCGCAGCAGACCGACTAAAGCATCGACGTCCAGCTGTGCCGGAGAGAATCGCACCATATCGACAATCGGGGTAGTCGCCGCGTAATGCTGTAGCTTAGCTTTATCGCCCACCAACGGCAGCAGAGTTTCGCTGCGGGTCAGCGTGGCGTAATTCTCGACAATATTGGCGGTGTTTACCGTCAGCTCAAAATGCCACTGTAGCGCTTCGGAAAGCGGCAGCGTTTTGCCTTCGACCGTGACCGGCTCGTCGCCTTTCAGCCACAGCAGTTCAACCAGCTCTTTCACTAATGCAGGATCGTTTTGATACCACACGCCAAGCGCATCGCCCGGCTGGTAACGCAAACCGGAATCACCCAGATCAATTTCGATATGGCGAACGTCTTTTTCAGAGTCGCGACCGGTAATTTTTTGGTTTACGGACAGGCTCGCAACCAGCGGCACTTCTTTGGTGTACGGGCTGGTAGAGACTTCATTGACCGCACCTGAAGCACTGATCGCCGCCTGCGCCGGCGTGTCTTTCGGCACGCGCGCTTTCAGCACATCCACAATGCGTGCGCGCCATTCGGCGGCCGCGGCTTGATACTCAACGTCGGCATCCACGCGATCCAGCAGACGCTCAGCGCCCAGTTCCGCCAGCTTGCTGTCGAAATCTTTACCGGACTGGCAGAAGAACTCATAGGACGTGTCGCCCAGACCAAAGACGGCAAACGCGGTGCCGTCGAGTTTTGGCGCTTTTTTGGAGAACAAGAATTTATGCAGCGCGACCGCTTCTTCAGCGGGTTCGCCTTCGCCCTGCGTAGATGCGACAACCACCACCAGTTTTCTGACGCGATTTGTTTGAATTTATAATCCCCGGCGTTCACCAGGTTCACGTTCAGTTTGGCGGCGAGCAGATCGTCACGCAGCGCTTCCGCCACGCGACGGGCATTGCCCGTTTGCGAAGCAGAAATAACAGTAATCGCCGGAATTTCAACCGCTGCGGCTGGCGCATTCACGACCGCTCCAGGTTGCTGATTGAGCATTCCCCAGAAATAGCCGGAAACCCAGGCAAGCTGCGTGGGCGAAAAATCAGTGGTGGCCGCCTGAAGGCGCGCCAGTTGCTCCGGGTTCAGAGGAAGCAAATTCGAAGGTGGGGCCTGTGTTGTCATGCGTCGTTATGTTCCAGTAGCAAAGCGGACTTCAAGTAATATGTCCTGAATAGTTCGAGTTGCAGCCAAGCAGCGACAACTGAAGTATGGCGGGCATAAAATCCAAACTGAAGATAAGGTTAACGGCGGGGATAATAACAATTAAAGAAGGGATGGAAATAACAAATAACCAAAAGAACTAACCTGTTTTAGTCATGGTTGTTAACAACAAAACTGGTTAAGCAACCGACTGAAATATAACCATAAAATTCCTTAAATTTGCCCAACGCAACCCCGCAATGGTGGATGGCCGTTTTAGTTAATGATTAAAAATGTGCTTTCCGGTACTATGCGGCGGTTTTTTCCGCACTACTGAGAGCACATGATGTCCACCACATTGTTTAAAGATTTCATCTTCGAAGCCGCCCATCACCTCCCGCATGTCCCGCAAGGGCATAAATGTGGCCGTCTGCACGGACACTCTTTTATGGTGCGTCTTGAGATTACCGGTGAAGTCGATCCACACACTGGCTGGATTATGGACTTCTCCGAACTGAAAGCGGCGTTCAAGCCGACGTACGATCGCCTCGATCACTACTATCTGAATGACATTCCCGGACTGGAAAATCCCACCAGCGAAGTGCTGGCAAAATGGATCTGGGATCAGATGAAACCGCGGGTGCCGCTGTTAAGCTCGGTGATGATCAAAGAGACGTGTACCGCAGGCTGCGTGTATCGCGGAGAGTAAGAAAAAGCCCGGCGAATTAACCGGGCTTTTTTTCAGGCAATATTCAGATACTTATGCGTCTGCATCGACAACCGCCAGTTGCGGGCAATACAGGTTTCAATGCACAGACGCGTCGCATCGTCTTTCTGACTGATCGGCTGCAGGGCAATGATTCGCTGCTTTTCATCGGTCAACGTTGCCAGCAGTTCATCCAGCGCTTCGATATCGCGCACGCGACCAACGGGATGTTTAATCTCATCGGCACGCTCAAGCGCCTGCGAAAGCACATCATAGCCACCGCGCATTGTTCACTTTTGGCGATACGGTAACCCAGGTGGTGTGAGAGCAGCGCACTTCGTGCGTACCGCTGGTTTCAATCTGGCAACTGTAGCCGTTCTTTTCCAGCAAATCGGTCAGCGACATAAGGTCGTGAATGCACGGCTCACCGCCGGTGATGACAACGTGGCGCGCTGTCCAGCCCTGACGACCAATAATCGCCAGCAGATCTTCAGCACTCCCGGCTCCCCATTTATCGCTTTCTTTGGTTTTGGCAAGAATGCTAAACAGCGATACTTCCCGATCTGCCAGTTTGTCCCACGTATGTTTGGTATCACACCAGGCACAACCAACCGGGCATCCCTGCAAACGAATAAAAATAGCAGGAACGCCAGTGAAGTAACCCTCGCCTTGCAGGGTTTGGAACATCTCGTTAATCGGGTACTGCATAGTCATCTCACTTTGGGGATAATCGTTAATTATCGCAGATCCCCGCCGATGTTTCATGCCCGAT
This sequence comes from Lelliottia amnigena, assembly GCA_900635465.1. Classification (NCBI taxonomy): domain Bacteria; kingdom Pseudomonadati; phylum Pseudomonadota; class Gammaproteobacteria; order Enterobacterales; family Enterobacteriaceae; genus Lelliottia; species Lelliottia amnigena. Next base: position 3,422,078 of record LR134135.1, read on the forward strand.
CGGTGCTGTGTGCCTCAATCGCCGCGACGAAACGTGTCGTGATTTGCTGAGGACGCGTAATGGCGCCCCCGACAACAACCGTATGAGCCCCCAGCGCAAGACAGCGCGCAGCACGCTCAGGCGTGTCGACATTGCCTTCAGCCACCACAGGAATACTGACGGCAGCCACCACGTCTCGTAAAAATTCACAGTCATTTTCAGGAAGCGAATGGCCCTGTGTTTCCGCCGTATAGCCGTATAGCGTGGTGCCCACGCAGTCAAACCCCAGCGCTTGCGCCGTTTTCGCTTCCGCAAGGGTGGCGATATCGGCCATTAACAGCACCGACGGATAGCGGGACCGGATTTTCCCCACCAACGACTCCAGCGTTTCGCCATCCGGACGCGGTCGGGCGGTGGCGTCCAGCGCGATAATTTCCGGATTCACCGTCATCAGTTCATCGATCTCCTTGAGCGTAGCGGTAATAAAGACCTCGCTGCCCGGATAATCTCGCTTAATGATGCCAATCACCGGCAGCGACACCTGCTGTTTAATGGCAGCGATATCTACCACGCTGTTGGCCCGAATCGCTACCGCGCCACCTTGCGCTGCGGCCAGCGCCATGCGCGACATAATGAATGGGCTATGCAGCGGTTCGTTTTCCAGCGCCTGACAGGAGACGATTAATTTGCCTTTCAATACATCCAGTACAGTTTTCTTCACGATAAAATCTCTTCCACTTCGTTTTTGATAATGGTGACATGCGGGCCGTAAATCACCTGGACGCCGTTACCGCGGACGATTACACCGCGTGCACCAGTGGCTTTCAGCGCGGCCTCATTAACCTTTCCGCCATCCTTGACCGTCACACGTAACCGCGTCGCACAGCAGTCCACCTCGTCCAGATTGTCTTTGCCGCCCAGCCCTGCAATCACCGCCGCCGCGCGTTCACTTTGCGGGAGGGTGCTTTCGACCACCGCCTCTTTTTCGCGCCCCGGCGTGGCATAGCCAAAACGCGTGATCATGAAGCGGAAGGTGAAGTAATAGAGGAAGAACCACGGCACGCCGACCAGCGGGACATACATCCAGTTCGTTTTGGCCTCGCCTTGCAGAACGCCAAACAGAATGAAATCGATAAAACCACCGGAGAACGTCTGGCCAATGGTGATATGCAGAATGTGGGCGAGCATAAATGCCAGTCCATCGAATAAAGCGTGGATGACATAAAGCACCGGTGCCACGAACAGGAACGAGAACTCAATCGGCTCGGTAATTCCTGTCAGGAAAGAGGTCAACGCTGCGGAAATTAACAGCCCCGCCACGCGCTTTTTATTCTCGGGTTTGGCGGTGTGATACATCGCCAGACACGCCCCGATCAGGCCAAACATCATGGTGATAAAGCGCCCGGACATGAAGCGTGACGTGCCGAGGTAAAACTGTTGGGTATTCGGGTCAGCCAGTTGCGCAAAGAAGATCCGCTGCGTGCCTTCGACCAGATGACCGTTCACGATCTCACTGCCGCCCAGCGCCGTCGTCCAGAAAGGCAGATAGAAAATATGGTGCAAACCGAACGGGCCTAGCATGCGCAGGATAAAACCATACAGCAGTGTGCCGAGATAACCCGTGGCATCCACCAGGCCGCCCAGTCCAAAAATCAGTTTCTGAAAGTGCGGCCATACGACCGTCATCGCCGCGCCGACGACGATGGCGGCGAGGGAGCTGATAATCGGCACAAAGCGTGAGCCGCCGAAGAAGCCGAGGAACTGCGGCAATGCGATTTTATTGAACCGGTGATGCAGAGTGCAGGTGACAAGACCAATCACCACGCCACCAAAGACGCCGGTCTCCAGCGTCTGAATGCCAAGCGTCATTCCCTGCCCTACGGCACCGGGATTTTCCAGCGCGAGCTTGCCGGTCAGAATCAGCAAGGCATTGATGGTGGCATTCATCACCAGAAACGCGAGCAATGCTGCAAGCCCAGCCGTGCCTTTGTCCGTTTTCGCCAGACCAACCGCGACGCCAACCGCAAACAGCACCGACAGGTTTGCAAAAACAATCGAACCCGCGCTGCTCATAATGGTGAAAATGGCCTGCAGCCAGCCGATATCCAGAAACGGATAGGCCGTAAGCGTGTTCGGATTTGATAACGCGCCGCCAATACCTAATAGTAAACCCGCCGCAGGCAACACGGCGATGGGTAACATAAACGACTTACCAAAACGCTGGGCTTTTTCAAACCACACGCCTGATGAGGCACCACTGAACATTTGCATCATGATTTTCACTCTCTCTTTAATTGATGAAAATTTTTACCACATTAAGTTTATAAAATGAAAATTATCATCAAAAAAGCGGAGAGGGATCATACTTTTTTAAAATGACTGGCATCTTTCCCCCGCTTTCCGCCACACTAGCGCTAGAAAAACGCATCAAGGACCAGGCATGTCAGAAAATGAAAACCTGCTGCTCAGGCTGCGCCAAGGCGTCTCTGGATACAGTCCTACGCAGCAAAAGTTAGGATCGTTTATCCTCAACGATCCTTCGAAAGTGCTTTACCTGACGATTACCGAGCTGGCGCGTGAAAGCGACACCAGCGAAGCGAGCGTGACGCGGCTATGCCGTACGCTAGGGTGTAAGGGATATACCGAATTTAAAATGGCGCTGGCGCTGGATGTTAAGCGTGAGCATGTACCCGTAAAGAAAGGCGATGAGATTGACGAAATCGTCGAAGAGTCGATTCTGGCGCTACAGGATACTTCTCGTCTGCTCGACCGGGAAATTTTGTTAAAAGCCGCTCAGGCATTACATCAGTCGCGCTCCATATACATCTATGGCGTGGCGGCAAGCGCCATTATCGGTGATTATCTGCACTACAAATTGCTTCGTCTCGGCAAGTCGGCACAGCTATTTAGCGATATGCATCGTGCTTCGATGAATGCGACGACCTTAACGTCTGACGATCTGGTGGTGGCCATTTCGAGTTCCGGCTCGACGCGGGATCTTTTGCACGTCGTAAAACTCGCGCGAAAACGTGGCGCGCAGGTGCTGGCGTTGAGCAATACCCCGCGCAGTCCGCTGACATCATTGAGCGATATATTGCTGGTGGCTGCAAAGCCAGAAGGCCCGCTCAGCGCCGGGGGCGCTGAATGCCAAAGTCGGCGTGATGCTGCTTGTAGAGCTTCTGGCAATGACTTTGATTTCACTGGACGATCGATACGGTGATGCCAGTCAGCAAACGGCCAGCGCGACGCTTCCGCTACTGTTGTAACGCAGGCATAAAAAAACCCGCCGAAGCGGGTTTTTCTTTAAATCGAAAGTTCAGTATTACTGACCTTTGATCTCTTTACGACCGTTGTACGGTGCTTTTTCGCCCAGCGCTTCTTCGATACGAATCAGCTGGTTGTATTTAGCAACGCGGTCAGAACGGCTCATAGAACCGGTTTTGATCTGGCCAGCAGCGGTACCAACAGCCAGGTCAGCGATGGTAGCGTCTTCAGTTTCGCCTGAACGGTGAGAGATAACGGCAGTGTAGCCAGCGTCTTTCGCCATTTTGATCGCAGCCAGAGTTTCGGTCAGAGAACCGATCTGGTTGAATTTGATCAGGATGGAGTTAACGATGCCTTTTTCGATACCTTCTTTCAGGATCTTGGTGTTGGTTACGAACAGATCGTCACCAACCAGCTGGATTTTGTCGCCCAGAACTTTAGTCTGGTATGCAAAACCGTCCCAGTCAGATTCGTCCAGACCGTCTTCGATAGACACGATTGGGTACTGTTTGGTCAAATCTTCCAGGAAGTGAGTGAACTCTTCAGAGGTGAAGGCTTTGTTGCCTTCGCCAGCCAGAACGTATTTACCGTCTTTGTAGAATTCAGATGCTGCACAGTCCATCGCCAGAGTGATGTCGGTGCCCAGCTCGTAACCTGCAGCTTTAACCGCTTCAGCGATAACAGCCAGTGCTTCTGCGTTGGAACCCAGGTTTGGCGCATAGCCACCTTCGTCACCAACAGCAGTGTTCATACCTTTAGCTTTCAGAACTTTAGCCAGGTTATGGAACACTTCAGAACCCATACGAACCGCTTCTTTCAGGGATTTCGCGCCAACTGGCTGAATCATGAATTCCTGAATATCAACGTTGTTGTCCGCGTGCTCACCACCGTTGATGATGTTCATCATCGGAACCGGCATGGAGTATTTGCCTGGGGTGCCGTTCAGCTCAGCGATGTGTTCGAACAGCGCCTGACCTTTAGAAGCAGCAGCAGCTTTAGCGGTTGCCAGAGACACAGCCAGGATTGCGTTCGCACCGAAGTTAGATTTGTTTTCAGTACCGTCCAGATCGATCATGATCTTGTCGATGCCAGCCTGGTCTTTGGCATCTTTGCCAATAACAGCCTGAGCGATTGGGCCGTTAACCGCGCCAACAGCTTTCAGTACGCCTTTGCCCATGAAGCGGGATTTGTCGCCATCGCGCAGTTCCAGCGCTTCGCGGGAACCAGTAGAAGCACCTGACGGCGCAGCAGCCATACCAACGAAACCACCTTCAAGGTGAACTTCAGCTTCTACGGTAGGGTTACCACGGGAGTCGATGATTTCACGACCGATGACTTTAACAATTTTGGACATTAGATTTTCCTCAGTACAAGTTAAACTAAAACTCCAGACAAACAACGCGTACTCAAGGTACGCGTTGTCGTTCTAACTTTTTTTACTTCGCCTGACGCTTCTGGTACTCGCTGGCGGCTTTTACGAAGCCTGCAAACAGCGGATGCCCATCACGCGGCGTTGAAGTAAATTCCGGGTGGAATTGACAAGCAACAAACCAAGGATGGTTTGGCACTTCAATGATCTCGACTAACTGATCATCTCCGGAACGGCCCGCAATACGCAGACCCGCAGCTTCAATTTGTTTCAGCAGCATGTTGTTGACTTCGTAGCGGTGACGATGGCGCTCGGTAATGGTCGTCGAGCCATACATCTTGCGAACCAGACTGTCTTCAGAAACCTGACAAGCCTGTGCGCCAAGACGCATCGTGCCACCCAGATCGCTCTTCTCGGTACGAACTTCGACGTTACCGTCTTCATCGCGCCATTCGGTGATAAGCGCCACAACAGGGTACTTACAGTCTGGCACAAATTCCGTAGAGTTCGCGTTTTCCATACCCACGACGTTACGGGCAAACTCAATCAACGCAACCTGCATACCCAGGCAAATGCCAAGGTAAGGAATATTATTTTCACGCGCAAAGCGTGCGGTGGCGATCTTGCCTTCTACTCCACGGTAGCCGAAGCCGCCAGGGATCAGAATAGCATCCAGATCTTTCAGAATTTCGACGCCACGCGTTTCAACATCCTGCGAATCAATCAGCTTGATGTTAACAGTGACGCGATTCTTAAGACCACCGTGTTTCAGCGCTTCGATAACTGACTTATAGGCGTCTGGCAGTTCAATGTACTTGCCAACCATACCGATAGTCACTTCGCCTGCCGGATTCGCTTCTTCGTAAATAACTTGTTCCCATTCGGACAAGTTAGCTTCAGGAACGTTCAAGCTGAATCGTTTACAAATATAATCGTCCAGCCCCTGTGATTTCAACAGGCCCGGGATTTTATAAATGGAATCGACGTCTTTTAGAGAAATTACAGCCTTTTCAGCAACGTTACAGAACAATGCAATTTTCGCACGTTCGTTGGCTGGAACGGCACGATCGGAACGGCAAATCAGGATATCCGGCTGGATACCGATAGAGAGCAGTTCTTTCACGGAGTGCTGAGTCGGTTTGGTTTTCACTTCACCGGCAGCAGCCATGTACGGCACCAGCGTCAGGTGCATAAACAGCGCGTGTTCACGGCCAATATCTACCGCCAGCTGACGAATTGCTTCCAGGAATGGCAGCGATTCGATATCACCGACTGTACCGCCAATTTCAACCAGCACAACGTCGTGGCCTTCGCCACCGGCAACGATGCGCTCTTTGATTGCATTAGTGATATGCGGGATAACCTGAACGGTTGCGCCTAAGTAGTCGCCACGGCGCTCTTTACGCAGAACGTCGGAGTAGATACGACCCGTAGTGAAGTTGTTGCGGCGACTCATCTTGGTGCGAATGAAGCGCTCGTAGTGACCTAAGTCCAGATCGGTTTCAGCGCCGTCTTCGGTAACGAACACTTCGCCGTGCTGGATTGGGCTCATGGTGCCTGGATCAACGTTGATGTACGGATCCAATTTCATCATGGTCACATTGAGGCCACGGGCTTCAAGAATGGCCGCGAGAGAGGCTGCGGCAATGCCTTTACCCAGAGAGGATACAACCCCGCCGGTCACAAAAATATAGTTCGTTGTCATGCTGAACCTGAGAAGTTAGGTTGGAATGATGGAATAACCAGGACGGGAAAGTAGTATACCCGAACACGGCGAGTGCCACAAACTTTCATTCTCCGTCTCCTGACTCAGGCTTTGACAAACATAGGGAGTGAGAAAATAGCCGCTTTTGGTTAATTGTTTTTGACGCAAATCAAGCGCTTGTCATTTAAAAAATCACACAAATTGCGCTTGATCGCAAAAATTCGTTAGAGATCATGTTCCTGGCGTTTTACTTCCTGCCACACCTCTTCCATCAAATCGAGGTCAACACCGGTCATTTCCAGGCCACGAGCGGCGACAATACGCTCAACCTCGCGGAAGCGGCGCTCAAATTTCAGGTTGGCTTTTTGCAGCGCGGTCTCCGCTTTCACGCCTAAATGACGAGATAAATTTACCGTAGCAAACAGCAGATCGCCCATCTCCTCTTCCAGTTTGGCTTCATCGACTACAGCCTGTTTAGCTTCGTGCATGACTTCATCGATTTCTTCATGCACTTTGTCCAGCACAGGTCCTAATGAGGTCCAGTCAAAGCCCACGGTTGAGCAACGCTTTTGAATTTTATGGGCGCGCATTAAGGCAGGCAGGTTCAGCGGAATATCATCCAGCGCGGAATGCTGTGATTTTTCAGCACGTTCAGCACTTTTGATTTGCTCCCAACGGGCCAGCACTTCGGTGCTGTTGTTTGCCGTTGCCTCTCCAAAAATGTGCGGATGACGACGCTCAAGTTTGTCACTGATGGCCGCGCAAATATCGTCAAAATCGAAACGCGCTTCTTCCCTGAGCCATTTGCGCGTAAAACACCACCTGGAACAGCAAATCGCCCAGCTCACCGCGCAGATCGTCAAAATCTTCACGCGAAATAGCGTCCAGCACTTCGTAGGTTTCTTCGAGGGTGTAGGGCGCGATAGTGGCGAAAGTCTGCTCTTTGTCCCACGGGCAGCCGTTTTCCGGGTCACGCAGGCGTTTCATTATGCCGAGCAGGCGGTCGATTTGGGTCATGAGGAGTTCCTGGTAAAAATGAGAAACGCCGGGCGGCGATGACGCCTTACCCGGCTGGTATAAAGAGGATTAACCGCCGTGCAGACGACGGGCGTCAATCACATCAGGCACCTGATTCAGTTTGCCCAGCACGCGGCCCAGCACCTGCAGGTTGTAGATTTCGATTGTCATATCGATGGTGGCGAGCTGCTCGCGCGTGTCGCTGCGGCTGGCCACGCCCAGTACGTTGACCTTCTCGTTGGCAAGAATTGTGGTGATGTCACGCAGCAAACCGCTACGGTCATTGGCGGTGACGCGCACCACCAGCGAGTAACCCGCGGAATAGCTTTCGCCCCACACCGCATCCACGATGCGTTCTGGCGCATGAGATTGCAGCTCAGCCAACTGGTCACAGTCCGAACGGTGAATCGAGATCCCCCGACCCTGAGTAATAAAGCCGACAATCTCATCGCCGGGAATCGGCTGGCAGCAGCGGGCAATATGGTGCATCAGGTTGCCGACGCCCTCAACCACCACGCGGCCATTGTCTTTACTGCGATGTGGCGGCGTGTAGGTCTTCTGCTGAAGCTGTTTCAGCGCAGCCGCATCCTGTTCAGCCGCGCTCGGCTTATTGAACGTCGACTGCAGGAAATTCACCATCTGGTTGAGACGAATATCGCCCCCGCCAATGGCCGCCAACAGCTCATCCATTTCGTTGAAGTTGTAGCGCGGCAGCAGGTGTTTTTCCGCTTCTTTCAGGTTGATGCCTAAATGTTCCAGCTCATCGTCCAGGATCTGGCGACCCGCGATGATATTTTTGTCGCGATCTTGTTTGCGGAACCAGGCATGGATTTTGGAACGGCCACGGCTGGTGGTGACATAACCCAGGTTCGGGTTCAGCCAGTCGCGGCTTGGATTCGGCTGTTTCTGGGTGATGATTTCTATCTGATCACCCATCTGGAGCTGATAAGTAAACGGCACGATACGGCCGCCAATCTTCGCGCCGATGCAGCGATGCCCCACATCGCTGTGGATGTGGTAAGCAAAATCGAGCGGCGTTGAACCTGTCGGCAGGTCAACAACGTCCCCTTTTGGCGTAAAGACATACACCCGGTCGTCGAAGACCTGGCTGCGCACTTCGTCGAGCAATTCGCCCGAATCGGCCATCTCTTCTTGCCAGGCGATAAGCTTACGTAGCCAGGCAATACGATCTTCATGGCCGGTACGCGTTCCGGTGGACGGACCTTCTTTGTATTTCCAGTGTGCCGCGACGCCCAGTTCGGCGTCTTCATGCATCTGTTTGGTACGAATCTGAATTTCAACCGTTTTGCCGCCAGGCCCCAGCACAACAGTGTGAATGGACTGATAGCCGTTCGGCTTTGGATTGGCGACATAATCGTCAAACTCATCCGGTAAATGACGGAAGTGAGTATGCACTATCCCCAGCGCGGCGTAGCAGTCCTGCAAACGATCGGCGACGATACGCACCGCACGCACATCAAACAGCTCATCAAAGGCAAGATGCTTTTTCTGCATTTTGCGCCAGATACTGTAGATGTGTTTCGGTCGGCCATATACCTCTGCGCGCACGTTTTCTTCTTTCATTGCCTGACGTAATCCGCCGACGAACTCGTCAATATAGTGCTCGCGATCGATACGGCGTTCGTGCAGCAGTTTGGCAATGCGTTTGTATTCCGCAGGGTGCAGATAGCGGAAGCAGTAATCCTCAAGCTCCCATTTCAGCTGTCCGATGCCTAAACGGTTAGCGAGAGGTGCATAGATATTGGTGCACTCTTTTGCCGCCAGGACGCGCTCATCTTCAGGCGCATCTTTCACTTCACGCAGATGGGCAACGCGTTCGGCCAGCTTAATGACGACACAGCGGAAATCATCCACCATCGCCAGCAGCATGCGGCGAACGTTATCAACCTGTTCGGAAGAGACCGAATCCGTGTGAGCCGCCTTAAGCTGACGAATGGCGGCCATATCCCGCACGCCATGTATTAATTCAACAACGGATTTCCCTACGCTCTCACGCAGCACGTCCTCGCTGACCACGTCGGCATCCGCAAGGGGGAACAGCAATGCGGCCTGCAGCGTTTCGATATCCATGTTCAACATGGAGAGGATTTCGACCATCTCGATGCCGCGCCATAACAGCAAATCAGCATCAGCATGGCCCTGCGTCGTGCGCAGACAATAGGCCCAGGTTTCGGTTAAGCGTTCACACGACTGCTGGCTGGAAATCCCCAGACTTGCGATCCATTTTTGTGGGTCAAACTCACCAGCTTTGTTGAGATGTGCACTTCTTACCGCAACCATCGTCCTCTCCTTTAGGGACAAGGGCCTGTCGAATTCGACAAGCCGAAACTAATCACTAGAGCTGAAACAACACCATAGATTCCAGGTGCCCAGTGTGCGGGAACATATCCAGCATTGCCAGACGCTGAATCTGGTAACCCGCACTTAATAATGCCTCGCTGTCCCGCGCCAATGTCGCTGGGTTACAGGAAACATAGACCACGCGTTTTGGCGCGAGTTTAATTATATGCTGCATTACGCCAGACGCACCTGCGCGTGCGGGATCGAGCAAAATTTTGTCGAAACCGTGCTTCGCCCAGGGTTGTTGAGTGACATCCTCTTCGAGGTTTTCGTGAAAAAATGTCACATTTTCCAACGTGTTATGACGCGCGTTTTGCTGCCCTTTTTCGACCAGCGCATTGACGCCTTCTACACCGACTACGCTTGCCGCGCGTTGCGCCAGTGGCAGCGTAAAATTCCCCATGCCGCAAAACAGGTCGAGTACCCGATCATCAGGCTGAACATCAAGCCACTCAATCGCTTTCGCAACCATCTGCTGGTTAACACCGTCGTTCACCTGAATAAAATCTCGCGGACTGAACGTTAAGCGTAGTCCGTCAGAAAGATACCAAGGCGCGTCACCTGAGACGCGCTCAAGTATCTCGCTTTGCGGCGCGAGAAAAAGCGTCAGTTCATGAGAATGCGAAAAGCGTTCCAGTTTTTCGCGATCCTGAGCGGAAAGTGGCGCAGTGTGGCGCAGCACCATCAGTGGCCCATTATCAGCAAGGACCAGTTCAACATGTCCAAGCGCACGCCACGCCCTGCAAATCGGAAAGGCAGTTGCGCAAATGCGGGAGCAATGCTTCAAGATGGGGCACCAAAACGGGGCACTGCTTCACATCCACGATGTCATTCGAGGCCGCTTTGCGAAAACCCATCGCCAGTTTCTGCGTTTTTGGTTCATAGCTCAGGCTTAGACGCGCCCGGCGGCGATATCCCCAGGGCTGCCCGGAGATAATCTCATTAACGTCATGCTTCATCAGACGCGCCAACGCAGTGCTTTTGGCTGCTCTGTTGTAGCGCAACGCTTGCATGTTGCTGCTGGCAGCCACCGCACACGCCAAAATGCGGGCAGCGTGGCGTAACGCGTTCAGGGCTATCATTAAGGCGACGTTTTACCTGACCGCGCGAATACTTGCTTTTGTCTTCCGTCAGGGTGACTTCGGCGCGTTCATTCGGTAATAATCCAGAAATAAACAACGCTTTGCCGTTATGACGCGCAACGCCCTGACCAAACGGGTCCAGGTCTGTGGCTTCAACAGTTATGATCTGACGCGTCGTCACGCGTCGCTTTGCAGAGTAGAATTGCGCCATCGCCGAGAATTTTCTCAAATAAACATAATGACCCTAATTGTCCCATAACGGAACGCCATGACCAACTACAGCCTGCGCGCGCGCATGATGATTTTGATTCTCGCCCCGACCGTCCTGATCGGTTTGCTGTTGAGCATCTTCTTTGTTGTGCACCGTTACAATGACTTGCAGCGTCAACTGGAAGATGCGGGAGCCAGCATCATCGAACCGCTGGCGGTGTCGAGTGAGTACGGCATGAATCTGCAAAACCGTGATTCTCTCGGGCAGCTCATCAGCGTGCTGCATCGCCGTCATTCAGAGATCGTGCGGGCGATTTCCGTGTATGACGAAAATAATCGTCTGTTCGTCACCTCTAATTTTCATCTCGATCCCAGCGAGCTGAAAATCGCCGAGGGCATGCCCTTCCCGCGTCAACTGACCGTGATAAGGCGTGGCGATATTATGATTCTGCGTACACCGATTTTATCGGAGAGCTATTCGCCGGATGAATCAGCCGTATCAGACGCCAAGGCCAGTAAGAATATGTTGGGATATGTGGCGCTGGAGTTGGATCTCAAGTCAGTGCGGCTCCAGCAGTACAAAGAAATATTTATCTCCAGCGTGATGATGCTGTTTTGTATCGGGATTGCGCTCATTTTCGGCTGGCGTTTAATGCGCGACGTCACCAGTCCCATTCGTAATATGGTGAATACCGTTGACCGCATCCGCCGTGGGCAACTCGACAGTCGTGTCGAAGGATTTATGCTCGGCGAGCTGGATATGCTGAAAAATGGCATTAACTCGATGGCGATGTCGCTGGCGGCCTATCACGAAGAGATGCAGCATAACGTCGATCAGGCCACCTCGGATCTGCGCGAAACCCTTGAGCAAATGGAGATACAGAACGTCGAGCTGGATTTAGCGAAAAAACGCGCCCAGGAAGCCGCCCGTATTAAGTCAGAATTCCTCGCCAATATGTCCCACGAGCTGCGCACGCCGCTGAACGGAGTGATTGGCTTTACGCGCCTGGACGCTTAAATCTGAGCTCAATCCCACCCAACGCGATCATCTGCATACCATTGAACGCTCGGCCAATAATCTGCTGGCGATCATTAACGACGTGCTTGATTTCTCCAAACTGGAAGCGGGCAAACTGATCCTCGAAAGCATTCCCTTCCCGCTGCGTAGCACCCTGGATGAAATTGTGACCTTACTCGCGCACTCCTCGCACGACAAAGGTCTTGAGCTGACGCTGAACATCAAAAATGATGTGCCGGACAATGTCATTGGCGATCCGCTGCGCCTTCAGCAGGTGATCACTAATCTGGTGGGGAACGCGATTAAATTTACCGAAAACGGAAACATTGACGTTCTGGTCGAAAAACGCGCGATCAGCAATAACAAAGTGCAGATTGAGGTGCAGATCCGCGATACCGGCATTGGGATCCCTGAACGCGATCAGTCGCGACTGTTCCAGGCTTTCCGCCAGGCGGATGCCAGTATTTCCCGTCGCCACGGTGGGACGGGATTGGGTCTGGTGATTACCCAAAAACTGCTTAAAGAGATGGGTGGGGATATCTCCTTCCACAGCCAGCCCAATCGCGGCTCGACGTTCTGGTTCCATATCAGTCTCGACCTGAATCCCAACGTGGTGACCGATGGCCCAGTGACGAACTGCCTGCGCGGCATGCGTCTGGCCTATGTCGAACCGAATGCCGCAGCGGCCCAAAGTACGCTGGATGTGCTCAGCACTACACCGCTGGAGGTCATTTACAGCCCAACGTTCTCAGCCCTCGCGGTCGATCATTACGACATTTTGCTGATGGGCATTCCGGTCACCTTTACGGGCGAACTGACGATGCAGCAGGAGCGACTGGCGAAAGCCGCTTCCATGACCGATTACCTGCTTCTGGCGCTGCCTTGCCACGCGCAGCTGAACGCGGAAGAGCTAAAAAATGACGGAGCGGCTGCCTGTCTGTTAAAACCGCTGACCGCAACACGTCTGTTGCCCGCGCTGACCGAATATTGCCGCATCAATCATCATGCGCTCCCCGTGGCCCATGATGATCACAAACTGCCGATGAGCGTTATGGCTGTCGATGACAATCCGGCAAACCTGAAGCTCATCGGGGTATTGCTTGAAGATCAGGTGCAGCACGTTGAGTTATGCACTAGCGGCGCACAGGCCGTGGAACATGCGAAACAGATGCAATTCGATTTGATTCTGATGGATATTCAGATGCCGGACATGGATGGCATTCGCGCCTGCGAGTTGATTCGCCAGCTCCCGCATCAGCAGCAAACTCCGGTGATTGCAGTGACGGCTCATGCCATGGCGGGGCAAAAAGAGAAGCTGTTGAGTGCCGGAATGAATGATTATCTGGCGAAACCGATCGACGAAGAGAAGCTGCACAGCCTGCTGTTACGCTATAAGCCCGGCCTCGTGGGGGGAGCCAACATTGCCCCATCAGAACCCGTGGAGATGAACGTTAATCCCAATACCACGCTCGACTGGCAGTTGGCGCTGCATCAGGCGGCGGGGAAACCCGACTTAGCTCGAGAGATGCTGCAAATGCTGATCGCCTTCCTGCCGGAAATCCGCAATAAAGTGGAAGAACAGCTGGTTGGTGAAAATCCGGAAGACCTGCTGGAGGCCATTCATAAACTGCACGGCAGTTGCAGCTACAGCGGCGTGCCACGCCTGAAAAGTCTTTGCCAGTTACTTGAGCAGCAGCTGCGTTCCGGTACGCCTGAGTCAGAGCTGGAGCCAGAATTTCTCGAATTGTTGGATGAAATGGATAACGTCACCCGCGAAGCGAGAAAAATGCTGGGATAAGAAAATCAGGGGATATTACATCCCCTTTCCCACCAGCAGCGTCGCCGCGATATTTCTCGCCGTCATGCGCACGTTTTCAGCGGCATTTTCTAACGCCTCTTCCAGAGAGCAAACGGTATAAATCACGCTGAACACCGCGTCGATGCCGTGCTCATGCACTACGCCAACATCTGCCGTCAAGCTCCCCGCAATACCGATCACCGGCTTGTTGTAACGTTTGGCGACTTTCGCCACGCCGACCGGCACTTTGCCATGTATCGTCTGGCTGTCGATGCGCCCTTCGCCGGTGATGACTAAGTCGGCATCCGCAACGTGCTTATCAAGATGCAAAGCGTCGGTGACAATCTCAATCCCCTGGCGTAACTCCGCGCCGCAAAACGCGTACAGCGCCGCGCCCATGCCACCGGCTGCGCCGCCGCCCGCAAGGTTGAGCACGTCTTTGTCCAGATCGCGGGAGATGATTCGGGCAAAGTGCGCCAGCGACTGATCCAGCTTGCTGACCATTTCCGGGGTCGCCCCTTTTTGCGGGCCAAACACCGCTGACGCGCCTTCATCACCGGTTAACGGATTGGTGACATCGCAGGCCACTTCAATGCAGCACTCCGCCAACCGTGTGTCCAGCGTGTTGAGATCAATGCGTACCAGCGTGTCCAGTTCGCCGCCGCCATGTCCAATTTGATGGCCTTGGGCGTTGAGCAATTTCGCCCCCAGCGCCTGCACCATTCCGGCTCCGCCGTCGTTCGTGGCACTTCCACCAAGGCCAATAATGATATGTTTTACCCCCGCATCCAGAGCATGACGAATGAGCTCGCCCGTGCCCCAGGAGGTGGTTTTGAGCGGATTACGTAAGGATGAGGCGACAAGTTCCAGGCCGCTCGCGGCCGCCATTTCGATAAACGCGCTTTGTTCGTCCCCGGATAATCCGTAGAACCCTTCAACGTTTTCGCCCAACGGTCCAGTGACCTGGACGTTGATGATTTTGCCCTGCGTAGCCGCCACCATCGCTTCGACCGTGCCTTCGCCGCCGTCGGCTACCGGTAATTTGACGTACTGCGCCGAAGGAAAGATCTCGCTAAATCCCTGCTCGATCGCTGTCGCCACCTCAAGAGCACTCAAACTTTCCTTATACGAGTCCGGTGCGATTACAATTTCATAAGCCATCCTTACGCCTGTTAACTTCGTTGAGCATACACCCGCGCAGAGTGCAAAAATGCCGACTCCCGCAGGAACCGGCATTCACACCTAACGCAACATGCAAGGACGCTTATTGTTAAAGGTCCAGTCCGGGATTAAATACTGCATCGCCATCGCATCATCACGCGCGCCCAGGCCATGCTTCTGATACAGCTCGTGCGCTTTCATTAACTGATCCATATCGAGTTCAACGCCTAAGCCTGGCGTGGTGGGCACCTGTACCATTCCGCCTTTGATCTCGAACGGCTGTTTAGTCAGGCGTTGGTTGCCCTCCTGCCAGATCCAGTGGGTGTCGATAGCGGTGATATTGCCCGGCGCGGCAGCCGCAACGTGGGTAAACATTGCCAGCGAAATATCAAAGTGGTTGTTAGAGTGCGAGCCCCAGGTCAGACCGAACTCGTGGCACATTTGCGCCACGCGCACCGAACCTTGCATGGTCCAGAAATGCGGATCGGCCAGCGGAATATCGACCGATTGCAGCGAGAGGGTGTGCCCCATCTGACGCCAGTCGGTGGCAATCATATTTGTCGCCGTCGGCAGCCCCGTCGCACGGCGGAATTCAGCCATCACTTCGCGACCAGAAAAACCTTGCTCAGCGCCGCACGGATCTTCCGCGTAGGCCAGCACGCCTTTCAGCCGCTTGCCAATACGGATCGCTTCATCGAGCGACCAGGCACCGTTGGGATCGAGCGTGACGCGCGCCTGCGGGAAGCGCTTCGCCAGGGCTTCAATCGACTCAGCCTCTTCCTCTCCCGCCAGAACGCCGCCCTTCAGTTTGAAATCGTTAAAGCCATATTTTTCGTAGGCGGCTTCTGCCAGCCGTACTACCGCATCCGGCGTCATGGCTTCGTCGTGACGCAGACGATACCAGTCACATTTTTCGTCCGGCTGGCTCTGGTATTCCAGTGGTGTCAGTGTGCGATCGCCCACGAAGAACAGATAGCCGAGCATTTCAACTTCGCTCCGCTGCTGGCCTTCGCCCAACAATGAGGCGACGTTAACACCGAGATGCTGCCCCAACAGATCCAGCATCGCGGCTTCAATCCCCGTCACCACATGAATCGTAGTACGCAGGTCAAACGTTTGTAGCCCACGGCCGCCCGCATCGCGATCGGCAAAGGTGTTACGCACTCCGTTTAAGAGGTTTTTGTATTCGCCAAGCGTTTTACCCACCACTAATGGAATCGCGTCCTCCAAAGTTTGACGGATCTTCTCGCCGCCCGGAATTTCACCCACGCCGGTATGGCCTGAGTTGTCCTTGATGATGACGATGTTGCGGGTAAAGAACGGAGCATGCGCGCCGCTCAGATTCATCAGCATGCTGTCGTGCCCCGCGACCGGGACAATCTGCATTGACGTCACAACAGGGGTAGAGAAAGTGCTCATCATTTCATCCTTTTAATCAGTGGCGACCGAACGCCGGGCGTTTGCGGTCAAATGTCCAGCCGGGAACAAGATACTGCATCGGGCCTGCGTCGTTTCGCGCACCGCCTGGCAGCGTCTTGTACAGCGCATGTGCCTTGTGGATTTGATCCCAATCCAGGTCAACGCCTAATCCCGGTGCATCCGGTACGGCGATTTTGCCATTTTTAATCTCAAGGGGATTTTTGGTCAGGCGCGCGTCGCCCTCCTGCCAAATCCAGTGGGTGTCGATGGCCGTCGGCGTACCCGGCGCAGCGGCCCCAACGTGCGTGAACATCGCCAGTGAGATATCAAAATGATTATTGGAGTGACAACCCCAGGTCAGACCCCAGTCGTCGCAGAGTTGCGCGACACGCACTGCGCCTGAAAGCGTCCAGAAGTGCGGATCGGCCAGCGGAATATCGACTGAATTCAGCATCACCGCGTGACCCATTTCACGCCAGTTGGTGGCGATCATATTGGTCGCTACGGGCAATCCTGTCGCGCGACGGAATTCCGCCATGACTTCGCGCCCTGAAAAGCCCTGTTCCGCGCCACAGGGATCTTCTGCGTAGGTCAGCACGTCGTTCAGCCCTTTGCACAGTGAGATGGCTTCATCCAGCAGCCATGCCCCGTTGGGATCGACAGTGATACGCGCGTCGGGGAAACGTTTTTTGAGTGCGCGTGCGCTGTCGATCTCCTGCTCACCCGGCAGTACGCCGCCCTTCAGCTTGAAGTCTTTAAATCCATAGCGATCCTGTGCGGCTTCTGCCAGACGAACCACCGCCTCGCTGGTCAATGCTTCCTGATGACGCAAGTGGTACCAGTCATGATTGCCCGCGGTGTATTCCAGATACGGGAGATCGGTTTTGGTCCGATCGCCAATGTAGAAGAGATACCCCAGCACCGTAACCGCATCACGCTGCTTCCCGGGACCGAGCAATTCACATACCGGGACATTCAGCGCTTTTCCGAGCAGATCCAGCAGCGCGGCTTCCAGCGCGGCGACAGCATTGACGCGCAGTTCGAACGTCCAGGCGCCTTTGCCGAACGTATCAAAATCGGCGGCCTGATTGCCTTTATGTACCTGCTGAACCACTTTGTTTAAGCGGGCAATTTCCTGACCGATGACCATCGGAATGGCATCAAGCAGCGTCTGGAGAATCACTTCACCGCCGGGGGCCTCCCCTACGCCAGTATTCCCGGCGCTGTCAGTGAGCACCACGATATTGCGCGTGAAATACGCGTTATGCGCGCCGCCAATATTGAGCAGCATACTGTCGTAACCGGCCACCGGAATGACCTGCATATCGGTAATTATCGGACTTGATTGTGTGTTCATCATGCACGCCCCGCGACCGGTTTTAGCTCAACGCGTTTGATATCGCCTACCAGTACCAGATAGCTCAAGACCGCGACCAGAGCGTGTACGCCAACATAGATCAGCGCCCCATTAAACGACCCGGTAGTACCGACGATATAGCCGATCGCAATCGGCGTGACGATGCCAGAGATGTTGCCGAACATGTTGAACAGACCGCCGCTGAGACCGCTGATCTCTTTCGGTGCCGTATCCGCCATGACCGCCCACCCCAATGCACCAATACCTTTGCCGAAGAACGCCAGCGCCATAAAGCCGACAATCATCCACTCCACGTTGACGTAGTTACAGAACACCATCGACATGGAGAGCAGCATCCCCAACACAATCGGCGTTTTACGCGCAATGTTGAGCGATCCGGTACGCCGCATCAGCCAGTCTGAAATCACCCCGCCCAGCACGCCGCCGATAAAGCCGCACACCGCAGGAACAGAGGCGATAAAGCCCGCTTTCAGAATCGACATACCGCGTGCCTGCACCAGATACACCGGGAACCAGGTAATAAAGAAGTATGTCAAAGCGTTGATGCAGTATTGGCCGAGGTAGATACCGATCATCATGCGCGAGCCGATAAGCTGTTTGATCTGGCCCCATTTTTGGCTGAACGGTACTTTTTCTTTGGTGCTCTTCTGATCCATGTTGATCAGCGCGCCACCTTCGGCAATGTACTCCAGCTCTTTTTTGTTCACACCAGGATGTTGATTGGGTTCGTGGATAACTTTAAGCCAGACAAAGCTGATGATGATCCCAAGGCCGCCCA
The DNA here is from genome assembly GCA_900635465.1 of Lelliottia amnigena. Classification (NCBI taxonomy): domain Bacteria; kingdom Pseudomonadati; phylum Pseudomonadota; class Gammaproteobacteria; order Enterobacterales; family Enterobacteriaceae; genus Lelliottia; species Lelliottia amnigena. The sequence continues at coordinate 3,440,617 of LR134135.1, forward strand.
TAAAGAAGAACACATGTGACCAGCCTACTTCATGCGTTAGCCAGCCCATGATCGGCGCGAAGATCACCGTCGCGAAATACTGTGCGGAGTTAAAAATCGCGACTGCCGTGCCCCTTTCTTGTGCCGGGAACCAGGCGGCGACGATACGGCTGTTGCCCGGGAACGACGGCGCTTCGGCCAGCCCCACCAGGAAACGTAAGGTGAAGAGTGCAACGATAATGCCGAAACCGTTGAAGACATCAACAAAACCCTGCAGCAGTGTAAACAGGGACCAGATAAAGATGGACCAGAAATAGACGCGTTTTGAGCCGAAGCGGTCAAGCAGCCAGCCGCCGGGAATTTGGCCAATCACGTAGGCCCATGAAAATGCGGAGAAGACATATCCCATACCGACCGCATCGAGACCAATATCTTTTGCCATTTCGGAACCGGCAATAGACAGCGTGGCGCGGTCGCCATAGTTGAAGGACGTGACGATAAACAGCATCACCACTATCCAGTAGCGAGCATTGGTGCGCTTCTCAGCGCTGCTCGCCGCGTGGCTTAATGTACTCATTGTTGCACTCCTGAATCGTAGCTTTCGCCAGGTTCATTCTGTACGGCACAACCTGTAGGGTAATCAGAATGAGAGGTTAGTGTTTTGCAGTTTTGGTACGGCTTTCCTGAAATATCAGTGCCGTTTTATTGTGTCTAACTGCCTTTTTGGTAACTGACGAGGAAAGTATATGTACGAACTCTCGCCCCTCTCACCGTGCAACGACACAACATTGACGGGCGTGTTTGAGGTTGTTTGAGGCATAAGCACAACGAAATGGAAGGGACTTCACGAAAACGCAGATACGGGAATAAAGAGAGAGAAGGAAACAGAAGAGTGTGAATCAGGTCGCTTGACGCGGGGATAACGCCCTCCGCAGACGGGAGGGCGAGCCATTATTTGAGTAACGTGCCCCAGTTTTCGACCCAGGGGTTTGATTCACTTTCAGGCTCAGGATGCTCGCTCGCATCAATCATTAGCATATCGCCGACGCGCTGAGCGCTTTGCTCCTGCAGTAGTGCATCAAACTGCTTACCGCCGCCGCAGAAATGGCTATAACTGCTGTCACCCAGAGCGATGATGCCGTAGCGAACGTCAGGCTGGTAACCCAGCTTAAGTTTGATGTCCTGGAAGAGCGGAACGATGCTGTCCGGCAGATCGCCCTGCCCAGTTGTTGAGGTCACCACCAGCACATACTGGTTTTTATACTTTTCCCAGTCGGCCAGATCGGGCTCTTCATAGACCGTCGCTTTATGGCCCATCCCGGCCAGGATCGCTTCGGCTTCTTCGGCCACCAGTAGCGAGTTGCCGTACATCGTGCCGACAAAAATTCCGACTTCAGCCATGCTTAACGCCCTCAATTATTGCTCGTGCTGTTCATCCTGAACGTTGCTGGCAACAAACTCAACCCTTTCATTTTCGGGGAGTTGTCCCGTCCAGCCAAACTGTGACAGCGCCTGCATCCACACATCGTCCAGACCCGCACGAATCACCAGCGGTTCGCCGGTAAAAGGGTGCGTCAGGCTGAGCTGGCTCGCGTGCAGCATCAACCGGTCACAACCAAAGTGCTCCGCCGCACTGCGATTCTGGCGCAAATCACCGTGCTTGCTGTCACCAATAATCGGATGACGCAGGTGGGAAAGATGGCGACGAAGCTGGTGCTTACGTCCAGTTTTGGGTTCCAGCTCAACAAGTCCGTAGCGTGTCGTCGGGAATTTCCCTGTCGCCACGGGCATTTCAACGGTGGCAAGACCACGGTAATCCGTCACGGCTGGCTGCGGATCTTTGTTTTCGCGGGTAAATTTGTCAGCGATTTTATCCAGCTCTTCAACCAGCGGATAATCAAGCGTAGCTTCATCCATCAGCCAGCCGCGCACGATGGCATGGTAGCGCTTTTGAATTTGATGCTGTTCAAACTGCTGAGACAACAAACGTCCGGCTTCGCTGGAAAGCCCCATCAGTAAAACCCCGGAGGTGGGTCTGTCGAGGCGATGCACGGTAAAAACGTGCTGACCAATCTGGTCGCGCACGGTTTGCATCACCACGACTTTTTCATCGCGATCCAGCCAGCTGCGGTGAACTAGCCAGCCTGACGGTTTGTTAACGGCAACGATCCATTCATCCTGATACAGGATCTCAATGGTCATACGTTATTTCCGGCAAAGAGTTTGTCCAGACGCTGCAGCTCAATCAATACCCCTTCCCGTTGCGGGTGGGACGTATCGAGCGCCATTTCATAATAGGGGCTAACGGCAAAATCATGCGGAAGGGGATGACCGCCGTCCAGCAAGGCATGCAAGCGGGGAATCAGTACCCATTGTAGCCACTCGAAAGGCTCAAGCGTATCCAGGCAAAATGGCTGCGTGCTTTCGAAAGCCTCGGCCTGCGGCGCTATTTCTTGCCACAGCTGGTGGTGGCGCAACAGGGATTCAATAGCGTGCAACTGAGCACGAACGCTGTCGTGATGCGTCATAAATACCTCAACTGAAAAACTGAACGGCGCGCAGCATAGCATTGCGTGACGCAGAAACAAAAAAAGGGAGCACTGTATAAACAGTGCTCCCGGTTCGTTTCGCAGCATTCCAGCTACAATTTGTGCTCCCTGCTCGTCCGTGACAACTTTTCCTGTCGCCCGAGGGCCTGGTCGTCCGTAAACCGCGCATCCTGCTCACATCATCCTGATGTGAATGTTTCTTCCCGAAACGTCCTGATCTTCCTGACCCACCGGGCATCCTGACCGGTTCTCGTTCTCCTTCCTGGAGGTGTCCCTTACGCGTCCTGCGTGATCCTTTTTGCTTCATCCTGAAGCCTTCCTGCAGCGCCATCCTGACGTATCCTCGGTGAAAAACGCCATCATCCTGATGTTCGTTTCTCGTGTCGGCATCCTGTCGACCTGTATAGGATCACCCATTCCGCTGCGTCTTACAACCCATCCACAGGGCCTCACAGCAAAGTGGCTAACAGTAAAAACGCTTAAATAGCAGTTCAATTCATTGAAAATAAAGAAATTTAATAAGGAAAATGATGAAGTCAAAGCGGAGTTTAGCGGCGATCTCTCACAACCCGTGTAAGAGATCTCTCACAAAAGCGGTAGGGCATTGGATTACAAAGCAGGCTCAAGCTGATTGAGAAAATCCGCAAGTGAGGGCGCGAGAACGTCGCGTTTGCGGGTGCCGAGCGTCTCTTTAATGACTTCGCCATTCAGATTACAGACAGCGATCACGTCCAGTTCGCTGTCCAGCGTGGAGATAAAGAGCGTCGGGGCAAGTTTCAGGCGTTTTTGCGTCACCAGATGCCCAATTAGATTCTCCTGAACCCGCTGGAAATCATTTTCGCTCCAGGTCTGGAGCAGCGTCAGCGTTTCATTGGCGAAACGAGCCCGCATATCCCCGGCAAACTGTGTGGTGTAAAACGCATGAACCGCGGGTTGTACCACGATGTTCATTGCACGCTCAACTGCATTTACATTCTGCTCACATGAGAACGGCTGGGGCTGCCAGAGAATTTTATCGTCCATCGTGGTGATAATGCATGGCGACGGCACCCCGTACAGCTCTTCACTTTGCGGCCACGTGCCATTGATTTCATGCCATTCATCGCAATAGCGTGCAGTGAATGCCGTCAGGGCATTTGCAGTCTCAATATCCACCGATTTCTCTCTTCACGTCAGACAGGATAAACTTGGGGTTATAGTGTACCTGCAAAGTGGCAATGAAACATGTCTTACGAAAATCATCAGGCGTTAACGGGTTTAACGCTGGGCAAAACGACCGATTACCGCGACACCTATGACGCGAGCCTGCTACAAGGCGTTCCGCGCAGTCTTAATCGCGATCCGCTCGGGTTGAGCGCCGACGCGCTGCCTTTTGTCGGCGGCGATATCTGGACGCTTTATGAACTCTCCTGGCTGAATGCGCGCGGTTTACCACAGGTGGCCGTTGGACACGTTGAGCTGGATTACGCCAGTGTGAATCTGGTGGAATCCAAAAGCTTCAAGCTTTACCTGAACAGCTTTAATCAGACACGGTTTGATTCCTGGGATGACGTGCAACATACGCTGGAGCGAGATCTCAGCGCCTGTGCGCAGGGCAACGTCACGGTGGCGTTGTATCGGCTGAACGAGCTGGAAGGACAGCCCATCGCCCATTTCCATGGTGCGTGCATTGACGATCAGGATATTGAGATCGACAACTACGAATTCAGCACCGACTATCTCGAAAACGCCACCGGCGGCAACGTGGTGGAAGAGACGCTGGTCAGCCATTTACTGAAATCAAACTGTCTGATCACTCATCAGCCAGACTGGGGCTCGGTACAAATTCAGTATCGTGGCCCGAAAATTGACCGGGAAAAACTGCTGCGCTATCTGGTGTCGTTCCGACATCACAACGAATTCCACGAGCAGTGCGTCGAGCGCATCTTTAATGATATTCAGCGCTTCTGCCAGCCGGAGAAACTGAGCGTCTATGCACGCTACACCCGTCGTGGTGGCCTGGATATTAACCCGTGGCGTACCAATACCGATTTTGCTCCCGCGATTGGGCGTCTGGTCCGTCAGTAATTTTTTTCACGATTTGCGCGGTTCATTCCGCGCTTGAGGTTGTGAAACGTCATAAGCCAGGGCTATTGTAATCAACAGGGAAAGACGATCTTCGTCCCATAAGGAGCTCACTTGATTACACATATTAGCCCGCTTGGCTCAATGGATATGTTGTCGCAACTGGAAGTGGACATGCTTAAACGCACGGCCAGCAGTGACCTCTATCAACTGTTTCGCAACTGTTCACTTGCCGTTCTGAACTCCGGAAGTCTGACAGATAACAGCAAAGAGCTGCTGTCTCGTTTTGAAAGTTTTGATATCAACGTGTTACGCCGCGAACGTGGCGTAAAGCTTGAAGTGATTAACCCACCGGAAGATGCCTTCGTCGACGGGCGAATTATTCGCTCATTGCAGGCCAACCTGTTTGCTGTCCTGCGCGACATCCTGTTTGTTAACGGACAAATTCACAACGCCGGCCGCTTCCAGCATCTGAATCTGGAAAGCTCGGTCCACATGACGAACCTGGTGTTCTCCATTCTGCGTAACGCCCGTGCACTGCACGTGGGCGAAGCGCCGAATATGGTCGTCTGCTGGGGCGGCCACTCCATCAATGAAACGGAATATCTGTATGCCCGCCGGGTTGGCACACAGCTGGGGCTGCGCGAACTGAATATTTGCACTGGCTGCGGTCCAGGTGCGATGGAAGCGCCAATGAAAGGCGCGGCGGTAGGTCACGCGCAGCAGCGTTATAAAGAAGGCCGATTCATTGGTATGACCGAGCCGTCTATTATTGCCGCTGAACCACCGAATCCGCTGGTTAATGAACTGATTATCATGCCGGATATCGAAAAACGTCTTGAGGCGTTCGTGCGTATCGCGCACGGGATAATCATTTTCCCGGGTGGCGTGGGTACCGCAGAAGAACTGCTTTACCTGCTGGGTATCCTGATGAATCCGGCCAACAAAAACCAGGTGCTTCCGCTGATCCTGACCGGTCCTAAAGAGAGCGCGGACTATTTCCGCGTTCTGGATGAATTTATTGTCCATACCCTCGGCGAAGCGGCGCGAAGCCATTACCGCATTATTGTTGACGATGCGGCAGAAGTGGCGCGTCAGATGAAAAAAGCGATGCCGTTAGTGAAAGAAAACCGCCGCGACACGGGCGATGCCTACAGCTTTAACTGGTCGATTCGTATTCCACCGGATCTGCAAATGCCGTTCGAGCCATCCCATGAAAATATGGCAAACCTCAAACTGTATCCGGATCAGCCGGTGGAGGTGTTGGCAGCGGACCTGCGTCGTGCGTTCTCCGGCATCGTGGCCGGCAACGTCAAAGAGGTGGGCATTCGTGCCATTGAAGAGTTTGGGCCGTACAAAATCCACGGCGATAGCGAGATGATGCGCCGTATGGACGATCTGCTACAAGGCTTTGTCGCGCAGCACCGTATGAAGCTCCCCGGTTCTGCCTATATCCCCTGCTACGAAATTTGCGCATAGCCGCATAATCCACTGCACTCTTTCAAGCCGGGTTTTCACCCGGCTTTTTAATTTCACCTGATTAATCATAGGTATTACTTATCTGATTTACATTTTCGACTTGTACGCAAACGATTACCTGTATTTTCAAACCGTCAATTATCATCCTTAATCTAAATTACCCACCAGATAACACTAAAAAAGCCAATGTTTACAGCCAATCACGCGTATATGCAGCAACAAGCTATCCTGCCATATGTCGTTAATGATAGCCTTCGCGCCCATAAATCCCCTTTGACGTTTTAATTACAGTTTTTTGGTCTAATAATGCCCACATCATAAGTGGATTATTGCATTTGGGATCAGGATCACTGATACATTCATTACTTAAATGTATCTTTCCGCCCGCAAATAGTTACGGGGGAAAATTATAAAAAAACCGTCACTAAACGAATTTCATATTACCGTCAGGCGTTTTTTTAATGGATTTGACCAGAAACCTGACAAATTGCTTCCTCCAGGAGAAATAGATGGAAACCACTCAAACCAGCACCATTGCTTCAACAGAATCCAGAAGTGGATGGCGCAAAACGGACACCATGTGGATGCTGGGCCTGTACGGTACAGCAATCGGTGCTGGCGTTCTTTTCCTGCCAATTAACGCAGGCGTTGGCGGTCTGATTCCGCTGATCATCATGGCAATTATTGCCTTCCCGATGACTTACTTTGCACACCGCGGCCTGACCCGTTTTGTTCTTTCCGGCAAAAACCCAGGCGAAGACATCACTGAAGTTGTTGAAGAACACTTTGGTATTGGCGCTGGTAAACTGATTACCCTGCTTTACTTCTTCGCTATCTACCCAATTCTGCTGGTTTACAGCGTGGCGATCACTAACACCGTGGAAAGCTTCATGACGCACCAGCTGCACATGACGCCACCACCGCGTGCCATTCTGTCTCTGATTCTGATTCTGGGCATGATGACTATCGTTCGTTTCGGCGAGCAGATGATCGTGAAAGCGATGAGCGTTCTGGTATTCCCGTTCGTGGTTGCCCTGATGGTGCTGGCGTGCTACCTGATCCCACAGTGGAACAGCGCAGCGCTGGAAACCCTCTCCTTTAGCAGTGCGTCTGCTACCGGTAACGGTTTGTGGATGACCCTGTGGCTGGCTATCCCGGTCATGGTCTTCTCCTTCAACCACTCCCCGATCATCTCTTCTTTCGCTGTTGCAAAACGTGAAGAGTATGGTCAGGGCGCAGAGAAGAAATGTTCCAGCATCCTGGCACGCGCTCACGTCATGATGGTGATTACCGTTATGTTCTTCGTCTTCAGCTGTGTATTGAGCCTGTCCCCAGCGGATCTGGCAGCAGCAAAAGCACAGAACATTTCTATTCTGTCTTACCTGGCTAACCACTTTAACGCACCGCTGATTGCCTGGATGGCGCCAATCATCGCGATTATTGCTATCACCAAATCCTTCCTGGGCCACTACCTCGGCGCACGTGAAGGCTTCAACGGTATGGTGATTAAATCTCTGCGTGGTAAAGGCAAAAGCATTGAAATCAACAAACTGAACAAAATCACTGCACTGTTCATGCTGTTGACCACCTGGGCGGTAGCGACGATGAACCCGAGCATTCTCGGCATGATCGAAACCCTGGGCGGCCCAATCATTGCAATGATTCTGTTCCTGATGCCGATGTATGCGATTCAGAAAGTACCGGCGATGCGTAAGTACAGCGGCCACGTCAGCAACGTATTCGTTGTGATTATGGGTCTGATTGCTATCTCCGCTATCTTCTTCTCGCTGTTCAGCTAATACCTCCCGCGCCGTCTTTGGACGGCGCACCCTTCCTCTGACTGATAGCAATGGACGCATCATGATTAGCGTATTCGATATCTTTAAAATCGGTATTGGTCCTTCCAGCTCTCACACTGTCGGGCCGATGAAAGCCGGTAAACAATTCACGGATGACTTGATTGCACGCGGCATTCTGCACGACGTCACGCGCGTGGTTGTTGATGTTTACGGGTCCCTTTCCCTGACAGGTAAAGGCCACCACACCGACATCGCCATCATTATGGGCCTGGCGGGTAACCTGCCGGACAGCGTCGATATTGATGCCATCCCTGGCTTTATCCAGGACGTGAACACGCATGGCCGCCTGCTTCTGGCAAACGGTGACCATGAGGTGGAGTTCCCGGTTGATAAGTGCATGAATTTCCATGCCGACAACCTCTCCCTGCACGAGAACGGTATGCGTATTACCGCGCTCGCAGGCGAAAAGGCGATTTACAGCCAGACTTATTATTCTATCGGCGGCGGTTTTATCGTCGACGAAGAGCATTTTGGTCAGTCCAATGATTCATCCGTTGCAGTGCCTTATCCGTACAAAAATGCGGCGGATTTACAGCGTCACTGCCAGGAAACGGGCCTGTCGCTCTCCGGCCTGATGATGAAAAACGAACTGGCGCTGCACAGCAAAGAAGAGCTTGAACAGCACTTCAATAACGTCTGGGATGTGATGCGTGGCGGGATTGAACGTGGCATTACCACTGAAGGCGTTTTACCGGGCAAACTGCGCGTTCCGCGTCGTGCTGTCGCGTTACGCCGTATGCTGGTGAGCACCGACAAAACCACGACCGACCCGATGGCGGTTGTTGACTGGATCAACATGTTCGCGCTGGCGGTAAATGAAGAAAACGCAGCAGGTGGTCGCGTGGTGACTGCCCCGACTAACGGCGCGTGCGGTATCGTTCCTGCGGTTCTGGCTTATTACGATAAGTTTATCCGTGAAGTTAACGCCAACTCACTGGCTCGCTACATGCTGGTGACCAGCGCCATTGGCTCACTTTACAAAATGAACGCGTCCATTTCTGGCGCTGAAGTTGGCTGTCAGGGTGAAGTCGGCGTTGCCTGTTCCATGGCGGCTGCGGGTCTTGCCGAGCTGTTAGGCGGCAGCCCTACGCAGGTTTGCATCGCGGCTGAAATCGGCATGGAGCACAACCTTGGGTTGACCTGCGATCCGGTCGCCGGACAAGTTCAGGTGCCTTGCATCGAACGTAATGCGATTGCCTCCGTCAAAGCGGTCAATGCTGCACGTATGGCGCTTCGCCGTACCAGCGAGCCGCGCGTCTGTCTCGATAAAGTTATCGAAACAATGTACGAAACGGGCAAAGACATGAATGCCAAATACCGCGAAACCTCTCGCGGCGGTCTGGCGATGAAAATCGTGACCTGCGATTAAGTCAAAAAAGTGCCTCGTTCTGCGAGGCACCTTCCCGTTATCTCCGCCTTTCATAGTTTCCTTCTCTTCGCAGTGTTACCCTTATTCGACTGGATAAAAGGGAGAATGTCTGTGGCCGTTCATTTGCTGATTGTTGATGCGTTAAATCTAATCCGCCGCATTCATGCGGTACAAGGCACGCCCTGCAAGGACACTTGCCTGAACGCGCTGGAGCAGCTTATTCGCCACAGTCAGCCGACCCATGTGGTTGCCGTCTTCGATGACGAAGCCCGGAACACTGGCTGGCGCCATCAACTTTTACCCGACTACAAGGCAGGACGTGCGCCCATGCCCGATGACCTGCATGCCGAGATGCCTGCTCTCCGCGCAGCGTTCGAACAACGCGGCGTTCCCTGTTGGGGCGCACAAGGTAATGAAGCAGACGATTTGGCAGCAACGCTGGCGATAAAAGTGGCGGGTGCTGGCCATCAGGCGACAATTGTTTCCACTGACAAAGGCTATTGCCAGCTTCTTTCCCCCACCATCCGCATTCGTGATTATTTCCAGAAACGCTGGCTCGATGCGCCGTTTATCGCCAGCGAATTTGGCGTGTCACCTCAGCAACTCCCTGACTACTGGGGGCTTGCCGGGATCAGCAGTTCAAAAGTCCCGGGTGTTGCGGGTATTGGTCCCAAAAGTGCCGCACAGCTGCTGACTGATTTTCAGGATCTCGAAGGGATTTACGCTCACCTTGAGGATGTGCCCGAGAAGTGGCGCAAGAAGCTGGACGCGCATAAAGAGATGGCGTTTATTTGCCGGGATGTGGCGAGATTACAAATTGATTACAGCTAGATGGGAATTTGCAGCAATTAAGGTTAGTCAAATAATTGCCCTTCATCCGTGAAGAATGAAGGGCACAGGTATTATCGCTCGTCGCGACGACCACCCACAGCCGCCCACCAGCGACGGACGTGCACCGTCACTTCTTCGCGGTCATGATAGAGCTGGCGCGCCTGAATTTCAGCGTTAATCCCCTGGGCATTCAGCTGTTCCTGAATGTACGCCAGGTTTTGAGACACCTCTTCGTAGCGTTTTTTCATTGGCAACTTGAGGTTAAAAATCGTCTCACGGCACCAGCCGTTAACCAGCCAGGTCGCCATCAATGCAGCCACTTTTGCGGGTTTCTCAACCATATCGCACACCATCCAGGTGATGTTGTTGCGGGTCGGACGATAGCGGAAGCCGTCTTCACGCAGCCAGGTGACCTGTCCGGTATCCATCAGGCTTTGCGCCATCGGACCGTTATCTACCGAAGCCACCCACATGTTGCGTTTCACCAGCTGATAGGTCCAGCCGCCAGGACAAGCACCTAGATCAACCGCGTGCATCCCGTTAGTCAGGCGTTCGTCCCACTCATCGGCAGGAATGAAAACGTGGAATGCCTCTTCCAGTTTCAGCGTGGAACGACTCGGCGCATCTGAAGGGAATCTCAGACGCGGGATACCCATATAAAACGGTGAATTGTTTGTCGTGTAGGAATAACCCGTATAACAACAGCCCGGCGCAATAAAGAACACATGAACGACAGGGCGCTTAGGCGTCTCATAGTTAGTGAGCACGCCCACTTCGCGCAATGCCGCGCGTAGCGGCACGGTTAATTTGCGGCAGAACTTCATCAGCTCTTTGCTTTCGTTGGTGTCAGCCACTTCAACGCGCAAATCGCCGCCCTTCTCTACAACGCCTTGCAGCATTCCGGAGATAGGCGAGATACGATCTTCGGGTGGCAGATCGCGCAACAGTTCACCCGCAACAAACATCTGACGGGCAAAAATTAATGAACTGAACGGTAACTCACGTACCAGTTTGTCGGCGTCATCGGGCTGATAGCACTCGAAGACCACATAGCCCGCGTTCTCTTTCACGCGTGCAAAGCCGAACACCTCACGGCGCGCCGCTTTATCGGTGATTTCCGCGGCGCACTCTTTCTCAAACCCCGGGCGACAATATAAAACAACCTTATTCATGACCAACGCCCTTGCGTTTCAGACGGATAGCTCCGATAAACATTAATACCCAACCCGCCAGGAAGCTAAAACCTCCGACCGGTGTAACAAACGCCCACAGGCGTAAATGCGAAAGTGCGAGGCAGTACAAACTGCCACTAAACAGTACGGTTCCGAGCGCCATGAAGACACTGCTCCAGTAAAACCAAATGCTGATTCGGCGCTGCATTGCCACAGCAAGCCCAAAGATGGCCAGCGTGTGAAACGCTTGATATTCAAGGCCGGTTTGAATCCAGCCCATCTCCACAACCCCTAAGGATTTGCTTAACACATGCGCGCCAAAAGCGCCCAATGCGACAAAAATAAAGCCACTGACTGCGGCAAAAATCAGCATGAAACGGCTGGTCATGTCTCTGTCCTAAAGTTATGCGTGCCCGGCACACAAAAGAAGTGATTACTCATACCGAAAGCGGAATTTTTCTTGTTCGTGTGCCGCCTTCAACAGTATCCACTGCCGGAAGGCGGCTATTTTACCCAGTTCTGCCTGACTGTCATGACAAACCAGATAAAAAGCATTCTTGCTGACCAGAACATCATTAAACGGGCAAACCAGGCGGCCTGCCTCAATTTCGGACTGAGCCATCACGTTGTTCGCCAACGCAACGCCCTGTCCGTGTATGGCAGCCTGTAACACCATCGCGCTGTGGCTAAAGATGGGGCCATGCTGCACATTGATATGGTTTAGACCCAACTGGCGGGTATAAGTTTGCCAGTCGCGGCGAGAAGCATCATGCAAAAGCGTATGTTGCGCTAAATCATCAGGTGTTTTCAACGCTTTGTCGCCCGTAAGCAGCAAAGGTGAACAGACCGGCAGCAGATATTCTGCGTATAATTTTTCGACGCGCAAGCCCGGCCAATTGCCGCGACCATAAAAGATCGCCACATCAACATCGTCCGCGAGTTTATCTTCCTGACGGTCAACCGCCTGGATTCTGACATCAATTTCCGGATAAGCTGAGTTAAAGCTTGAGAGTCTTGGCACCAGCCAATGAATAGCAAAACTGGGTAATAAACTGACCGTCAGCGCACCTTTAGCACTACGTGCCTGAAGTTTACGTGTGGCTTCCGTTAGTTGGGAAAAAATATCTTTAATATCCTGAAAATAGCTCTGGCCTTCTTCCGTCAGAAGCAATGAACGGTTGCGACGACGAAACAGTTTAAGCCCCAAAAAGTCCTCAAGTGACTTGATTTGGTGACTTACTGCGGCCTGTGTCACAAAAAGCTCATCGGCCGCACGAGTGAAGCTAAGATGGCGCGCTGCGGCATCAAAAACACGTAATGCATTTAAGGGTGGTAATCGCTTTGACATGGTTATCAGGCTTAGATGTTAAAGGCATTTAACAGATAGGAAACAACGTTTAACCTATTAGTTTTTTTTATCTGAGCCATTATAATTTGTCCGTTGAGGAACTACCAGCAAATACCTATAGTGGCGGCACTTCCTGAGCCGGAACGAAAAGCTTTTTTTGGAATGCGTGTTCTGAAGGGCTTTTGGCTTGCGGTTGTGATGTTGTGTTGTTGTGTTTGCAATTGGTCTGCTATTCAGATCATGGTAGCGAAGCTACCCTTTTTTCACTTCCTGTACATTTACCCTGTCTGTCCATAGTGATTAATGTAGCACCGCCTATTTGCGGTGCTTTTTTTTGGCTAAAATTTAGCGCCTTATTTATCCAGCTCTACCATCTCTTTCACATCAGAGCGGTTGATCTGCTGCTTGTTACCGTTCGCATCTTTGTACGAGATCATTCCGGTTTCGTTATCGGTTTTAGGTTTGCCATCGGACACGATGGTGCGGCCATCATTGGTGTGCATAACGTAGTTATTACCGGAACATGCGCTCAGGGCAAAGGTCATCACACAGGCAGAAATGATTGCGGCAGTCTTATTCATGATTTATCTCCTTTAGCAATTCATGCTATTAAAATCTTAATGAGTAACAGGCTTATGCTTTCGCCTAACACTATTTAGCATAACCTGCTTCTGTGAGAGTGCCAGGATAAGCAGACAATTCCGATACAGATCAACTGCCTTGCCCTCTTGCGAAATTTGCGCGACGATCCCGTGATTGAAATGAGGAATTCTATGAACGCTTTCAGCCCTGCGCACTTTCGCGCGCAGTTTCCCGCGCTGGCCGATGCCGGTGTTTACCTTGATAGTGCCGCCACGGCCTTAAAGCCGCTGGCCGTGATCGAGGCAACACAGGATTTTTATCGTCTGAGCGCCGGAAACGTCCATCGCAGCCAGTTTGCTGAAGCCCAGCGATTGACCGCACGTTACGAAGCCGCGCGCGATCAGGTGGCTAATTTGTTAAACGCCGAAAGCGGTAAAAATATCGTCTGGACGCGCGGCACCACCGAAGCCATCAATATGGTCGCGCAATGCTACGCGCGCCCGCGCCTTAAGCCTGGCGATGAAATTATTGTCAGCGAAGCAGAACATCACGCTAACCTGGTGCCGTGGCTCATGGTGGCAGAACAAACCGGCGCGCGCGTTGTGAAGCTCCCGCTGGGGGCCGATTTCTTACCTGATATCGCGCGCTTGCCTGACCTCATCACCTCGCGCAGTCGGATTCTGGCGCTGGGGCAGATGTCTAACGTCACGGGTGGTTGCCCGGATCTCGGCCGCGCGATTGAGATTGCACATGCAAACAACGTTGTCGTAATGGTTGACGGTGCACAGGGCGTGGTTCATTTTCCGGCCGACGTGCAAAAACTGGATATCGACTTCTACGCCTTCTCCGCTCACAAACTCTATGGCCCAACGGGCATTGGCGCGTTGTATGGCAAACCGGAACTGTTGGCGCAAATGCCCCCCTGGTTGGGCGGTGGCAAGATGATCACCGAGGTGACGTTCGATGGGTTTAAAACGCAGGAAATACCGTATCGTCTTGAAGCCGGAACGCCAAACGTAGCGGGCGTCATTGGGTTGAGCGCCGCGCTGGAATGGCTGGCGCAAACCGACGTCGCGCAGGCAGAAAACTGGAGTCGCGGGCTGGCAACGCTCGCAGAGGAAGAACTGAAAAAACGTCCCGGTTTTCGCTCTTTCCGCGTACAGGATTCCAGCCTGCTGGCGTTTGATTTTGCCGGAGTACATCACAGCGATATGGTAACGCTGCTCGCGGGATACGGCATCGCTTTACGCGCCGGACAGCACTGCGCCCAGCCGCTTCTCGCTGCGCTCGGTGTAACCGGAACGCTCCGCGCCTCTTTTGCTCCTTATAATACGCAAAATGACGTCGAAGCCCTCGTTGACGCCGTCGATCGCGCCCTTCAACTTCTGGTGGATTAATGACAGGTTCAGCTTTAACCGGACACCCTTTCGGCAGCGTGATTACTGAAGAGACGCTGCGACAAACGTTCGTTCCGCTCACGCAGTGGGAAGATAAATACCGCCAGCTGATTATGCTGGGCAAGCAGCTTCCGCCGCTTTCCGATGCGCTAAAAGCGCAGGCCAAAGAAATTGCAGGCTGCGAAAACCGCGTCTGGTTGGGTGCGGCAACATCAGGGAATGAACTGCATTTCTTTGGCGATAGCGAAGGACGCATCGTGCGCGGTCTGTTGGCCGTGTTGTTAACGGCGGTGGAAGGCAAAAGCGCGGATCATCTGCTTAAAAACGATCCGCTGGCGCTTTTTGATGAGCTGGGGCTGCGTAGTCAGCTGAGCGCCTCACGCAGTCAGGGACTTGCCGCGCTGAGTGAAGCCGTGCAAAACGCGGCGCGTGAGGCTCAGGCCTGACGATTTGCTTTCGCGATCATTTTCTTGAGCGCATGCGATACCGCCACAAAACCAAAGGTCGCAGTCACCATCGTGGCTGCGCCAAATCCTGAGGCACAGTCCATTCGTTTTGGCCCTTCCGCGGTGCTTTTCATCGTGCAAACGGAGCCATCTGCCTGCGGATAAACGAGCGCTTCCGTCGAGAATACGCAGTCAACGCCCAGTTTTCCTTTACTGTTTTTCACCACGTTGAAATCGCTCTTCAGCCTCTCACGCAGTTTGGCGGCAAGAGGATCCTGAATGGTTTTCGCCAGATCGGTGACCTGGATCTGCGTAGGATCAATTTGTCCCCCCGCACCGCCCGTTGTCACCAAAGGAACTTTATAGCGGCGGCAATAAGCAATCAGGGCCGCTTTTGGACGGACACTGTCGATAGCATCGATCACATAGCTAAAACCTGCGCTCATATATTCCGCGACATTCTCTGCCGTCACAAAATCATCAATGACCGTCACACGGCATTCAGGGTTAATGAGTCGAATGCGATCGGCCATGACGTCTGATTTAGACTGCCCGACGTTATCGCGCAGCGCATGGATCTGACGATTGGTATTGGTGACGCAGACATCATCCATATCAATCAATGTGATGGCGCCAATACCTGTGCGCGCCAGTGCTTCAGCCGCCCATGACCCAACCCCGCCAATGCCCACGACGCAGACGTGCGATTGCGCAAACAGGTGCAGAGCTTTTTCACCGTATAAACGTGCCGTACCGCCAAAGCTTTGACGCCAGGCATCGCTGATTACCACAGACATAAGACCTCAGATGTAAAAAGGGTGAGGACTGATCCTCACCCCGCCCTTCTCCCATAAGGAGAAGGAGGAAAACTATGTGCTCGATATTACCACAATCAGCCGCTGAAAACGTTGCCTGCGCCAGGAGCTGGCTTCAACACCCACACGCGACCATAGTGGTTATACCAACCCGCGCGATGGCCCGCATCAGGACCCACGCCTTGATAAATATCGAAGTGCTGGCCTTTAATTGCGCCCCCCACGTCCAGTGCCACCATCAGGCGTAATTCATACTGACCGCTGAACTTGCCGTTGTTGTCCAGCTGTGGGACTTCTGCTAACAGCGTGGTTCCTGCTGGAATAATTGAGCGATCCGAGGCCACCGACGCGCGGCCAATTAACGGTACAGCGCTCGCGCCTTTCACAGGGGCATAGTTTTGCGGCTTGAAGAATACGAAGGACGGGTTCTGCTCCAGCAGCTCACGCACTTCGGCTTCGCTGTGTTTTTCGCCCCACTCGCGGATCGCCTGCATCGACATATCTTCTTTCTTTACTTCACCACGGTCGATCAGCACTTTGCCAATGCTGCGATACGCGTGACCATTTTTACCGGAGTAGCTGAAGAAGTTAAGCGGCGAGCCATCACCAAAATCAATATATCCGCTGCCCTGAACATCCATAATGAAGTTATCCATCAGGGAGTTGCTGTAGGCCAGCACATAGGTCTCGTTCAGCGCACCAGAATAGATCTCAGCGCGGGATGGCAGATGCCCACGTTTTGGAGGCATACGATAAAGAGGATACTGGAATTCGCCCTGGCGGGTGTGTCGCGCCTGGATGACCGGCGTGTAGTAACCGGTAAACTGGACGTTGCCGTAGTTATCGGCACCTTCCATCTGCCAGGCGTCAATACCGTATTGACGCATAGTGCGCGTATCGCCTCCGGCACGTAACCAGTCCTGAACGGCGTTATAGACGCTATTTTGCGAGCCATATAAACGTGGCGATGCGGTGCGGATCTGGTTGACCTGCTCAGCAAAGTCTCCGGCATTGATTGGCGCGCCGACGGCGTCTGGCTGGTTAACTAAAGAGAAAGGCTGAGAGAATTTCCCATCTTTATATTGCTGACCGCGATCGGTCGGTTTGGAAGAGCAAGCCGCAAGAATCGCTACCATTGCGCCTGTCATCAGATACTTCGCCCAACGTCCTTTCATTATATCTCGTCTTAAAGTTGCCCTATGTCTTCTTAATGAAGATAACAAACCGCCAGAGCGAAAGAAATGTGATACCACGCCCTAAGGCCGATTTTGCGCATTAAATAACCCGAATGCGCGATGTCGTTCAAATTACATACTAATTTAACTTTTTCTTTGAAAAAGGGTTGCATCAAAAAGTCATCCGAGTATAGTGCGCATCCACGGACGCGGGGTGGAGCAGCCTGGTAGCTCGTCGGGCTCATAACCCGAAGGTCGTCAGTTCAAATCTGGCCCCCGCAACCAATTAAGCCGTAAGAAGTAAAGCAGTTAGTTATTTTACTCGATGGAAGAGTAAAACCGGACGCGGGGTGGAGCAGCCTGGTAGCTCGTCGGGCTCATAACCCGAAGGTCGTCAGTTCAAATCTGGCCCCCGCAACCAACTAAGCTGTAGAATAAGTAGTAAGAAGATTTACTCGATGGAAGAGTAAAAGACGGACGCGGGGTGGAGCAGCCTGGTAGCTCGTCGGGCTCATAACCCGAAGGTCGTCAGTTCAAATCTGGCCCCCGCAACCAATTCTTCTAAACAATTGACACCCTTATGGGTGTTTTTTTGTATCTGTCGTTTGTGATGTGATGATTCGCCGGGCACGAACCCGGCTTTAGAATCTACCCTCTTCTGGCCAACGTCGCGCCATCCGAGAAATACGCCTTTATCCCTGCCAGAATTGACTCAGCTACTTCCTGCTGGAATTTCGCCGTCTTGAGCTTTCGCTCCTCTTCAACATTACTGATAAACGCCGTTTCGACGAGGATCGAGGGAATATCCGGGGCTTTCAATACCGCAAACCCTGCCTGTTCCACGCTGTTCTTGTGCAGCTTGTTCACATTCCCAAGTTTACCCAACACCGCTTTACCAAATTTCAGGCTATCGGTAATGGTCAGCGATTGCACCATATCGAACAGGGTATGATCGACATAACGATCCCCGCTTTTGCTCACCCCACCGATAAGGTCAGAGGCATTTTGGGAATCCGCCAAGAATCTTGCCGCCGTACTGGTCGCCCCTTTAGTTGAGAGAGCAAACACGGACGAACCACTGGGCTGTCGGCTGGTAAAAGCATCGGCGTGAATAGAGACAAACAGGTCTGCACGCTGCTTTTGCGCTTTAGCCACCCGCACTTTCAGCGGAATGAAAACATCTTCATTTCGCGTCATATAGGCGCGCATATTGCCTTCTTTATCGATCAGCGCTTTCAGACGCCGACCAATTTGCAGTACCACATCTTTTTCGCGCGTGCGATATTTGCCCACCGCACCGGAATCTTCTCCGCCATGTCCAGGATCGAGCATGATCACGATCGGACGATCGCGCCCTGCTTTCCCCGGCTGAGGGCCACTTTGCGCAGGCGGAACATGTCGGTCGAGATCGCCTTTGTTGTAATCCTCAAGCAGAGCCAGCAGCGGATCCTGAATATCTGTCGCATTTGACGGATAGAGATCCATCACCAGACGCTCTTTAAAACCCGCAACGGGCGCCAGCGCAAACAGTTGCGGCTTCACGTTCTGTTTCAGCTCGAACACCATTCGCACGGTTTGCGGATCAAACTGGCCAACGCGGGCAGATTTAATATAAGGATCGTCACCGCGGATCTGCGCGCTCATGCCCTTCAGCACAGAATTCAGATTCACCCCTTCGATATCCACCACCACGCGTTCCGGGTTGCTGAGTGCAAATTGCTTATATTTCAGCACCTGATTGGACTCTACCGTCACGCGCGTATACGTCGAAGACGGCCAGACGCGCACCGCCACGACATGGCTTGCGGCGGCAAGAGCAACCTGACTGACGCTTAGCAACCACATCGCCCCGGCCCCTTGTAACAAACGGCGGCGGCTTATTGCTGTTTTGGATCCCGACATGCCTCTC
The DNA here is from genome assembly GCA_900635465.1 of Lelliottia amnigena. Lineage (NCBI taxonomy): Bacteria > Pseudomonadati > Pseudomonadota > Gammaproteobacteria > Enterobacterales > Enterobacteriaceae > Lelliottia > Lelliottia amnigena. Next base: position 3,459,591 of record LR134135.1, read on the forward strand.
CCGAGCAATACATCAAATTAATTAGTAAAACGTCCAAATTGACCGAAAACTTTAACGAATGACGCATAACCTGTCATCAATAAAAGGGTAAACAATCATGCGTTAACGCACGCATCACTCAATAAATTCTCTGGTTCCCTCAGAATTTAGGCTTGCACGCGCGGCAATAATCGAATAAAAATACACAAAATACGAATAAACATTCACTGAGGGTTGTGCCGTGGTAAAGGAACGTAGAACCGAGTTGGTCCAGGGATTTCGCCATTCCGTTCCCTACATCAATACCCATCGGGGAAAAACGTTTGTCATCATGCTGGGTGGCGAAGCCATTGAACATGAAAACTTTTCCAGTATCGTCAATGATATCGGCCTGTTGCACAGCCTGGGCATTCGTCTGGTCGTCGTCTACGGCGCTCGACCACAGATCGACGCTAACCTTGCCGCTCATCATCACGAACCGATTTACCATAAACATACCCGCGTGACGGACGCCAAAACGCTGGAACTGGTGAAACAAGCCGCCGGACTTTTGCAGCTGGATATCACTGCACGCCTGTCAATGAGCCTCAACAATACACCGTTGCAGGGCGCTCATATTAACGTGGTCAGCGGCAATTTCATCATCTCACAGCCGCTGGGCGTGGATGACGGTGTGGATTACTGCCACAGCGGACGTATTCGTCGTATTGATGAAGAAGCGATTCATCGTCAACTGGACAGCGGCGCGATTGTCTTGATGGGTCCGGTTGCCGTTTCCGTGACGGGCGAGAGCTTCAACCTCACTTCTGAAGAGGTCGCCACTCAGCTGGCGATTAAACTCAAAGCAGAAAAGATGATTGGATTTTGCTCCTCGCAGGGTGTGTTTGATGAACAAGGGAATATTGTTTCTGAACTCTTCCCTAACGAAGCCCAGGCGCGCGTCGAAACGCTCGAAGCCGAAGGGGATTATCACTCGGGGACCGTGCGTTTCCTGCGTGGTGCGGTTAAGGCCTGTCGTAGCGGCGTACGGCGCAGCCATCTCATCAGCTATCAGGAAGACGGTGCTTTGCTGCAGGAGTTGTTCTCACGCGACGGTATCGGCACGCAGATCGTGATGGAGAGTGCAGAACAAATTCGCCGCGCCACCATTAACGATATCGGCGGCATTCTGGAGCTGATTCGCCCGCTGGAGCAACAGGGAATTTTGGTGCGCCGCTCACGCGAGCAACTGGAGATGGAAATCGACAAATTCACCATCATCCAGCGCGATAATCTGACCATCGCCTGTGCGGCGCTTTACCCCTTCCCGGAAGAAAAAATCGGTGAGATGGCCTGCGTGGCCGTCCATCCCGATTACCGCAGCTCATCGCGAGGGGAAGTCCTGCTCGAACGTGTTGCAGCGCAAGCACGACAAATTGGGTTGAGTAAGCTGTTTGTGCTCACGACGCGCAGCATTCACTGGTTCCAGGAACGCGGCTTTACGCCGGTGGATATTGATTCACTGCCTGAGAGTAAAAAAGAGATGTACAACTATCAGCGCCGTTCAAAAGTGCTGATGGCAGACCTGGGATAAACCTGCACGGTAACTGCCCTTTCCCATTGGGAGAGGGCGAATTTCAGACTGACTCAAAGATGGCGCTTAACCCACTGCGACGCTCAATGCGCGTCGTGACCGCCTGCGTCAGCACGCGTTCATCGGCGTAGAGCGATAACTGCTTACGGGCGCGGGTGATAGCGGTGTAGACCAGTTCACGCGTAATGACCGGCGACATTTGCACAGGCAGAATCAACACCGCGTGATCAAACTCAGAACCTTGCGATTTATGCACCGTCATCGCCCATGCCGTTTCGTGTTCCGGCAAACGGCTTGGCTGGACCGATTTCACGCTGCCATCCGGCATCTGGAACCACACGCGAACCCCCTCCCCGCGATCGAGAGCAATACCGATATCACCATTAAACAGCCCGAGAGCGCTATCGTTGCGTGAAATCATCACAGGTCGCCCTTCATACCAGCGCGAATGCGGCTGGCGGATGATTTTACGCTTCTGAGATAACGTCTGCTCCAGGCGTTCGTTAAGCCCCGTCACACCGAACGGCCCCTCACGAAGGGCACACAGGAGCTGATATTCACCGAAAGCCGCGATAACCGCTTCCGGCGATTCCTGCTGGTGAACACCGTGCAGAAAACGCTGATAACCCTGAACCGCATCTTCAAGCATCGCCAGATACTCTTCACCCGTTTGCAGCGGCTTTTTTTCTATGTCAGCAAAAGCCCCCTTAAACACCGCGCGAATAGCATGTCGATCGCCGCGATTGACCGCCGCGGCAAGCTGGCCGATACCGGAATCACTGCCGAATCGATAGCTTTTTTGCAGTAAACACAAGCTGTCACGTAACGCGCCCGCCACCGGATCGGACGAGCCCTCAATCGAACATCCTGTGAGTTCCGATAATTCCTGCGCGCGCGGTAACGTATAACCCGCGCTGGCGTAATGACAGATATCACCCAGCACAGCGCCCGCTTCAACCGAGGCGAGCTGATCGCGATCGCCGAGGAAAATCACTCTGGCATGGGGCGGCAAGGCGTCGATCAGACGCGACATCATCGTCAGATCGATCATGGAGGCTTCGTCCACCACCAGCACATCCAGATGCAGCGGGTTGCCCGCGTGATAACGCAGGCGCTGGCTGCCCGGCTGGGCGCCCAGTAGACGGTGCAACGTGCTGGCTTCATTCGGGAACAAGGTGCGTTGCGCATCGTTGAGCGGGAGTTTTTGCAACGCGCCGCCCAGCGATTCTGTCAGTCGCGCAGCGGCTTTTCCGGTTGGTGCGGCCAGACGAATTCGGCATTTTTTGTTCACCCGCCATTTGAATCAGAGCGGCCAGCAATTTTGCCACCGTGGTGGTTTTACCCGTTCCTGGCCCGCCTGAAATCACGGAAATACGCCGGGTTAGCGCAACCGCCGCCGCCACTTTTTGCCAGTTCACCGACTCACTCTCATCAAATAACGCGTTCAGCGTTTGATGTAACTGGGCAGGATCGTAAGGCAACGGTTGATTTGACTCGTTGAAGAAGCGGGCAATCGCCAGCTCATTTCGCCACATGCGATTGAGATAGAGCCGCTCAGCGCACAGGATGAGCGGCGTCGGCCGATCGCCGGTGCTGACGGCATGGGATTGCAACAAGACGTCCTGCCAGTTCACCGTTTCGCCCACCAGTGCAAAGCACGCTTGTAAGGGGGCCGGGGTTTTGTCATCGATCACCAGACGCGAGAGCGGTAAACAAACATGCCCTTCACCCGCATCCCTACTCAGAATAGCGGCGGCCAGCATGACGGCTGGCTGGTCATTGCCCGCCACCATCATGGCAAACTGTGCATCGAGTGGGCGCAAAACACGTTGTTCGACCGCCTCGAGCAGTAACGCTTGCATCGTCATTCTGCCACCTCTTCCGTCCTTGCCGCGAACAGCATGTCCATTTTATCCACCAGCGCAGCGTCAGGGCGCGTTGTAAAAATCCCGGAGTGCGGATCGTTCGCGTCAATCCCTCGTAAAAATAGATAAATCACACCACCAAAATGCTGCTCGTAGGCGTAATCCGTGATGCGATGACGCAGATATCGATGGAGCGCCAACGTATAAAGCTGATATTGCAAATCATAACGGTGCGACTGCATCGCTGCGGCCATCGCCTGTTGGGTATACGCCTCGCTGCTATCGCCCAGCCAGTTGGATTTGTAATCCAGCAGGTAATAGCGACCATCATGGCGGAAAACAAGGTCGATAAAGCCTTTTAGCATGCCGCTCACCTGGCGGAAATTCAACGCCGGACACGCTTTCGACAACGGATCATATTCGCGGACAAGGCCATCCAGCGCCCCCGCCGTCAACGGACCGGCGATAGGAATATAAAATTCCATCTCTACCTGTTTTTCTTTGGCGGTGAGCTGGCTCAGAGATATACCCGATTCCGTAAGCGGCGCCTGCAAAATCGAGGTGACCCAATTTGTCAGAACAGGTTGCCAGTGCGCATCGTAACCGCCTTTTTGTAGCATCTCAGCCACCCATTCCGGCGAAACAGGTTGCGTAAAATCCAGCTCTTCAAACAGGCTGTGCAAGAATGTTCCCGGCGATGCGCCACGCGGGAATTGATGCGGCGTAAGCGCCGGTTGCTCAATCACTTCGCCGACTCCCGACGCATCCACATCGAGTTTAGGCATTAATTCTTGCGCAAAATTCTGTCCATGCTGCTGCAGCCCGGAATAGCTCGTCACGCGCCAGTCATCCACAAGCCCACGCGTAATTTGCCGCGCGCTTAAATCAGGCGCGGAGATCTCCGGTATCTGCCAGCGTGTCGAATCAATCGGCCCCGGGATCTGAAGCGCGATATTCTCATCGCACAGCGCCTCAAGGCACTGCTTAAGCCCTGCGGCATCTTTTGGCTCACCTTGCTGTATCAGGCGTCCGAGTGCGCTTTGATGAAAATCGCTTTCACCGGTTTTCTCGCCACGACGACGGAAAAGTGGCGCAACGCCAAGGCTGCAATGCCAGACAGATCGCGTTAACGCCACGTAGAGCAGGCGCAGATCTTCTGCCAGACGTTCAGCCTCCGCGAGTTCAATACTGGCGTCCGCTCGGCTGAGATCGAGAATCGCTTCAAACGAGTCACGATCGTGATAAAACGCCTGATCCTGTGCGCGATAATTCGCGATAAACGGCAGGCAAACCAGCGGATATTCCAGCCCTTTCGACTTGTGAATAGTGACAATTTTCACCAGATGCTTATCGCTTTCGAGCCGCATCTGCTGGCTGGCCGCATTACTGTTTGGATCGGCAATGTGTTGCGATAACCAGCGCACCAGCGCGTGTTCGCTTTCGAGTTGCGATCCGGCTTCCTGCAACAGTTCGCTGAGGTGCAAAATGTCAGTCAGACGCCGCTCACCACCGGAAGTCGCCAGCATATTTTCAGCGACGTGGCGCTGAGACATCAGTTCACGCAGCATGGCCATCACGCCGCGCTTTAACCAGCGCTCGCGGTAATGGACAAATTCTTCGACAACCGTGTCCCATGCCGCTTCATCATTATTCAGCGCATCAATGTCTCGTGCGTTGAGGCCCAACATGGAGCTTGCCAGCGCGCTACGCAGCGTACTCTCGCGCTCGGGCGTTAACACAGCCTGCAGCAGCCACAGCATCTCCTGCGCCTCAAGGGTTTCAAAAACGCTGTCGCGGTTGGATAAATACACCGAGGGAATATCAAGTAATGTGAGCGCGTCACGAATCAGCGACGCCTCCTGTCGACTGCGAACCAGCACGGTAATGTCTGAAGCGCTAACCGGCTTTGCAGTTTCACCTTTCCACAGTAACGCTTCGCCACGCACGCCGGCGCTTAGCCAATCGCGGATCTGCGCCGCGCATTGCTGAGCCATCGCGTTCTGATAGTCGCTGACGCCACAGCCTTCGCCATTCATCAGCCAGAAGGTCATGGCCGGCTGGTTTTTTCCCTGATATTCGAAGCGAAGAGCGCTATTTTGCGGTGCGGACTTAACGGGAGAGAATGGAATTTCCTTGAACATAAAGGCCGCATCCATCCGCTCAAAAAGGGTATTTACGCTGGCGACCATACCGGGCGCTGAACGCCAGTTAGTGTCGAGGGTGTAATGCGCCTCGACCTCGCTACGCGCCTTCATGTAGGTGAAAATATCCGCGCCGCGAAAAGCATAAATCGCCTGTTTGGGGTCGCCAATCAGGAGTAGCGCGGTATCAGGTTGCTTGCGCCAGATCCGACGGAAAATGCGATATTGCTGTGGGTCGGTATCCTGGAATTCGTCGATCATCGCCACCGGGAACCGGGTGCGGATCGCAGCAGCCAGCGCCTCACCATTTTCGCTGCTCAGTGCCGTATCCAGTCGGCTCAGCATGTCGTCGAATCCCAGTTCTCCACGACGATTTTTCTCACGTGCGACCGCTTCACGGATCTCGGCCATGGCGCGCGTGATCATCAGATCATTCAGCGTAAGCGGCTGCGATAGCAGGGTTTCGATGGCAACAAACAAGGGGTGTTCCGGCACAACGCCGTCGGCTTTGGTGCGCTCTGCCAGAAAGTTCTGGGAAAATTTTTCAAGCGCGTCAGGTAGCTGGTATCCGCGCGTCTCTTCCTGCGCCCAGGCGCTGATTTTTTCGATCCATTTCGCCTGATTGCCACGGTTAAACTTACGCCGATCGATGCCCGAGTTTTCAATAATGCTGTCGATTTCCCCCACCGAATCGCACCATTTTTGCTTCAGGGTGGCAATCAACGACACGATTTTTTCGTGCCGTTCAGCAAGCGTTTCGTCCGCATGAGGCGGGGATTTGATGACGGGCGCTTCACCTTGAAGATAGCGATCGATAGAGCGCAGAAGATCCTCTGGCCCCTTCCACAAGGCATGTACCGCTTCGGCAATATCGCGCGGCAACGGATAGCAATGACGCCGCCAATAATCCGCGCAGGCCTGGTAACGAAGCGCCGATTCATCTTCGATGAGCTGTTGCTCAAAGAGCATGCCGGATTCAAACGCATTCAAACTCAACATGCGCTGACAAAAACCGTGAATGGTAAAGACGGCGGCTTCATCCATTTGCCGCTCGGCCAGCAACAGCCACTGCGCCGCCTGCTGCTTGTCGACGATCTCTTCAAGCAGGCGCAGATAGAGAGGATTATCGGTACTCTGGCGCAGACAGGCGATACGCAGTTCATGGATATTAGCGCGTATACGCCCGCGCAGCTCGGCAGTCGCGGCCTCGGTAAACGTCACGACCAGCAGATCTTCCACGCTAAGGGGGCGTGAAAAAGCCGCATTGCCGCCCAAGCCTAAAAGCAAGCGCAGATAGAGAGCAGCAATGGTGTACGTTTTTCCCGTTCCCGCTGAGGCTTCAATCAATAGTTCACCTTGTAGCGGCAAACGTAAGGGATCAAGGGACTCAGCGGTATCGGTCATTCTTTTTGCTCCAGGGCATAGATTTCTGTAATGCGCTGACGCTTTCCCAAACTTTCCAGCCCTGCGGATTAACATAATCCGCCTTACCATTCTGGCTGCCAGATATCTGGGATAAGCAGGCCATACCTTGTGGCTTCACCACCGCCTGGTGGAAGAAATCAGCCACCTTTTCAGGCGTCCAGCAATTTTATCTCGGCCACGATTTTATCACGCGAATCAAACGTCAGATTCCCTCTGTCAAAATCTTTGCTCAGTTGTGACGCTTCTTCGCCTAACGTTTGCGGGGCTTGCTGCATCTGGGCGATAACCGCCTGCTGTATTTGAGCGAACTCTTCGGGCTTCATCTTGCGCAGTTTCTCTTCCGCCTGCGGGAAGAAAGCCTGGTAACGCTGCCACAGATACGCCGGCTGTTTATCGTTGCTTTGCAGCAAGAAACCCAGGCCCCACTGACGGCCCACGCTCATGGAGAAAGCAAATACCGCGTAGCCAAGCTGCTCTTCGGTACGCAACTGACTGTAAAACCAAGGCTGAATAATTTGCCCCAGCACCGCGCTGTAAGCAGAACCTGCAAACTCGTCGTAACCCGTTGGGACGAAAACAGCGGCCAGCGCAGAGTCTGTGCTGCTGCCTGCTTTTTCAAAGATCACATTTTGCTGTTTCTCAACCAACACATCCTGATTACGGCACCACTCGTTACCGTTAGCACCTAATTGTTTGCGAACATTTTGCGCGAGCGTTTTCGATTGTTCTTCACTCATATTTCCGACGATCAGAAACTCAGGGCGTGAATGCGTCTTCAACGCGTTACGATAATCCATCACTTCTTTAAGCGTGATAGAAGGGAGTAATGCACGACGCGTTTCGCGCTGGAAATACGGGATCTGGGACAGCATCTGCACAGGCATTATTGCTTGTTCGAACGCCTTGCCTTTCTCTGCCGAATCCATCATTTGCGCATACCATGATTTGGCCTGCTCCAGTTGCTCTTCGGTCGGCGTGTAGCTGAAATAACCGTCCAACAGCGCCTGGAAAAGCTGCGGCAGACGCTGAGTGTAGCCATTGGCGTTCACCATCAAACCATTGTTGGCATTCGTCGAGAAACTGATACCCCCGACTGCGGCCTGATTGCTGAGCTGATCCAACGCAATTCCCGCGAGATAGTCATTCAGGGCGAACATCACCTGATTTTTCGCACTATCCATGGCCTGAGGGTTGCGCAGTATGACGCTCACGTCTGCTTTGGGTTCGCTGGCAAAATAACGACTTGGGGTGTACACCACGCGCAGCGTCGGCTCGTCAACAATCAGCTCCGGATGCGGATATTTTTTCGATGGTGTGATCAGCGTGAAATCATCCGGAATGTACGGATTCAGTTCAGGCAGCTTGAGACCAATGTCATTCGACTTTTTCTGCCAGTCAGCGAATGTTTGCTGACTGATTTTATTGACCTGATAAGGCGCATCAACAAAATACGCTTTTTTATCATGTGGCTCATTCGGGCTGATATACCAGATACGGGCGTTTTGCGGGGTCATCATCGCCAGACGCGCTTTTATTGCCTCAGCATCATAGCGATCGGCAATATTAACGGCATCCAAAGTATGTTCTACCGGAACGCGGAGCATGGTATCTGCAAGCCATTCAACGTAGTCCATATCACGCGTGATGGAGGGATAACGGAAGTCGAGATCCAGCACGTGCGCCAGTTCGTCAAAGTAGCGTTTATCCACGCCCTTTTCGCGTAGCAGCGACAGATAGCTAAAAATGGCAGCAACGACTTCGTCGCGGTGCGCCAGACCTTTGTCAGTTAATGTCGCAGAAATGGCGAGAACACCGCTGTTACCGTTCACTACCGGGTCAGAGTCGGCGCGAATACCTTCCACGAGGCCTTGGTTTTGCAACCAGTCGGAGAGCGTACCAGGACTGCGGTTACCGATAAGATAGGTGACCAGTTCATCCGTTTTGCTACGGAATTGCGCAGTATTGTTATCAATACGGAATTCGACACGCAGCACCTTACGCGGCAGCGCGGGGACGTAATGGATAACGATCCCTTTTTGCTCATCGGTAACAACAGGAACCGTGATCTCAGGACGTTCAATATTTTTGTTCGGAACACGACCATAGGTTTGCGCAGCAATACGTGCCAGCTCAGGCAACGGTTTGTTGCTGTATACCACGGCTTTCATCAAGTTAGCGGAATAATACGTATCGCGGAACGCGTGCAGTGCATCAAGCACCGGGCTCCCCGCTTTATCGCTCAGCGTATCGAGATTACCGCCGGAAAAACGCGAGCCAGGGTGTGCGGGGTTGATGGTTTCTGCGCTGACTTGCGCCATGCGCATACCGTCTCGGGTGCGCGCCATCGTCAGTTCAGCATTGACCGCATTACGCTCACGCTCGGCGTACTTTTTATCCAGTAACGGTGATGCGATGGCATCTGCCAGGCGGTCTACCGCAGGCTCCAGCGCATCGTTTTCGACTTCAAGATAATAGGCGGTACGGTACGGCGCAGTGCTGGCATTGTGGCTGCCACCGTGCATTTTGAGGAATTCAGAGAGGCTGTCCGCCTGCGGGTATTTTTTAGACCCCATCAGCGTCATATGTTCAAGGTAGTGCGCAAGGCCCAAATGCGAGTCAGGATCTTCAAGCGATCCCACGGGCACCACCAGAGCAGAAAGTGACTTCACCGCCTGCGGGTCAGAAACCAGCAGCACAGTCATCCCGTTATCAAGCGTAATCGCCTGATACTGTCGGGCGTCTTTATCGCTTTTACGGATTGTTTCCTTTACGGGTTGCCAACCGGAGTCTGCCTGAGTGACGGGTGCCCAAAGGGCGACAAACAATACAAACGCTTTAAATAAGGTGCTGCCTGGCATTCACTACCTCTTCATCACGGCTACATCATTAATCAACTGCGTGCTGGACACGCCAGCATCTCTTTCTGTTTACATCAGTCCGTGACAACCCGGGCATGATAATTGAACGCCCAGTCCTGTGCAATTTTTATACAGCCGTCATGACTTATTAAATTTGAACATCGGTAACAGGTAGCGTTGAGCTTCAACCGTAATCGTGTCGAAGTACTCGGGTTCCAGCGTTCGCCATAACCGCTGATACCAAACATCGTCCCCTTCGCCCCTCACCATCATGTTCCCTTCATACGCCTGTATAAACTTGCTTCGCGCTTTCTGCAAAGTCGCCTCATCCATTAACATGGCATCATTCTGCGCGTCGTAACAGGTTTTTATCCATGCGCCCCCACTTTCTGGGAGCAGCAGCAAAGGTTTGTTCATGCCCAGTCGATAACCCTCAACATACAGCGTCAGATACGCTAACGCCTGTTCTGAGGACATTGGCGGGAAATGCCATTCGCCGTCTTTACGCACAAACAACCGGCTTTCACCTTCATTCCCGCCCGCACTGTAGACAAGATGTTCGAGCCAGAGTTGCAAGCCCTGCGAAACACTGAGCATCGCGGGACGCCAGCGTAATAGCCCGTCAGACTGCACATGCTGTAGCCAGCCAGTCAGTTGGATACCATTACAGTTCAGGTCGATTTCAAGACTTTTTCCCGGCTGACGGCTCTCAATAACGCGATCGGCTAAGGTCTGCATTTCCTGACACTGTGCGTCCCAGGCTATTTCGCCAAATGCGCCAAAAGGAAGCTGTCCCGCAGCGCGATAACGCCGGAAGAGCATTTGCGCATTTTCTTGTTCGACCAGAGCATTCAGTAATTGCTGGTTAAGTTGATAGCGGCTTAATCCGTCGAGCGTAAACGGTTCTGCATCAGGAATTTCGCTGTCCTCAGAGCGGAAGTTCACCTGCAAACGCTGCTGGAAAAACGCGCGTACCGGGTGTGCCCAAAAGCGCTGCAATTGCTCAAAGGTCAGCGTTTCAATGGGGCGTGGCTCAAGTTCCTGAATAAAATCAGTATGTGCTATGCCTGAATTCTTCGCGGCGGGAAGCCACTCGCGCGCATAGCTTTGCTGTTCGTTTTCCACGTAATTTGTCGGATCAAACGGCATGCGGCTGTGGCAATGCGTGATGTGCGCTTTTACCTTCTGCTCACTCTTGTCGCAATTCAGCGCTTCATCGCCAGGCAGATAGTGGCTCTGCCCAATGTAATCAACGAGTTCCTGCACCAGAACCGACGGGAAACGTTCGCTGTTATCCTGAATTGAATGCCCAATATAGCTGATATAGAGCATTTTCTGGGCAGAGATTAACGCCTCAAGGAAAAGATAACGGTCATCATCGCGTCGGCTACGATCGCCACGCTGCGGCTGCTGGCTCATCAGATCAAAGCCCAACGGCGCGAGCGCGCGTGGATATATGCCGTCATTCATCCCCAGCAAGCAGACGACCTTAAACGGAATCGAACGCATCGGCATCAAGGTACAAATGTTGACAGGCCCGGCCAGAAAACGCTGACTAATACGCTCCTGATCTAGGCGTTGTGTGAGCTCATCACGCAAAAGCGACAGTGGGATAGACTGATCGTAATGTGATGAAATCCCTTCATCTATTATCGCCTGCCACTGTTGCTCGATCAGCGCCATCGCCGCTTCGGTATCGCTGTCTGGCAGGAAGAAATCAGTCAACATTTCACGACATATTGTCTGCCACTCCTCCAGCGGACGGGGCTGCATCAGTTCATGCTTCCAGCGACTAAGCTGCATCAACAGTGACGCCAGGTGTCCAACCAGTTCCGCAATCAGTCCTGTCGATTCGTCATAAGGTAAGACGTCATTCCACTCTCCCTGGCTGCTTTCCATGGCATAGCCCAGCAGCATGCGCGTCAGGCCAAACGCCCATGTGTGTTGACCTGTCGGCGGAAGGGAAAACTCCTGGACGTTGTCATCGTCAATCCCCCAGCGAACACCCGATTCGTTAACCCATTGACGCAAATAGCGCAGCCCTTCTTCATCAATATCAAAACGGGCGGCAAGAACGGGAACGTCCAACAACGCCAGCACATCTTCTGAAATAAAACGGCTATCCGGCAAAGAGAGCAAGCTAATAAACGCCTGTAAAGCAGGATGAGACTGACGCGCCCTTCGGTCAGAAACAGCATAAGGGAGATAACGCTCGCCTGTCGCGCTGCCAAATACCGCCTGGATAAAGGGGCTGTAACTGTCTATATCAGCAACCATTACCACGATATCGCGCGGAGTAAGTTCAGGATCGTCCTGCAGCAACGCCAGGAGTTTATCGTGAAGTATTTCCACTTCGCGCTGCGGGCTATGACACATGTGAATGGTCAGGCTGCGATCGTCAGGATCCAGTTTGCGTTTCTTGTCGCTGCGCGCAAATTCTTCAGCCGTGATTCCCGCTATTGCGCGATTCTCCAGATCAAGAATATCCGACTGGATATTGTGTAAAAGGCTATCTGAGCTAATGTCCACAAACGCGTCGACGTCACCTTCGCCAGAAGAGGTAATGTCGGAAAGCATATGAATATAGTCTCGTCCCAGTTTGCCCCATGATGCGAGCAGCGGATTCGGTAAATCCTGAATCCCCTCTTCACTGAAAAGATGAGCAGCAGTGGCACTGTCTTTAAAAAGCGGGATAGAGCGTTCTTCGAATATCCGACGTCTCTGGCGGGTAACGAGCCGAGCGAGCCAACGGGAATCCTGAATATCGCCCCAGTAATGTCGACAAGGGTTAGTAAACAAAATGTGGATATCGACATGCTTGCCCAACGCTTTAAGTGCATTCAGATAAACGGGCGGTAACGCCGAGATTCCGCAGATAAACACGCGCGAGGGTAACCCTTCCGGTGGCTTCGAAGCCGCTTCGAGCGTTGCAATAAAACGATCGTAGAGATTGGCACGATGCCACTGGGGCTGCCCCAGCTTTTCAGTATGTTCTATCAGCGCTTTCCAGAGCGGGGCCTGCCAGATTTGAGCATCGGGTAAACCATCAATAAGTTCTCCAGCTTCCCAACAGTTCAACCATTGCGAACGATAGACCAGATATTGGTCATACAGATCGGCTGTACGCGAGGCGAGCTGGAACAACTTACGTTTATCATTATCGTCACTGAGATAGTGCCGGAGCATGACGAATTCATCGCGTGGAAGCATATCGGGCAGAATCGACATCAGCTTCCAGCTCATGCTTTGTTTACTGAATGCACTTTGTTTAGGGATATCTGGCAGAACACGGACAAACATGTCCCAAATAAAACTCGCGGGAAGCGGGAATTCGATATTTGCCGCGATACCGAATTTTTGCGCAAAGGACATTTGTAACCATTGAGCCATACCGGTGCTTTGTACCAGCACCATTTCAGGCTCGAAAGGATCGAGAGGATGCTCGCGCTCGACGATAAACTCCATCAACGCTTCCAGCACATCCAGACGATTAGAATGGTAGACCCTTAACATACACGCTCCCGACTACTGGCTTACCGGACAATGCAGGCGTGTCATTTGACCCTGCCGCCCCAGAGGAGAAAAAATAGTGACCGTGATGCTGACACATCCGGCCTGCGTTGTCTGCACCCGGTTCGTACGCCAACCCTCCGGCAACGTATCAGAGTATAATTGCGCCTGATTCCAGGCATAATGCCAGAGCTGACGATATTGATTGAACATCGCAAAACGGCTCGCTAATGCTCGATGATAGCCAGACAGCGCAGTGACAATCATCACCAGTAACACCATCGCCACTAACACTTCCACCATGCTGAATCCCTTTTGTCTTTCTAGGGTAGCCGACATAGCGCGTCCTCCTTGAGTGGACAAAAATCGCTCCAGCCATGGGGAGAAAAGACAACTCGCCCATTCTGTATTTCCCCACTACGCCATAACATCACTTCACCACTGCCAGCGATCAGTAAAACGCGGTCATTACCCAGCCAGCGCACGCAAGCTCGCCCTTGCCGGGCATTCTTGCACTGGAGATTTGGACTCACTGGCCATAGCTGACTCTTTCCCCACTCCAGCGCTGACTGTGCGTTAGCCTGATGCTGTATCAACTGGCGCTCACTGCTGACAATACGTGTAAACGAGTCCAGTTGTTGGTTGAGCCCAGTCAGTATTAAGCTCCCAATAATGAGCAGAAGCAGTACCAGGGCGAGCGAAGACATTCCACGCTGGAGGTTCACAGATTGAACCCAGTTACGCGATAAGTCGCTTGATAAGGTTCGGTTTGCAGACCGATGCGAGAAGCCGCAAGCTCAATCGTTAATTCAGGTGAAAATCCAGATGACTGCGTTTTGCTCACTAAAAATCGTTTGATCAGAATGCTGGCGGGATCAGTTAGTTTTTCCCACCCTTTTCCGTCGCAGGAAGTGGCTCCGCGCTGTATTTCAAGCGCTCCCCCCTTCGAGACGAAAACCCGTTTGCTCAGTTTCTGATTGCGGCGCGTTTTCCCAACGTCCATTGCTGTTAGCATCCCACTGAACAATGACGCAGCTTCCTGCCCTGCCAATCGACAGCGCTTGCCCCTGACAAAGGCCAGCACAATATCCAGCTCTCTGCAGCTGTTTACCAATTGCAGAGATTCTTAACCCTACCTCTTCTTCCAGTTCCTGCTGCCTTTCTTGCATCAGGCTGACACGCTGCAAACCCGGCAGAAAACGCGCAGTGCTCAGTAATAAAATGCTGCCAATCGCCATGGCTAACAGCACTTCTAATAACGAAAAACCTCGTTGATTTATTGACATATTCCTTTGCCCGTACTGTTACACATCCTAATTCGCCCCCCGTTTGAGACGATGAGTAACCACTCGCCCACATCGCTTTTAACGCGAATATGCCCGGGCCAGGCGGTATCCCTTAACCCATAAAATGCCAGCGAGGGGGTCACCTCAGCGATCGTGACGTCAGGCCATAGCGGCTTGAGAACAAAAACGCTTCGCGTATCACAATCCGTTATTTTCGTCGTTAAAAGACACCCGCTTTGACCGTCATTTTTGAGCAAAATAATGTGGTCACGGTTATGCCCGTTTGCGTCATCGCGTAATTGCACCAGAAAGTCCCGCACCTGATGTGCGGTTTGCCAGAGGCGCTGCTGTTGCTGCCAGCTTTGCCAGCCAAATAATCCCGTCGCGCTAAGAATGACCACAATTGAGATAGCCACCATCGTTTCGATGAGCGTAAATCCACGTTCTGTTTTCATGGCGGCAGTGTGATGAGAACGACAAGAAAAAACGAGGGAGGAAATTGAAAGTTACGAGGCGTTTTCCACGCTATTTTTTTCGTTGCATTGCGTTGCAAAAAGGGTTGAAAGCGACTCGTAAAATCAAAAGTCAGGCAAAAAAAACCGGCACTGATTAGCGCCGGTTGTGTGAAGATGTCGCTTGTTAGATGGCCACTGGCGCTTTAATGCCAGGGTGCGGATCGTAGCCTTCAATTTCAAAATCTTCGAAGCGATAGTCGAAGATAGACGCCGGCTTACGCTTGATAATCAGCTTAGGCAAAGCCCGTGGTTCACGAGTCAACTGAAGGTGCGTCTGTTCCATGTGATTGCTGTAGAGATGGGTATCGCCTCCTGTCCAGACAAAATCACCCACTTCAAGGTCACATTGCTGCGCCATCATATGTACCAGCAACGCGTAGCTGGCAATGTTGAATGGCAGGCCAAGGAATACATCGCAGGAGCGTTGGTAAAGCTGACAAGACAGCTTGCCATCGGCAACGTAGAACTGGAAGAAAGCGTGACAAGGCGCTAAGGCCATTTTGTCCAGTTCACCGACGTTCCAGGCGGACACAATAATGCGTCGCGAGTCTGGATCGTTTTTTAGCTGATTGAGCACGGTGGTGATCTGATCAATATGGCGGCCATCAGGCGTAGGCCATGCACGCCACTGGTGACCATAAACCGGCCCCAGGTTGCCGTTTTCATCCGCCCATTCGTCCCAGATAGACACGTTGTTTTCACGCAGATAAGCAACGTTAGTATCGCCTTGCAGGAACCAGAGCAGCTCATGAATGATCGAACGCAAATGGCAGCGCTTCGTTGTCACCAGAGGGAAGCCTTCTTGCAGATTGAAGCGCATCTGGTGGCCAAAAATAGAGAGCGTACCTGTTCCGGTGCGGTCGTTTTTCGGCGTGCCCTCATCGAGCACTTTTTTCATCAATTCAAGATACTGTTTCATGGTTCCTCAGGAGAGCTGTTGCTGTGGACGACGGTACGCCCAAATCATCATGATGATACCCGCGACAATCATCGGGATGGATAGAATCTGCCCCATGCTGATGTACTGAACCCATTCGCCGGTGAACTGGGCGTCTGGCTGGCGGAAGAATTCCACGATAATACGGAACGCGCCATAACCAATCAGGAACAGGCCGGAGACAGACCCCATCGGGCGCGGCTTGCGGATAAAGAGATTCAGAATGATAAACAGCACGACGCCTTCAAGCGCCAGCTCATAGAGCTGAGACATATGACGCGGCAGCACACCGTAGGTATCGAAAATGGATTGCCATTCCGGGTGCGAAGGTAAAAGCGCGATGTCTTCAGCGCGAGAGGCCGGGAAGAGCATGGTATACGGCACGCTCGGATCAACGCGTCCCCACAGCTCACCATTGATAAAGTTGCCCAGACGACCCGCGCCCAAACCAAATGGAATGAGCGGTGCCATGAAGTCCGCGACCTGGAAGAAGTTGCGCTTGGTCCGTTTGGCAAAAATTACCATTACCAGGATGACACCAATCAGGCCACCGTGGAAGGACATGCCGCCGTCCCAGACGCGGAACAGGTACAGAGGATCGCTCAGGAATGTCGGGAAGTTGTAGAACAACACGTAGCCGATACGCCCGCCCAGGAACACACCCAGGAAACCTGCATACAGCAGATTTTCAACTTCACTTTTTGTCCATCCACTGCCAGGACGACCGGCACGACGACCGGCAAGCCACATGGCAAAGATGAAACCAACCAGATACATCAGACCATACCAGTGCAGCGCAACGGGCCCGATAGAGAATATGACCGGATCAAATTCCGGAAAATGCAGATAACCACTGTTCATCTGTCACCACAAGTTCTTGTTATTCCGCTGAAAAGGCACAGCGGCAGAGAATCGCGAACGGCGTTAACCGACGCTCCAAAGTGGCGAATCATAGCATAAGGCTGGCAGGGAGGATGCGGTTGAGATGTAAAAGATGTGTATAGAGTATCGTGAGAATTTATTTGTTTACCCCGAAGCGATCGCCGAACGGGGGTAACGATGTTGGTCGTTACCGACCACCGCGGATCAAGCCACCCATGCCACGACGCTCCATAAAAGCGGCAACCTGGTGACGCACTTCTGTTGCGAACTGCGCCTCAAGGCTTCGCTTTGCAAGATCCTGAGCTTCGTCAAAATCAATATGGCGCAACAGGTATTTAACGCGAGCCACCGAGCGGCCATTCATCGATAAATGGCGGAATCCAAGGCCAATCAATATGGCGACACACATCGAATCCCCCGCCATTTCGCCACATAACCGCAGATCGATATCGTACTGTTCAGCTTCTCGCGCGATCATCGCCAGCGCACGGAGCATCGCCGGATGCAGGCTATCGTAAATGCTGGCAACACGCGTATTGTTGCGATCCACCGCGAGCATATACTGGGTGAGATCGTTGGTACCGACAGAGATAAAATCGACGCGATTTGCCAGCTGCGGCATCATAAAGACCATTGAAGGCACTTCAAGCATCACTCCGATACGCGGTTTCGGGATCGCATAGCCGATCATCTCCTCCACTTCGCGGCCTGCACGTTCGATTAAACGACGCGCTTCGTCAATTTCATCCAGGCTGGTAACCATCGGCAAAAGAATACTGAGATTGCCCGTGGCTGCATTCGCACGCAGCATTGCGCGAACCTGAACCAGGAAGATTTCTGGCTGATCGAGCGTGATACGGATCCCGCGCCACCCGAGGCAAGGATTTTCTTCGCTGATGGGCATATAGGGCAGTTGTTTATCGGCGCCAACATCCAGCGTTCGCAGCGTTACCGGCTTGTCGTTAAACATCTGCAGCATGCCCTGATATTGCGCCACCTGCTCTTCTTCGGACGGAAATCCGCTTTGCAACATGAAGGGGATTTCCGTGCGGTACAGGCCAATACCATCAATGCGACTCCCGAGCTTTTCTTCATGCGCGGGACTCAGGCCTGCATTGAGCATCACTTTGACCCGCTCGCCGCTTTTCAGTTGCGCAGGCAGATTGACGTGATCTTCCGCAAGCTTACTTAACTCATTTTCTTCGCTAATCAGCCGCTGGTATTCCTGCAGCAAAACGGGCTCAGGATCGACCAATAATTCGCCGCGATAACCATCAACGACAAGCGTGCGCCGTTGCAGCACGGCAGGCTGAATATCCGCCCCCATAACCGTGGGGATCCCCAACGCCCGCACCATAATCGCGGCATGGGAGTTTGCTGCACCATCGCGCACCACGATGCCCGCCAGTCTGTCCTGCGGTAATTCAGCAAGCGTCGTCGCAGAAAGCTCATCCGCCACCAGCACAAAACGTTTCGGCCAGGCGTTTTCACCCTGATTAGTGTCATCGAGATGGAATAACAGACGCTGCCCGAGACTGCGGAGATCGCCTGCCCGTTCTTTAAGATAATCATCGGTCAATGCCGCAAACTGTTCGGCAAATTTTTCGATAACTTTCTTCACTGCCCATTCAGCCACGGAACCTTTGTCGACCTCAGCAAAAAGTTCACGTCGCAAACGCGCATCGGAAAGCAGGTGTGAATAGAGGTCAAAAATGGCCGCCGTCTCTTTTTGCGCACCTGCCGCAAAACGCTTGCTGTAACGTCGGAATTCGTTTGAAGCCTCCTCCAGCGCCCCCGTCAGACGCTCTCGCTCAAGTACAGCATCAAGCGTTGAGGCTTCATACACCTGTTCCATCAGCGGTAACGTGGCATCCATCCAGCCTTCGGCAATGGCAACGCCAGGTGAAGCAGGCAGCGCGCGGATTCGCGTTTGGCGATATTGGCCAAACAGTGCTGCCAACTGTGATTGAGAGAGGATCGCCGCCATTTGGGTGGCTAACGTGACGAGAAATGACTCTTCGCTTTCGTCGAACTGGCGCAACTCGCGCTGCTGGACAACCAAAATACCGAGCAGCTGGCGGCGCTGAATGATCGGCACCCCAAGAAAGGCTCGAAAGCGTTCTTCTTTAACGGAAGGAATATATTTGAAACTGGGGTGTTTTTGCGCATCCGCAAGGTTGATAGGCTCCGCCAGCCGACCGACGAGGCCGACGATACCTTCATCAAACGCAAGTGCAACGGTGCGACCACGCGGTTTTTTAAGGCCGCGGGTCGCCATCAGGTAATAACAGCGTCGATCATGGTCGGCCAGATACACCGAACAAACTTCGGTTTCCATCGCAAGACAGATGTCAGTCACCAGGATATCCAGCGCCTCATTGAGACGCGGCGCACTGGCAACCTTTTCGACTATTTCTCGCAAGCGGGTGAGCATGATTTGCGTTGCTTAACCTCTTTTACGTCGCCAGGCAGGTGCGCTTTGTGGTTTAGGAGGAGCCTCCTGAAACGCTATCACAACACTTGCAAACTCTTTCATTACCCTACGGTAAACATCGCGTTTAAACGAGACGACCTGACGGACAGGATACCAGTAGCTCACCCAGCGCCAGCCATCAAATTCTGGCGTACTGCTGGTTTGCATATTGATTTCAGAGTCGTTGCTTACCAATTGCAGGAGAAACCATTTCTGTTTCTGGCCGATACAAACCGGCTTTGTGTCCCAACGCACCAAACGTTTCGGTAACTTGTAACGCAACCAGTTGCGGGTCGAAGCCAGGATGCGAACATCTTTTCGGCTTAAGCCGACTTCTTCGAACAGCTCCCGATACATCGCTTGTTCTGGGGACTCTCCAGGATTTATCCCGCCTTGCGGGAATTGCCAGGAGTGCTGACCATATCGCCTTGCCCACATAACCTGGCCCTGACGATTACAAATTACGATACCTACGTTCGGGCGGTAGCCATCGTCATCAATCACCGGACTACCTCAAACTAAACCTTATATATGAATGATTGTTTCATACTACTGTGAGGCGGTAAACCACTCTCTTACAGGGCTGCAACCTAATAACATTTGAATAACTCACAATTTTCACCCAAGTTATAAACAGACAGGCAGGATTGAGGCCGATTTTATTCACTTTTTCTGTGGATATACTTGTGAAGAAGTATGGAATTACCGATGGACAACATTTTCCAGCACGAAAATAAGAATGTCTTACCAGAAAATAAAAACCATAATTATTAATAACTTAAAAACAAAATAATGAGCATCACCTACCAAAGCGTGACCGTTATCACAGTGAAGATCGTAAGGCTGATGAAAGATCGAACAGCGTCGGTTTTATCCACAGATTGTGCCAATAAGTTAGTCACATTTTGTGTGAAAATTCGATTTTCGTCGCACGTCTAGGCTGTAAATCGAAACAGTAGTGAGGGTTATACCCAGTTATCCCACTTTTCTGTGGATAACTGGGTGTAAGATCCTGTTCATTGCCAGTGACCAGTTTTGAACAACCCTGATTTCGAATTAAGTTTCGCTCTTTTTTTAAATAAAAAAGACATATAAATCATAATCCTGCCATATCTGTTCAGAAATCGTTAAACTCTATCCACAAGGTCTCTTTTTGTTGTTCATTTTTTAAACAAAGGCAGATATAAATGCTTCCGCTCGTTCCACTCCGCTCTCACCCTGCAACAGAAGAGCAGTTATTGCACCAGGCGCAGCGCGTAGCCGGCCATACCCTCGGAGAATTAGCCGCACTGGCAGGGCTGCCTATACCCCAGGATCTGAAACGCGATAAGGGTTGGATCGGCGTATTGCTAGAACTGTGGCTGGGAGCTAGCGCAGGCAGCAAGCCTGAACAAGATTTCGCCGCGCTGGGTGTCGAGCTGAAAACCATTCCTGTCGATAGCCAGGGTAAACCGCTCGAAACGACGTTCGTCTGCGTCGCTCCCTTAACCGGAAATACTGGCGTCACCTGGGAAACAAGCCATGTCCGTCATAAACTGAAGCGGGTACTGTGGATACCGATCGAAGGTGACAGAGCAATCCCGCTGGCTGAGCGCAGGGTGGGCGCACCGCTGCTGTGGAGCCCTGATGAAGAGGAAGATCGACAACTTTGTCAGGATTGGGAAGAGTTAATGGATATGATCGTTCTTGGGCACGTTGAGCGTATAACGGCGCGTCATGGCGAAGTTATGCAATTACGTCCGAAAGCGGCTAACAGCAAAGCGCTCACCGAAGCCATCGGTGCCCGTGGTGAGCCAATACTCACGCTGCCACGCGGCTTTTATTTAAAAAAGAACTTCACGGGTGCCCTGCTGGCTCGCCACTTCCTGTTGAAAACATAGTTTTTATGTGAAGTTTGAAGTGAATCAAACTCAATCACCTTCTTTTTAAGATTTCACTGCTTCCCCATAGCGCATATTCAGGTTATTACTACACTATGATTTGATACGAGCCAGATGAGGATGATAACGATGAAAAAATGGGCGGTGATAATCTCGGCGGTCGGTTTAGCGTTTGCTGTTTCAGGTTGTAGCAGCGATTACGTCATGGCCACGAAAGATGGCCGAATGATACTGACAGACGGCAAACCCGAAGTCGACGACGATACCGGACTGGTGAGTTATAACGACCAGCAGGGTAATAAAATGCAAATTAATCGTGACGATGTGTCGCAAATTATCGAACGATAAACAGATAAAGGTCAGCCGCTTGCTGGCCTTTTTGATTTTTTCCTTCCCCTTTTGCCTCCCCTCTGCCATGTTTATATTCCTCCGTCCGGAGTCCGTTCCTGATCCCGACGCAGCCTACATGTCACACTAAGGAAGCCGGCTATGCATTATCACCGTATCCCCCACAGTACTTTGGAGATCAGCCAACTGGGGTTGGGCACGATGACATTCGGTGAACAAAACAGCGAAGCCGATGCCCATGCGCAACTCGATTTTGCCGTCAGCCAGGGTATTAACCTGATTGACGTTGCAGAAATGTACCCCGTGCCACCGCGCCCGGAAACCCAAGGATTAACCGAAACTTACGTTGGCAACTGGCTGGCGAAGAGCGGTAATCGCGAAAAACTGGTTATTGCTTCAAAAGTGAGCGGTCCCTCGCGTAACAATGATGCGGGTATTCGCCAGAATCAGGTTCTGGATCGCAAGAATATTCGTGCCGCGCTGGATGAGAGCTTAAAGCGCCTGCAAACAGACTACCTCGATTTATATCAGGTGCACTGGCCGCAGCGTCCAACCAACTGCTTTGGTAAACTGGGCTACAGCTGGAGCGACAGCGCACCTGTCGTGACGCTGCTCGAAACGCTGGAAGCACTGACTGAATGCCAGCGTGCCGGTAAGATTCGCTACATCGGCGTCTCGAACGAAACGGCCTTTGGCGTAATGCGTTATCTGCATCTGGCGGATAAACACGATCTGCCGCGCATCGTAACGATTCAGAATCCCTACAGTCTGGTGAATCGCAGCTATGAAGTCGGTCTGGCGGAAGTGACGCAGTATGAAGGTGTCGAACTGCTAGCTTATTCCTGCCTGGGCTTTGGGACGTTAACCGGTAAATATCTGAATGGTGCTAAACCGGCGGGCGCACGCAATACGTTGTTCAGCCGATTTACGCGTTATAGCGGCGAGCAAACGCAGAAGGCGGTGGCGGCTTACGTTGATATTGCGAAGCATCACGGGCTGGATCCGGCACAAATGGCGTTAGCCTTTGTTCGCCGCCAACCGTTTGTCGCGAGTACGTTATTGGGCGCAACGACTATGGATCAGTTGAAAACTAACATTGAAAGCGTCCATCTTGAGCTGAGCGACGACGTTTTAGCGGAGATTGAAGCCGTGCATCAGGTTTACACCTACCCTGCACCGTAATAAAAGCAAAACGGCAACTTTGTTGCCGTTTTGAATTTTACCCCTCTCTGGGTGAGATAACACTATCAGGCCGCCACGCTAGCGACGACGCTGCCAGATCCACAGCCCGGTAATCGCCAGCGCAAAGAGTGCACCAAATCCCACACCAATACTCACCACCGGTAACCCCGCTTTGACAGCCAGCGAGTAAAGCCCCAGCATCAGCAGCATCGCGGTGTTCTCACCCAAATTCTGCACGGCAATCGCGTTGCCTGCGCCAACAGTATGCTTGCCGCGCTCCTGCAATAACGCATTGAGCGGCACGATAAAGAAACCGCCCAAAATACCAATCAGGATCAGCAATGCGTAAGCTGGTAAGAGCGCATGTTGCAGGGAAAAGAACAGCACGCCCACGCCAATTAAAATCCCGGCGGGCATACAGCGCCTGACCGTTTCCAGCGTCACCAGTTTCGCCGCTGCACCCGCACCCACCACAATCCCAACAGCGACCATGGCGTTCAGATAGGTTGGCGTCGCGTTGTCGGTGATGCCTAACGCTGTCGGAACCCATAACACCAGCAGGAAGCGTAGCGTCACGCCAGCGCCCCAAAACATGCTTGTTCCCATCAGGGAGAAACGCGTTTCGCCATCGCGCCACAACACCCGGCAGGCATTAAAGAAACTGGACGTCATCGGGGTGAATCGCCAGGATTGCCCCGGACGCGCCACGGGCAGCGTCGGGATAAACAGGTTTGCCACTACGGCACCGGCATACACCATGGCGCAAACGCCCAACGCCGCCAGAACGTGCCAGTCCGCCAGCACCCCACCGGCAACAGAACCAAGGAGAATCGCGGCAATCGTGGATGACTCCATCAGACCATTGGCTTTGACCAGCTTATCGCCCGTTGTCAGCTCACCCAGAATGCCGTATTTGGCAGGAGAATAAGCCGCTGCCCCAATACCCACCAGCGTGTAGCCAATAAAGGGGTTGAAGCCGAAACAGATACTTGCGGCACCCAACAATTTTAGGCTGTTGGCGAACATCATCACCCGCCCTTTTGGGAAGCTGTCCGCCACCTGCCCGACGAACGGGGCAAAAAGGATGTAAGCGCCCACAAACACCATCTGCAGAATAGGCTGACTCCAGTCAGGATAGAATTCTGCTTTCAGAAGCGCCAGGGTGGCAAAGAGCAAGGCATTATCGCCAAAGGCCGAGAGAAACTGGGCAGATGTCACCGCCATCATGCCCTTCGACCAGAGCGAAGTGTTAGTGTGTGCTGACTCACGCATCGTGCTTCTCTGCCTCTTCAACCATGCCTTTTAGCGCGACAAAATCGGGTTTACCGCTGCCCAATACGGGTAACTGCTTCAGATAACGAATGTCGCGCGGCACGGCCAGTTCTGGCACGCCATGTTCACGAGCATAATGGAGCAGTTGTTCACGTTTAAGCTCGCTATCCGTCGTAAAGAGCACCAGGGCCTCGCCTTTACTGGCGTCACTTTTAATCGCCGTTGCGTGCATTTTTTCGGGAGATAAAGCATTCGCGAGCTGTTCAACCATCTCCAGCGACACCATTTCTCCGGCGATCTTAGCAAAGCGCTTCGCACGGCCCTGAATTTGCACAAATCCCTGTTCGTCAAAGCGCACAATATCGCCCGTGTCATACCAGCCGGTTTCCACTTCGCCAGCGGCATTTTCCGCCGTCGGCGCTTCAAGCACGCCTGGATTTTCAACGCGCAGATAACCGTTCATCACGTTTGGCCCTTTGAGCTGCAGGCGACCGCCCTCGTCAATACCCGGCACCGCCAGCAAACGCGCGTCCATTCCAGGTAAGATACGCCCCACCGTGCCCGGTCTGGCAGCCATCGGCACGTTGATTGACACGACGGGGGCACATTCCGTTACGCCATAGCCTTCTAGAATGCGCAGACCAAACTTGTCCTGCCAAATTTCGCGCGTGCTGTCCTGCAATTTTTCGGCCCCGGCCACCACGTAGCGCACACGGAAGAAATCATACGGATTTGCAAAGCGCGCGTAGTGCCCCAGGAACGTCGACGTGCCGAAAAGCACCGTACAATTACGGTCATAAACCAGTTCCGGCACAACCCGATAGTGCAGCGGGCTGGGATAAAGGAACACTTCCGCCCCGGTGAATAACGGTGTAAAAAGCCCGACCGTCAGGCCGAAAGAGTGGAAAAGCGGCAGCGCCGACATAAATCGATCTTTGGCGGTAAAGTCAGCGATCGTTTTGATCTGCTCAACGTTCGCCAGAATGCTTTTATGGCTGTGGACCACGCCCTTTGGATGGCCTTCAGATCCTGAGGTAAAAAGAATCATCGCCGCATCTTCCGGCTGCTGTTTAACCTGCGCCAAATGCGGCATAAGCAGATGCGCGAAAATCCACACTTTGTCCGCTGTTGTGACGTCGGCTTTGAGATCTTCGAGGAAGACCCAGCGCACCTGCTTGAGCTGTTCCGGCAAATGCCAGAGTTTGCCCTTATCGAGGAACTGGCGTGAAGTGAAGACCGTTTTGATCTCTGCCGCCGTAATGGCGCTGGTCAGCCCTTTAACGCCCGCCGTGTAGTTCATCATTGCCGGAATTCGACCGCGGGCGACGGCACCAAAAATCACCGCTGCGCTGATGCCGGCGTTGGGCAACATTAGGCCGATTTTCTCGCCCTTTTGACTGTATTTCTCAAGAATACGTCCGACAAACAGCGTTTTGGTCAGAAGTTTGCGATAAGTATCCGGGTTGAAATTAATGTCTTCGACACAGTTTTTTCGCGCACCATAGCGGTCCTGAGCCGAAAGTAACGCTTCATACAGCGTTTCACGCGGACGCACCGCCATGCGGGCTTCCATCATAATTTGATGAAGCATTTCCCCCGCCATTTTTCGGCGGTCGCGAGCGCGTGGGGCGTCAGGCATGGGCAGCGTTGTCGGCGGCAGAATATGCAGCGTAATCTGCGGAAACAGCCGTTGCTTCACCAGCCCTTTCAGACGACTGAAATAGGTCAGTTCTGCGCCTTCAATACGCAACGGAACGACTGTCGCTTTCGACTTGGCCGCAACAAAACCGGCCCCGTCGTAGATTTTCATCAGCGAACCCGTTACGGAGATACGGCCTTCCGGGAAAATCACCACCGGCCGCCCCTGCTCGATCAGGCGAACCAGATGCTTAATCATCATCGGTTTTGTGGGGTCGAGTGGGACGAGATCCACCAGCGGCGCAAGCCAGCGCATGAACCATTTCTGGCTGATAGAACTGTACACCGCAAACACCGGACGTCCAGGCAGGAAAAGGGCCAGCAGGATCCCGTCGATAAAGGAAACATGGTTTGGGGTGATAAGGACGCGATCGCCTTGCAGTGACTGGGTATCACCCGTCAGACGGATGCGAAAGAGGATACGAAATAAGGTACGGAAGAACCCAAATAGCATTTCAACTCCCTTTGCCTGTCAATAATTGGCGTTACGCTAAATTGTGGCAGATTACACGAGAAGTGCAGGAGGGGCGATAGCTTATTCGGAGCGAAAAAAAACCTGCGCATCTGCGCAGGCTGGTGCAAGAGATGAGTACGATTCCGTACTTAGAATTCTCACCAATCAATACCTCTGGGATCTTGATTGTGGTTGTTGGCCCCGGGCTTTGCCAGTGGGAAAACGCAAGCGAATGAGCCTAAGTGCAACCAGGTGTGAAAATTATCGATTGCTGTTACATATTGAAGTTACAGGCAAAAAAAACCTGCGTATGGACGCAGGTTGGTGCAAAATTGTGTTAATCAACCGGAGCTGATTCCACCTATCAATACCTCTGGGAACTCGACTGTAGCAATTCGCTGGTAATGACTGCCAGCGGACAATCGCAACAGCTTGCCGCAAAGTGTAACTAAAGGTTCCGTTTAATATTATTCTGATACGCCTGGCTGTGTAACGATTACACGGATTTCCCCTGTTCTGCATCACGTTTGCGACGGCCTTTCACGTACAGCCCTTGAATGCACCTCGCTTTTCCGCAACACTGATGAGTGTGTAAACGCTTACCCCCAAAAGAAGGTATTAAATGGCGACAATAAAGGATGTGGCCCGTCTGTCCGGTGTTTCCGTCGCGACGGTGTCGCGTGTGATTAACGATTCACCGAAAGCCAGCGACGCTTCCCGCCAGGCAGTGCAGAGCGCAATGGAAACGCTGAATTATCATCCCAACGCCAACGCCCGCGCGCTTGCGCAGCAATCGACTGAAACGGTTGGATTGGTGGTAGGTGACGTATCTGACCCGTTTTTCGGCGCGATGGTCAAAGCCGTCGAGCAGGTGGCTTACCAGACGGGCAATTTTTTACTGATCGGTAATGGCTATCACAACGAAGAAAAAGAGCGCAAGGCGATTGAACAGCTGATTCGCCATCGCTGTGCGGCGCTGGTGGTCCACGCCAAAGTCCTGCCCGATGCTGAACTGCTGCATCTAATGCAGCAAATCCCTGGCATGGTGCTCATCAACCGCATTATTCCTGGCTATGAGCAACGCTGTGTTGCGCTTGACGATCGTTACGGTGCCTGGCTCGCCACCCGTCATCTCATTCAGCAAGGCCATACCCGCATCGGCTATCTCTGTTCCAATCACCAGATTTCAGATGCAGAAGACCGTCTGCGCGGTTACTACGATGCCTTGCGCGAAAGCGGTCTGCCCTGTAACGATCGGCTGGTCGCCTATGGTGAACCGGATGAGAGCGGCGGTGAGCATGCGATGACCGAGCTTTTAGGCCGTGGGCGCAATTTTACCGCTGTGGCTTCCTATAACGACTCGATGGCCGCAGGCGCCATGGGCGTGCTCAACGATAATGGCATTGATGTGCCAGCAGAAATTTCGCTGATTGGTTTCGATGATGTGCTGGTTGCGCGCTACGTTCGTCCGCGTTTAACCACCGTGCGTTACCCCATCGTCACTATGGCAACCCAGGCCGCTGAACTGGCGCTGGCATTGGCCGATAAACGCCCTCTGCCAGATATTACGCACCTATTCAGCCCGACGCTGGTGCGCCGTCACTCCGTTGTTTCGCCTGCGGATCCCAGCGAATAGCGATAGAGATGGACTGTTTTATTCGGATATTCCAGCGCATCGCCAATGTCATGCCAGCCGTAACGTTCATAAAAGTCACGGCAGGCTGACCAAAGATGCAGCTCGGAATAGCCGGCGCGAGCCGCGTAGTCCATCACGTATTCCTGTAATTTCCCCGCCAGCCCTTTTCCACGCGCCGATTCATCGACATACAGCGCTGCCAGCCACGGATAAAGATCCTGGCGCGTGATTAAATCACAGCGCCACAGCCCCACCGTGCCTAACAGCTGTTCGCCCTCAACCGCCACAAACGTGATGGGTAGCGCGTCGGGCTGTTGGCTATGAGTGATGATGCTGGCAAAAAACTCACGCGGCAGTCCGTCGCCAAAAGCCTGCCAGAGCCAGTCGGTCACTTGCTCCGCGTGATGTGCAACGGCATACAGCGGCAGAATAGTCATACCAGTTTGCCCTGGAACAGGGGGACAGATTCGAAGAGATAGCCGTCAAAATCCGGTGCGTCTTCATCGGACAGTTCAAGCAGGCTTTTTTTAACGTTTTCGAGATGCTGGAACATGGCCTGCCACGCGCCCATCACGTCGCGACGACGCAGCGCCGCCAGAATGGTTTGCCTGTCGCCCAGCCATTTCAGGCGATACGCGCGGCTGGCGATATGGACGTTAAACTGCTGCCAAAGCGGGCTGCTGTCCATGTGATGCCAGACGCTTTCAACGGTTGCAAGCAGCATCTGGTTTTGCGTGGCCCCTGCCAACACCAGGTGGAACATTTTATTGTTGTCCTGGCTATTATCGTTGGCGGCAATCGCGCGCTGCTCTTGTTCAATAATACGGCGCAAATTGTCGATATCCGCACGCGTCGCCATTTTCGCCGCAAAAGCGGCGATATTGCTCTCAAGTAACTGACGCGCTTGTAGAATCTCAAATGGGCCGACGTCGCTACTCAAGAAACGCTCTTCTTCGTTTTCGTGTTCTTCTGGAATACGCATCACGTAGACGCCGGAACCCTGGCGAATATCCACCGTTCCTTGTAGTTCCAGCATCAAGAGTGCTTCACGCACAATCGTGCGGCTTACGCCGTAAGTTTCGGCAATATTGCGCTCAGGCGGCAGACGCGATCCAACAGGATAGTGACCCTGAATGATTTGCGTACGCAAATCCTCGCCAATTTCCTGGTACTGCTTTTTTTCCGGCGGAACAACGGCCTTCTCCACAATATCACCTGCACTTGCTTATGAATTATTACTCAGGCCGGGCATCCTTCCCCGGCCACTCTGGACGCTATTTTACCAGAACCCTCGCCTGGAGAGCCTATTTCCATTCATCATCGACAGTGAGCGTCAGCCTGCGCTCATCTCGCAGCTGTCGGAACCACGAAGCGGATTTTTTCGCCCGGCGCGCGCGATTATTTTCCAGGTCGATCTCAATCAGTCCGTAGCGATTTTTAAAGGCATTCATTGGCGAAACATTATCGGTAAACGCCCACAGCATATAGCCGTGGCAGTTTGCCCCCTCCTCTCGTGCCAACAGCGTGTAATAGAGATGCTCGCTGATAAAATCAATGCGGTAATTGTCTTCAATCACGCCGTCACGATTGCGGAACTGCGCTTCGTTTTCCACGCCCATGCCGCTCTCCGCCACAAACCACGGAATGTTGCGATATTCGTTTTTAATGCGCATCGCCATGTCGTAAATAATGCGTGGATAAATCTCCCATCCGCGGGAGGTATTCATCCTGCGTCCCGGCAGGTCGAAGGGCTCGTAATAATAGGCCGGATGGAAGGGCGTCTCGGGATGCCATGCTCGCGACGGCGCTTTGACGCGATGGGGATAATACAGATTGATCCCCAACTCATCGACGGTGTTTTCCGCGATGATCGCCAACTCTTCGGCCGTATATTCCCACTGCACCTGATGCTGCTCCAGCAGCGTGAACAACTCTTGCGGATAGCGCCCGTGCACAAACGGATCGAGGAAAACACGATTGTAAAACAGATCGTAGCGTTCAGCGGCGCGCACGTCATGTGGCGCCTGAGAGCGCGGATAAGTGACTTCCGGATTGAGAATACAGCCCACCGTTCCGTGATAGCCCTTCTCGTGAAAATGCTTCACTGCCTTCGCGGTTGCCAGCACTTTATGGTGATTCCACTGCATCCAGGTGTGGGTGTTCTGTTCATAGGGCCAACGCAGCGCATCCAGATAGACGCGAGTTTGCACGACGATTGGCTCATTGAAGGTAAACCAGCGCGTGACTTTTGCGTGATAGCGTTCGAACACCTTTTGCGCATAACGAACGAACAGCTCGACGACATGTTTCGACGCCCAGCCCCCGTAGGTTTCCAGCAAAACACCCGGCAGTTCGTAATGCTCAAGACAGATCATCGGCTCGATGCCCTGCCGGTGCATTTCGTCGAACAACGCGTCGTACCAGGCGGCGTACTCTTCATCAACGGTTGCGTTTTCATAGTCTGTCAGAAAACGCGACCAGTTGATTGACGTGCGGTAGTGGGTGAGTCCGGCCTGCTTCATCAGCGCCACGTCTTCACGAAAACGATTGATGAAATCGGTCGCGACCGCGGGTCCAAAACCGTTATGCCAGACGTGTCGATCGTTTTTGTACCAGAGATCGATCCACGAATCCTGACCCTCTTTTTTTCCGCTCCAGCCTTCCGTCTGCCAGGCGGACGCTGCTGCGCCCAGAATAAAATCCTGCGGTATCGCAATACTTTTTATGCTCATAACATCCTCATGCGTTGTTGGTCGCTTGCTGGCTTTGTGCCAGCAGGGCCGCTTGTTCCGCGCGGCGCGAGGCGATTCTCACAAACGGCAAATAGATCAGTACGGCGGTGATGATGCAGATAAATTGCGTGACCACAGCGCCCATCGAGCCAGCCGTTGACAGCCAGGCGTTAATCAGCGGCGGCGTCGTCCACGGCACCATCACCACGGCTTTTCCGGCGAAGCCCGTCACCGTGGCGAAATAGCCAATCGAGCCGGTCACCAGCGGCGTGATGATGAAAGGAATGGCCAGAATCGGGTTCAGCATGATCGGCATCCCGAAGATCACGGGCTCGTTGATGTTGAAGATCCCAGGGCCAATGGAGAGCTTGGCAATCTCACGCATCTCTTTGCGCTTGGTGCCGATCATCACTGCGATCAGCAGACCGATGGTCAGCCCCGACCCGCCGATGCTCATATACACATCCCAGAACGGCATGGTGATAATGTTCGGGATCTCTTTGCCCTGCTCAAACGCGCTCATGTTGACGGTGATCGCCCCCAGCAGCAGTGGCTCGCGGATCGGCTTGATCATCTGATTACCATGAATCCCGATCACCCAGAAAAGCTGTGCCACAAACATCAACAGCAGAATACCCGGCAAGCTTTGCACGACGCGCTCCAGCGGCTGCTGAACCACCTGATAAACCGCGTCGTAAAGATACATGCCGGTGATTTGGTGGAAAACAAAGCCAAACGTCGCAATCGCGGTGGTGGTGATAATGGCCGGGATCAGCGCGGAGAACGACGCCGCCACGTTAGGCGGCACGGTGTCCGGCATTTTGATTTTCAGGCCGTTGCGATTCTCCAGCCAGCAGTAAACCTCGACGGAGAGAATGGCGATGAACATGCCGAGGAACAGACTGCGGGTGTCAGAGAACTGGCGCAGCAGCACATCTTTCACCACGTGCATTTCGCCATCCACCAGCATTTCGACGGTAGTTGGCGTGACGCAAATAAAGCAGATCACCGCCAGCAGGCCAGGGAACAACGATTTAATTCCGTTAATACGCCCCAGCTCAATACCAATAAGAAACACCGCGCCGATGTTCAGGAAGTTCAGCGTGGCGTAATTCAGGGCGCTGGTGATCGGCTTTAATGCGGCCAGAAAAGAGAGCGATTCAAAGCTGGCTAACCCGTTTTTTGGATCCAGAACCATGTTGGAGATCAGGACCGAAAATGCCCCAACGATGATGACGGGCATGAGGGTAATGAAGGCGGATTTGATCGCCATAATATAGCGATAGCTATTGAAGGTGGTGGCGAAACTGCCCAGAGAGTTGATCAATTTTCCTGTAAAGCCATAGGGTAATACCTCAGTAAAAGGGCTTTTATAGAATAAGGTGTACAGCCGGATACTATTGGCATACCAAAAATAGTCGCCCACGCCAGATCGTTCTGTGATTGAGCTCTCACTGCGCCAAGAGGTATTCCAAATCATGATTTTTCACCACTTTGGCATACCACTTACCCCGTTTTATGCTGAAGTGGCGAACCGTTGCCAGAAAGCGTGATCTTGATAGGGCTTTTCGCTCCCCCGCCCCGCTTATCCCTTTCACTCTGTGTGATAAACTCATGACGATTACGTGAGAGCAGGAATTTCTAATGGCAACAATGCTGGATGTCTCATTACGCGCAGGTGTCTCGAAAGCGACGGTTTCGCGCGTGCTGAACGGCACAGGTCAGGTAAAAGAGAGTACGCGTCAGCAAGTGTTTAAAGCGATGGAAGAGTTAGGCTATCGTCCGAACTTTCTCGCGCAATCACTGGCGAACCAGACCAGCAACAGCATTGGTCTGGTGGTGTCGACATTTGACGGTTTCTATTTTGGTCGTCTGCTGCAACAGGCGTCGCGACAGACCGAAACGCACGGCAAACAGCTGATTGTCACCGACGGCCATGACGCGCCAGAGCAGGAAGAACAAGCAGTGCAAATGCTGGCGGATCGCAGGTGCGACGCAATCGTGCTTTACACCCGCTACATGAGCGAAAAAGCGATCATGAAGCTGATCCACACCGTGCAAACCCCGCTGGTGGTGATTAACCGCGAAGTCGCTCAGGCGGCGGATCGCTGCGTGTTCTTTGAACAGCAAGACGCGGCATTTAAAGCGGTTGATTATTTAATCAGTCAGGGCCATCGCGAAATCGCCTGTATGACCGTGCCAATTCATACGCCAACGGGTAAAGCACGCCTGATGGGATATCGTAAGGCGCTGGAAAAGCACGGAATTGTCTGGGACGATCGTCGCGTAAAGTACGGCGATGCGGGCATGACGCGGGGGTATGAACTGTGTCGGGAATTGCTCAGTGAAAAGGCGCCGTTCAGCGCGCTGTTTGCCTGTAACGATGACATGGCGCTCGGGGCATCAAAGGCGCTGCATCAGGCGGGACTGCGTATTCCGCAGGATATTTCGCTGTTTGGCTTTGACGATGCGCCCTGCGCAAAATGGCTTGAGCCAGCACTCTCATCGGTCTATTTGCCGATCGACAGCATGATCGTCACGGCCATCGATCAGGCGATCCGGCTGGCAAATAACCAGCCGGTCGAAACGATCCCGCCGTTTACCGGTACGCTGGTTTTGCGTGACTCGGTAACGACAGGACCGTATTACGCCTCAAAATAGCTCGAGTGCCAGCAGCTCCTGAATGGTCTGGCGACGACGGATCAGTCGCGCCACGCCGTGATCAAACAGCACTTCCGGCAACAATGGACGACTGTTGTAATTCGATGACATCGACGCGCCGTACGCGCCGGTATCATGCAACACCAGATAGTCACCAGGCTGAACCGCAGGCAGCGCGCGGGTTTCCACTTTTCCGCCTTCCTGCTGGGTGAACACATCGCCCGATTCACACAGCGGGCCCGCCACTACCGTGTCGACCTGCGGCGCAGTCGTTAAATCACGCCCATCTGCCGCCAGCGCCGTAATGTGGTGATAGCTGCCGTACATTGACGGTCGCATGAGATCGTTAAAACCTGCGTCGATCAACACAAAATGACGACTGCCCATCGCTTTAACGCTGCGGACCTGCGCCACCAGCACGCCCGATTCCGCCACCAGGAAACGCCCCGGTTCAATTTCCAGTTTGACCGCATGACCAAGATGCGCAGCGATTTTGTCGCGCGCCGCACTCCACAGGCCGTAGTAGTGATCGGTATCGATCGCCTCTTCGCCTTCGCGATAAGGGATCGACAAACCGCCGCCCGCCGAGATCGCCTCCAGATCCTGACCAAAATCGATCACCTGGTTCACCATCGCACCGCACACTTGCTCCAGGTGCGCATAATCCACGCCAGAACCGATATGCATGTGAATGCCCACGAGCGTCAGATTGTAGCGCTGCAATACCTCTAGCGCGGCGGGCAGATCGGCATACCAGATGCCGTGTTTGCTGTTTTCCCCGCCGGTATTGGTTTTTTGGCTGTGGCCATGCCCAAAACCTGGGTTGACGCGCAACCACACGCGATGACCTGGCGAAACCTGCCCAAGCTGTTCCAGCATATCCACAGAACCGGCATTTACCGGAATCTGCAGTTCATGCACGCGCGCCAGGGTGGCGCTATCAATCAGGTCTGCGGTAAAGACAATCGCATCGCTGTCGGCCTGCGGATCGTACCCGGCTGCCAACGCGCGTTCAATTTCGCCCAATGATACCGAGTCAACTTTGACGCCCTGCTCGCGCATCAGACGCAAAATATGAATATTCGAGCATGCTTTCTGAGCGAAACGCACCACGTCAAACTGATGCAGGGCGGCGATCTTTTCGCGAACGATCTGCGCATCGTAAACCCAGACCGGGCAGCCGAATTCGGCAGGGAGTCGCAGTAAATTCGCGGCGTTCAGGTCAGTTTCCGTGTTGTTGAGCGGGCGTGGCATGGTGTTCTCCAGATAACGGCATTTTTTAACATTACGCCACAGCTGAATAAGAATAAAAAATATCGTTTTATCGCAAGTCTATGCAAAAATGATATGGATAATCGTTAAACACAGGTGCCTTATGCCCGCCGTTAACTTACGCCACATTGAAATTTTTCATGCGGTGATGACCACCGGAAATCTAACAGAAGCCGCGCAGATGCTGCACACCTCCCAGCCCACGGTCAGCCGTGAACTGGCGCGCTTTGAAAAAGTGTTGGGATTGACGCTGTTTGAACGCTCTCGTGGCAGGCTTCACGCCACAGTGCAAGGGTTACGCTTGTTCGAGGAAGTTCAGCGATCCTGGTACGGCCTGGATCGCATCGTCAGCGCAGCGGAGAGCCTGCGGGAGTTCCGCCAGGGCGAGTTATCGATTGTCTGTCTGCCGGTTTTTTCGCAATCCTTTCTGCCGCAGCTTATTCAGCCGTTCCTGGCGCGCTATCCTGACGTCAATCTCACCATTGTGCCGCAGGAGTCGCCGTTACTCGAAGAGTGGCTCTCCGCGCAGCGCCACGATTTAGGCCTGACCGAAACACTCGCCACGCCCGCAGGCACTGAACGCACAGAATTACTCTCGCTGGATGAAGTGTGTGTGTTGCCCAAAGGGCATCCGCTGACCAGCAAGAGCGTGCTGACGCCTGCTGATTTTCACGGCGAGAATTATATCAGCCTGTCGCAAACGGACAGCTATCGACACTTACTCGATTCATTATTCGCAGAACATCAGGTGAAACGCCGAATGGTTGTGGAAACACACAGCGCAGCATCCATTTGCGCCATGGTTCGGGCAGGCGTCGGCATTGCGGTGGTCAACCCGCTAACGGCGTTGGATTACGCCGATAGCGGCATTGTGATTCGTCGTTTCAGCATTTCAGTGCCGTTCACCGTCAGTTTGATCAGGCCGCTGCATCGCCCTGCCTCGGCGCTAGTCGAGGCTTTTTCGATACATTTGGCTGAGCATTCGCTTCAGATAGCGCATCGTCTACCCGAACTACAAAAGGTGTAGAACACGTTACGAGAGCATAAACTCCACGGCGTCCACGGCATGAATGGCCGTGGTATCAAACACCGGGATCGGGCTTTCTTCTGCCGGGACTAACAGTCCGATCTCGGTGCAGCCAAAGATCACCCCTTGTGCACCCTGCTTCGCCAGCTTATCAATCACGCTAAGATAATAGTGGCGCGAGGCGTCGCTGAACGTCCCCAGGCACAGCTCTTCAAAGATAATTTGGTTGATGCGCGCGCGATCTGCTTCGTCCGG
This sequence comes from Lelliottia amnigena, assembly GCA_900635465.1. Lineage (NCBI taxonomy): Bacteria > Pseudomonadati > Pseudomonadota > Gammaproteobacteria > Enterobacterales > Enterobacteriaceae > Lelliottia > Lelliottia amnigena. The sequence goes on from LR134135.1 coordinate 3,495,452, forward strand.
TACGATGCTTTCAATCCCGAATTGCGTCTCCAGGCGCCCACGATAGAAATCCTGTTCCATGGTGTAGCGCGTGCCCAGCAGCGCCACGCGTTGCATGCCGGTCGCCGCAATCGCCCTTCCGGTCGCATCCGCAATATGCAGGAATGGCAGTGAACAGCAGGTTTCAATATGCGATGCCACTTTATGCATCGTATTGGTACATAACAGAATGCCTTCTGCGCCTGCACGTTCCAGACCTAACGCTGCCTGCGCCAGCATTTCACCTGCTTTATCCCACTCGCCGCTGGCCTGGCAAGCTTCGATTTCATGAAAATCTACGCTGTGCAGCAGCAGGCTTGCCGAATGCAGGCCACCGAGATGCTGTTTGATGCCTTCGTTAATCAGACGGTAATAAGGAATGGTCGATTCCCAGCTCATTCCACCTATCAGGCCGATCGTTTTCATATTCGCTCCTTTATGTTTCCTCCAGTGAAGCAAACTTGTGATCGTGTTTCCAGTTATTTGGCTTGTCGTTTCCTTTTAACCCGTAGTGCGATAAATTAATTAAAACAATGTTTCACTACTTAGCAGGACATAAAAATGTTTAGATTCCATAAAGAGACAACGCTTGACGATCTGGGCAATGGCGTCACGCGCCGCATTCTGGCGCATAACGGAAAAATGATGGCGGTTGAGGTTAATTTTGAAGAGGGCGCTGTCGGTCCGATGCACAATCACCCGCACGAACAGCTGACTTACGTGCTGTCCGGGGAGTTCGAATTTACCATCGGCGAAGAAAAGCATGTGGTGACGGCGGGCGACACCCTTTATAAAGAGCCGCATGTCATGCACGGCTGCGTTTGTCTGAAGCCCGGTACGCTGCTGGATACCTTTACGCCGGTGCGTGAAGATTTCCTCAAGTAATGTCTTAACGTAAAAAAGGGCGAATTTTCATTCGCCCTTTTTTATATCGTTTTTTATGCCGTTCTCTTAGGCTGTCGCAGGGTCTGACAGCACAGCGCGAGAGTGCATGGCTTCGCGTATCAGCACGCCTCCGCAGGCCACAATCCCGCCAACCAACGCGGCCAGGATAATAATCAGCGCTTTGCCGGGCCCCTCTTTTTTCATCGGTAATGACGGCAGAAGCTGATATTTGAACGGTTCAAAACTCACATTGGTAACGGAAAGCGTCTCAAGCTGAGAAAGATGATGTTCGCGATTCTGGAAATCAGCATTCAGCTCGGCGACATCTTTTAACGATTTCTCAATCGCCAGCTTTTGAGCGATACCGTCAGCCCCCAGTGCCACAGAGTAATCAGGATCGTCTTTGACCGCCTGACCATTGCTAAAGACGGGTTTTTTAATCCCTGCGGCATTTGCCACTTCCAGTGAATAATTCAGGCGATGAATAGTAATATTGTGCAAATTGGTCAGTCGCACACGATCCAGTTCCAGACGCTCCTTCATCATGCGGGTTTTCAGTGCGATCGCGTTGCGCACGTTTTGCATGGTCTCTTTCTCAACGATGGCAGAAATGTACGCAATGTATCCCTCAAGTACGATCTGCGCATCCTGCGCTTTTGGCGCACTAAAACTCAGCGTCCAGGCGGTATAAGGCATGGTCGCCGCATTTTTCACCGCCGCATTGTCCTGCGCCGTCATTCTTTCCGAGATAGCCACAATCGCGCGATGCAGTTCCAGCGGATCGATATTCGCGCCCTTTAGCTGATCCATCACGTATGGCGATGATTTGATGTATGCCTGAAACAACGATTGCGACTGAAATTTCTTTATAAAGAGCTCGAACGCATCTTCGCGTTTGATATTGAAGTCGACATCAAGCACCTTTAAGGTCACCAGCATTTGCTCAACATCATTCCACTGGGTTTGCTCTGGGGGAGTGACGATAGCTTTACTGATCCATTTTTGCGGCATCATAAATGAAACCACCGCACCGACAATCGCAAACGCCATAACGGTCATGATGATGCGCTTCTTCGCAGCGAGCAGTACCTCTATGAGGTCGATGAAATCGATCTCATTTTGCTTACGCTCGGGGGGTGAATAGCGGGCAAAATCCAGTTCCCTGTTCTTTTTGAAATCCATCGCTGACATACCAATTCTTCTATTTAGATTGCAGTTAAATCCTGCTGAGGCGTATCGGGGGAAGATGATAATACTAGAGCCTAGGAATTATCTGAACTTAAAGTTAACTTAAATCAGGACAACACTATGATATTTGGTAGTTGTTACCAGCACGTTAATTAAAGTTGCATAGTGGAACAATCAACTTTAATCCCTCTCGTATTTCTGAATATGGCCTTCTCATTTAAGTCAAAATTGCCAGTCACTTCACTTTATTGAAACAGCGTTTCGACGGCGATCACATTTCCATCATTTACCGAATGACGCAGAAATAAATAGCAATAGAATAAATTAAAACGCCGTTTTACAAATCAAGAACAGCAGTTCACGTGTTTTAAAACTCAGACAGGGCGCGTCGAGAAAAACGCATGAAAGTTCTTATTAATCAGAGGTAAAAGGAACCATCACCTTGCGTCGAACACAGAACACTCGCTTCCCCGTTTCGTAACAAATGCGCGGGCAGCTGCATCACCAGCAGATTCCGTTTTAAACCATTGATTGCCAGGTAGGTATGTATGAATGAAAACAAAATGCTGGGGCTTGCGTGGATATCACCCTATATCATCGGGTTGATACTCTTTACCGCATTCCCCTTCGTTTCATCTTTCTTTCTCAGTTTTACTGATTACGATTTGATGAGTCCGCCGGTATTTAACGGCATCGAAAACTATCGCTACATGTTTACCGAAGATGCACTCTTCTGGAAATCCATGGGCGTCACCTTTGCGTATGTATTTTTGACCATCCCACTGAAACTCGCGTTTGCACTGGGAATTGCGTTTGTCCTGAACTTTAAATTACGTGGCATAGGATTCTTCCGTACCGCTTACTATATTCCGTCAATCCTTGGCAGCTCTGTCGCAATTGCCGTTTTGTGGCGCGCACTGTTTGCAATTGATGGCCTGCTGAACAGCTTCATTGGCGTATTTGGTTTTGACGCGGTGAACTGGCTCGGTGAGCCTTCTCTGGCGCTGATGTCCGTCACGCTGCTTCGCGTCTGGCAGTTTGGCTCGGCGATGGTTATCTTCCTGGCAGCACTACAGAACGTTCCGCAATCTCAGTATGAAGCGGCAATGATCGACGGTGCGTCTAAATGGCAGATGTTCACGAAAGTCACCGTGCCGCTGATTACGCCGGTTATTTTCTTCAACTTCATCATGCAAACCACCCAGGCGTTCCAGGAATTTACTGGACCCTACGTCATCACGGGCGGCGGACCAACCTACTCCACGTATCTGTTCTCGCTGTACATCTACGACACCGCATTCAAGTACTTTGACATGGGCTACGGCGCTGCGCTGGCCTGGATCCTGTTCCTGGTAGTCGCTGTCTTTGCCGCTATCGCCTTTAAGTCTTCGAAATACTGGGTGTTCTACTCCGCCGATAAGGGAGGCAAAAATGGCTGATATTCAAGAACTTTCCACGGCGAGAAGCATCGCGGAACGTGAAGTCGCGCGGACCATGCGCAAAGAGAAAATCAACGCCAGCATTCGCTACGTGATCCTGCTTTTCGTGGGTTTATTGATGCTCTATCCGCTGGTCTGGATGTTCTCGGCGTCGTTTAAGCCGAACCATGAGATCTTCACCACCTTAAGCCTGTGGCCTGCAAACGCGACCTGGGACGGCTTTGTGAACGGCTGGAAAACCGGGACAGAATACAACTTCGGTCACTACATGCTGAATACGTTCAAGTATGTGATCCCGAAAGTCATTCTGACCATTATCTCTTCCACTATCGTGGCGTACGGCTTTGCGCGCTTCGAGATTCCGTGGAAGAAATTCTGGTTCGCCACGCTCATCACCACCATGCTGCTGCCGAGCACCGTACTGCTGATTCCTCAGTACCTGATGTTCCGCGAAATGGGCATGCTGAACAGCTATATGCCGCTGTACCTGCCGCTGGCGTTTGCCACCCAAGGGTTCTTCGTGTTCATGCTGATTCAGTTCTTGCGCGGTGTACCGCGTGATATGGAAGAAGCCGCACAGATCGATGGCTGTAACTCCTTGCAAGTGCTTTGGTACGTGGTGGTGCCGATTCTGAAACCGGCCATCATATCCGTCGCATTGTTCCAGTTCATGTGGTCAATGAACGACTTTATCGGGCCGCTGATTTATGTCTACAGCGTGGATAAATACCCGATTGCACTGGCTCTGAAAATGTCCATCGACGTCACCGAAGGTGCGCCGTGGAACGAAATTCTGGCAATGGCGAGCATCTCCATTCTGCCATCTATCATTGTCTTCTTCCTGGCACAGCGCTACTTCGTACAGGGCGTAACCAGCAGCGGAATTAAAGGTTAAGAGGGAAATATCATGGCTGAAGTTATTTTCAACAAACTGGAAAAGGTTTACTCCAACGGCTTCAAAGCGGTACATGCTATCGACCTGAAAATCGCTGAAGGGGAATTCATGGTGATTGTCGGTCCGTCCGGCTGCGCCAAATCAACGACCCTGCGCATGCTGGCCGGGCTGGAAACCATCAGCGGTGGCGAAGTGCGCATCGGTGAGAAAATCGTGAACAACCTCGCGCCAAAAGAACGCGGGATTGCGATGGTGTTCCAGAACTATGCGCTGTATCCGCACATGACCGTGCGTGAAAACCTGGCCTTTGGCCTGAAGCTGAGCAAGCTGCCAAAAGCGCAGATCGAAGCGCAGGTTAACGAAGCGGCAAAAATCCTCGAGCTCGATGAGCTGCTGGATCGTCTGCCGCGTCAGCTTTCCGGTGGTCAGGCGCAGCGTGTGGCCGTAGGCCGTGCGATTGTGAAAAAACCCGATGTGTTCCTGTTCGATGAACCGCTGTCTAACCTGGATGCCAAGCTGCGTGCCTCGATGCGTATCCGTATCTCTGACCTGCACAAGCAGTTGAAGGCTTCCGGCAAGCCGGCTACCACGGTATACGTCACACACGACCAGACCGAAGCAATGACCATGGGCGACCGCATCTGCGTGATGAAGCTCGGCCATATCATGCAGGTGGATACCCCGGATAACCTGTACCACAGACCGAAAAACATGTTCGTAGCCGGCTTTATTGGATCGCCAGAAATGAACATCCGTGCCAGCAAACTGGTGCAGCAGGACGGTCAGCTGTCTCTGACCATTGGCAACCAGACCATGCCGTTAAGCGCAGAGCTGAAAGAGAAAGTCGCCAGCTACGCCGATAAAGACATGTTCTACGGCATTCGCCCGGACTTTGTGTCGATCTCCGATGAGCCATTCGCGGAGGGAAGTTGCAGCGGCGAGATGGTTCGCGCTGAAAACATGGGACACGAATTCTTCGTTTACCTGAAAGTTGGCGAGTACGAACTGACTGCCCGAATTCCTTCCGATGAAGCTAAGCCTCTGATCAACAAGGGCCTTCACCGTAAGGTGTATTTTAAGTTCGACATGCATAAGTGTCATATCTTTGACGCGAAAACTGAACAGAACATCTCTCTCTAAATGGAGTTATAAAAATGAAAAAAGTGCTTTTAAGCGCAGCAATCTCCGCTACCCTGGGCCTTACCGCGCTACCATCAATGGCGCAAGATGTTGATTTACGTATGTCCTGGTGGGGGGGCAATGGCCGTCATCAGGTGACGCTGAAGGCGTTAGAAGAGTTCCATAAACAGAACCCTGACATTAACGTCAAAGCAGAATACACCGGTTGGGACGGTCACTTGTCCCGTCTGACCACGCAAATCGCGGGCGGCACAGAGCCGGACGTGATGCAGACCAACTGGAACTGGCTGCCAATTTTCTCGAAAAATGGCGACGGTTTCTACGATCTGAACAAAATGAAAGACGTGATCGACTTAACGCAGTTTGATCCGAAAGAGCTGCAGTCCACCACGGTTAACGGCAAGCTGAACGGGATCCCAATCTCCGTGACGGCTCGCGTGTTCTACTTCAATGACGAGACCTGGAAAAAAGCGGGAGTTGAATACCCGAAAACCTGGGACGCGTTGATGGCGGCGGGTAAAGCCTTCGAAAGCAAGCTGGGCAAACAGTATTACCCTGTGGTTCTGGAACACCAGGATACGCTGGCGCTGCTGAACTCTTACATGATTCAGAAATACAACATTCCTGCGGTTGATGAGAAAGCCAAAAAGTTCTCCTACACCAAAGAGCAGTGGGTTGAATTCTTCCAGACCTATAAAAATCTGGTGGATAGCCACGTGATGCCTGACACCAAATACTATGCGTCATTTGGTAAGAGCAACATGTATGAAATGAAGCCATGGATTCAGGGTGAATGGGGCGGAACTTACATGTGGAACTCCACCATTAATAAGTATTCCGATAACCTGAAGCCACCAGCAAAACTGGAGCTGGGTAACTACCCAATGCTGCCGGGTGCAACCGATGCGGGCCTGTTCTTTAAACCTGCACAGATGCTCTCTATCGGTAAAACGACCAAAAACCCAGAAGCCGCTGCAAAAGTGATTAACTTCCTGCTGAACAGCAAAGAAGGCGTGCACACTCTGGGCCTTGAGCGCGGCGTACCATTAAGCAAAGTCGCGGTACAGTACCTGACTGAAGATGGCACCATCAAAGAGAGCGATCCGTCTGTTGCGGGTCTGCGCATGGCGCAATCTCTGCCAGCTAAACTCTCCGTGTCACCTTACTTTGACGATCCGCAGATCGTGGCGCAGTTTGGTACCTCTCTGCAGTACATCGACTATGGCCAGAAAACCGTAGAAGAGACCGCGGCAGACTTCCAGCGTCAGGCTGAACGTATCCTGAAACGCGCAATGCGCTAATCATTCCGTCCGATCCCTACCCTGTCCCTTCGGTGGCAGGGTATTTTTTTATCTGGAGAAACCCTATGAAAGGCAAAATCATCCCACTGAATTTTCGCTCGCGTCTGGATACAGAAACCGGACACGAGGTGATACGGATGACGCCCCCGCACATCATTTGTCACCGTAATTATTTCTATCAAAAGTGTTTTACGCAGGACGGCAGCAAGATCATTTTTGGTGGCGCATTCGAAGGCCACTGGAATTACTACCTGTTAGATATTGAAAAACAACATGCAACCCAACTGACCGAGGGCGCTGGCGATAATACCTTTGGCGGTTTTTTATCTGATGACGATAAATCTCTGTGGTATGTGAAAAACAGCCGTGAGCTGCGCCGGGTTGATCTCGAGAGTTTCGAAGAGCATGTGGTGTATGAAGTGGATGATGAGTGGGTGGCGTACGGCACCTGGGTCGCGAATTCTGATTGCACAAAACTGGTCGGAATCGAGATTAAAAAGAGCGACTGGCAGCCGCTGACAGACTGGAGCAAATTCCGCGAGTTTTACTTCACCCAGCCGGAATGCCGCCTCATTAACATCGATTTATGCACGGGTGAACCGCGCGTGATTTTGCAAGAAAAACGCTGGCTAGGGCACCCCATTTATCGCCCGTTCGACGACAATACCGTCGCGTTTTGTCACGAAGGACCGCGCGATGCGATTGATGCCCGTATGTGGTTGATCAACGAGGACGGTAGCAATCTGCGTAAGGTGCGCCAGCATGCGCCAGGTGAAAGCTTTACTCATGAATTCTGGGTGCCGGACGGTTCCGCGCTGTATTACGTGGCGCATAAAGAAAACGATCCGCAGCGCTATCTGTTTAGCGCGGACCCTCACTCTCTCGACAACCGCCAGCTCATGGCGATCCCACCGTGCTCACATCTGATGAGCAATTTCGACGGGTCGCTGATTGTTGGCGACGGCGCGCCGCACAATACCGGCGATATCAGTCTGAACGATCCGTTTATTTGGGTGTTTGATATTGCGGCCGGAACGCAAAAAGCCGTTTGTCAGCACAACACGAGCTGGAAAGTGTTGGATGGCGATCGGCAGGTGACGCATCCGCACCCGTCGTTTTCACCGGACAATAAGTGGGTTCTGTATACGTCGGATGAGGAAGGGATGCCGGCACTTTATCTTTGCGCCGTCTGATGCCATCACTCCAGCCGTGATGTCAGAGATAGAACTCATCGATGACTTCTTTAACCCTACAGTGATGTGGCGAATTTTGTTTACATAGCGCTAATAGACTGAAATTAAATGAGAGATAACAACATCAGTTGGTGAGATTTTGACAATGAGAGGGGTGAATTATCTGTGGTGTCAGCATAATTTACGTTATTGGTATCAGAAGAAGTTAAAAAAAGCGCCTGTGATGGCGCTTTTTTATTTTTTCACTTCAAGGCGCTTTTGAACATGGGTATGAGTTTTTTATTTCCTGTTTCACTTATATGATTGTCATCAAAATAAAGTGGTTGAAGATTTTCGCTTCCATAACACAACCCATCGTGACATAAATAATCGATAGGTTTTAAGATTTCTGCACTACAGCTTTTCGCTGCGTTTTTTTGAGCGTCTAAAATCAAGTGATTCCTTTCGATATACGACTGGACTGTTGTAAATATATCTTCTGGTGTTTTCCCCATCATCAAATCGTGTGATATACGTCTTGGGACATTCACGGGCATTTCAGGGATCGGATTCACCATGAAGACGTTATGACGCTTGCGTATTGCACACACCATTTCAGAATAGGATTCTTTGAACAATTCATCATTTTTTTCTTTTGAATCAGTCCTGGAACCAAAATCAATTAATCCATTTTCAATGTAATGTGTGGACCGGTTAACCAAAAAAACGGGAGTCTGCGAATTGAATTCTGACAAACGATTCAAAAGCTGTTGATTAAAGAGGCTACATCCTGGGTGGTCTTTAAGATCGCCAAACGCAATATTTGGGCATCCGGAATACGTAAGGCCAACGACTGACCCATTATCGCCTACCGCTGAAGCCAGCACTGTCGCTGTCGCCACCGCATGTGAATCGCCAATAATAATAGCTTTGACAGGACCTGAACCATAGTGACTGATATGGGTTCTACTATCTTCACTGTAGTTTTTGTTGATTGCTTCAGAGGCGATTACATCGACTCGGGGATTGGGATCGTTGGTTACTATCTGATTTTTAATGGCATATGAAGTCAAATAAAGACTTCCTGCAAAGACTACAGCCACCGTTAAAAGCGAAAGGTTGGAAATCCGGGCTAATGCGCTTCTTGCTGGGTTTTCGATAGTTTTCCATGAGAGAACACCAATAATAAACGATGCGATGAGTGCAAGACTTACCCAACGAACATCGTTGTTTACGTTGGCATAAACCAGCAATACCGCAAGGGGCCAGTGCCACAGGTAGACGGAGTACGAACTTAAACCGACCCAACTAATATGACGATCTAACTGGGACGCCAATGTTTGGCTATTACAGATGATACACAGCATTGTGCTGGCAACAGGTATTACTGTAAATATGCCTGGCCAAGTCACATTTTGATCTAATAAGAATGCACAAAGAATGATAGCAACAAGACCTGTTGCGGCACCAAAATTTCTGACAGTAGAACTCATCTTTGCGGTTAAGAAAAAACTTAACCCGCCACACAACATTTCCCAGGCCCGGTACTGTAATAAATAAAACGTGGAAGAGTCAAATTCAGAGCTATGATAGACAGAAGAAGAAAATGACAAAACAGCAAGCGCCAAAAATACATATGGCAATGATTTCGCTTTTTTTATTTTCACTAAAAAAACAATTAAAAGCGGCAATAGCAAATAGAATTGCCATTCCACTGAGAGTGACCATGTGTGAAGAAACCAATTCTCATGGGAGTCACCGGCGAAATAATCCCCTGATTCTTTATTTAACCTGATGTTTGAAATAAATAATACGACGTACCAACGTAGTTCCCGAGTTTTCTGTATTCGACTGTTGGCAACCAGTACCAAAATGCAAGCATCAGCGTGATAGTCACGACAAATAGTGCCGGAACTATCCGTCTGAATCTGGCTGAGTAAAAAGATATGAATGAAAAATCTCCCTTGATGGCATTTTTTGTGATTATTGATGTCATCAAGTAGCCGGAGATAACAAAGAAAATGTCAACACCTATAAATCCACCTGGTAGCAACTTTGGCACGAAGTGGTAAAAAACAACGGATAAAATGGCCAGCCCACGTAATAAATTTATATCGTGGCGAAAATTTACTTTCTCTGTGGATTTATCGCTTGCTAACGATATTGTTATATTACTCATTGGAATTCCAGGAAACATGAATATTTAATCTTAATCTCTTCAACATCTGATACACATAATGTTCGAAATAGGTTAAGAGCCCAGCATTGTATAAGTTAGCAAGCCTTAATGCTAGGGCGTCATGTTCCCTTCCGGGGGGTGAGAATGATGTGCTACATGAAGATCGCAAATCCGCGGGGATCTCTGCTCTGTTTATGTCTCGCAGGATAGACGCAAGAATGCCGTTGATAAAAACATAAGCACCTGTTTCAGCAGAGACGATAAGGATTAGGGTGTCCCCATCTAAGCCGTCGACTGTCGGCGGATGTTCACGCCCTGCCTTAGCTCAAGTCCAAACGCTTAAAATGTAAGGGGCCGTTTCGGCGCTATCCTGGCCTGACCGCAGTTCTCTAAGGTTTTATGCGGGTCTTTGCTTTGTTATTCCACAGGGAGAGGGAGTAAACACTAAAACGGCAACCGACGTTGCCGTTTCGCTTTTGCCTTAGGCGAAGGAGCGGAAAATTACACGCCGATATTGCGTAACTTCTCTCCAGACATCAGCCTGCGCTCGATATGTTCCAGCGTAACGTTTTTGGTTTCAGGAATTAACCAGAACGTGATCCCAATAAATACCACGTTGAGCGCGGTATAGAGCCAAAACGTTCCCGCAGCGCCAATAGCATCGAGCAAGGTCAGGAAAGTCGCGCCGATAATCATATTCGACACCCAGTTGGTGGTGGTCGAACAGGTGATACCAAAATCGCGGCACTTCAGCGGCTGAATTTCAGAGCACAAGATCCATACCACCGGCGCGGCGCTCATCGCATAACCCGCAATACACATCATCGTCATCCCAACGGACAGCCAGGAGAGACTGCTCGACGCCGTGCCATTATCAAACTGCATCAGGCAATAGCCGAGAATCAACGTGCCGATCGCCATGACGCTGAAACCAATTTTCAGCGCGGGTTTACGCCCAGCTTTATCCACGGTAAAGACCGCAATAAAGGTCGCGAACATAAAGGTCAGCCCCACCACCAGCGTGGCGATCATCTGCTGCTCGGTCGTGGTGAATCCGGCCATTTTGAAGATACGCGGCGCGTAATACATGATGATATTCATACCGGTAAACTGCTGCATCGCCTGCAACAACATGCCGAGAAACACCGCGCGGCGCACGTTACGGTTCGCCTTAAACAGTGCAAAACCGCCCTGCTTTAGCTTCAGGCTTTCGCGAATTTCATTCAGCTCTTCGCGCGCTTTTTCCGATGTGTCGCGCAGCATACGCAGCACCTCTTCCGCCTCAACGTGACGCCCTTTTTGCGCCAACCAACGCGGACTGTTCGGTAAAAAAATCACCAACACCATCAGCAGAACAGCAGGGAGCGCCAGTACGCCAAGCATCGCGCGCCAGTTGCCGCTATAGCTGAAATACGTGTCCGACAGGAACGCCAGCACAATCCCGAGCGTGACCATCAGTTGGTACATGCTGATCATTTTGCCGCGCACATTTTCACTCGCCATCTCAGAGAGATAAAGCGGTGCCGTGTACGACGCGATGCCAACAGCCACGCCAAGCAACACGCGTGACAGCAATAGGGCTTCAATACCTGTCGCAAACGCCGAGCCTAACGATCCGGCGACAAACAAAATCGCCCCCACCATCAGGCTGTATTTTCGGCCCAGTTTGAACGAGAGCCAGCCGTTGAACAGCGCGCCCAGCGCCGCGCCCAGCATCATACTGCTCACCACCCACTCCTGCAGGCGATTACTGAGCGTAAAGTGATCGGTAATAAACGGTAACGCACCGGCAATCACGCCGATATCCAGGCCAAACAGCAAACCCGCTACCGCAGCAGAGATCGAGACGAACTGGTTCATTCTGCGGGTATCGCGCAGCGCGCGGGGCATTAAGAGTGAGTCATTAAATGATGTCATTATTTCCAGCCATAACAGCGTAAGACGTTTACTGAAATTACGAGAAAGCGCGATAAAGTGTCAGGTCTTATAACGCGAAGATATGGATTATTGGGTTGTCAGGCATCGTTTTGTGATGGATATTCCAATTTAAACTTTTAATGAATAATCATCATTTAATATTAACTCTATAATTTATAAGAAATATAAATGTGATCGCTATCATCACAAGGGATATTTCTATGGATTTTCTTATTTTCGCCATATGGACAATGACGAAATTGAGACAAAAAAAACCTCCGCGCCAGGCAGAGGTTTCTCGATGAAAGCGAAGATTAACGCGCCAGCCAGCCACCATCGACAGCAACGGTATAGCCGTTGATATAGTCAGATGCCGGAGACGCCAGGAACACAATCGGTCCCATCAGGTCGCTTGGCAGACCCCAACGGCCCGCAGGGATACGCTCAAGAATGGCCGCACTACGCTCTTCGTCGGCACGCAGCTGCTGGGTGTTGTTTGTTGCCATGTAACCCGGTGCAATCGCGTTGACGTTGATATTGTGCTGCGCCCACTCGTTCGCCAGCAGACGGGTCACGCCCATGACTGCGCTTTTGGAAGCGGTGTAAGACGGCACGCGGATGCCACCCTGGAAGGAGAGCATAGACGCGATATTGATGATCTTGCCGCCATTACCCTGAGCGATAAAGTGCTTCGCTGCCGCCTGGGACATAAAGAACACGCTCTTAATGTTCAGGTTCATGACGTCGTCCCAGTCACGCTCGCTGAAGTTGATTGCGTCTTCACGACGAATCAGACCCGCGTTGTTAACCAGCACATCGATATGACCAAACTCTGCCACCGCGCGCTCCAGCAGTTCCGGGATCGCGTCGATTTTACGCAGGTCGGCAGTCAGGCTCAGGAAGCGACGGCCCAGCGCAGTCACGCGCTCAATAGTTTCAGTCGGCTCAACAATATTGATACCGACGATATCGCAGCCCGCTTCAGCCAGACCTAACGCCATACCCTGGCCAAGACCCGTGTCACAGCCCGTCACTACCGCGACTTTACCTTGCAGAGAAAATGCATCCAGAATCATTTTTATTCCTTAATCTTTCAGCGCCTGTCACGGACAGGCAGGGTTATGCTTAACTGCCCGCGACTAGCGCAGATCTTTAACAGCAACGTGGTCCATGTCATCGAAGACCTGGTTTTCACCGACCATACCCCAGATGAAGGTATAGGCTTTGGTTCCAACGCCGGAGTGAATCGACCAGCTTGGTGAAATCACAGCTTGCTCGTTGTGCATCACAAGGTGGCGAGTTTCCTGGGGTTGTCCCATCATGTGGAAAACGCAGGCGTCTTCGTCCATGTTGAAATAGAAGTACACTTCCATGCGGCGCTCATGGGTATGGCACGGCATGGTGTTCCAGAGGTTGCCCGGATCCAGCTCTGTCAGACCCATACTGAGCTGGCAGGTTTCCAGCACATCCGGAACAAAATATTTGTTGATGGTGCGACGGTTGCTGGTGAGGTTGTCGCCCAGCGTGACCGGCGCAACGTCTGCAGGGGTCACTTTTTTGGTCGGATAAGTCATGTGAGCAGGTGCACAGTTGTAGTAGAACTTCGCAGGCTTGCTGCTCTCTACGCTGGCAAACACCACTTCCTGCGCGCCTTTGCCGACGTACAGCGCATCGCGATGGCCAATCTCAAAGCACTGACCGTCAACCGTAATCGTGCCTGGGCCACCAATATTGATCACACCGAGTTCGCGGCGTTCCAGGAAATAGCTGACGCCGAGCTGTTTGCCCACTTCGCCACCGACTGACACCGTTTTTGCCACCGGCATGATGCCGCCAACAATGATGCGATCAATGTGGCTGTACACCATGGTGTACTCATCGGCAACAAACACCTTCTCAACCAAAAATTCATTGCGCAGCTGCTGAGTATCCAGCGTTTTAGCATGCGCGCTGTGGATGCTTTGTCTGACGTCCACATTTACCTCCAAATGATCGTGCCCGAAGGCCTGGAAAATTAACGAAACAATGTTCCGATTTCTTTATTGGCACATAGTATCCGCTGCGAAATGGGTTTTCAATTACATTTAAAACGTTGTTTCAATTTTACTGCATCTTAATGACAGAAATGCAGTTGGGATCACGATTGTTGAGAGTTGACGGCGCAAGGATGGTTTAAGAGTCAAAATACGGGATTCAGATTTATCATAGTAAACAATCAATTATAAAACCTTGAAGTTTTGACCGTATAAATTTCATTCAGCGTTAAAAATCAAAGATAATCATCATTATGTGTAATGAATCTCACAAAGTGCGCTATCAGTCACACATATTGAAACGTCGTTTTGATAATTTAATACTTGGTTTTTAACTTATTTCACATGTAGATCTGACTGCCGGAACAGTGTCCAGCCGTCGATACAAAGGAGCGCATCATGGCTAAAGGTATGCGGGTCAAGCTGAACTATGAGGTCAGCCGCGATCCGGATACAGGCGTGGAAATCACCCGCCTGACCCCACCGGAAGTAACGTGTCACCGAAACTACTTCTATCAGAAGTGCTTCTTTAATGACGGCAGCCATTTGCTGTTTGCGGGGGAGTTCGACGGTCACTGGAATTATTACCTGCTGGACCTGAACAAAGCAGAAGCCGTGCAGTTGACAGAAGGCGCAGGCGACAACACCTTTGGCGGTTTCCTGTCGCCAGACGATAAGTCTCTTTATTACGTGAAGAACGATCGCACGCTGCTGGAAGTGAATCTGGAAACGCTGGCCGAGCGCGAAGTTTACCGGGTTGCGGATGACTGGGTCGGTTACGGGACCTGGGTTGCCAACAGTGATTGCACTAAACTGGTCGGTATTGAGATCGCGAAAAGTGACTGGACGCCGCTCAACGACTGGAAAATCTTCCACGACTTCTTCCATAAAGGGCCGCACTGCCGCCTGCTGCGCGTCGATTTGAAAACGGGCGAAAGCGCAACGATTCATGAAGAGAAGAACTGGCTGGGTCATCCTATTTACCGCCCATTCGACGACAATACCGTCGCGTTCTGCCATGAAGGCCCGCACGACCTGGTCGATGCACGCATGTGGATGGTAAACGAGGACGGCAGCAATGTTCGTAAAGTGAAAGAACACGCCGAAGGCGAAAGCTGCACGCATGAGTTCTGGGTGCCAAACGGCTCCGCGCTGGTTTACGTCTCTTATCTTAAGGGTCAGCAGGGCCGTACCATTTATAGCTTCAATCCGGATACCGGCGTGAACGAAGCAGTGATGCAGATGCCAGCTTGTTCGCATTTAATGAGCAACTTTGACGGCTCACTGTTTGTGGGTGATGGCTCCGGCACGCCTGTCGACGTGAAAGATACCAGCGGGTATACGATCGACAACGACCCTTACCTGTACGCATTTGATGTGGCGAAAAAAGCGCACTTCCGCATCGCTCGTCACGACACCTCATGGGCAACCGTGGCGAACAGCCGCCAGGTAACCCACCCGCATCCATCCTTTACCCCGGATGATAAAGCGGTTCTGTTCAGTTCCGATAAAGACGGCAAACCTGCCCTCTATATTGCGAAACTCCCCGAGCAACCTGAAATGTTGCAAGCATGATTTGAGTTAGTGTTTCTGTAACTGGCCTTGCCCTCCCCTGTGGAGGGCTTTTTTTATGCGTGGAATTCAGCCAAATAATACAGATGTAAAAAAACCGGCTCGAATGAGCCGGCTATTTTTACCCGGAGATACTGATATTAGAATGAATATGCCACACCTAAACGGAACCGTGTTTGACGCTCGTCGGTGGTTTTACTGCCGTTTACATTACCCACTTCAACATACGGAGACCAGTTTTTATCAATTTTGTACGCCAGCTTCGCGTTATATTCTTCGGAGTAATCTTTGTTATTACTACGAATGGTACCTTCTGAACTTTTCGCGTAAACATAATTCAGCTCGGTACGGAAATCACCCATCACCCAACCTAACCATGCATCACCACGGTTGACTTTATCGTCATCTTTCTCAGCGCTTGACGGGTAGCGGGTATAATCATAACGATAACGCGCGGCCACATAGAAGCCATTGTCAAAGCTGTATTGCGCATGCAAGAAGGGTTTATAAATGGTGCGGCTGTCATTACTCTCAAGCGTAAAGCCCGGCGTCAGCGCAATATTATCTGTTGCTTTCCAGCGCCAGCTAATTTGATCTTCATGACCGTTGCCTACCGTGTCTGAGAATGGGCGGTCAGCTTTATCGCCGCCTGATTTCCATTTAGCTTCAACGGAAAATCCAAAACCATTCGCAAAGCGATGCGAGACAGCAACGCGATCGGCGTTTGAGCCGCTATCGATGTATTCGTGACGTAAATCAACGGTAACAGCCTGAGCTGCAAATGACGCACCAACAAGAGACGCAAGGACCAGAGATTTCTTTAACATGAAAAAACCCTCAATTAAAATATCATTTCGTTTTTATGGAACTGCATTTTATTTTTAACGTAACAATATTTTAGTGATCGAGATCGTAATTATTTGTTTCATTTTTTTTGGCAAGAATCGACGTGACAGGCATCAACAAACTCACGGAATTAAGGGTAAATTTCAGGATTGAGATCACATAAAAATTATAATGAGAGGGGATTTATTTCTGGTGCGCTAAACTTGTCGCATTAGAATTAACTGAAGTGGAAAAAAATATGATTTCGCTCACACAAAAAAAGGCTCCCCAAGGAAAGCCTTTTTTCAGAAAATAGATTGAGTGGAACTTATCTTTCGATGGCCAATGCCACGCCCTGACCGCCACCAATACACAGCGTCGCCAGGCCTTTCCGCGCATCGCGCTTGATCATTTCATGAACCAGTGAAACCAAAATACGGCAGCCGGAGGCACCAATGGGATGGCCGAGGGCAATCGCCCCGCCGTTGACATTCACACGGCGAGGATCCCACTCCAGCATTTTCCCCACGGATAGCGCCTGAGCGGCAAACGCTTCGTTGACCTCAATCAGATCAACATCGCCAAGCTGCCAGCCCGCACGTTCCAGACAACGCCGCGTGGCGTAAACCGGCGCGATGCCCATCAGAGCCGGATCGACCCCGACGCTGGCAAAGGCTTTGATACGTGCCAGCACCGGCAGATTCAGCGCTTCCGCTTTGCTTTCACTCATCATCATCACAGCGGCCGCGCCGTCGTTAATAGAAGAGGCGTTCCCCGCCGTCACCGAGCCCAGCGTCTCGAACGCAGGATCCAGTTTCGCCAGCCCTTCTGCGCTGGCATCCGTACGCGGTTGTTCGTCGGTATCTACGATCAGCGGCTCGCCATTTTGACGCACGGTTTTTACCGGGACAATTTCATCGCGGAAGCGACCGGAGTCGATTGCGGCGCGCGCTTTGCGCTGCGAATTGAGCGCGTAATCATCCTGTAATGCGCGGCTAATGCCGTATTCGCGGGCCAGGTTTTCGGCCGTCACGCCCATATGATAATCGTTGAAGGCGTCCCATAATCCATCGTGTACCAGGCTGTCCAGCAACTGGCTGTTGCCGAGCTGCGCACCGGTACGGCTGTCGGTAAGGACGTGCGGGGCACGGCTCATATTCTCCTGGCCGCCCGCGATGATAACGTCCGCCTCACCGCACTGGATCGCCTGCGTCGCCAGATGCAGTGCTTTTAATCCCGATCCACAGACATCGTTAATCGTAATGGCCGACACCGTATTGGGTAACCCGCCTTTGAGCGCTGCCTGACGCGCAGGGTTTTGCCCGGCGCCTGCCGTCAGCACCTGGCCCAAAATCACTTCGTCGATTTCTTGTGCGGCAATTCCACTGCGCTCAACCAGGGCTTTAAGCACCACGCTTCCCAGATCCACCGCAGAATGCCGTGCCAGCGCCCCCTGAAAACAGCCGATAGCCGTACGTAACGCACCCACTATCACGACATCTTTCATCACTACCTCAGCGCAAATTAACAGCGCTGATAGTAGAGGCATTGTTATCGACTATTAACGTAATTGTTTAAAATAAGTGAGTTTAATCACAAAGGATCACTGTTTCTCCTGCAAAAACTCACGCAGCCAACTTCCGGCCACCCCCGGCGGTGTCCGTTTGTTCCATAACAGGTCAATAGCAATCGAGCGTGGCCAGCCGGGAACATTCAGTTGGGTGAGCGTTTTCGCTGCAGAAAACTCCTCCACCAGCGCGACGGGCAGCTCGCACCAGCCGAAACCTTGCACCGCCATACTCAGCAACAACAAATAGTTTGGCGCAGACCACACGGGGCCCGCCGTCAGCGTCGGTTCGCGCTCAAGATAGGTATTGAGCCGTAATTCGCGCCAGCCCTGCAGCTCGTCCCGTTCAACCACGTTTTGTGAGGCAAGCGGATGCGCTTGCGCGACATAGATCGCCATGTGCGTTTGCAGCGGCAGGCGGACCACGCCGATATCCGTGGGATAGCTTTCGCGGGCTTCAATCAGCCCGATTTGCGCCCGCTCTTTTTGCACCAGATCGACGACATCCTCGTCTTCACCAATCAGACATTCAAACTCGGTATGGGGAAAACGTTTGTCGAACTGGATCATCAGGTCTTCCAGTACATCCGGATGCAGCGTATCCGACAGCACAAACGCCAGCCGTGCTTCGGTCTGCGCGGTCAGCGACACGGCAAGTTCATCCAGACGCGCACTGGCGGCCAGAATCGACTGCACATAGCCCAGAACCTGTTTTCCTTGTGAGGTCAACACGGGCTGACGCGCTGATCGATCGAAAAGTGCAAAACCTAAATCCGCCTCAAAATGGGCAATCGCAGTGCTGACGGTGGACTGGCTTTTACGCAGACGGCGCGCCGCCGCGGAAAACGATCCGGTGGCCACGGTTTCGACAAACGCAGTAAGTGCTTCAGGGGAATAACGCATAATCTATCTACTTTATCGATGGTTACTATCTTTTATATATCATTTTTTGCGATGAAAATAGCGCACATCAACGCCCATAACGGCGAATTAATGAGGTTCAGGTTATGCAACATGATGTACATCACCGCAAATTGCCGGAGCGGATCTTTCACGCGGTTTGCTTCGAAGGGATTGCCACCGCCATTCTGGCCCCAACGGCCGCCTGGCTGATGCAGCGCTCGGTCGTAGAAATGGGCGGATTAACCATTATCCTGGCGACCACGGCGATGCTCTGGAATATTATCTATAACTTTGGATTTGACCGTTTTTGGCCCGTTCAGCGCGTCACCCGTACCGCAAAAGTCCGCGCGCTGCATGCGCTGGGCTTTGAGTGCGGCTTTATCGTGATCGGGGTGTCCATTGTCGCAGCGGTGCTCGGCGTGACGCTGCTTCAGGCATTCACGTTAGAAATAGGTTTCTTCCTGTTCTTCCTGCCGTACACCATGTTTTACAACTGGGCGTACGATAAACTGCGCGAGAAAAATATCAAACGCCGCCAGCAACGACGCGCTCTGGCAAACTAATTTCTGCACGGGCCGGAAGCCTTTCCGGCCCTTAACGATCACGTCAACTGCGCCCTTAAACCATAACTATGGTAAATTGCACTCCTTTTTGTTGGTTTTACAGTTGATACGTTGCTCTAATGTCGAAAATTTGGTCAAAAGAAGAGACTCTCTGGAGTTTCGCCCTCTACGGCACTGCCGTGGGCGCAGGAACGCTGTTCTTGCCTATTCAGCTCGGTTCCGCAGGCGCTATCGTCCTGCTCGTTACTGCCCTTGTGGCGTATCCGTTAACCTACTGGCCGCATAAAGCGCTCGCACAGTTCATTCTCTCGTCAAATGCCAAAGGCAGCGAAGGGATCACCCGCGCGGTCACTCACTATTACGGGAAGAAAATTGGCAACCTGATTACCACGCTCTACTTTATCGCCTTTTTCGTGGTGGTACTGATCTATGCTGTGGCGATCACTAACTCAATAACCGAACAGCTCGCCAGGCATCTGACGGTGGACACGTCCGTGCGGGTCATGGTGAGCCTGGGCGTGGTGATGGTGCTAAACCTGATCTTTTTGACGGGCCGCCATATCACCATCAAGGTGATGGGCTTTCTGGTCTTTCCGCTGATTGCCTACTTTCTGTTTGTTTCGCTGTATCTCACCTCCAGCTGGCAGCCGTCATTGCTCACCAGCCAGATGGCAGTGAATCAGCACACGCTGCACCAGGTATGGATTTCTATTCCAGTGATGGTTTTCGCTTTTAGCCATACTCCGATCATCTCTACTTTCGCCGTCGACCGACGTGAAAAGTATGGCGATGCGGCCATGGGTAAATGCAAAAAAATCATGAAAGTCGCGTACCTGATTATTTGTCTGAGCGTGCTGTTCTTTGTCTTCAGCTGTCTGCTGTCGATTCCGCCGTCGTATATTGTGGCGGCAAAAGAAGAAGGTGTGACCATTCTTTCAGCGCTTTCAATGATGCCGTCATCGCCCGCCTGGCTGGGTATTTCTGGCATCATCGTGGCGATTGTAGCGATGTCGAAATCATTTCTCGGCACCTATTTTGGAGTGATTGAGGGAGCGACGGAGATCGTGAAATCATCGCTGAATCAGGTGGGAATTAAGAAAAGCCGTGCCTTTAACCGCGCGCTGTCGATAATGGCCGCCTCGCTCATTACCTTCGTGGTGTGCTGCATTAACCCGAACGCCATTTCAATGATTTATGCGATCAGCGGCCCGCTTATCGCCATCATTCTGTTTATTATGCCAACACTCTCCACGTACTTGATTCCCGCACTCAAACCGCATCGCTCCATCGGCAACCTGATCACGCTGATTGTGGGTGTGTTGTGCGTATTGGTGATGTTTGTGGGTTAATTAGAGTGAGCACGCAGCGGTTTTCCCGGTGCGTGTTCAATCTGAAAAGGATATTATTAAATCTACCTGAGCAACGACATTTATCATCTACTTCCTCCCTGAGAATATAGAATTACCTTCCCAGCAACAACTATCATTCCTCGTAGTTTTTCAAACATCCAACCGCAAACTACTCAGTTGAAATCATTAAATAAAATTAATCATAAAATCGTAATTAGGATTAAAGTAATGCCCTTACTTTGCCGTTTATGTCTGGGGGATTTAATTATTTTAACTGACAAAGTTTGTCAGTTTCATCTCTCACACTACGACACATCAGTGAAGTTAAGAGTGGATAAAGGACATATCTGCCCATTACATCGATTTGCCATGGATGTCATATCAAAGGAAGTAATATGTCAGTTGAAGCTGTGACTCCTGGCGGGGTCTACCAAAAAATATCACTGGAAGTTGATCGCATTCTGCAGAATCTCACCCAAACAACAACCGATTCTGCATTACAACACGCGAATGAAAATGCACGCCAGCAGCTTGATGCGTTCCGCCAGAAGCTAAACGATAACATTGAAAGCCTGCAAAAAAATGCTGAGTGGAATACATTTACCATTGCCTTTTATGGCGAAACCAACGCCGGCAAATCTACCATCATTGAGACCCTGCGCATTTTGCTTAATGAACAGAGTAAACGCGCTCGGCAGCAGGCATTCAGAGAATTCCAGCAACAACATCAGCTCACTGAAAGCGACATCGAAACACTTCAGAACGCGCTTAACGAAAATGAAAAACGCGCTAAAGAGTTGGCGGTCGCAATCGAGACAATCAATCATGAATACCTTGAGCGAGAAAATGCGTTTCAGGATCAGATAGAATCTATTACTGCGCTAATTACCGCACAACGGCAGCATCTCTCCCTTTGGCGCAAATTTCTCAACCTATGGGTAAAAACGCCTGAACAGAAAGAAAAAGAGAGCCAGGAAGTGCTAAAACAGGCACTGGCACATGAAAAAGCACACGCGCTGAAATCCATTGAAGAGCAAAAATCCGAATGCGAATCGAACGCCTCGTCCCTGAGACAATTACAGGCGGCGCAAAAGAATAAGCTGGATGAGTTATCTCTGCTTGCCGATGGCGAAATCATCGGCACAGGTGTTTCTGACTTCACAATGGACACGACCCTGTATCCTTTCGAGTCTGGTGCACAACAATTTGCACTGCTGGACGTACCAGGCATTGAAGGAAAAGAAAGCAAAGTTCTGTCTCAAATTCAGCACGCGGTCGAGAAAGCCCATGCCGTTTTTTATGTCACCAGTAAACCTACAGCCCCGCAAAAAGGGGATGACAAAACACCTGGAACACTGGAAAAAATTAAGGCCCATCTTAATGCTCAGACTGAAGTTTGGACGTTATTTAATAAACGCATTACGAATCCCGTTCAGTTGAATCGCCCTACTCTAGTCAGCGCCGACGAGCAACTTAGCCTTGACGATCTGAATAAAAAAATGAGTGAACAACTGGGTGATAATTACCGGGATACTTGGTCCGTTAGCGCGATGCCTGCTTTCCTGAGCGTTGCGGATCATTTGGTACCTGGGTCAGAAAATGCCAAAAAACGCGTTAAATTATTAGAGAAATTAAATCCCGAAGAGATTCTGGAAAAGACAGGTTTAAAGGGATTCTTATCATTACTGACCCAACGACTGGTGTCTGACAGCAAAACCAAGATCGCCCGCTCTAATTTTAATAAAGCGCGCACCACCGTCGAAGATGTCACTTCCGAGCTGTCCGTATTTGCAAAAAGAGAGTTATGGCAAATTGGCAAAACAACTGCAAAGCGACACGATCAATGCCCATCAGCTGCTGGATATCTCTCTGGCTTCGTTAAAAACACGTTTGAAAGATCAGAGCGAAACCGCCGTAGATGCTTTCAGAAGTCGTGCGAGGAAGCAGATCTATCGAGAAATCGAAGACGATATCGGCAACGATCGTTTCAAAGATGAGCTGGAAAGTACCATCAAGCAGCAACATGCGGAACTCAACAACACGCTTCCGGAACTCTTAAAGAGTGAACTGGATAAGTTTAAAGGCGAAACCGAAGAGATCGTCAAACGCTTCCAGGGGTATGCCAAAGATGTTCTGGAAACGTATTCGAAGTTACAGAAACAAAAATTCGATAACGCGTTCGAGTTGAAAATCGATATTGATAATGGCCTGAAGTTAACCAGCATGCTTGCGACTTTAGCGGGTGGTGCATTGCTTTTCTGGAACCCGGCCGGGTGGTTCATTCTGGGCCCTGCAATCGCAGGAATGGTTTTCGCGTTTTATAAAGCAGTACGCAGTTTCTTCAGTTCCTCTTACAAAATTTCTCAGCAAAAGCAGTCAGCTGACGAAAACCTGAACAAGATTGCCCGGAGTATGAAGTCAGCAATAGAAGAGGGTATTGACAACGTGTTTCCTGAACTGGAAGAAAAAGTGGTGCAACTTAAATCCATGCTGGAAGAACCCACCCGTCAGGCGGCGCAGATTAATAAGATCCTGATTAACGCTACCGCTAACTTACGCCATCTGTCACTCAGCCTAGATATGTCAGGAAATAAGTAATGGAAAAGACACTCGATGTATTCAAATCGCAGCAAGCGAAGAATCTTGAAATCCTTAATAATCTGAATGCATTTCTGCAGCAAGGCGAAGCGTTTGGTATTCAAACAGAACCGCATTTGCTGCAAAAATTGCAGACGGCAAAAGAGAATGCTTCTAATGGAAAACTGCATATTGCGTTGATTGGTGGTTTTTCTGAAGGGAAAACCTCTATTGCAGCAGCCTGGATGGAGAAACTGGATAAGGCGAGTATGAATATCAGCCACCAGGAATCATCAAACGAGGTAAAAGTTTATGATGTTGGTTCTGATTTTGTGCTGATTGATACCCCCGGGCTGTTTGGCTTTAAAGAACAGTTCGATGAAGGGACGCAGTCCATGGAAAAATACAAAGACATGACGAAGAAATACGTCAGTGAAGCGCATCTTGTCTTGTATGTCATGAACTCCACCAACCCGATCAAAGAAAGCCACAAACAGGATCTGGAATGGCTGTTCCGTACGCTGAATTTGCTCGATCGGACTGTCTTTGTTCTCAGCCGTTTTGACGAAGTCGCGGATGTGGAAGATGAAGAGGACTACCAGTCCAACGCCAGCGTAAAATGTCAAAATGTGGCATCACGCCTGCACGATTTAATCGCTCTTACGCCAAAAGAACGTGAGGAGTTAAGCATAGTGGCTGTCGCCGCCAACCCATTCGATATGGGTACAGACTATTGGCTTGAAAATCCTGAGAAGTTCCGCACGCTTTCGCATATCAGCATGCTACAGACCGCGACCAGTCAAAAAATTGCGCTTAGTGGCGGCCTTCAGGCTTTGGGTGAAGAGACGAAGAAAAGCGTTATTCGTGACATCCTTACGCGCAAATTGCCCGTTGCCATTGAGAACGATGAACGCATCAGCGAAGAGGTTGCCGAACTTGCTGTCATTCATCAGCGGATGCGTAACGAAATGATCGGTATGGAAAAGGACATGGCGGCAACTCGTACCGCTCTGCGAACATTTGTCACCGATTACTTCAGCGATTTGATCCTTCAGGCTGAGGGATTAAGCATGGAAACGTACCTGGCCTTTTTCGAACGTGAAGTCGGTGATAAGGGCATTGTTCTTTCAACACGTCTGCAAAACGAATTTGATCGACGAATTCAGTCCGTCTCTCAGGCGCTTGAAAAAATGCAGATTGGCTATAATGCCGAAATTAACCATTACAACGGAACGCTATCCGCTATGGGTAAGCAGGGTCTGAATTATGTGGTGAAGAGTAAAGTCATCAACAATACGACCGTACTTGCCGCTCGTGATGGTGTGGTTTCGCTAGCAAAAATGGTTGGCCTGGATCTCGGTAAGATACTGAGCTTCAAACCCTGGGGAGCGGTCAATTTGGCAAAAGGTCTGAATGGACTTCTCTCCTTTGCAGGATTGGCTCTGGAGGCGTGGGATTCGCTGGAACAGGCGAAGCGTGAAAAGCAGTTTGCCAAAACTATTCAGGATATGGTGGCAAACTTCCGCGCTCAGCGTGAAGAGTTAATTGGCATCCTCAATGCACCTGACTATGTTGAGCGTTTCTTCTCAGGCTACGTGATGATGAATGACGAACTCGAAGGGTTAGAGAAGACATTACGCCAAAGTAAGGAACGCCAGGCGCAATTTGCTAAATGGCGCGATCAGGTTGAAGCCATTGACGCTGAATTCACACGCGTAAATGCCTGATGCCTGAAACGGTTTGGCGTCTGGCCAGGGTGCTCCCGCTGCGGGCATCCTGGCCACTGAGAATATTGTGCGGTCATAAAACGGTGCAGAACATATTGTGAAAGCCGATCGTCAGGCGCGAGTGCCTGAAAAGGGCAATACTCCTTTAATCGCTTTATCAGCAACCCCAACCACTGCCGCCTTGCTTGCCAATACACCTGCCATAACATCCCCTACTTGAGATTTATCGACGATTAACGCCCATCGTTTTACCTGATAACTTTCTGTTACGAAAAGGAGTTTCACTTAAGTTCAACGTTTATTGCTCACATAGCAGTTGTTTGTAAAATGACCGACAGGATTATACCCATAGCAAGTAGAGGGATTTGTGCAGCAATACACCAACGAGCTAACCGACGAAATAATAAAATCATCCTCTCAACCACCATTCACACCAGAAGAGATCGCCACATTTGACGAAAGCACGCAGCCGGAAGTGTTAAATCTGACCACACGATTTGCCACCTGCCCTGTCAAGCTAATATTCAGAATAGCAACGGTCGGAAGTCTTACCCGTAACGGTGGCGTTCTTCGAAAAGCATCAGGTAAGAGCACTGCTGGAGGATTTCAGGTCACACGAATAGGAGATAAGATTGTATACGCTGACGGCAGTGAAGCCACTATCATTTCTGGTGCTGGCAAGGCTCGAGTCATGCAGGGAGCATCCGCTGCACTGGTTGGAAGTATGCTTGATAATGGCGATGAAATAATCTCAACACCACAATCCAGCAATCGACTGGTATTCCGTGAGGGTGACTCTCTCCCGGAAGGATTCCTGATCATGCCTGGGAGTAAACACTAATGGGTGCTAAAGGGAATTATCTGCTCAGGGGTGATAAGACGGTTTGTGGTGGAAGGATCCTTGAAGGATGGAGCGATCATCAGTTCTTCGATAAAGACATGGCGTGCGAAGGTCATAAAGTGACTTGCGGCAAACATCCCGGGTATTACCGTATTTGCGGCGGGCTTGAAGACGACGATATACATGGTAAAAGGATTGCTGGAACGCTACACAGCTATAGTTCATGCCCCTGCAAATCGAAATTTGTTCCATCAAACTGGGATGATGACTACGAATTTGGTGGAGAACCAACAGTAACGCACATGGATTTGTCTCACCTCGTCGAGATGCCTGTACTTCCGGGACCAATTGCGGATCCTAAAACTGATAGCTTTGCTGACACCTGCAAACCCGAAGATAACCCGCTCTTGAACGGCGTTTATATCTGGACTGAAACCATCGAAACCGGACACGCTTTTGTTGCCGTGCATGAAAACAATACTGTATACATTTACACCCATGGCAGATACGGAAGAACTGGTGGGCCATTCGGAATGACGGGTGATGGTATTCTCGATTTTATGAAAGGTGATGATGCCCGAGACTATTACAGAAAAGAACTTTACGAAAACGACGCTCGAGTTTTTAAAATCAATGATGCAGTCATACCAGAAACCCGTGCATTCTTTGAAAATTTGTGGAAAGAAGGGCGAAAGCCCATAGGGGTAGAGGAAAACAGTGCTACAGATCGAACTGGTCTCTCTATTGACTCCTACGATGTAACGGGAAGCAACTGCACAACGCACACAGTAGCTGGCATAAAAGCCGCAGGCTCAACGATCTTTGATACAAGTTACAGCTCAAAAAGCACTCTGCTTCCTATTGAATCAGAAGAGCATTTCACCATACCAGTATCATTGCAAAATTACCTTCTCAGCAAAAGCCGAAGCCTACATTCAATGGCTGTTGTAGAAGTTACTGGCGAGTTTAAAAACCTGTATCCGAACGTGAACGGACAACACGTATCCCCAGAAGGTAGGGCAGGCAAAGCCAAACGATACGCCGCAGAAACAATGTCTTCACTAGGTTCGATTTCTCCATACTCAGGCGAAAATGTTGGCGCTGTTCTTGGAGATTATGATGAGTAGTTCAACTAAAACCATTCTTAGATGGGCTGGAATAGTCACAGTATCACTTTGCTACTTTATTACTCTGATAGCATCAACATTCACTTTTAGTGCATTTAGGGAAAGAGAAAGTGTGCGTTTTTCTGGCCCAATCTCATTAAAAGCCTACCAAGCTTCGATAGACTCGATCATGCAAGCCACTGATGGTGTTTTTACTGTCGCCCTGTTTGGCTTTGCGATCTGCGTACCTCTGATTCTGCTTATCTTTAAAAAAGTAAGATGATTTGGAAACACTCATAAACACGAACAGTGGCATAAAATTTTTCTTACGATGGGGAGGGATTTTCATCGTTAGCTTGGGTTACTTCTTCGGTCTGTTTGTCGCCTCACAAGCATTCGCGGTTTTCTCTGAAAATCAGACTCTTGTCTCAAACCCTGTTCCATTAAAAGAGTATTACCAAGCTGTTGATTCACTTGGTCAAGCTACAAGCGGTGTTTTTTTATGTGGCAATTTACGGTTTCGCTGTCTGCGTACCTCTGATCCTACTTATCTTCAAAAAGGTGAGATGATTTGGAGAGCCGCGAAGCGATTGCGAGTAGAACAAAAACGATTCTTCGGTGGGGAGGCATTGCTTTAGTTTTCGCCATCTACTCTATCGCCCTGATGATTCCCAGTGCTTGATTTTGGGTTAACCCGGAAATACAACGGCCCCCCCTTCAACAGGTGAGATGGAAGCCCGTTTATGTGAGGCGATCATAGATGACTTATCGCGTTCAGTGGATAACCTCTTGATCAAAGCATTTTTCGGTAGTGCCATTTGCCTTGTTTTGGTCTTGCTCATTTTCAAGAAGGTGAGATGACAGCCAAAGGCTGGAATCCACCAGCCTTTCCCCCTTCCCCCCGATTTTAGGCAATAGAAGCCATAAAGCCCCGTTGGTGATACAGCAACAAGCGGAGCGTAGCGACTTCATCGGATTGTCAGAAGGATCACACCTTATCAGGATAACCGTGTACCCATCGGGAAACACTCGTGAGTGTCACCCTTGCGGGAGCGTGGCTGAAACGCTGATAGAACCTACATGTCGTTTGTAGGTACGTTATTAACATAAACCTGTTTACGAGGCTCTGAGAGCCGCACATCGGCTTGAAATGCGTGTGATCAGTCTGTTGTAAGAGACAATGCCCGGATCAGGCTTTTCCTTCACGTTGTGCTATCGCGGTGTGAGGTTGAAACTGCCGCCGCCGAAATAGTTATACTCTCACTTCCATAGTAACTATCCGTGACAACTAACAGTGTAATCCCCGTTGGTACTTCGTCGTTCAATGGTAGAACGATCACGGCAACTTACTTTAAGGTAAGTTGTTGATAGCGAAACACGTTTAAGCCAGCTACTGGCAGTGTTTTGCCACAAGGGGAGAGATCTGGAGCGGGCGAAGGGAATCGAACCCTCGTATAGAGCTTGGGAAGCTCTCGTTCTACCATTGAACTACGCCCGCTTTGATGGTGCGTAAGGCATTATAGACCTTACGCTTTTTCGCACAAGTCACTCACGCGCTAACCGGTGATTAATTAACCGTTTAGCATTTTGGCTTACTGCCCTGCGCAGGCAGATAGCGCTGAGGATCGATAGCGGTTGCACGGTAACGAATCTGGAAATGCAGGGCAACAGAACTCGCGCCCGTGCTGCCCATCGTCGCGATCTTTTGCCCGGCTTTCACATTTTGCCCGTTATTGACCAGCAACGAGTCGTTGTGCGCATAGGCGGTAATGTAGTCTTCGCCGTGCTTAATCATGATTAAATTGCCATAACCGCGCAGCTGATTCCCCACATAGACCACTTTTCCTGCTCCGGACGCATAGACTGGCGTACCGCGTGAGCCCGCAATATCGATCCCTTTATTGCCGCCCTCTGCCGTCGAATACGGGGTAATCACTTTTCCGCTGGCAGGCCAGACCCAACAGCGCTGTCCGACCGGCGGCCATGACGATTGCGGCACAGCGTAAGACGGCGTCACCTTGGCGGTTTTACCCTTCGAGGAAGAGGATTTTTTCGCCGTCGAGCTACCGCTATTGAGCCTGAGCTTTTGCCCTATTTCGATGGTATAAGGTGCAGAAATATTGTTCAGGCGAGCCAAGTCTTTCACGCTCGTTCCGGTTGAGCGCGAGATTTTATAGAGTGTGTCGCCGCGCTTAACGGTGTAGACCGCGCCGGAGTAGCTTCCCGAATCAGATGATTTACTGCCAGAACAGCCCGCCAGCAGCAATGCCAGCATCAGGCAGAAAAGAGCACTCAGGGGATTCTCGTCAGGCTTCCTGCGAACAAAACGGATCCTTGGTCAAGGTAAATGGCGTCCTATGATAACAGCCTAAATCCTGTTGCCAACTTTTGCCGGTAATACATATTTAAGCTCGCGGCGACAACTCGTTTGGGAAAGAGTGAGATATAATTTCGCCATCCCGTCGTTCGGGTACTGGAGTCGGAATGAGCATACAAGAACACGTCATTTTGGTTAACGACCAGGGAGAGGTTGTTGGCACTCAGGAGAAGTACGCTGCGCACACTTCTCATACCTCGCTGCATTTAGCTTTCTCTTCGTGGCTGTTTAACGATCGGGGTCAATGCCTTGTTACCCGCCGCGCACTGAGCAAAAAAGCCTGGCCTGGCGTTTGGACAAACTCGGTCTGCGGCCATCCACAAATCGGCGAAACCACCGAACAGGCGATAGAACGCCGCTGTCGTTTCGAAGTCGGCGTAGAGATCGCGCATCTTACGCCGATCGCAGCAGATTTCCGTTACTGTGAGATCGATCCTTCGGGCATCGTTGAAAACGAAATTTGCCCGGTATTTGCAGCACAGATTGTCAGCCCGCTCAGGGTAAATCCCGACGAGGTGATGGACTATCAGTGGGTTGAACTGGCGTCACTGTTACGTACCCTGGAGGCCACGCCGTGGGCTTTCAGCCCGTGGATGGTTTCGGAAGCGGCTAACGCGTGTGAAAAACTCAGACAGTTCGCCGATAACCTAAAGGCATAAAAAAAGCCCCGACGTGATAAACGCCGGGGCTTTTCAATCGTTACGGTATTATTTTACCGGACGCATCGCCGGGAACAGGATCACATCACGGATGGTGTGGCTGTTGGTAAACAGCATCACCATACGGTCGATACCAATGCCCAGACCCGCCGTTGGCGGCAAGCCGTGTTCCAGCGCGGTCACGTAGTCTTCGTCGAAGAACATCGCTTCATCGTCGCCTGCGGCTTTCGCATCAACCTGATCCTGGAAGCGCTGCGCCTGATCCTGCGCATCGTTGAGCTCGCTAAAGCCGTTACCGATTTCACGGCCGCCAATAAAGAACTCAAAGCGGTCAGTGATTTCCGGGTTTTCGTCATTACGACGCGCCAGCGGAGACACTTCAGCCGGGTATTCGGTGATGAAGGTAGGCTGAATCAGATGCGCTTCTGCCACTTCTTCGAAGATCTCAGTCACGATACGACCCTGACCCCAGCTCTTCTCAACCTTGATACCGATGCTTTCCGCGATGGCTTTCGCAGAGTCAAAGTTATCCAGATCGGCCATTTCGGTTTCTGGACGGTATTTCTTGATCGCTTCGCGCATGGTCAGCTTGACGAACGGCTTACCAAAGTCGAACACTTCGTCACCGTAAGGGACTTCCGTGGTGCCGAGAATATCCTGCGCCAGGGTGCGGAACAGCGATTCGGTCAGCTCGATCAGATCTTTGTAATCCGCATACGCCATATAGAGTTCCATCATGGTGAACTCTGGGTTATGGCGAACAGAAATACCTTCGTTACGGAAGTTACGGTTGATTTCGAACACGCGTTCGAAGCCGCCAACCACCAGACGCTTCAGGTACAGTTCCGGCGCGATGCGCAGGTACATGTCCAGATCCAGCGCATTGTGATGGGTCACGAATGGACGCGCAGACGCGCCACCCGGAATCACCTGCATCATTGGTGTTTCGACTTCCATAAAATCACGGCCAACCATGAACTGACGGATGCCCGCCATAATCTGGGAACGGATTTTGAACGTTTTGCGGGATTCATCGTTAGAGATGAGATCCAGGTAGCGCTGACGATAGCGCGCTTCCTGATCCTGCAGACCGTGAAATTTATCCGGCAACGGACGCAGTGCTTTCGTCAGCAGGCGCAGTTCGGTGCAGTGAATAGAGAGTTCGCCCGTCTTGGTCTTGAACAGCTTGCCTTTTGCGCCAAGAATATCGCCCAGGTCCCACTTCTTGAACTGCTCGTTATAAATGCCTTCTGGCAGATCGTCACGGGAAACGTACAGCTGAATACGGCCACCGACGTCCTGCAACGTCACGAAGGACGCTTTACCCATGATACGACGGGTCATCATGCGGCCTGCAACGGACACTTCTACGTTCAGCGCTTCCAGCTCTTCGTTTTCTTTTGCATCGAAGTCAGCGTGCAGCCGATCGGAAGTGTGATCGCGACGAAAATCGTTCGGGAATGGAATACCCTGCTCACGCAGTGCAGCCAGCTTTTCGCGACGCGTTTTCAGCTCGTTATTAAGATCGACTACCGCGTCAGTGCCCTGTGCTTGTTGTTCAGACATGTTGGTTCCTCATAACCCTGCTTTCAAACTTGCTTCGATAAATTGATCCAAGCTGCCGTCCAGCACCGCCTGCGTGTTACGGGTTTCAACCCCGGTACGCAAGTCTTTAATGCGGGAGTCATCAAGGACATAAGAACGAATCTGGCTGCCCCAGCCGATGTCAGATTTGTTATCTTCCATCACCTGTTTCTCGGCATTTTTCTTCTGCATCTCCAGCTCATAAAGCTTCGCTTTCATCTGCTTCATGGCCTGGTCTTTGTTCTTATGCTGCGAACGGTCGTTCTGGCATTGCGTTACCGTGTTGGTCGGAAGGTGGGTAATACGCACCGCGGATTCCGTTCGGTTAACGTGCTGACCGCCCGCGCCAGATGCGCGATAAACGTCAATGCGCAAGTCGGCTGGGTTGATTTCGATATCGATATCGTCTTTCACTTCTGGATAGACAAACGCAGAGCTGAAAGAGGTATGACGGCGACCGCCGGAGTCGAACGGGCTTTTACGCACCAGGCGATGAACGCCCGTTTCGGTACGCAACCAGCCGTAAGCGTAATCGCCAATGATCTTGATGGTGATGGATTTAAGACCCGCCACTTCACCTTCAGACTCTTCGATAATCTCGGTTTTGAAGCCGCGCGCTTCTGCCCAGCGCAAATACATACGCGCCAGCATGCTCGCCCAGTCTTGCGCTTCGGTCCCGCCAGAACCGGCCTGGATATCGAGATAGCAATCGGCGCTGTCGTATTCGCCAGAGAACATGCGGCGGAATTCAAGCTGCGCCAGTTTCTCTTCTAATACGTCGAGCTCAGCGATCGTTTCGTTGAATGTTTCTTCGTCGTCGGCTTCGACCGCTAATTCCAGCAGACCAGAAACGTCTTCCAGTCCCTGCGTCATTTGATCCAGCGTTTCAACGATGGCTTCGAGGGAGGAACGCTCTTTACCCAGCGCCTGTGCGCGTTCAGGTTCGTTCCAGACGTCCGGCTGTTCCAGCTCGGCGTTTACTTCTTCAAGGCGTTCTTTCTTCGCATCATAGTCAAAGATACCCCCTAAGAACGGCGGAGCGCTCCGTAAGGTCTTGAATGCGGTTTTTTACCGGATTAATTTCAAACATGGTCTGTTTTCTTTATTGGACTAGTCAAAATGCGGTGATAAGAGCGGGATTGTACCCAATCCACGCTCTTTTTTATAGAGAATAGTGACGCTAAATTGGTCAGCTTACATCGGCCAGATATGATCGATGATGATTTGCAAACTGCGATTTCCGCGAAACTCATTGATATCCAGTTTGTAGGCCAGTTCGACTTCACGCACGCCGTTATCAGGCCAAACTGAGGTGTCGACGTTGAAAGCAATCCCATCCAGCAGCGGGCCGCCGCCAAGCGGTTCAACCATCACTTTCAGATGACGATCGCCCACCAAACGCTGTTGCAGTAGACGAAAACGGCCGTCAAACAGCGGTTCCGGGAACATTTGTCCCCAGGGTCCTGATTCGCGCAGCAGTTGCGCGATCTCCATGGTCATCTCAGCAGGCGTCAGCGCACCATCGGAAACCACTTCACCTTGCAGCAAGGCGGGATCCAGCCAGTCGGTCACCAGTTCGCTAAAGAGCCGTTGAAACTCATCAAACTTCGTCTCTTCCAGCGATAAACCCGCCGCCATGGCGTGACCGCCGAATTTAATCATCAGCCCAGGATGCAGCGTATCCAGACGCTCTAGCGCATCGCGCATATGCAGCCCCTGAATAGAACGACCCGACCCTTTTAGCGTGCCGTCACCCGCCGGTGCAAACGCGATCACCGGACGATGAAAACGCTCTTTGATGCGCGAGGCCAAAATACCCACGACGCCCTGATGCCATTCCGGGTGATACATCGCCAGCCCGCCGGGCAGCGTTTCGCTACTGCGCTCAAGTTTTTCACACAGCGTCAGCGCCTCTGCTTGCATCCCCTGCTCAATCTCTTTGCGCGTCTCATTCAGCGCATCCAGTTCATTCGCCAGCACGCGCGCTTCACCGATGTTGTCGCACAGCAGCAGCGCCACGCCAACAGACATGTCATCCAGTCGCCCTGCCGCGTTCAGACGTGGGCCCAAAGCAAAACCTAAGTCGCTTGCCGCCAGCTTTTGCGCATCGCGGTTGGAAATCTCCAGCAGCGCTTTGATGCCTGGTCGGCATTTCCCCGCGCGAATCCGGCTCAAACCCTGCCAGGTCAGAATACGGTTATTGGTGTCCAGCGGGACAACGTCCGCAACCGTCCCCAGCGCGACCAGATCGAGATATTCCGCCAGATTAGGCACCGCGATACCACGCGTCTCAAACCAGCCTTTATCACGCAGCAACGTGCGCAGCGCCAACATCAGATAGAACGCTACTCCCACGCCCGCGAGCGATTTCGACGGGAAGTCGCAGTCGCGCAGATTGGGGTTAATAATCGCTTCGGCAGCCGGTAAGGTGTCACCCGGCAAATGGTGATCGGTAACGATAACCGGGATCCCAAGCTGATGCGCCCGATCGACCCCGGCGTGTGACGAGATCCCATTATCGACGGTTAAGATCATCTGCGCGCCACGCGCTTGAGCCTGATCAACCACTTCCGGACTCAGGCCGTAGCCATCTTCAAAGCGATTAGGCACCAGATAGGTGACATTATCGCAGCCGAGCGCACGCAGGCTGAGCACCGTTAGCGCGGTGCTGGTTGCGCCATCGGCGTCAAAATCACCGACGACGACAATGCGCGTCCCTTCACGCAGCGCGTTGTAGAGCAGTTCAGTCGCTGTTTCTACACCGCTGAGCTGTTGCCAGGGCAACATGCCTTTGACGCTACGCTCAAGTTCATCGGCATTGCGCACGCCACGTCCTGCATAAAGTCGGCGCAGAAGCGGCGAAAGATCGGCAGGTAAATTAACGTTCTCATCCACCTCACGGCGGCGCAGTTGAGTCTTTGCTTTCACGCGAATTATTTACCGCCAGTCTGTTTCTGGTGTGCGTCGAGAAACTCTTTCATCTCTTTCGGCCCCTGATAACCCGGCACGACGTATCCGTTGCTCAGCACGATGGCAGGCGTTCCGGTCACGCCAAACTGCACACCCAGCGCGTAATGGTTCGCAATGTCGATGTCGCAGGACGCCGGTTTGACGCCTTTGCCGTTCATCGCATCATCAAACGCTTGTTTCGGATCTTTGGCACACCAGATGGCTTTCATGTCCTGCTCTGGCTGGCTCTGAATACCCGCACGCGGGAAAGCCAGGTAACGCACGGTGATCCCCAGCGCGTTGTAGTCTTTCATCTCTTCATGCAGCTTGTGACAATAGCCGCAGGTGATATCAGTGAAAACGGTAATAACGTGTTTTTCCTGCGCGGCTTTGTAGACAATCATCTCTTTTTCGAGCGCATTCAGGTTTTTCATCAGTAACTGATTAGTGATGTTAACCGGCTGCGCGCCGCTGACGTCATACATTGGACCTTGAACGAAATGCTTGCCGTCTTCGGTAACGTAGAGCACACCGCTGTTTGTCAGTACCGTTTTCATGCCGGCTACGGGTGCAGGCTGGATATCACTACTGGTCACGCCGAGTTTGGCCAGTGACTGTTTAATTGCCGCATCGTCAGCATGAGCAAAGCCCGCCCAGGATGCAGCCAGCAGAGAGAACAGCGCTAAAGATTTTTTCATTTTCGGTCCTATGACTATGTTTCGGCACTCACGCTCGCGGGTGGTGCTGTTGGTGTAGCTGCCGCAACCGTTCTGTTGCAACGTGGGTATAGATTTGCGTGGTTGACAGGTCGCTGTGTCCCAGCAACATCTGTACGACGCGCAAATCAGCGCCATGGTTGAGCAAGTGCGTTGCGAAGGCATGGCGCAGAACGTGCGGCGAAAGTTTTTCACTGTCGATACCCGCCAGTGTGGCGTAATGTTTTATGCGATGCCAGAAGGTTTGTCGCGTCATTTGTTGCGCACGCTGGCTGGGAAACAGAACATCAATAGAAACACCGTTCAGAAGCCATGGTCGACCATGCTCGAGATAGTTCTCCACCCAGTACACCGCCTCTTCGCCAAGCGGGACCAGACGTTCTTTGTTTCCTTTACCTATCACGCGGACCACGCCCTGACGCAGGCTAATATCGCTCATCGTCAAACCCACCAGTTCCGAGACGCGCAAACCCGTGGCATACAGCACTTCAAGCATGGCTTTATCGCGTAACTCCAGCGGCACGTCAACCGTCGGTGACTGTAATAATCTGTCAACTTGTGCTTCGCTGAGATCTTTAGGTAAACGCTGCGGCAGCTTGGGGGATGCCAGTAGCGCACTCGGATCGTCAGCGCGAAGCTTCTCGCGATACAGATGCTGAAACAGTCGTCTCATTGCACTCAGCAGGCGCGCGGAACTGGTGGCTTTGTAGCCGCCGTCCATACGTTCGGCCAGTAGAGACTGGAGATCGTCTCGCTGTGCCTGTTCGAGCGACAAGCCACGGTGCGCGAGCCATTCCGCCAGCATCGTTAAATCGCGACGATAGGCGCTCAGCGTGTTCTCCGCCAGGTTCTTCTCAAGCCACAGCGCATCGAGAAATTGTTCGATGAGTGCGAGATCCTTTTCCACGTCTGCTCCTGTGATTCTGCCCTCGGCCATTATGACGTAATGGTACAGCTTTCTGGTACACTACGCGCAAAGTCATAGCAAGTATTGAGAAGTTTACGCGATGAATATTGGTCTGTTTTATGGTTCCAGCACCTGCTATACCGAGATGGCCGCGGAGAAAATTCGCGACATTATCGGCCCTGAACTGGTGACGCTCCACAATCTTAAAGACGATGCCCCCACCGAAATGGAACAGTACGATGTTCTGATTTTGGGCATTCCGACCTGGGATTTTGGTGAGATACAGGAGGACTGGGAAGCCATTTGGGAGCAGCTCGATTCACTCAACCTGGAAGGCAAAATCGTTGCGCTTTACGGTATGGGCGATCAGCTAGGTTATGGCGAGTGGTTCCTTGATGCGCTCGGCATGCTGCACGATAAGCTTGCCCCAAAAGGCGTCCATTTTATCGGCTACTGGCCAACAGAGGGTTACGAGTTCACCAGCCCAAAACCGGTGATTGCTGATGGCCAGCTGTTTGTGGGCCTGGCGCTGGACGAAACCAACCAGTACGACCTCAGTGACGAGCGCCTGCAAAGCTGGTGTGAACAAATTCTGGGTGAAATGGCGGAAAAATTTAGCTAATCCGCTATCGACCGGGCGTCGGTTGCTGCAAAACCATCCGACGCAAATCTCGCCACTCGTCAGCATCCATACTGTCCGCCGAAAGCCATAAATGCTGGTTTCGTCCGCCTTGCACGTTACGCAAGCGAAACATCATGCCAAAACTCAGCATCCAGGGCGTACCGACGATTTCCCACTCTTTACCTTGCCAGCGCAGACGAGAGTCCATCAGCAGCTTGATTTCGCCCTGACAGGAATTGATACGTCGCTGGCTGCGCACGCTGTCGAACACCACAAGCGAGAGTAACAGCATCCATAACGGGGTGTAGCTGAGTGGCCACGGCATCAGCAAAACAAAGGCCGCAACCATTCCGTGGAGCAACAAAGACATCCACTGTGAGCGCCAGGATACGCGCAGATCAGATTGCCACAGGACCACGTTCCCGATTCCGTGTTTGAATTAATTGCACCATCCGTTGCAACTCGGTGTCGGCGGGCTTGCCGTGATTCATCAGCCAGTTGAATAAATCAGGATCGTCACTTTCAAGAAGGCGAATAAACAGACGCTTATCGTCATCGCTTAAGCTGTCGTATTCATATTCGAAGAATGGCATGACGGAAATATCAAGTTCGCGCATGCCGCGGCGGCACGCCCAGTGAATACGAGCCTTATTGCTAATGTCCATGTTGATTTCCTGCTAAACGTTTCTTCTACCTCTAAGAGGGACGATTTCTAGTGTAACGTGTTTTTTGCCGTTTCATTACAGGAAAATCACTGACTGGAAGCACGCTTCCAGAAAAATCCCCTATAAAGAGAGCGGATTACTCTGTTTTGCGTGACGCTACGCAGAACGTTAATAAGGCACAATTGGGCTGCTGAAAGGGCTTGCAATGACTGCTGTCTCTTTTACCATTAGGCATTAACAAAGCGTTAAGCAATTCAGGATATCACTATGGCTTTTACACCATTTCCTCCTCGCCAGCCTGTCGCCTCCGCGCGTCTGCCGCTGACGCTTATCTCTCTTGATGACTGGGCTTTGGCAACAATCTCTGGCGCTGATAGCGAAAAATATCTTCAGGGTCAGGTCACTGCCGACGTCGCCCAGTTAGGCGAGCATCAGCATCTGCTGGTGGCGCATTGCGATCCTAAAGGAAAGATGTGGAGCAATCTGCGTCTGTTCCGTCGTCAGGATGGTTTTGCCATTATCGAACGCCGTAGCCTGCGAGATGCGCAACTGACTGAACTGAAAAAGTATGCGGTTTTCTCTAAAGTGACAATCGTTGCAGACGACGAAAATGTGCTGCTTGGCGTCGCCGGTTTTCAGGCCCGCGCGGCGCTGAAAACTCTTTTCAGCGAGCTGCCTGATGCTGATAAACCATTGATTAATGATGGCGCGACTTCCCTTCTGTGGTTTGAATACCCAGAGGAACGCTTCCTGCTGGTCACGGATGTCGCGACTGCGGAGCGCGTGACCGAAGCGCTGCGTGGCGAAGCACAATTCAACAACAGCCTGCAGTGGTTAGCGCTGAATATTGAAGCGGGTCTGCCGATCATTGACGCGGCAAACAGCGCACAGTTTATTCCGCAGGCTACCAATATTCAGGCACTCGGCGGCATCAGCTTTAAAAAAGGCTGTTACACCGGTCAGGAGATGGTGGCCCGGGCAAAATTCCGCGGGGCCAATAAACGCGCGCTGTGGTATCTGGCAGGAAACGCCAGTCGCGTTCCAGAAGCCGGTGAAGATCTCGAGCTGAAAATGGGTGAAAACTGGCGTCGCACAGGTACTGTGTTGGCTGCTGTTCAGCTGGACGATGGCCGAGTTCTGGTGCAGGTGGTGATGAACAATGACATGGAAGCTGACAGCGTGTTCCGCGTGCGTGACGATGCCAATACATTAAGCATCCAGCCGCTGCCGTATTCATTAGAAGAGTAATACTTTGCCCGGCAGTGGATTCATTGCCGGGCGTTCAAAACGTTAAGCCTGCGCCACGTATAAATATATCGCCAGGAAATGGCACACGCTGCCGCCCAGCACGAAGCCATGCCAGATAGCGTGGTTGTACGGAATACGTTTACAGACGTAAAAAATCACCCCGAGTGAATAGATGATCCCCCCCGCCGCAAGCAGCGTCACCCCACCCGCGTCCAGCTTTGTCGCCAGTTGATATACCACGATCAGCGACAGCCAACCCATCGTCAAATATGTCACCAGCGACAGCACTTTAAACCGGTGCGCAATCGTGAGCTTAAACAAGATACCGAGCAGTGCCAGTCCCCAAATGACGATCATCAGGCCGCGTGATAAGGGCGAGTTCAATCCCACCAGCAAAAATGGCGTATAGGTTCCGGCAATCAGGAGATAGATAGCGCAGTGATCAAATTTCTTAAGCCAAATTTTGGCACGCTGATGCGGAATGGCGTGGTAAAGCGTTGAGGCGAGAAAGAGGAGAATCATACTCCCGCCATACAGGCTATAGCTGGTAATAGCCAGCGCATTGGCGTTCGCATCAAACGCCTGCACCAGCAGAAGTACCAAACCGACAATACCAAAAACGAGGCCAATCCCGTGACTAATGCTGTTGGCTATTTCCTCAGCCAGTGAATATCCCTGTGCAACGATTGGTTTGCTCACTATAGGAAACTCCAGGAAAACAGAAGATAAAAATGTATCACCAAACTATGCTAACTGAGAACGATTCCAGTGAACACATGTTAGCTAAAATAAATACCTATTCCAGAATAATCCATTAAAATCATTACATTGAGGTTAAAATTCACCTAACACTCGTTCACTTTTATTAAAGGCATTTAAATTCAATCACATAAAACTGGGACTGGTTAGGGTAAATCTCGGCGATAACCGCTTTGAGTGCTTCCAGTGACATGTTTTCCTGCTGCGCATGTTTTTCGGTTAACGCATCCAGCGTCACCGTCGACGTGCGGATGACTTCAACGGTGCAAAAGTACCCCTCATCCTCATAGCGCCCAACGCGCAGAATATCGCCTGCTTTAAAATGTGATTCTGATTCGTCGCGGATAGTGATGGTTTTACGCCCGGCCAGAATGTCTTCCTGAAAGCGCTGAAAAAAAGTAATGTCGTTTGGCTGCATGGTATTATTCCCTGAAGATAAAGTCTGATAAGTGAGTTTAGCCAGCGTGAGCATGTTCTCCCATTCTGCTATTGCCAGTCTCAACAATCTTGAGATGATGGTTTACAACTATGCTATCAAAAACCGCGACAAGGTCACGTACATGACCATCCGCGAACTGGCGGACGCGGCGGGAGTCTCCACCACCACCGTGCTGCGCTTTTGCCGCAAGCTCAACTGCGAAGGCTATTCTGAATTCCGTGTGCGGTTTAAATTGTATTTAGAGAATAATGAACCGCAGCAGGCTAATTTCGGTGCCAGTGAAATTATCAGTTTCTTCCGCAGTGTTAATAACGAAGAATTCGATTCGTTATTAGCGCACGCTGTCGATATTATATTATCGTCAGAGCGTATTATTTTTGTTGGCGCTGGCACCTCTGGTTCGCTGGCAAAATATGGCGCGCGGTTCTTTTCAAATATTGGAAAATTCAGCAATCATATCGACGATCCTTATTTTCCGGTCACCAACGACATGGCAAAAAATGCGCTGGCGATTGTGCTTTCTGTTTCCGGTGAAACCGAAGAGATCCTGCGCTTCGCCAGCCAGTTCAGCCTGCACAACTGTAAAGTGCTCTCCATCACCAGCCATGAACACTCTCGACTGGCAAAACTTGCCGACTTTAATCTCTCATGGCATGTACCTCAAACCCGCATTGGCGGCGTCTACGATATAACCACTCAAATCCCGGTTATTTATATTCTTGAATCGTTAGGTCGGAAACTGGCGAAGAAACTGGCGGAATAAAACAGGCTGTTTTTTTGATGTAACAAATCACATAAACCGCCATTTGTTATATCGTGACATTTAATTCCGCTTTGCTAGACTCGAACACAACAGCAATAATTCGAGACTAGCCAATATGAAAAAACTCACCTTACCAAAAGACTTTTTATGGGGCGGCGCGGTCGCTGCTCACCAGGTCGAAGGCGGCTGGAACAAAGGCGGCAAAGGGCCGAGCATTTGTGACGTGCTGACCGGCGGCGCGCACGGCGTTCCTCGCGAAATCACGCAGGAAGTGATCGACGGGAAATATTACCCGAACCACGAAGCCATCGATTTTCACGGTCATTACAAAGAAGACATCAAGCTGTTTGCTGAGATGGGCTTCAAATGCTTCCGAACCTCTATCGCCTGGACGCGTATCTTTCCGAAAGGCGACGAAACCCAGCCCAATGAAGAAGGCCTGAAGTTTTACGACGACATGTTCGATGAACTGTTGAAGTACAACATCGAACCGGTCATCACCCTCTCCCACTTCGAAATGCCGCTGCATCTGGTGCAGGAGTACGGTGGATGGACCAACCGTAAAGTGGTGGATTTCTTCGTGCGTTTTGCCGAAGTGGTCTTCGAGCGCTACAAAACGAAGGTCAAATACTGGATGACCTTTAACGAAATCAATAATCAGCGTAACTGGCGTGCGCCGCTGTTCGGTTATTGCTGCTCTGGCGTGGTGTACACCGAGCATGAAAACCCGGAAGAGACCATGTACCAGGTGCTGCACCATCAGTTTGTGGCCAGCGCACTGGCGGTAAAAGCCGCGCGTCGTATTAATCCAGAGATGCAGGTGGGCTGCATGCTGGCGATGGTGGCGCTCTATCCGTTCTCCTGCAAACCCGAAGACGTGATGTTTGCTCAGGAATCAATGCGTGAACGCTATGTCTTTACCGACGTCCAGCTGCGCGGTTACTACCCGTCATACGTGCTGAACGAATGGGAACGCCGCGGTTTCTCAATCAAAATGGACGCTGGCGACGAGCAAATCCTGCGTGAAGGCACCTGCGCTTACTTAGGTTTCAGCTATTACATGACCAATGCGGTCAAAGCGGAAGGCGGGACAGGTGACGCGATTTCTGGCTTTGAAGGCAGCGTGCCAAACCCACATGTGAAAGCTTCAGACTGGGGCTGGCAGATTGACCCTGTGGGTCTGCGCTATGCGCTGTGCGAGCTTTACGAGCGCTATCAGAAACCACTGTTTATCGTGGAAAACGGTTTTGGTGCCTACGATAAAGTGGAAGAAGATGGCAGCATCAACGATGACTACCGCATCGACTACCTGCGCGCTCACGTCGAAGAGATGATCAAAGCGGTTACCTACGACGGTGTAGATCTGATGGGCTATACGCCATGGGGCTGCATCGACTGCGTGTCATTCACCACCGGTCAGTACAGTAAACGCTACGGCTTTATCTACGTGAACAAACACGACGACGGGACTGGCGACATGTCGCGTTCCCGTAAGAAAAGTTTCGAGTGGTACAAAGCGGTGATCGCCAGCAACGGCGAAACGCTCTAGCCACCCCAGCCCTTTCCCCTGCGGGCGAGATCGAAAAGATCGCACCGACTCCCCCTCTCCGCAAAGGATGAGGGGGAAAACTGCACCGCGTATTCCTCTCCCCTGCGCGAGAGGAATTATTTCCCGCCCGCTAATTCAAGAAAACTTCCCGTCACGTAAGACGCCTTTTCGCTCAGCAGCCAGACAATCGCCTGCGCCACCTCTTCGGGCTGGCCGCCGCGCTGCATCGGCAACAGAGACTTCACCCGATCTACACGCCCCGGCTCACCGCCAGAAGCATGAATGTCGGTATAAATTAGCCCTGGACGCACGCAGTTCACGCGAATGCCCTGCGCCGCCACCTCCAGCGATAATCCGATGGTCAACGAATCTACCGCACCTTTCGAGGCGGCATAATCGACATACTCACCGGGAGCCCCAAGACGCGACGCCGCAGACGACACATTCACTATCGCCCCGCCTTTGCCGCCGTGTTGATGAGACATGCGTTTCACCGCTTCACGACAGCAGAGGAAATAGCCCGTCACGTTAGTGGTTAATACGCGATTGATGCGCTCGGCGGTCAGATTTTCAATCGTGCTTTGCTCAAACAAAATGCCGGCGTTGTTGACCAGCGCGGCCAGCGGTTCGCCTTCACGGTCCAGGCTTTCGAACATCGCCATCACCTGCGTTTCGTCGCTGATATCAGCGCGTAACGCAAAAGCCTTGCCGCCGGAGTCGGTAATTTGATTCACCACATCCGTCGCGGCTTTGATGTTGTGGTGATAATTCACCGCCGCCGTGTAGCCTTCACGCGCCAGTTGCAGCGCGGTCGCTTTACCAATTCCGCGGCTTGCGCCGGTTACAAGAGCAATAGCCAAGAGACGTCCCTCCAAAATAAAAAAAGCCGGGCATCACTCGCCCGGCTTAAGCAGTCACGTTAAGTATTACTGATATTCGCTCATTGGCACGCAGGAGCAGAACAAATTGCGGTCGCCATAAACGTCATCAAGACGTTTCACCGTTGGCCAGTATTTGTTTGCCACGCCCGCCGGGAAGACCGCCACTTCGCGGGTGT
Source organism: Lelliottia amnigena (assembly GCA_900635465.1). Lineage (NCBI taxonomy): Bacteria > Pseudomonadati > Pseudomonadota > Gammaproteobacteria > Enterobacterales > Enterobacteriaceae > Lelliottia > Lelliottia amnigena. The sequence goes on from LR134135.1 coordinate 3,538,943, forward strand.
AGCCGTGATGCCACTCCGCTACCAGCTCGTTTTGCGTGTGCGGCGCATTGACCAGCGGGTTATCTTCCAGCGTCCATTCGCCCTGCTTCACGCGGGTGATTTCATTGCGAATCGCCAGCATCGCCTCGATAAAGCGATCCAGTTCAACTTTGCTTTCTGACTCGGTCGGCTCAACCATCAGCGTGCCCGCTACCGGGAACGACATGGTCGGTGCGTGGAATCCGTAGTCAATCAGGCGCTTGGCGATATCCAGTTCGCTGATCCCGGTTTCGTCTTTCAGCGGACGAATATCCAGAATACATTCGTGCGCCACGCGGCCATCACGACCGGTATAGAGCACTGGATAGGCGTCTTTCAGACGTGTGGCAATGTAGTTGGCGTTCAGGATCGCTACCTGACTTGCCTGTTTCAGCCCTTCTGCGCCCATCATACGGATGTACATCCAGCTGATTGGCAGAATGGATGCGCTGCCAAACGGTGCCGCGGATACCGCGCCCTGACGGGTCAACATACCTTCAATCTGCACCACACTGTGGCCTGGAACAAACGGTGCCAGGTGCGCTTTTACGCCAATCGGTCCCATACCCGGGCCGCCGCCGCCGTGCGGGATACAGAAGGTCTTATGCAGATTCAGGTGCGAAACATCCGCGCCGATAAAGCCCGGAGAGGTGATGCCCACCTGCGCGTTCATGTTCGCGCCATCAAGATACACCTGGCCGCCGAACTGATGCACAATCTCGCACACTTCACGGATGGTTTCTTCGTACACACCGTGCGTGGACGGATACGTGACCATAATGCAGGAGAGTTTTTCGCCCGCATGTTCTGCTTTGGCACGCAGATCGGTCAGGTCGATGTTCCCGTTTTTGTCGCATGCGACGACAACGACTTCCATTCCCGCCATCTGCGCGGATGCCGGGTTGGTGCCGTGTGCGGAGCTTGGGATCAGGCAGATATCGCGATGACCTTCGTTGCGGCTTTCGTGGTAATGACGAATCGCCAGCAGGCCGGCGTACTCGCCCTGTGCGCCGGAGTTTGGCTGCATGCAGAGTGCGTCATAACCGGTCAGCTTCACCAGCCAGTCGGAGAGCTGGTTGATCATCTGATGATACCCTTCCGCCTGTTCTGCCGGGCAGAACGGGTGCAGCTCAGAGAACTCAGGCCAGGTAATCGGAATCATTTCTGCGGCGGCGTTCAGCTTCATGGTGCAGGAACCCAGCGGGATCATCGCCTGATTCAGCGCCAGATCTTTGCGCTCCAGAGAGTGCATATACCGCATCATCTCGGTTTCGCTGTGATAGCGATTGAATACCGGGTGAGTCAGAATCGCATCATCGCGCAGCATGCTTTCCTGAATAGAGCGGCTATCGTGCGCCACTTCTTTATCCAAGGCATCGACGTCAAGTCCGTGTGCATCGCCCAGCAGGACGTTAAACAGATTTTGCACGTCCTCGCGGGTGGTGGTCTCATCCAGCGTGATACCGACGGCGTTGAGAATATCGCTGCGCAGGTTGATCTCTGCGGCTTCTGCGCGCGCCAGCACACCGGCTTTATCCGCAACTTCAACACACAGCGTGTCAAAGTAATGGGCATGGCGCAGCTTCAGGCCTTTTTGCTGTAAACCGGTAGCCAGAATATCCGCAAAGCGATGAATGCGGGTCGCGATGCGCTTCAGGCCCACTGGACCGTGGAACACCGCGTACAGGCTGGCAATATTCGCCAGCAGTACCTGAGAGGTACAGATATTGGAGTTCGCTTTTTCGCGACGAATGTGTTGCTCACGCGTCTGCATCGCCATACGCAGCGCGGTATTGCCCGCGGCATCTTTCGACACACCGATAATGCGGCCAGGCATAGAGCGTTTGAATTCGTCTTTTCCGGCGAAGAATGCCGCGTGCGGGCCACCGTAGCCCATCGGCACGCCAAAGCGCTGCGCGGAACCGAAAACAATATCCGCGCCCTGTTTGCCCGGTGCCGTTAACAGCACCAGCGTCATAAAATCGGCCGCCACGCTGACAACAATTTTGCGGAATTTCAGCTCGGCAATCAGCGCACTGTAGTCGTGTACTTCACCGGTGGTGCCGACTTGCTGCAACAGCACGCCGAAGACATCCTGATGATCCAGCACTTTATCTGCATCATCGACAATCACGTCAAAACCAAAGGTTTCGGCACGCGTACGCACAACGTCCAGCGTTTGCGGATGCACGTCAGCCGCGACGAAGAAGCGGTTGGCGTTTTTCAGCTTGCTCACGCGTTTTGCCATCGCCATCGCTTCGGCGGCGGCAGTTGCTTCGTCCAGCAAAGAAGCAGAGGCGATGTCCAATCCGGTCAGATCCAGCGTGACCTGCTGGAAGTTCAGCAACGCTTCCAGACGGCCCTGAGACACTTCCGGCTGATAAGGCGTATAGGCGGTGTACCAGCCCGGGTTTTCCAGCATGTTACGCAGAATAACCGGCGGCAACTGCACTGGGGTGTAACCCATGCCAATGTAAGACTTAAAGCGCTTGTTGAGACCGGCAATGGCCTTCAGTTCCGCCAGCGCAGCAAATTCCGTTGTCGCCTCACCCACTTGCGGCGGCGTGGCGAGCTGAATGTCTTTCGGCACGATCTGGCCGATCAGTGCGTTTAACGAATCCGCGCCAACTGTCTTCAGCATCTCCTGCTGTTGCTGAGCATCCGGCCCAATGTGACGTTCAATGAAGGCGCCACGGTTTTCAAGCTGGCTTAAAGTCTGTGTCATGAGCGATGGTTCCTGAAACGTGCGGTGAATCGATGTAGAAATCGTGATTGTCTTGCCTTGATACGCTTAATCATTCGCGTTGCAGGAAGGCAGCGACGCTGCGAATCCTCAGGAGCTTACATGAGTAAGTGACTGAGATGAGCGAGGACGCCTACGCACCTGCAACGTGAAGGATGACGCGTATTTACTCGTTTTCTAGCAGAGCGGCATACGCCGTCGCATCCAGAAGCGCTTCCACTTCTGCTTCGTCAGCCGCGCGGATTTTGAAAATCCAGCCGTCGGTGTACGGGTCACTGTTCACCAGCTCCGGAGAGTCGCTCAGCGCATCGTTGACCGCAACGATTTCGCCGCTCACGGGTGCGTAGATGTCGGATGCGGCTTTAACTGATTCCGCTACCGCGCAGTCGTCGCCCGCACTGACGGTCGTGCCGACGTCCGGCAGGTCGACAAACACCATGTCACCCAGCAGCTCTTGCGCATGCTCGGTGATCCCTACGGTGTACGTGCCGTCGGCCTCTTTGCGCAGCCATTCGTGTTCTTTACTGTATTTCAGTTCTGCTGGCACATTGCTCATTGGAATTCTCCTGATAAAAAATGATTAGGCGACCGGCTTACCGGCGCGAACAAAAATCGGTTTAGTCACTTTGACCGGCATTTCACGATTACGGATCTGCACAATGGCGGTTTCGCCAATGCCAGCCGGAACGCGCGCCAGCGCAATGCTGTAGCCCAGCGTCGGCGAGAAGGTACCGCTGGTGATCATGCCTTCACGCTGATTGCCGAGCTCATCGGTAAATCGCACAGGCAGCTCGTTACGCAGCACGCCTTTTTCAGTCATCACCAGGCCGACCAGCTGATCGGTGCCTTTTTCGCGCTGCATCTCAAGCGCTTCGCGGCCAATAAATTCACGATCGGCAGGTTCCCACGCGATGGTCCAACCCATGTTGGCGGCCAGCGGAGAGACGGTTTCATCCATTTCCTGACTGTACAAATTCATGCCAGCTTCCAGACGCAGCGTATCACGCGCGCCAAGACCAGCAGGTTTGACACCGGCTTCCACCAGCGCATGCCAGAATTCGGCAGCTTTCTCGTTCGGCATCGCAATTTCGTAACCCGCTTCACCGGTGTAACCGGTGGTGGCGATAAACAAATCGCCCGCCTGCACGCCGAAGAATGGCTTCATGCCCTCAGTCGCGTGACGCTGCTCATCCGTGAATAACGTGGCGGCTTTCGCCTGCGCGTTAGGACCCTGAACGGCGATCAGCGACAGATCGTCACGAACGGTAATTTCGACGGCGTACTTTTCAGCGTGTTGGGAAATCCAGGAGAGGTCTTTTTCGCGGGTGGCGGAGTTAACAACGAGGCGGAAGAAATCTTCAGTGAAGTAATAAACAATCAGGTCGTCTATGACGCCGCCGGAGGCATTTAACATGCCGGAATAGAGCGCCTTGCCTGGGGTCTTGAGCTTAGCGACGTCGTTTGCCAGCAGATAACGCAAAAACTCCCGGGTGCGGCTCCCGCGCAGATCGACAATGGTCATGTGCGACACATCAAACATACCGGCGTCGGTGCGCACGGCATGATGCTCATCGATTTGTGAGCCGTAATGCAGCGGCATCATCCAGCCATGGAAATCCACCATGCGTGCACCGCATAACGTGTGTTGTTCGTATAAAGGAGTTTGTTGAGCCATCTTGTCCTCGTTGAATAAGCAGGGCTATCTTGTGTTTCGCATAAAAATCCATCACGAAACCCGGCGTTGGCATCACGCCTGGACGCCGACGCAAACGTTCTCTTTTACCTGAACTTACCACCGAAACCAGGGATTAACCATAAGGTAAAACGGGTCATCACATTAGCTTATGACTAAAAAACACCAAAACGACAACAGAACGATTCACTGGATAAATGCAATTAACGCCGAGTAAACGCAATGTAATGGCCGAGTTATTTAGATAAGAGTGATATTTAATGCGGAAAAAGATGGCGATTTCCCATCATGAAAAAAACGCGAGATTAGATAATCTAATGCGAATTAGGGTGTGAAATTAGAATATTTCAAATGAGAGAAATGTCCCGGCTCAGAAGCCGGGAAATGAAAGTGTGATGGGGGTCTAACTTAGCGCAGCCAGTCTGGCAGATCGTTCAACCCCATCGCCTGACGAAGCAGTTGGGGTTTTACACCTGGAAGAGTATCGGCCATTTTCAGACCCAGATCGCGAAGCAGTTTTTTGGCGGGGTTATCGCCTGCAAATAGCTCGCGGAATCCCTGCATACCCGCCAGCATCATCGCGGCACTGTGCTTGCGGCTGCGCTCGTAGCGGCGCAGATAAAGGTGCTGACCAATGTCCTTCCCTTCACGATGTAAACGACGCAGCTCTTCGATGAGCTCAGCGGCATCCATAAAGCCCAGGTTAACGCCCTGTCCCGCTAAGGGATGGATGGTATGCGCAGCATCACCCACCAGCGCCAGACGGTGCGCCGCAAACTGGCGCGCATATCGGCCAGTCAATGGGAACACCTGGCGCTCGCTTTCAAGCGCACACAGACCCAGGCGGTTATCAAACGCCATGCACAGCGCCTGGCTGAATTCTTCCAGCGTCGCGTCCTGCATCTGCTGGGCTTTCTCCGGGATCAACGACCAGACAATTGAACACAGATGCGGATCGCTCAGCGGCAGAAACGCCAGAATGCCGTCATTATGGAAGATCTGACGCGCTATGCCACCGTGCGGCTCAGCGGTACGAATCGTCGCGACCATCGCGTGATGACGGTAATCCCAAAACGTCAGTGGGATATCCGCTTTATTTCGCAGCCAGGAGTTCGCACCATCTGCGCCAACAACCAGACGCGCCGTTAGCATCTCGCCACTCTGCAACGTAATGAAGGCTTCGTTCTCACCCCAGGCGACTTGCTGCACCTGTGCAGGCGCTAACAGCGTAATATCTGCGCTGTGCTGCGCTTTTTGCCATAGAGCATGATGAATGACCGCATTTTCGACGATGTGACCCAGATGGCTGTAGCCCATGCTTTCGTCATCAAACGCAATGTGACCAAAGCTGTCTTTGTCCCACACTTCCATCCCGTGATAACAGCTTGCGCGAAACGCCGTGATATCTGACCAGACGCCAAGACGCGTCAGCAGCTTTTCGCTGGCGGCGTTGATGGCCGATACGCGAAGTTCAGGCGGTGCGTCCGGGGCTACGGGCTGCGGTGGCGTGCTTTCAAGAACGGCAACGCGCAGGCCGCTTCCCTGCAAACCGCAGGCTAAAGCCAGCCCAACCATTCCGCCGCCAACAATGGCAACATCAACATTCTGCACTGAGTTAACTCCTTAACGCGCGACCCAACCAAGAGTCCGCTGCGCCAGCACGTTACGTGCCGGAATGAATAGTTCCATCGCCATCAGCCCCGCATTGCGCCCGGCAACCAGCGGTGCCCAACGGTTTGCGAAAAGATGCACCAGGCCATCGGTGACGCCAATAGTGGCCTCTTTGTCTGTCTGGCGACGCTTCTGATAGTGGCTGAGTATGGCATAGGCACCGTAATCATTGTGATCTCGCCACGCCTGTGCCAGCGTCTCTGCCAGGCTCATCACGTCGCGTAAACCCAGGTTAAATCCCTGTCCTGCAATTGGATGCAGCGTTTGCGCGGCATTGCCGACTAAGGCGACGCGATGGGAAATGGATTGCGATGCAGTGGTCAGCGCCAGGGGGTATGCGGAACGCTGTCCCGCATGGGTGATACGACCAAGCCGCCAGCCAAATGCTTTTTGCAGCTCGTCGCAAAAACGGGCGTCAGACCAGGTCATCACCTCGTCAATACGGTCCAGCGCGTGACACCAGACCAGCGAACTGCGTCCGTCCGACATCGGCAGCATCGCGAGGGGGCCGAACTCAGTAAAACGTTCGAACGCACGCCCCTGATGGGCGACAGCGGTAGAAACATTCGCAATCACCGCCGCCTGACCGTAAGGCTGCTGATGCCATTCAACGCCACACTGGGTGGCCAGCGCGGAGCGAGAACCATCAGCAGCGACCAGCAGTTGCCCTTCGAGCGTGTCGCCATTATCAAGCGTAACGCTGACGCTATCCTGGCTACGGGTAAAACTGGCCACCCGCGCTGGGCAGTGCAGCGTGACGCCAGGCGCATCCTGCAATAAGCGGAATAAACGCAGGCCAACGTCATGCAGCTCAACGACATGCCCCAGCGCGTCAATGCGGTAATCCTGCGCATCCAGCGTCACGAAACCAGCATGGCCCCGGTCGCTGACATGAACGGTGTTGATTGCGGTTGCACGGTCGGCGATGGCTTGCCAGATCCCCACGCGTGCGAGTTGCTGGCAGGTGCCTTGCGCCAGCGCAATCGCTCGGGCGTCAAAACCCGGGTGCTCAGAAACCTGCGGGGCAACCGCTTCGACAAGATGCACGGGCAATTGCCCCTCGGTGAGCTTAGAAATCACCAATGCCAGCGTCGCGCCAGTCATGCCACCACCCACAATGATGACACTCATGCGCGTGCCGCCGCCATCAGCGCTTCGATATCGTCTGCCTTTTTCACCACTTGCGCAGTCATATTTTCGTTACCGGTTTCGGTAATGACGATGTCGTCTTCGATACGGATGCCGATGCCGCGATACTCGGCAGGCACGTCAGCATCCGGGGCGATGTAGAGTCCCGGTTCGACGGTGAGCACCATGCCCGGCTCAAGCGTCCGCGAGCGGTCAGGCCCGTAGCCGCCGACATCATGCACATCCAGCCCCAGCCAGTGGCTCAGGCCGTGCATAAAGAATGCGCGGTGCGCGTTATCCGCAATGAGCTCATCAATGTCGCCGTTGAGAACACCGAGATTCACCAGGCCTGTGACCATAATGCGCACGACTGCGCCCGTCACCTCCTGAATCGACGTGCCGGGGCGGAACAGCGTTAATGCAGTTTCGAGTGATTCCAGAACGATGTCGTAAACGGCTCGCTGCGCAGGGGTAAATGTGCCGTTCACCGGGAAGGTACGGGTGATATCACCGGCATAGCCTTTGTATTCGCATCCTGCATCGATCAGCACTAAATCGCCGTCGCGCAACGCACTTTCATTTTCCGTGTAATGCAGAATGCAGCCATTTTCACCGCCGCCCACAATGGTGTTATAGGACGCAAAGCGCGCGCCGTGGCGGGAAAACTCGTGAAGGATTTCGCCTTCAAGCTGATATTCGAACATGCCCGGACGACATTTTTCCATCGCGCGGGTGTGGGCCAGCGCGCTGATTTCGCCCGCACGACGCATGGCCTGTAACTCTTCTGACGATTTAAACAGGCGCATTTCATGAACTATAGGACGCCAGTCGGTGAGCGATGCGGGCGCAGATAAATTCTGACGCGACCCTTTGCGGAGTTTATCCAACGCAGTGAAAACGATATCGTCCGCGTATGCGTACTCACCCTGCGCGTGGTACACCACATCCAGACCGTTGAGCAACTGATAAAGCTGTTCGTTGATTTCGCTAAAGGCCAGCGCGCGCTCTACGCCGAGTTTTTCGGGAGCGGCATCCTGACCTAAGCGACGACCAAACCAGATTTCTGCAGTGAGATCGCGAACACGATTGAACAAAACGCTGTGGTTATGGGTGTCATCGCTTTTTATCAGCACCAGGACCGCTTCCGGCTCGTTAAAACCGGTGAAGTACCAGAAATCGCTGCTTTGGCGATACGGATACTCGCTGTCGTTGCTGCGCGTCGCTTCCGGTGCGGCAAAAATCAGCGCCGCGCTTCCAGGCTGCATTTTTGCCAACAGCGCCCGGCGGCGGCGAAGATACTCCTGCTGAGTCATGACACCCTCCTGTGCGTTCTTATTCTTAATGTAATGTCGGTTTGCGGACTTCCGGTGCGGTTGGCTGCGAGCGCGTAAAAGTATCGTGGCACAGCAGCGCGGCAACGCGCACATACTCAATAATCTCTTCGACAGACATTTCCAGCTCTTCCTGGTCTTCGTCTTCATCGTAGCCAAGCTGGGCAATGTTACGCAGATCGTCGATAGCTTCACCCGCTTCGCCAGTGACTTTATCAAGCTTAGGCTGCGTCACGCCCAGACCTAACAGATAGTGGTTTACCCACCCCGCCAACGCATCGGCGCGATCAAACACGCTAACGTCATCGCCATCAGGCAGATAAAGCTGAAAAAGGAAGCCGTCATCTTCCAGCGAGTCGCTGGTGGCCGAGTGCATTTTACGCAGCGTTTCCGCCAGCTCGTGACCAAACGCCAGACCTTCGTTTGTCAGGTCGTGAAGCAGCGGCTGCCATGAGCTGTCGCTGTTTCCGCCGCACAGCATGCCACTGATCAGACCGTGCATTTCAGCAGGGGTCAAACCCACGCCCTGCTGGTTAAGTAACTGGCTTACTTCGTTGTAACCAGGCATTTCGTTCTGTATAGACATGCGCATTCGTCATCGTTAGGAGAATATTCATGATATGCTACCACTTTGGACCCTGGAGATACCAGAAAAGGGCTTGTATCTTCATATCATGGTAGCTATAGTGTCGCCCCTTCGCAGCCCCCGGGCCATGAGCGAAGGTCGCGCAGTCAATAAGCAGGAAGGTGGCATGTCTGCACAACCCGTCGATCTCCAAATTTTTGGCCGTTCGCTGCGAGTGAATTGTCCGCCTGAACAAAGGGATGCTTTGAGTCAGGCTGCGGACGATTTGAATCAGCGGTTGCAAGATTTAAAAGAACGCACTAGAGTCACAAATACTGAGCAGTTGGTTTTCATCGCCGCGTTGAACATCAGCTATGAATTAACTCAGGAAAAAGCGAAGACCCGCGATTACGCGGCGAGCATGGAGCAACGCATTAAAATGCTCCAGCAGACCATCGAACAAGCGTTGCTTGATCAAGGTCGCACTCCCGAAAGACCGGGACAAAAGTTTGAATAACACTTCGCAGTTGACTATGGTAGAGTGACTGTGAAGAAAAAATTTCTCTGAGATGTTCGCAAGCGGGCCAGTCCCCTGAGCCGATATTTCATACCACAAGAATGTGGCGCTCCATGGTCGGTGAGCATGCTCGGTTCGTCCGAGAAGCCTTAAGACTATGACGACATATTCACCTTGAACCAAGGGTTCAAGGGTTACAGCCTGCGGCGGCATCTCGGAGATTCCCACTCTTCTTACTACCTAGCTTCTACCATGACGCAACTTCCTGAAGTTCCTGCATCTCGACAAGAAATCCGTCAGTTTATCCGCAAACAACGTCGTGCGCTGTCCCCCGATCAACAAGCTCACTTTGCCCAACAAGCCTCGGCACGTATGATGGCCTATTCGCCCGTTGTGATGGCGCATACGGTGGCGCTGTTTTTATCGTTTGATGGTGAACTGGATACCCAACCGCTGATCGAACAACTGTGGCGCGCCGGAAAGAAAGTCTATCTGCCCGTTTTACATCCCTTCAGCCCGGGTAATTTGCTGTTCCTGCATTATCATCCGCACAGCGAACTGGTCGTAAATCGTCTGAAAATCACTGAACCCAAACTGGATGTGCGCGATGTTTTACCGCTCAATGAACTGGATGTGCTGATTACGCCGCTGGTGGCATTCGACAGGTATGGTCAACGCCTGGGAATGGGCGGTGGATTCTACGATCGCACACTACAGAACTGGCAGCAGCATGGCCTACAGCCGGTAGGATATGCGCATGATTGTCAGGGCGTAGACAGACTTCCGGTAGAGAAATGGGATATCCCGCTGCCCGCCGTGGTCACGCCATCAAAAGTATGGGAGTGGTGATAAAAAAACGGTAACGCCAGTTACCGTTTTTACTGTTTGCGTCCTCTTCCGACGCAGAGAAATCAGTGTGCGGCAGATCAGTACAGCAGGCGCGCGCGAATCGTTCCTGGAATCGCCTTCATGCTCAACAGCGCTTTCTCAGCAACATCGTCTTCAGCCTCAATGTCGATAACCACGTAGCCCATCTGTGCGTTGGTCTGCAGATACTGCGCGGCAATGTTGACACCCTGCTCGGCAAAAATCTGGTTAATCGCTGTCAGCACACCAGGGCGATTCTCGTGGATGTGCAGCAAACGACGCCCGCCGTGCAGCGGCAGAGACACTTCCGGGAAGTTCACTGCAGAAAGCGTGGAACCGTTGTCGGAATATTTGCTCAGTTTACCCGCCACTTCCAGACCGATATTTTCCTGCGCTTCCTGCGTCGAACCACCAATGTGTGGCGTCAGGATCACGTTGTCGAACTCTAACAGCGGAGTGGTAAACGGATCGCTGTTGGTTGCCGGCTCCGTTGGGAAGACGTCGATTGCCGCGCCCGCCAGGTGCTTACGCCTGAGCGCGTCACACAAAGCTGGAATATCCACAACCGTGCCGCGAGCGGCATTAATCAGCAGCGAGCCCGGCTTCATCAGCGCGATCTCTTCTGCGCCCATCATATTCCTGGTAGAGGCATTTTCCGGCACATGCAGACTCACCACATCGCTCATATTCAGCAAGTCAGAAAGATGTTGAACCTGAGTGGCGTTGCCCAGCGGCAGTTTGCTTTCGATATCATAGAAGAACACATTCATACCCAGGGATTCGGCAAGAATGCCGAGCTGCGTACCGATATGGCCGTAACCAATAATCCCGAGCTTTTTGCCACGCGCTTCATAAGAGCCTGAAGCCAGTTTGTTCCAGATGCCGCGGTGCGCTTTGGCATTCGCTTCCGGAATACCGCGCAGAAGCAACAGCAGCTCACCGATCACTAATTCCGCGACCGAACGGGTGTTGGAGAACGGTGCGTTAAAGACCGGCACGCCGCGTCGCGCTGCTGCATTCAAATCGACCTGATTGGTACCAATACAGAAACAACCGATGGCCACCAGCTTTTCAGCACACGCAATAACGTCTTCAGTTAGATGCGTACGGGATCGCAGGCCAATGAAGTGGGCATCACGGATGGATTCTTTCAGCTGCTCTGTATCCAGCGCACCTTTGTGGAATTCGATGTTGGTGTAACCTGCTGCGCGAAGATTATCGAGTGCTTTCTGATGCACCCCTTCGACGAGCAGAAACTTAATCTTGTCTTTTTCCAGTGATACCTTTGCCATTTACCCGACCCTGTTTGTCTGAACTGTTGTTGTGCTGGATTTAAATCCGCTCCCGCCAACATATCAAAAAAAACTATTGCAGCAATATGAACGTTTGCGTCGGCACTCTGAAGAAAAGTCATCCAGAGCAAAATGACAGCATAAAATGCTGCGGTAATTTTGAAAGGCGGAAGGATCGTCAGGAGAGGTCAAAAAACGTGATACAAGTCACCGAATTTGGCTTTTGAAAAATATTTAACGGGGAGAGGACTCCCCCCGTCAGATCATTTTACGATGGTTTTCACGCCGTCAGCGGTGCCGATCAGCGCCACATCCGCGCCACGATTGGCGAATAGCCCTACAGTCACTACGCCCGGAATCGCATTGATGGCATTTTCCATCGCCACGGCGTCCAGAATTTCCAGATTGTAAACGTCCAGAATCACGTTACCGTTGTCAGTGACCACACCCTGGCGATATTCCGGGCGACCACCCAGCTTCACCAGTTGACGAGCAACCGCGCTGCGCGCCATCGGAATGACTTCGACCGGCAGAGGAAAAGTCCCCAGGATATCGACCTGCTTGGAGGCATCGGCGATACAAATGAACTTATCAGCAACGGAAGCGATAATTTTCTCACGCGTCAGCGCCGCGCCGCCGCCTTTGATCATCTGCATGTGGCCGTTGATTTCGTCGGCACCATCCACGTAAATGCCCAGACGATCCACTTCGTTCAAATCGAACACGGTAATGCCCAGACTTTTCAGTTTTTCCGTTGAAGCATCAGAGCTGGAAACTGCACCCTCGATCTGCCCTTTCATCGTTCCAAGCGCATCAATAAAGTGTGCTGCGGTCGAGCCAGTACCCACACCGACAATAGTGCCCGGTTGTACGTACTGGAGTGCGGCCCATCCTACTGCTTTTTTCAGTTCATCCTGCGTCATGATCGTTTGCCTGTGGTGTGAAAACTCAGGGCGCATTATAGAACACGGACACCCCGAATGTCCCTGTGACCGGTATCACATTAACGCGTAAAGACACGACTGCTCCGACGTGGTCAGAATTCGTCAGTCACAAAGAGGAATTTGTGTCATAGTGCAGAATAAGCAAACTCAGGAGTACTGCCTCGCAATGAAACGTCCGGACTACAGAACACTACAGGCGCTTGATGCCGTTATTCGTGAACGAGGTTTTGAGCGCGCAGCGCAAAAGCTGTGCATCACTCAATCCGCCGTATCACAGCGAATCAAACAGCTGGAGAATATGTTCGGACAACCGCTGCTGGTGCGTACCGTGCCGCCGCGCCCGACAGAGCAAGGGCAGAAACTCCTTGCCCTGCTACGTCAGGTGGAATTGCTGGAAGAAGAGTGGTTGGGTGATGAGCAAACCGGCTCCACGCCGCTGCTGTTATCGCTGGCGGTGAACGCCGACAGTCTGGCAACCTGGCTGCTGCCCGCGCTTTCAGCCGTTCTTGCGGACTCACCGATTCGCCTTAATTTGCAGGTGGAAGATGAAACCCGAACGCAGGAACGTCTGCGTCGCGGCGAAGTTGTGGGGGCAGTGAGTATTCAACCGCAGGCGCTGCCGAGCTGTCTTGTCGATCAGCTGGGTGCTCTCGACTACCTGTTTGTTGGCTCGAAAGCCTTTGCCGATCGCTATTTCCCCAACGGCGTGACGCGCGCCGCACTGCTGAAAGCACCCGCGGTCGCATTCGATCATCTCGACGACATGCACCAGGCGTTTTTGCAGCAGAATTTCGATCTCCCGCCGGGCAGCGTGCCGTGCCATATCGTCAATTCATCAGAAGCGTTTGTGCAGCTGGCTCGCCAGGGCACGACCTGCTGTATGATCCCGCATTTGCAGATTGAAAAAGAGTTGAAGAGCGGTGAGCTTATCGACTTAACGCCAGGTTTGTATCAGCGCCGGATGCTGTACTGGCACCGATTTGCGCCAGAAAGCCGCATGATGCGCAACGTCACGGACGCGCTGCTGGCCTATGGGCATAAAGTATTGAGACAGGATTAACGAAAGAAACCCCTCTCCCGCGGGAGAGGGGTTATGCTCATTACTGCGATTTTGTTGCCGGTTCTGTTTGCTGAGCCTGTGCAGGCTCAAGCTGGAACACCACGTCGACCTGATCATCAAACTGAATCGTCGGCTGCTCGTAGGTTTCTTCCGCTGAAACAGGCGCTGCATCAGCCTTCATCATGCGAACCATCGGGCTTGGCTGATAGTTTGAGACGTGATAGCGCACACTGTACACAGGACCCAGCTTGGTTTTAAAGCCTGAAGCCAGTTCTTGCGCCTGACGCACGGCATCATCAATAGCCGCTTTACGGGCTTCGTCTTTATACTTCTCAGGTTGCGCAACGCCCAGTGACACGGAACGAATTTCGTTCAGTCCCGCCTTCAGCGCGCCGTCAAGCAGTGAATTCAGCTTGTCGAGCTGACGTACCGTGACTTCCACAGTACGCACAGCGCGATAGCCTTTCAGAACGCTTTTGCCATTCTGATAATCATAATCCGGCTGAGTCCGCAGATTGGCGGAGTTGATATCCTTTTTCCCAACGCCATTTTGCTCAAGGAAGGAGAGATATTGCGCAACACGATCGTCTGCCTGCTTTTTAGCAGAAGCGGCGTCTTTCGATGCCACGTTCACTTCAATTGCAAGCGTTGCAACATCCGGAACGGCATCAACGCTCGCTGTGCCAGAGGTGACAATGTGCGGACCATCAGGCAATTCGTTTGCCTGTACCGACATTGCGCCAAAACTTACTAATGCCGCCAGGGCCATCACTTTACACTTCACTGTCATTCCTCCATGTTGCGAAGAGAGCCCTTGAACAGGGCGCATGCCAGCAAGCTTAGCGGGTCTGCTTCAGTTGTCCATAAGAGAACGCTTAGTTGAGCAATCCCTGAATATGATGAACTCCCTCTTTCGCGAGCTGGAAAGCAATAAACCACATCACTACGCCAACCAGGGTATTAATGACGCGCTGCGCTTTCGCCGTGCGTAGACGCGGTGCCAGCCATGCTGCCAGCAGTGCCAGGCCAAAGAACCACAGGAACGAGGCGCTGACGGTACCGAGCGCAAACCAGCGTCTCGGCTCCACATCCAGCTGTCCGCCCAGACTGCCAAGGACCACAAACGTATCCAGATAAACATGCGGATTAAGCCAGGTCACGGCCAGCATAGTAGCGATGATCTTCCAGCGCCCTTGCTTCATGACCTCCGCGCTTGCGAGTTCCAGATTACTGCTCATCGCCGTTTTTAGCGCACCAAAACCGTACCACAGCAAAAATGCGACGCCACCCCAGGTCACCAACGCCAGTAGCCACGGCGACTGCATCAGCAACGCACTGCCCCCAAAAATCCCGGCGCAAATCAGCAGCAGATCGCTCACCGCGCACAGCATCGCAATCATCAAATGATATTGACGGCGAATGCCCTGATTCATCACGAACGCGTTTTGCGGACCGAGGGGAAGAATCATCGCCGCGCCGAGCACAAGCCCTTGAAAATAATAAGATAACATGAGTTCAATCTCGAAAAGATGTCTTTAGGTGCAGACTATACTTCGGGATTGTTATTAGAGGAAATTGATAATATTAATTGGCAATTAGCATAGCTAATATAAAGCCCGGACGCATTTGCGCTACCGGGCTAAAAGAGAAAAATTATTCTGCTTCTTTTACACGCTTGAAATTCACATCCATCTGCGGATACGGGAAGCTAATACCATTAGCGTCAAATTCGCGCTTAATACGCTCCAGCACATCCCAGTATACGTTTTGCAGATCGCCGCTGTTGCTCCAGATACGCACCACAAAGTTGATGGAAGAAGCGCCGAGCTCGTTCAGTCGAACGGTTCTTTCGCGATCTTTCAGGATACGTTCGTCAGATTCGATAATGTTTTTGATGAGTGATTTCACCTTATCAATATCCGAATCGTAAGAGACGCTAATAATCAGTTCGTTACGGCGTACCGGCTCGCGGGAAAAGTTAATGATGTTGCCCGCAATAATCTTACCGTTGGGGATAACCACGATACGCCCATCGACGGTGCGCATGGTGGTGGAGAAAATCTGCACCTGCAGCACGGTCCCCGCGACGCCGCCTAAGTCGACATATTCTCCTGAGCGGAAAGGACGGAAAGTGACCAGCAGCACGCCTGCAGCAAGGTTAGACAGAGAGCCTTGCAGCGCCAAACCAATGGCTAAACCTGCCGCACCGAGCACCGCGATGACGGATGCGGTCTGGACGCCCACTCGGCCCAACGCAGCAATCAGTGTGAAAGCGATAACTCCGTAGCGCACCAGTGCAGACAGAAAATCCGCGACCGTTGCATCAATATGACGCGCGCGCATGACGCGATTAAGCGCATTGGAGACAATACGCGCCACGATCATACCCACGATAATAATCGCGATTGCCGCCACGATATTGACCGCGTAACTCAACAGCAGCGCCTGGTTGCGCACCAGCCAGGTTCCCGCATTGTTTATGCCATCGACTACACCGAGATCTTCCATTTATCTGTCCTTTTGCTAAATCAAAACACCAAACATCCGTCCCACCAGGAGACAGGCAAGTGAGTTAAGGGTAAACAAAAAGTCAGGAATATGCCAAACAGATCACAAAATGCAGTGTTGCAGGGTGTTGAAAAACCATAAAAAAAGGCCCGCATATGCGGACCTTTCTGACGCTTTTAGCAGCTCAAATTACAGAACGTCTACCGCGTTCAGCTCTTTGAATGCCTGCTCCAGACGGGTGATCATGGAAGTCTGAGCAGCACGCAGCCATACGCGTGGATCGTAGTATTTTTTGTTCGGCTGGTCGGCGCCTTTCGGGTTGCCCCAGCTGGCCTTGCAGGTAAGCTTCGTTGGTTTTGTAGTACTGCAGGATGCCGTCCCAGGTTGCCCATTGGGTATCGGTATCGATGTTCATTTTGATAACGCCGTAGCTTACGGAGTCTTTGATTTCCTGAGCAGAAGAACCGGAACCGCCGTGGAAGACGAAGTTCAGGCTATTGTGCGGCAGGTTATGTTTCTTAGAAACATAGTCCTGGGAATCACGCAGGATAGTTGGCGTCAGCACAACGTTGCCTGGTTTGTAAACGCCGTGCACGTTACCGAAAGAGGCCGCGATGGTGAAACGTGGGCTGATTTTGCTCAGTTCAGTGTACGCGTAATCCACGTCTTCTGGCTGGGTGTACAGTGCAGAAGCGTCCATGTGGCTGTTGTCCACGCCGTCTTCTTCACCGCCGGTGCAACCCAGTTCGATTTCCAGGGTCATATCCATTTTGGACATGCGCGCCAGGTATTTGGAACAAATTTCGATGTTTTCTTCCAGGGACTCTTCGGACAGGTCGATCATGTGAGAAGAGAACAGTGGCTTACCGGTTGCTGCGAAGTGTTTTTCACCCGCGTCCAGCAGACCGTCGATCCACGGCAGCAGTTTCTTCGCGCAGTGGTCGGTGTGCAGGATAACCGGAACACCGTAGTGCTCAGCCATCTGGTGAACGTGGTGCGCACCAGAGATTGCGCCCAGGATTGCCGCGCCCTGAGGAACGTCAGTTTTCACGCCTTTACCCGCGATGAACGCAGCGCCACCGTTGGAGAACTGAACGATTACCGGAGCTTTAACTTTTGCAGCGGTTTCCAGCACGGCGTTGATGGAGTCGGTACCCACGCAGTTCACCGCTGGCAGTGCAAAGTTGTTTTCTTTAGCTACCTGGAACACTTTCTGAACGTCATCACCAGTGATCACGCCAGGTTTTACGAAATCAAAAATTTTAGACATGTTACGAGTCCTGTATCTTCGGCCGTTAGAAAAGGTGCGAGCTCAAAAAGCGCGCTGAAATTTGGGCAGGTTTCCCTGCCCTTGAATGGCTTACTTCTTAGCGCGCTCTTCGAGCATTGCTACTGCTGGCAGAACTTTGCCTTCCACGAACTCGAGGAATGCACCGCCACCAGTGGAGATGTAGGAGATCTTGTCAGAAATACCGAACAGGTCGATTGCTGCCAGCGTATCACCGCCGCCTGCGATGGAGAACGCGTCGCTGTCAGCGATAGCGTTAGCCACGATTTCAGTCCCTTTACGGAAGTTAGGGAATTCGAACACGCCAACCGGACCATTCCACAGAATGGTTTTCGCGTTTTTCAGGATATCAGCCAGTTTCTGTGCAGACACATCGCCCAGGTCCAGTATCTGCTCTTCATCTTTGATGTCGTTAACAGATTTCAGGGTTGCGGTCGCGGTTTCAGAGAACTCAGTCGCGACGCGAACATCCGTTGGGACTGGAATATCACACGTGGTCAGCAGACGTTTAGCTTCTTCAACCAGGTCCGCTTCGTACAGGGATTTACCCACGTTATGACCTTGCGCAGCAACGAAGGTATTTGCGATACCGCCGCCAACAATCAGCTGATCAGCGATTTTAGACAGGGAATCCAGAACGGTCAGCTTGGTAGAGACTTTAGAACCACCCACGATCGCAACCATTGGACGAGCAGGTTCTTTCAGTGCTTTACCCAGTGCGTCCAGCTCTTCAGCCAGCAGTGGACCTGCACAAGCGACGTCAGCAAATTTACCGATACCGTGAGTAGAAGCCTGAGCACGGTGAGCAGTACCGAATGCATCCATTACGAACACGTCGCACAGTGCCGCGTATTTTTTGGAGAGGGCTTCGTCGTCTTTCTTCTCGCCTTTGTTGAAGCGAACGTTTTCCAGAACAACCAGCTCGCCTTCAGCCACTTCAACGCCGTCCAGGTAGTCTTTAACCAGACGTACCGGGCTGGACAATTTGTCTTTCAGGTAATTAACAACCGGCAACAGAGAGAATTCTTCGTTGTACTCGCCTTCGGTCGGACGACCCAGGTGAGAGGTTACCATCACTTTAGCGCCTTGTTTCAGGGCCAGTTCGATGGTTGGCAGAGATGCACGGATACGCGCGTCGCTGGTCACTTTGCCATCTTTAACGGGTACGTTCAGATCGGCACGGATGAAAACGCGTTTACCTGCCAGATCCAAATCGGTCATCTTAATTACAGACATGGTGAATCCTCTCGTTGATTCTTAAAGTTTTGCAAGCGCACTTTGCGCCCTACCTGAAACCTTGCGCGGCCATGGCTAACGTGGTGTCGAGCATCCTGTTAGCAAAGCCCCATTCGTTATCACACCACACCAGCGTTTTGATGAGGTGGGCACCGCTGACCCGCGTCTGTGTACCATCAACAATGGCACTGTGGGGGTCATGGTTAAAATCTACTGAGACCAACGGTAATTCCGTATAGTCAACTATACCATGAAATGAACCCTGTGCTGCTTTTTGCAGTAACAGGTTGACTTCACTTGATTTTACCGGTTTTTTCACCGTCACACTGAGATCAATTGCGGTGACATTTATGGTCGGAACACGCACCGCAATCGCTTCAAAACGATCGTTAAACTGCGGAAAAATACGGGTAATTCCTGCCGCCAGTTTGGTGTCCACCGGAATGATTGACTGACTCGCGGCGCGCGTGCGGCGCAAATCCGGATGGTACGCGTCAATCACCTGCTGATCGTGCATGGCAGAGTGGATCGTCGTTACAGTCCCTGACTCAATGCCATAAGCATCGTCTAACAGTTTAATGACCGGAATAATGCAGTTTGTCGTGCAGGAGGCGTTGGAGACAATACGGTGTTCGGCTTGCAGTTCATGGTGATTCACGCCGTAGACAACCGTCGCGTCAAGATCGTGACCACCGGGATGGGAAAACAGGACTTTTTTAGCGCCTGCCGCAAGGTGTGCTTCTCCGTGTTCACGGTTACCGTATACGCCGGTGCAGTCGAGAACCACATCCACGCCCAATTCACGCCACGGCAGCGTTTCAATACTCTGCTCATGCAACACGCGAATGGCATCGTCGCCCACGAATAACTGCTCTCTTTCCTGGCGAACATCCCAGGCAAAGCGCCCGTGGCTGGTGTCATATTTCAATAAATGCGCCATGCCCACGGCGTCAGCCAATTCATTGATGGCCACCACGGTGATTTCCGCACGACGCCCGGATTCATATAAGGCACGAATCACATTGCGTCCGATGCGACCAAACCCATTTATCGCTACGCGTACGGTCATAGGTCTCCTGCAAGGCTTTCCCTGAGTTTGAGGTGGCTGAAAGAGTAATCCAGCAACGCCCGGAGGGGAATCCTCGCCTGTCACAAACTGCGACTGATTGGTCAATTGTCAAACAGATTAACAACTGAAACGCTTCAGCAAGAATAAGCGAAACAGAGAATAAAAGGAACGTTCGGGCAAGCCAATAAGACAGCTATATGACTTGCGTCACATTTTAAATGGAATAATTCACAACGTTTTCACACGATGGTGGAATAGCAGACACAAAAAAGCCGGCGGGGGTGAAAGTAAAACGGTAACCCAAAGGTTACCGTTTTTAGTGTTTGCACCCTCTCCCGTGGGAGAGGGTTGGGGTGAGGGCATCAGTCCGCACACACCCTGTAAACCGCGATTACAGCAGTTCTTTGGCTTTCGCGACAACGTTTTCAACGGTGAAGCCGAACTCTTCAAACAGCAGCTCAGCCGGTGCAGATTCACCGAAGGTGGTCATCCCGACGATAGCGCCGTTCAGACCAACATATTTGAACCAGTAGTCAGCGATACCGGCTTCAACTGCGACGCGAGCAGTAACCGCTTTCGGCAGCACGGATTCGCGATAAGCAGCTTCCTGCTTGTCGAACGCATCGGTAGACGGCATGGAAACCACGCGCGCTTTAACGCCTTCGGCAGACAGATTTTCCCATGCAGCAACAGCCAGCTCAACTTCAGAACCGGTCGCGATGAAGATCAGCTCTGGCTGGCCAGCGCAGTCTTTCAGCACGTAACCACCGCGAGCGATGTTTGCCAGCTGCTGTTCGGTACGATCTTGCTGGGCCAGGTTCTGACGAGAAAGAATCAGCGCGGTTGGGCCGTCCTGACGCTCAACGCCATATTTCCACGCCACGGCAGATTCAACCTGATCGCATGGACGCCATGTGGACATGTTAGGCGTCACACGCAGAGAAGCCACCTGCTCAACCGGCTGGTGAGTTGGGCCATCTTCGCCCAGACCGATGGAATCATGGGTGTAAACCATCACCTGACGCTGCTTCATCAGCGCAGCCATACGCACAGCGTTACGGGCGTATTCGACGAACATCAGGAAGGTAGACGTATAAGGCAGGAAACCGCCGTGCAGGGCGATACCGTTAGCAATCGCCGTCATACCGAATTCGCGTACACCGTAATGGATGTAGTTACCGGCAGTGTCTTCGTTGATTGCTTTAGAGCCAGACCAGATCGTCAGGTTAGACGGAGCCAGGTCAGCGGAACCGCCCAGGAACTCTGGCAGCCACGGACCAAATGCTTCGATCGCATTCTGAGACGCTTTACGGCTGGCGATTTTGGACGGATTAGCTTGCAGATTCGCGATGAATTCGTTTGCTTTGGCGTCGAAATCAGCCGGCATGTCGCCTTTCATACGGCGAGTGAATTCAGCCGCTTCCTGTGGGAAGGCTTTCGCGTAAGCAGCGAATTTCTCATTCCATGCGGACTCTTTCGCCTGGCCTGCTTCTTTAGCATCCCACTGCGCATAGATTTCTGACGGAATTTCAAACGGAGCGTGTTTCCAGCCCAGTTTTTCACGGGTCAGCGCGATTTCAGCGTCGCCCAGCGGGGCACCATGAGAATCGTGCGTACCTTCTTTGTTTGGCGAACCGAAACCGATGATGGTTTTGCACATCAGCAGGGATGGTTTGTCAGTGACTGCGCGCGCTTCTTCTACTGCACGTTTAATGCTGTCGGCGTTATGGCCATCAACACCACGTACCACGTGCCAGCCGTAGGCTTCGAAACGTTTAGCCGTATCGTCAGTAAACCAGCCTTCAACGTGACCATCGATAGAAATACCGTTGTCATCATAGAACGCAACCAGTTTACCCAGCTTAAGGGTACCAGCCAGAGAGCACACTTCGTGAGAGATACCTTCCATCATGCAGCCATCGCCCATGAAGGTGTAGGTAAAGTGGTCAACGATGTCGTGGCCCGGACGGTTAAACTGTGCCGCCAGCGTTTTCTCAGCAATCGCCATACCTACCGCATTCGCCACGCCCTGACCCAGTGGGCCAGTGGTGGTTTCAACGCCAGCGGTGTAACCCACTTCTGGGTGACCAGGCGTTTTAGAGTGCAGTTGACGGAAGTTTTTCAGCTCTTCAATTGGCAGCGCATAGCCAGTGAGGTGCAGCAAGCTGTAGATCAGCATAGAGCCGTGGCCGTTAGACAGCACAAAGCGGTCGCGGTCAGCCCATGATGGGTTTTGCGGGTTGTGATTCAGGAAATCACGCCACAGGACTTCGGCAATGTCAGCCATACCCATAGGGGCGCCCGGGTGACCGGATTTGGCTTTCTGTACTGCATCCATGCTCAGCGCACGAATAGCATTAGCAAGCTCTTTACGTGAGGACATTTTAACTCCAGATCGGACTGTTAAAGGCTATGCCCTTGACGACAGCGCGTTTTGGGCTATGCCAGAAAAAAGTGCCAACAATGTAACCCAAGCGACAAAGCATGTACATGGAGCATTCTTTTGCCGTTTAAGAAATCTCTGGATCATGCTCGCATGTTGCGCAATCTACTCGCCCGCCCCTGTAGATATTCCTTATACTTAGCTTCACGACCGCTTCGCTGTCGGAAAATTTTCGGATTTTATTCAGATCAACGGGTACGGAAGCAACATCATGAAAATGCGTGCAATAGTGCTGGCCTTGGGTACAACGTTCCTGCTCGGCGGCTGCCAAAATATGGATTCAAACGGTCTGATGAGCTCCGGTGCAGAGGCTTTTCAGGCCTACTCACTGAGCGATGCACAGGTTAAAGAGCTGAGCGATCAGGCCTGCAAAGAGATGGATGCGAAAGCAACCATTGCGCCCGCCAACAGCACATACGCGCAGCGTCTGAACAAGATTGCTTCCGCGCTCGGTGACAACATCAATGGCCAACCGGTGAACTATAAGGTTTACGTCGCAAAAGACGTCAACGCGTTTGCCATGGCTAACGGCTGCATTCGTGTTTACAGCGGTCTGATGGACATGATGACGGATAATGAAGTTGAAGCGGTCATTGGCCATGAGATGGGCCACGTCGCCTTGGGCCATGTGAAGAAAGGTATGCAGGTGGCGTTAGGCACCAACGCGGTTCGTGCAGCAGCGGCGTCTGCGGGCGGGATTGTCGGCAGCTTATCGCAGTCTCAGCTTGGTGATGTGGGCGAAAAACTGGTGAACTCTCAGTTCTCCCAACGTCAGGAATCCGAAGCGGATGATTACTCTTACGATCTGTTGCGCAAACGCGGCATCAATCCATCGGGCTTAGCCACCAGCTTTGAGAAGCTGGCTAAACTGGAAGAAGGTCGTCAAAGCTCAATGTTTGATGACCACCCGGCGTCCGTTGAGCGCGCCCAGCATATCCGCGATCGCATGAAAGCTGACGGAATTAAGTAATTCCGTGGGCCGGGTTGCATCACGCTTCCCGGCCCATTAACGCTTTTACTCGCCTTTCTTCGCAGCCTGGATATACAGCATTTCCAGCGCCAGCGTCGCGGCCGCCAGTGCGGTGATTTCTGACTGGTCGTAGGCCGGAGCGACTTCCACCACATCCATCCCCACGATATTCAGATCTTTCAGACCACGAACCAGTTTAATCGCGCGATCGGACGTCAGGCCACCGATTACCGGCGTGCCCGTACCCGGTGCAAAGGCCGGATCCAGACAGTCGATGTCGAACGTCAGATACACAGGCATGTCACCCACGATCTGCTTCACCTGAGCGATGATATCGTCTACGCCACGATCATTCACCTGACCGGCATCCAGAACGGTAAAGCCGTTGTCTTTATCAAACTCGGTGCGAATACCAATCTGTACAGAATGGTTTGGATCGATCAGACCTTCGTTTGGCGCGGTATAGAACATGGTGCCATGGTCAAATTCGCAGCCGTTCGCATAGGTGTCGGTATGGGCATCGAAATGCACCAGCGCCATTTTACCGAAATGCTTGGCATGCGCGCGCAGCAGAGGCAGGGTCACAAAATGATCGCCACCGAAAGAGAGCATACGTTTACCGGCAGCCAGCAGCTTCTCGGCATGCGCCTGCAGTTTTTCGCTCATCTCACGCGCATCACCGAAGGCATAAACCAGATCGCCACAGTCCACCACGTTCAGACGCTCGCGCATGTCGAAATTCCACGGGAAGCGATTATGCTCCCAGGCCAGGTTCGTCGACACCTGACGGATGGCCGCCGGGCCATGACGACCACCGGCACGGCCTGATGTCGCCATATCAAACGGAACGCCGGTGATCACCCAGTCAGCGTCGCTATCGTACGGCTGGAAGTTCATCGGAAGACGTAAAAAACCAAACGCGTTAGATACCAGAGAGTTGTCGTACTGATGACCTAAAGTGCTCATATCCTGACCTCTTATAGAGTCGATACGTTAAAAGAGATGAAAAAAAATCCCCTCCGCGTCGTTAAACCCGACGAGGAAGGGATTGATTCGTTTATTGCTTAATGGCGCGAATTATCGCCGTTAATTCATACAGGTTCAAGTGAGTATAAGGCATTGTTCAGTCCGATGCCCTTTACGCTGCCCCTCTCGGGAACGCGTATTTACTCATCTTCCAGGTATGTATAACCGTACAGACCCGCTTCAAACTCTTCCAGGAACTGCTGCTGCAAAGCGGCGTCCAGATCGGTGTTTTTCACCTGATCGCGGAACTGCGTCAGCAGTTTTTTCGGATCCAACTGCACGTATTCCAGCATGTCCGCAACGGTGTCGCCCTCATCAGAAAGCTCCACTTCAACGTTGCCGTCAGGGAAGACAAACACATCCACCGCTTCGGTATCGCCGAACAGGTTGTGCATATTGCCCAAAATTTCCTGATACGCCCCGACCATGAAGAAGCCCAGCATTGGCGGGTTCTCCGGATCGTACTCCGGCATTGGCATCGTTGTGGCGATACCGTCGCCATCAACGTAGTGATCAATTGCGCCATCGGAATCACAGGTGATATCCAGCAAGACAGCACGGCGTTCCGGCGCATGATTCAGCCCTTCAAGCGGCATCACCGGGAACAGCTGATCGATACCCCATGCATCCGGCATTGACTGGAACAGCGAGAAGTTGACGTAGATTTTGTCCGCCATACGCTCTTGCAGTTCGTCGATAATCGGACGATGCGCACGGTTACTCGGGGTCCAACTGCTTCTGAACTTCATGACACATGTTCAGATAAAGCTGCTCTGCCCACGCGCGTTCTTGCAGGCTATATGTCCCTGAAGAATAACCGGTATGAATGTCATGCAGATCCATCTGGCTGTCGTGCAACCACTCGCGCAGCGAGCGACGCGTGCCCGGCTCATGCATTTCTTGCCAGGTTTCCCACATGCTTTGCAGCGCGCGCGGCGCATTTTCCTGCGGCGGTGTCGCTTCGGTGTTTTCGCTACGCTCAACGCCGATGATGTTAGACACCAGCACGGTATGGTGCGCGGTGACCGCGCGGCCAGACTCGGTAATGACCGTCGGATGCGGCAGGTTATTTTCTTCGCAAGCATCACCGATCGCCCAAATGATGTTGTTCGCATACTCGTTCAGCCCGTAGTTAACGGAACAATCCGACTGAGAGCGCGTCCCTTCGTAGTCCACGCCCAGACCGCCGCCCACATCGAAGCACTGAATGTTCACGCCGAGCTTGTGCAGTTCCACATAGAAACGCGCCGATTCACGCACGCCGGTCGCGATATCACGGATATTCGCCATTTGCGAACCGAGGTGGAAGTGCAGCAACTGGATGCTGTCCAGACGACCGCACTCACGCAGGATTTCTACTAACTCCAGAACCTGAGTGGCTGCCAGACCGAATTTAGATTTTTCACCGCCAGAAGACTGCCATTTGCCGGAACCCTGTGAGGCCAGACGCGCACGTACGCCAAGGCGCGGAACCACGTTCAGACGTTCGGCTTCTTCCAGCACGATCGCGATTTCGGACATCTTTTCGATGACCAGATAGACTTTGTGGCCCATCTTCTCGCCGATCAGCGCCAGACGAATGTATTCACGGTCTTTATAACCATTACACACAATCACTGAGCGGGTCATTCCGGCATGTGCCAGTACGGCCATCAGTTCAGCTTTTGAACCGGCTTCCAGACCCAGCGGTTCGCCGGAATGGATCAGTGATTCAATTACGCGGCGGTGCTGGTTGACCTTGATCGGGTAAACCAGGAAGTAATCGCCTTTGTATCCATAGGATTCACGCGCGCGCTTGAACGCCTGGTTGATGGAACGCAAACGGTGTTGCAGGATCTGCGGGAAGCAGAACAGCGCAGGTAGACGTTGCCCCTGTGCTTCGCGTGCTTTAACCAGTTTAGCAAGATCGACACGCGCTTCCGGAACGTCAGGATCGGGGCAGACGCTGATGTGGCCCAGTTCGTTAACGTCGTAATAGTTATTGCCCCACCAGGCAATATTGTATGTGCGCAGCATCTTGCTGGCTTCCTGCGAGCTCATCGCAACCTCCTGCATGGAACGTAGTACACCCTGTTCGCCTGCTGACGAAGGGGAAAGCGAAGACATGTCGTCAGACATAGCGAACCTCAACTTGTTGTAATAAGTGTAAAACAGTTGACTACTATCGCAGTCTCAAACGGCGATAACAACCCATATACGGCCCGATCATCCAGCACATCATGCTGAACGCGAGGCCATGCGACCGGTTTCATATTCATATATTGTAAAACACGTATCCGAACTCTGTATGACAAGGTCCGGCGAAACCACGAGAAAACTCTTGGATTAACAAGAGCGCCCTTGTTCAGTTATCACAAAGCGTAACCGGCCCTGGAATCCTGAGAAGCGCCGAAATGGGTATAACATCGGCAGGTTTGCAGATTAGAAATGCGGGTAGTGGGGAACAAACGCACGCCAGAATGGCGTAACTGAGTTAGCGGAAAACGACGGTTCATTATCTCGTATCACCTCCACGGCAGCCCCAAGCGGAGCGAACCAACAAGTCAAAGCGAATAGTTCAACTGCTCAACCCGGCTGGAAGTGGCAACACAATGAATTCATCGTGTGCTTTGAGATATCCTCAATAATTCGAGTTTCAGGAAGCCAACGTACATGAAACGTGAAGTATGACGGATATGAGCCGCGCGCCGCGTTTTATACCGAGAAGAGACTCAAAAAGCAAAGCATTAATGAATACGTTGCCGGCCCTGTCAGGAAAAATTTCCAGCAGCGATTTCAAGGTAATGCGAGCGATATCAAAAAAAGCTGGAATTTGGGCCAGAAAGTGACCTAAAATGGACGTCCAGATGTTAATCCATCTATACTGATTAACACTCAGACTGCCAGTGTCATTTACCTGCAGGCCTTGGTAGAATCATCTTCTTTGGCTATTCCGCATAGCAGTTTGAGCTAACAAAATTCTCCTTAGGTGAAATAAAACATGGCAAAACACCTGTTTACGTCCGAGTCTGTCTCTGAAGGGCATCCTGACAAAATCGCTGACCAAATCTCTGATGCGGTGCTGGATGCAATCCTCGAACAGGATCCAAAAGCACGCGTGGCGTGTGAAACCTACGTCAAGACCGGCATGGTTCTGGTTGGCGGTGAAATCACTACCAGCGCATGGGTTGATATCGAAGAGATCACCCGTAATACCGTGCGCGAGATTGGCTATGTGCATTCTGATATGGGCTTTGATGCCAACTCTTGCGCCGTATTGAGCGCAATCGGCAAACAGTCTCCCGACATCAACCAGGGTGTTGACCGTGCCGATCCACTGGAACAAGGCGCTGGCGACCAGGGCCTGATGTTTGGCTACGCGACAAACGAAACTGACGTACTGATGCCTGCACCAATCACCTACGCACACCGTCTGGTGCAGCGTCAGGCTGAAGTGCGTAAAAACGGCTCGCTGCCATGGCTGCGTCCGGATGCGAAAAGCCAGGTCACTTTCCAGTACGATGACGGCAAAATTGTCGGTATCGACGCCGTGGTTCTGTCCACTCAGCATTCTGAAGACATCGATCAGAAATCGCTGCAAGAAGCCGTAATGGAAGAGATCATCAAGCCTGTTCTGCCGACCGAATGGCTGAACGCGTCGACCAAATTCTTCATTAACCCAACAGGCCGTTTTGTTATCGGTGGCCCTATGGGCGACTGCGGTCTGACGGGGCGTAAAATTATCGTTGATACCTACGGCGGCATGGCTCGTCACGGCGGCGGTGCGTTCTCCGGTAAAGATCCGTCTAAAGTGGACCGTTCTGCTGCGTACGCCGCACGTTATGTGGCGAAAAACATCGTTGCCGCAGGACTTGCGGACCGCTGTGAGATTCAGGTTTCCTACGCTATCGGCGTAGCAGAACCGACCTCCATCATGGTTGAAACCTTTGGTACTGAAAAAGTGCCTACTGAGCAACTGACCCTGCTGGTGCGCGAGTTCTTCGACCTGCGTCCATACGGCCTGATCCAGATGCTGGATCTGCTGCACCCGATCTACAAAGAAACCGCTGCATACGGTCACTTTGGTCGTGAACATTTCCCATGGGAAAAAACCGACAAAGCCGCTGTGCTGCGTGACGCTGCCGGTCTGAAATAATCGACTGACAGGTTTTAAAAAAAGGCCAGCCACGAGCTGGCCTTTTGCATTTCTGCCGTTCCTTCGCTCAACCAGCCCCTTTCAATGATCTCGCCAAAAGCACACCCAATGAAAGCGATTACATTAGGCATTCAGCCATACGTTTTCAGATTAATCTCTTTGCATGTTCTGACTTCATCTGCTGTTACATTCCGCTTCAGTTAAGTCTGAAATTCATTCTATTGGGATGCGCATCAACCCTTTTGCCTCTATATTTTCAAAGCTTTAATAAAGATTACAAGTTTTAGGAAGTGTAACCGATTACACCAATGTGATTTATCTCACATATTTTTACGGCGCACTCCCCTACCCTTTTCATCAATAAAACTGATAACCCAACTGGAGGGCATGATGCCTGACAATAAAAAACAGGGGCGTACGTCCAACAAGGCAATGACTTTTTTTGTCTGCTTCCTCGCCGCCCTGGCAGGACTTCTTTTCGGCCTGGATATTGGCGTGATTGCCGGTGCGTTACCCTTTATCACTGATGAATTCCAGATCAGCCCTCACACTCAGGAATGGGTGGTGAGCTCCATGATGTTCGGTGCCGCGGTGGGTGCCGTCGGCAGCGGCTGGCTCTCGTATCGTCTGGGACGCAAAAAGAGCCTGATGATTGGTGCCATCCTCTTTGTCGTCGGTTCGCTCTGCTCTGCTGCCGCACCAAACGTCGAAGTGCTGATTATCTCCCGCGTATTGCTTGGTCTGGCCGTCGGTGTCGCGTCTTATACCGCCCCGCTGTATCTTTCGGAAATCGCCCCGGAGAAAATTCGCGGCAGCATGATCTCGATGTATCAGCTGATGATCACCATCGGTATCCTGGGTGCGTATCTTTCCGATACGGCGTTTAGCTATAGCGGCGCATGGCGCTGGATGCTCGGCGTGATCATCATTCCCGCGATTCTATTGCTGATCGGTGTCTTCTTCCTGCCTGACAGCCCACGCTGGTATGCGGCTAAACGACGTTTCAACGATGCCGAGCGCGTCCTGCTGCGTCTGCGTGATACCAGTGCCGAAGCCAAAAACGAGCTGGATGAAATTCGTGAAAGCCTGAAGGTCAAACAGTCCGGTTGGGCGCTGTTTAAAGACAACAGCAACTTCCGTCGCGCGGTGTTCCTGGGTGTGCTATTGCAAGTCATGCAGCAGTTCACCGGGATGAACGTCATCATGTACTACGCGCCAAAAATCTTTGAGCTGGCGGGCTACACCAATACCACAGAGCAGATGTGGGGCACCGTAATCGTCGGTTTAACTAACGTGCTGGCGACCTTTATTGCTATCGGGCTTGTTGACCGCTGGGGCCGTAAACCGACCCTGACGCTGGGCTTCCTGGTGATGGCAGTCGGTATGGGCGTGTTAGGCACGATGATGCATGTCGGAATTGACTCTCCAACCGCTCAGTACTTTGCTGTCGGCATGCTGCTGATGTTTATCGTTGGTTTTGCGATGAGCGCGGGTCCGCTGATTTGGGTCCTGTGTTCTGAAATCCAGCCGCTGAAAGGCCGTGACTTCGGTATCACCTGCTCGACGGCAACCAACTGGATCGCCAACATGATTGTCGGCGCAACGTTCCTGACCATGCTGAACACGCTCGGCAACGCCAATACCTTCTGGGTGTATGGCGCGCTGAACCTGTTCTTCATTGTTCTGACGGTCTGGCTGGTTCCTGAAACCAAACACGTTTCTCTGGAACATATCGAACGTAACCTGATGAAAGGTCGTAAGCTTCGCGAAATCGGCGCGCACGACTGATCGTCCGGCTTCCTCCCGACAGGGAGGAAGCCTCTTGCACCGCCCCGCCTCACGTTTTATCCTCTGCCCCTATGAAAACACCCCGTCTTCCCATTGCCCTTCAGCAAGCCGTCATGCGCTGCCTGCGGGAAAAACTCGCCCAGGCCAACCTGAAGCTGGGGCGTAATTATCCTGAACCCAAACTGGTCTATCAGCAGCGCGGCACTTCCGCCGGTACCGCCTGGCTTGAATCGTACGAGATCCGCCTGAATCCGGTCCTGATGATGGAAAACCAGCAGGCGTTTGTTGACGAAGTGGTGCCGCATGAGTTGGCGCATCTGCTGGTGTGGAAGCATTTTGGCCGCGTGGCTCCCCACGGCAAAGAGTGGAAATGGATGATGGAAGCTGTGCTCGGCGTTCCCGCACGGCGCACGCATCAATTCGAGCTAGAATCCGTCCGTCGCAATACCTTTCCCTATCGCTGCCAGTGCCAGCAGCACCAGTTGACCGTTCGCCGTCATAACCGTGTCGTGCGCGGAGAAGCAACCTACCGCTGTGTAAAATGCGGTGAACCGCTCGTCGCGGAATAGTTATCTGAACATTCAAGAACTTTCCTGATCTGACTGATTGCATACAAGAACAACTTTCGTTACGTTGCGGGCTCGTTTTGACACGGAGTTCATGATGTCCCGTAATTTTTCTTTCGCTGTCGCGTTTCTGGCGACGGTGCTTTCAGGTCCAGTGCTGGCCGACGGTATCAATAATTTTTCTCAAGCTAAAGCCGCAGGCGTGAAGGTTAATGCCGATGTCCCGGGTGATTTTTACTGCGGTTGCAAAATTAACTGGCAGGGAAAAAAAGGGGTCGTCGATCTTGAATCGTGCGGTTATAAAGTGCGTAAAAATGAAAACCGCGCCAGCCGTATCGAATGGGAACATGTCGTCCCGGCCTGGCAGTTCGGCCATCAGCGCCAGTGCTGGCAGGACGGGGGACGTAAAAACTGCGCCAAAGACCCGGTCTATCGCCAGATTGAAAGCGATATGCACAATCTCCAGCCCGCGGTTGGCGAAGTCAACGGCGACCGTGCCAACTTTATGTACAGTCAGTGGAACGGGGGCGACGGCCAATATGGCCAATGCGCGATGAAAGTCGACTTCAAAGAGAAACTCGCCGAGCCGCCCGTTCGCGCCCGCGGCAGCATTGCTCGCACCTACTTCTATATGCGCGACCGTTATGCGCTGAATTTATCCCGCCAGCAAACCCAGCTTTTTAACGCCTGGGATAAGCAGTATCCGGTCACTGACTGGGAGTGCGAGCGCGACAACCGCATTGCAAAAGTTCAGGGGAACCATAACCCATACGTGCAGCGGGCTTGCCAGGCGCAAAAGAGCTAACCTACACTAGCGGCAATTGTCTATTTTGCGTCGATCCCTCATTCCGCCCAATCCTTAAAAGGCGGAATGAGGCGTCATCCGCACCCTTCATGGAATTCACAGTATGCGCATCCCTCGCATTTATCACCCAGAACTGATTACCGCAGGCAGTGAAATTGCCCTGTCTGATGATGCCGCCAATCATGTAGGCCGCGTTCTGCGCATGGGCGTCGGCCAGGCGGTACAACTGTTCGACGGTAGCAATCAGGTCTTCGACGCTGAAATCACCCGCGCAGACAAGAAAAGCGTGCAGGTGAGTATTCTGCGCGGTGAGGTCGACGACCGCGAATCACCGCTGCATATTCACCTGGGCCAGGTGATGTCGCGCGGCGAAAAAATGGAATTCACTATCCAGAAATCGATCGAACTGGGTGTAAGCCTCATTACGCCACTTTTTTCTGAACGCTGTGGCGTTAAACTGGATGCTGAACGACTGAACAAAAAGATCCAGCAGTGGCAGAAAATCGCGATTGCGGCGTGTGAACAGTGCGGTCGCAACCGTATTCCGGAAATTCGCCCACCGATGAATTTAGAAGCGTGGTGTGCCGAAGAAGAGAGCGGTCTTAAGCTCAATCTTCATCCGCGCGCCAGCGCCAGCATCAACACGCTGCCGCTGCCCGTTGAGCGTGTACGCCTGCTGATCGGCCCAGAAGGCGGTCTGTCAGCGGACGAAATTGCAATGACGGCGCGTTATCAATTTACTGATATTCTGTTGGGACCTCGCGTTCTGCGTACTGAGACTACTGCACTCACGGCCATCACCGCGCTACAGGTGCGTTTTGGCGATCTGGGTTAACGCATTAATGGAGAAGAAGATGATCAAGCTCGGCATCGTGATGGATCCCATCGCAAGCATTAACATCAAAAAAGATTCCAGCTTCGCTATGCTGCTGGAAGCGCAACGTCGCGGCTATCAGCTCCATTACATGGAAATGGCCGATCTTTATCTGAACAACGGTGAAGCCCGCGCGCGCACCCGCATCGTTAACGTCGAGCAAAATTACGATAAATGGTACGAGTTTGGTTCCGAGCAGGATCTGCCGCTGGCCGAACTTGACGTGATCCTGATGCGTAAAGATCCTCCGTTCGATACCGAATTTATCTACTGCACCTATATCCTTGAACGCGCAGAAGAAAAAGGCACGCTGATCGTCAACAAACCGCAGAGCCTGCGCGATTGTAACGAGAAACTGTACACCGCCTGGTTCTCCGATCTGACGCCTGACACGCTCGTCACCCGTAACAAAGCGCAGTTAAAAGCCTTCTGGCAGAAGCATGGCGATATCATTCTGAAACCCCTGGATGGCATGGGCGGCGCGTCGATTTTCCGCGTGAAAGAAGGCGATCCTAACCTGGGTGTGATTGCCGAAACGCTGACTGAACATGGGACGCGCTACTGCATGGCGCAGAATTATATTCCTGCCATTGTTGATGGTGACAAACGCGTATTAGTGGTCGACGGCGAACCCGTTCCTTACTGCCTGGCACGCATTCCACAGGGCGGCGAAACCCGTGGTAATCTGGCAGCTGGTGGCCGTGGAGAACCGCGCCCGTTGACCGATAGTGACTGGGAAATCGCCCGCCGCGTCGGCCCAATGCTGAAAGCCAAAGGACTGATTTTCGTGGGTCTCGATATCATCGGCGATCGCCTGACGGAAGTGAACGTCACCAGCCCAACCTGTATCCGCGAAATCGAAGCCGAGTTCCCGGTGTCCATTACCGGCATGCTGATGGACGCGATTGAAAAACGTCTGAAGCAGTAACTCGCCACACCCCTCGTCCGCTTCACCCTCGATTTCGCGCCAGGGCGATGCAGGGTGAAGTGTCTAGTGACAGCGCTTTTAATTGTCTCCATACTGAGCGCTGTTGCTTTTTAAACCAGGAAACAGAACCTCTGACAATGAATTTACAGCATCACTTTCTTATTGCCATGCCTGCTCTCCAGGACCCCATTTTTCGTCGTTCCGTAGTTTATATCTGCGAATACAGTGAAGACGGCGCGATGGGGATTATCATCAATAAACCGCTCGAAAACCTGCAAATCGAAGGCATTCTGGAAAAACTTAAGATCACCCCCGAGGAGCGCGCGCCAGAGATCCGTCTTGATAAACCGGTGATGTTAGGCGGCCCGCTGGCCGAAGATCGTGGTTTTATTCTGCATACCCCACCAGGGTTTTCTTCCAGCATTCGCGTTTCTGACAACACGGTTATCACCACGTCACGCGATGTCCTGGAAACATTAGGCACGCACGGTCAACCTTCCGAAGTGCTGGTGGCGCTGGGCTATTCCTCATGGGAGAAAGGCCAGCTGGAACAGGAAATTCTTGATAATGCGTGGCTCACTGCCCCGGCGGATCTGAACATTCTGTTTAAAACCCCCATTGCCGATCGCTGGCGCGATGCCGCGAAACTGATTGGGATCGACATTCAAACCATGCCTGGTGTGGCAGGACACGCATAATGAGCGGAACGCTTCTGGCTTTTGATTTTGGAACGAAAAGTATTGGCGTGGCTATTGGTCAACGCATCACTGGCACTGCGCGCCCGCTTACGGCGATTAAAGCGCAGGACGGAACACCTGACTGGACGCTGATCGAGCGTCTGCTCAAAGAGTGGCAACCCGAAGCCGTGATCGTTGGATTGCCGCTGAACATGGACGGCACCGAGCAACCGCTGACGGCGCGAGCACGTAAGTTTGCCAATAAGATCCATGGCCGCTTTGGGACTGTCGTTAAACTGCACGATGAGCGTCTCAGCACTGTTGAAGCCCGCGCCGGTTTGTTTGAACATGGCGGTTTCCGTGCCCTGAATAAAGGCAGCGTAGACTCTGCTTCCGCAGTCATCATCCTCGAAAGTTTCTTCGAACAGGGTTTCTAACCCCGTCATATTTGCCCGCACTGCCGGGCAAAATCTTCTTATCTCTCGATCCCGTTCACATTTCACCCTACTGCTTTTTGCATTATCAGCAGTGTTTCTATAAAAGAAACATATGCAGTTATGATTTTTCCAGCAGCCTAGCATTGAGTAATGAGAGTTCAGTGAGGCGCGCCTGAATTGTGTCGTCATCGGGGTGCCACATGCCCGCAAAAGCAAGTGCAGCCTGATGAACGCCGACGGGCTGCGCGATAGATACTTCACCGTCGTCATGCTGCCAGATGACGTGTCCGCGCTCACGCTGTTGCGCAATATGCGGCGCGAGATGACTCCACTGTGTCGCCGTGAAGCGCGTCATCAGCTGTTCATCGCTTTCAGCGGCCAGCAGCGTCATGCCGATAACGGATTGCCACGCCGGGAGCATGTGAAACCGGCCAGCGCCTGGCTGGTCGGACTGCCGGGAACAGAGTGCCAGATGTAAATCACCTGGTCTTCCCATAAAACGCCCAGGGCGACAACGATATCGCGCGGCGCGAGGCGCTCCAGCATGGGTAATGCGCGGGAAAAAAGCTCGGAACCGCGAATGGCTTGGGCAGCCAGCGCGTGGATCCCAGGCCCTGGCAGATAACGACGCTGATCGTCCTGCATCGTCAGGCCGATAGACGCCATGGTCATCAGCAAACGGTTTACGCGCGTGGTATTGATGCCCATCAGGCGTGAGAGTTCGCGGCACCCGATCGCACGGTCGCTGGAAACCAGATATTGCAAACAGCGAATGCCGTCGATCAAGCTTTGATTCGGTTGTGATGACATAGCAACGCTCATTCTTTTAAGAAGTGTATGACTCGATTCTACCGCCAGTTCAAAAGGATACAAGGTCATGAAAATCTATCCTCCAAATGATGCCAGAACCTTTCCCGTCTCGGCGCTTGAAGCCGATCTGCTGGTCGCAGGTGGTGGGCTTGCCGGATTGTGTGCGGCCCTGGCAGCGGCGCGCGATGGTCTGAATGTCGTCCTGATTCAGGACCGCCCTGTATTGGGAGGAAATGCCTCCAGCGAAGTGCGCCTCTGGGCCAATGGCGCGACGTCGCACATGGGCAATAATAATCGCTGGGCACGCGAGGGTGGCATCATGGGGGAGATCCTTGAGGAGAATCTCTGGCGCAATAAAGAGGGGAATCCGGTGATGTTCGACCTGGTTCTGCTTGATCTTGCGAGAAGCCAACCAGGGCTGACGCTGCTGCTGAACACCGCTGTTTATGATGTGGAGAAAACCGGCTCGCGCATCACTGCCGTCAGCGCATTTAATGCCATCAACGAAACCTTTTACACGGTGCGCGCCGCGCAGTTTTGCGATGCGACAGGGGACGGCGTGCTCGGTTTTCTGGCTGGGGCGGAGTATCGCGAAGGGGCAGAAGAGATTGATGAACTGGGTGAGAAAATGGCTCCCGGCGATCACTTCGGGCATAAGCTTGGCCACTCCATCTATTTCTACACCAAACGTACCGCCGAGCCGGTGAACTTTGTTGCCCCCTCGTTTGCGCTCAAAGACATCACAGAGATCCCCCGCTATAAACGTTTGACCTCGACGCTTAACGGCTGCGATCTGTGGTGGCTGGAGTGGGGAGGACGTCTTGATACCGTCCACCAGAGTGAGGAGATCAAATGGGAGTTGTGGAAAATCGTCTGGGGCGTCTGGGATTATATTAAAAACTCCGGCGAGTTCCCGGATGCAGAAAATCTGACGATTGAGTGGGTCGGTGCCATCCCCGGGAAACGAGAAAGCCGTCGCTTTATCGGCGATCATATTCTTTGCCAGCAGGACATCATCGAGCAGCGCGATCACTATGACGCGGTTGCGTACGGCGGCTGGTCGATTGACCTGCACCCGGCGGACGGTGTTTACAGCACCCACGACGGCTGCCGACAGTTTCATAGCAAAGGCACGTACACCATCCCGTTTCGCTCGCTGTATAGCCGCTCGCTGGATAATCTGTTCCTGACAGGCAGACTGATTTCTGCTTCGCACGTTGCCTTCGGCAGCGCCCGCGTGATGTGTACCTGCGGGCTGCTCGGTGAAGTCGTTGGTCGCGCCGCTGCGCTGTGCCATACGCATAACCTGACGCCTCAGAGGCTCGCTAACCGCGATCGTATTCGTGACCTTCAACAGCATTTGCAGGAAACCGGATGTTATATCCCCCGTCAGTGGCTCGACAATCCGGCACTCGGCGCGACGGTCTCGACCAGTAGTGAGTACGTGCTGACCTCGCTTGAACCCAACGGCGAATGGCTGCCGCTTGCGGCGCGGATGGCGATACTGATGCCCATAAAACGCGACGAGACGCTGCCTGCCATGACGTTTCGTCTGCGTGCCGGCATGCCACGGCACCTCACAATTTCGCTGTTCGGTAGCGAAAAGGCAGGCAACTTCACGCCTGAATGCCATTACGACGCAACGACAATCGACGTCCATGGCGAACAGGAATACCGCTGCACATTTGACTGGACCAGCGATCGCGACCAATACATTTTTGTCATCTTCGATGCCTGCAACGAGATTGATATTGCACTCACAGAAACCCGTTTGCCCGGCCTGATGACCGTGTTTAACAGCCTGAATAAACGCGTGGCAAAACAGACCCGTCAGGTTTCTGATGGTGATTACGGCGTGGAAGAGTTTGATTTCTGGCTGCCGCGCCGCCATCCGCATCAAATCTTCCCGGCCATGCAGCTGGATGCGCCGCTTCACTGCTATGTGCCTGATAACCTGCTTAATGGCCGTCTGCGCCCTGAGCAGCAAACCAACGCGTGGATCCCCGCCGACAATGACCCTGCCCCACGGGTCGTCTGGACATGGGAAACCCCACAACGTATCCAGTCTCTGACACTTATCCAGGATAATGACTTCGACAATGCGATGGAGACGGTGCAGATGGGCCATCACCAGGCCATCACCCCGCATTGCATTACGCAGTATCGGCTGTGGGCTGATGGCAATCTGATTGCCTACGTTGAACATAATCATCACGCCGTCTGTGAACATCGCTTCATCACCCCTCTTACCGCAAAAACGATCACCCTGGAGATCCTTGGCACTGCGGGCGCACGCCCCGCCGTCTATGCGCTCAACGTGCGCTAGAGCCGTCCCTGCGCCTTGCGTTCGGCCAGGCTTTGGTCAAAGTTTTGCATCCCTGCCTGCTGCCCGGTTTGAATGATGCCGGGCAGTTGCCAGGTTTTCCCCTCACGAATGAGATTCGCGGATGCAGGCGTGTTCACCAGCATTTCGAAAAGCGCCACTCGCCCGCCCTGCGCATCGCGCTCAAGCTTTTGCGCCAGTACCGCGCGCAAGCTCCCCGCCAGCTGGTTTCTTACAGGATCTTTTTCCTCGGCAGGAAAAGTATCCACCAGCCGTTCGATGGCCTGAGACGCACCTCGGGTATGCAGCGTCGCCAATACCAGATGCCCGGTTTCTGCGGCCGTTAGCGCGAGGCGGATCGTTTCGCTATCCCGCAACTCGCCCAGCAAAATGACGTCGGGATCTTCACGTAATGCCGCACGTAGCGCCTGAGAAAAGGAGGGACAGTGCAGGCCAATTTCTCGCTGTTGAATCAGACAGCGATTGCTTTGATAAATAAACTCCACCGGATCTTCAAGAGTAAGAATATGACCCTCGCAATGGCTATTGAGATGATCCACCATCGCCGCCAGCGTGGTGGATTTTCCGCTGCCTGTGGCGCCGGTGACCAGAATCAACCCGTTGTCACTGGAAAGTAGATCGGGGATGACTTTAGGCGCCGTAAGCTCTGACAGCGTTGGACAGGTCACTGGCAACAATCTGAGCGTTATCGAGGTGCCATGAATATGGTTAAACGCGCTGGCGCGCAAGCGTTGCCCGCTGTTCATCGATACGGCGAAATCCACCTGCCCATTCGCCCACCATGCCCCCTCCTGCTCGTCGTTGAGCCAGGCTTTAAGGAGCAGCTGAACATCCGGGGCGGGAAAGGTGCAGATTCAAGATGACCCAAACGACGCCAGCGCGGTGGTGAATTGCTGCACAGGTGTAGATCCGAGACATTATGCTTTACACTAAGGGCCACAATTTCTTCCATATCCATACGACACTCCCCGGAAAATGAACGACATTGCGCATAACCTGGCACAGGTCAGGGAGAAAATCTCAGCCGCAGCAACACGTTGCGGCCGTGCTTCAGAAGAAGTTTCGCTGCTTGCAGTCAGTAAAACCAAGCCTGCGAGCGCCATCGCAGAAGCTATTGCCGCAGGGCAACGTGAGTTTGGTGAAAACTACGTTCAGGAGGGTGTGGACAAAATTCGTCATTTTCAGGAAACAGGAATGACGGGTCTACAATGGCACTTTATTGGTCCCTTGCAGTCGAACAAAAGTCGTCTGGTGGCAGAGCATTTT
The DNA here is from genome assembly GCA_900635465.1 of Lelliottia amnigena. Taxonomy (NCBI): domain Bacteria; kingdom Pseudomonadati; phylum Pseudomonadota; class Gammaproteobacteria; order Enterobacterales; family Enterobacteriaceae; genus Lelliottia; species Lelliottia amnigena. The sequence continues at coordinate 3,577,942 of LR134135.1, forward strand.
GACTGGTGCCATACCGTCGATCGTCTGCGTATCGCCACGCGTTTAAGTGAACAGCGTCCGGCTGGCAAAGCGCCACTGAACGTATTGATTCAAATAAATATTAGTGACGAAAACAGCAAGTCAGGCATTACGCTTGCTGAGCTTGACGCGCTGGCCGCCCAGGTCGCGGAACTCCCGGGTCTACGCCTGCGGGGACTGATGGCGATCCCCGCCCCAGAAACAGAGTATGAAAGGCAGTTTGCCGTGGCACAGCAAATGGCTGTAGCATTTGAAGCGCTTAAAGCACGCTACGTTACCGTAGACACGCTTTCACTGGGCATGTCGGACGATATGGAGGCCGCAATCGCGGCTGGCAGCACGATGGTGCGCATCGGCACAGCAATTTTCGGTGCGCGCGATTACACCCAATAATAAGGAAACCTGAGGAACGCCATGAAGACGTTGACTTTCCTGCTCTCAACGGTCATTGAACTGTACACGATGGCGCTGCTGTTACGCGTCTGGATGCAGTGGGCCCGTTGTGATTTTTACAATCCATTCTCGCAGTTTGTGGTGAAAATTACGCAACCTGTCATTGGCCCGCTGCGTCGTATCATCCCACCGATGGGGCCAATTGATAGCGCCTCAATGCTGGTGGCGTTTATTCTCAGCGTCATCAAAGCCATTGTGCTGTTTATGGTGATCACGTTCCAGCCCATCATCTGGATCGCAGCGGTGCTCATTCTGGTGAAAACCATTGGTCTGCTGATCTTCTGGGTGCTGCTGGTGATGGCCGTCATGAGTTGGGTAAGCCGTGGTCGCAGCCCGGTTGAATACGCGATGATTCAGTTGACCGAACCGTTGCTGCGTCCGATCCGTAATTTATTGCCTTCTATGGGCGGTATCGATTTTTCACCGATGATCCTGGTGCTGCTGCTTTATGTGCTGAACATGGGTATCGCTGAGCTGTTACAGTCAACAGGCAATATGCTGCTGCCGGGGCTGTGGATGGCGCTATGAGTGCTGTGAGCACTTGTCCCGATGGGCTGGTTTTACGGCTGTATATTCAGCCTAAAGCCAGCCGTGACAGTATTGTTGGATTGCATGGCGACGAGCTAAAAGTCGCCATTACCGCCCCACCCGTTGACGGTCAGGCTAACGCGCATTTAACCAAATATCTGGCTAAACAGTTTCGCGTCGCCAAAAGTCAGGTCATTATTGAAAAGGGTGAGCTGGGACGCCATAAACAGGTAAAAATCCTTAATCCGCAAAACATCCCGACGGAAGTCGCGGCACTGACAGAGTAGGAAACACCATGCAGAAAGTTGTTCTCGCTACCGGTAACGCCGGTAAAGTGCGCGAGCTGGCCTCGCTATTAAATGATTTTGGCCTGGACGTCGTGGCGCAAACCGAGTTGGGCGTGGATTCCGCGGAAGAGACCGGTCTGACCTTTATCGAAAATGCGATTCTGAAAGCACGCCATGCCGCGCAGGTGACGGGCCTGCCCGCTATCGCCGATGACTCTGGTCTGGCGGTTGATGCCCTGGGCGGCGCACCGGGTATTTATTCCGCACGCTATTCCGGCGTTGATGCGACTGACCAGCAGAATCTGGAAAAACTGCTCGAAACGCTAAAAGATGTACCGGATGCGCAGCGTCAGGCGCAGTTTCACTGTGTGCTGGTGTATATGCGTCATGCCGAAGACCCAACACCGATTGTCTGCCACGGAAGCTGGCCGGGCGTGATTGCTCGCGAGTCTGCTGGCAGCGGCGGCTTTGGCTATGACCCCATTTTCTTTGTCCCGTCTGAGGACAAAACCGCGGCGGAACTAACCCGCGAAGAAAAAAGTGCGATTTCCCACCGGGGTCGCGCGTTAAAACTGTTACTGGAAGCATTACGTAATGGCTAATTTGCCACCTCTGAGTCTGTATATTCATATCCCCTGGTGCGTGCAGAAATGCCCGTACTGCGATTTCAATTCACACGCGCTGAAAGGCGAAGTGCCGCATGACGACTACGTTCAGCATCTGTTAAGCGATCTGGATGCCGACGTATCTTACGCACAGGGACGTGAAGTTAAGACCATTTTCATTGGTGGCGGGACGCCGAGCCTGCTTTCTGGCCCGGCGATGCAGACACTGCTGGATGGCGTGCGTGCGCGTCTGAATCTGGCAGCAGATGCAGAAATTACCATGGAAGCGAATCCTGGCACCGTTGAGGCCGATCGTTTTGTCGATTACCAACGTGCCGGGGTCAACCGTATTTCCATCGGTGTGCAGAGCTTTAGCGAGCCAAAACTTAAACGTCTGGGCCGCATTCACGGGTCAGCTGAAGCGAAGCGGGCAGCGCATCTGGCAACCGGTCTTGGGCTGCGGAGCTTTAATCTTGATTTGATGCACGGCCTGCCGGATCAGTCGCTGGAAGAGGCGCTTGACGATTTGCGCCAGGCGATTGAGCTGAATCCGCCGCATCTCTCCTGGTATCAGCTCACCATTGAGCCTAATACGCTGTTTGGCTCACGTCCGCCGAAACTGCCTGATGACGATGCGCTGTGGGATATTTTCGAACAAGGGCATCAGATTCTGACGGCGGCGGGGTATCAGCAGTACGAAACATCGGCCTATGCAAAACCAGGTTATCAGTGCCAGCATAATCTCAACTACTGGCGCTTTGGCGACTATTTGGGGATTGGCTGTGGCGCACACGGTAAAATCACCTTCCCGGACGGACGCATTTTGCGCACCGCCAAAACGCGCCATCCGCGCGGATATATGGAAGGCCGTTACCTTGAACGCCAGCATGATGTGGAAGTGGAAGACAAACCGTTTGAGTTCTTTATGAACCGTTTCCGTTTGCTGGAACCGGCACCGCGTGCAGAGTTTGCGCGTTACACGGGCCTGCCTGAATCCGTTATTCGTCCGCAGATTGATGAGGCGCTGGCGAAAGGGTATCTGACCGAGTGCGACACGTACTGGCAGATTACTGAACACGGGAAACTGTTCTTAAACTCCCTTCTTGAGCTGTTCCTCGCCGACGATTCCTGAAGACAGATTCAGGATTTTGCATCCCGCTCTGCTGGCTGACCGAAAGGCTGGCAGAGTGTGGGGATGGAAAAATTAAAACAACTCCGCATTGAAATGACACCTGAGGAATCACGCCTCTGGTATTTGCTCAGAGATCGCCACTTCTTTGGCTATACGTTTCGCCGCCAAATGCCGATTGGGGCATATATCGTGGATTTCGCCTGTTTTAAAGCGCGCCTGATAGTGGAACTGGATGGGGGTCAGCATCAGGATGACGTTGCGTATGATCAACGCAGATCGGCATTTTTGAATGACAATGGCTGGAAAGTGATTCGGTTCTGGAATAACGAGTTCAGATCGAATGAAGAGGGTGTGCTAAGCGTTATTCTTGAGCACCTTCAATGCCTGATGCCCTCACCCTAACCCTCTCCCACAGGGAGAGGGAACGATTTCGTCCTATCCCTGTGGGAGAGAGGGAACGCTTTCGTCATCTCTTCTGCTGGAAGGTGGGAACGCATTCACCCACTCTTTCGCGTAGAAGTGGTAAACTTTTCTCCCTCTCCATTGGGGAGAGGGCCGGGGTGAGGGGCCACGCGCGCAGAAATCTTACTTCAGCGATCCCACCAGCGCCTTCCGGCTATCTTCAAGTGTTACCACGCGCTTACACACGTCTTTGCCAAACTTTTGGAAATCGGCTTCCTGATTTTTCCACTCATTTTGAATGGAGGTTTGCAGACCACCAAGGCTACCTAAAACGCCCTGCAGCGGGTTACCACCGCCTTTCAGAACGGCTTTCGCCCCCATCTCATTGATGCTGTCCTGCAGGATACCGCCCATCGCCTGATTTACCAGGTTTTGTCCGTCGGCACGCACCTGATCGATAGCCTTGTAGTGGAACGTCAGGCCATCGGTACGATGCTCAAGAATGCGGTTCATCTGTTCTTTCAGCTGCGCGTCCAGCTTGGTCAGGCGAGAGCGCATATTGCTATTCTCCCCCACTTCTTTCGCGATGATCTTATCCAGCGCCACGCGCCCTTTCTCTACACGGGTAAGCGCACCTTCGTCAATCCACGGAAGCGCGGCGCGGAGATCGGCCTGATAATCTTTTGCCTGCTCGCGCTGTGCCGCGCTCAGGGTATATTGTTTGCCGTTAAACATCACATTGCCATCAGGCGTGATGACCAGATTGCCGTTTTCGCCTTTCACCTGGACGGTTTGCGGATTCAGGATCACATCGTCGCGCGGTGTGACTTCACATTTGTATTCCGCATGCGCCGTCAACGCGGTTGTCATCAGTGCCACAGCCAGCAGCGTTTTGTGCATCATATCAATCCCTCAAGACAAAACGGGCCGGCATGTGCCGGCCCTTTGCTAGTTAGTCCCACCAAATATCGAAAAGTTCGCTGACGCGTACCTCTTCGAATTTGCGGTCTTCCAGCCATTTACGTACAAGTGCCTGCTGCTCTTCGGTGCATTTACCGATTTCTTGCTTGCAGATCAGTCCTTCCCACGACAGGTAGCCACTGCCATCAAACGCCAGTTTATTTGGCTCGATGACTTCATCGATAAAGGCGTCAACTTCCTTATCAATCGTTTCTACACTGGTGCCTTCCGGGAAACGCCACGCGACAGAAAAGCCAACTTCCTGGAATTCTTCGATGTGCATCTTTTTACGCAGACGACGGCTACGGTTTGCCATTATTTCACCCTCTCGAACATTAAGTCCCATACACCGTGACCAAGACGATGGCCACGCTGTTCAAATTTTGTCACCGGACGTGAATCCGGGCGCGGTACATAATCGTTATTCTCAGACAGGTTTTTGTACCCATCCAGAGACGACATAACTTCCAGCATATGTTCCGCATACGGCTCCCAGTCGGTCGCCATGTGAAAGACGCCGCCGAGTTTTAGCTTACTTTTCACAAGCTCAGCAAATTCTGCCTGAACGATGCGGCGTTTATTATGACGTGCTTTGTGCCATGGGTCAGGGAAAAAGAGCTGAACCATGTTCAAAGAATTGTCAGGAATCATTTTGTGCAGCACTTCGACCGCGTCGTGGCACATCACGCGCAGGTTCTCGATGCCCTCTTCATGCGCCGTTGCCAGGCACGCACCCACGCCCGGGGAGTGAACCTCAATACCCAGGAAGTTTTGCTCCGGACGCGCTTTCGCCATGGTCACCAGCGACGTGCCCATGCCAAAACCAATCTCCAGGGTAATCGGTCCGTTGCGACCAAACAGCTCGGCGAAGTCGACAGGCTGTTCGCTGAACTCAACGCCCATCACCGGCCAGTAGTTATCCAGCGCGTGTTGCTGCCCTTTTGTCAGGCGCCCCTGGCGGCGGACAAAGCTGCGAATACGGCGCAGCGGGCGACCGTTTTCATCAAATTCCGGTGAAATGACGTCGTTTTTCATAAAAGAGTAGTCTGCTTGTGAGAGTGTTCGGGAAACGGGCATTATCCAAAGTTAAGCCTTGTATGCAAGCATGGGAAAGATCCGGTTTACAGTCGAAGGGCGCTGTGCTGCAATCTGCGTCCCAAATAAGGTGAATCAATGACCATGCATGCCTCTCAATTTTCAGCCCAGGTGCTGGACTGGTACGACAAATACGGGCGTAAAACCCTGCCCTGGCAAATTGAAAAAACGCCGTACAAAGTATGGCTCTCTGAGGTGATGTTGCAACAAACGCAGGTCGCGACGGTTATCCCCTATTTTGAGCGCTTTATGACGCGCTTCCCGACAATCACCGATCTCGCCAATGCCCCCTTAGACGAAGTGCTGCACCTGTGGACGGGGCTTGGCTATTACGCCCGCGCGCGCAATCTGCACAAAGCCGCGCAACAGGTGGCAACGACGCATCAGGGTAAATTTCCTGAAACGTTTGAAGACGTGGCAGCGCTGCCCGGCGTTGGGCGATCCACGGCTGGCGCTGTGCTGTCCCTTGCACTCGGCAAACATTTTCCGATTCTCGACGGCAACGTGAAACGCGTGCTGGCTCGCTGTTATGCGGTGGATGGCTGGCCGGGTAAAAAAGAGGTCGAAAAGCGTTTATGGGAAATCAGCGAAGCCGTCACCCCGGCGAAAGGGGTTGAGCGTTTTAACCAGGCGATGATGGATTTGGGCGCTATCGTGTGCACGCGCTCAAAACCGAAGTGCGAGCTTTGTCCGGTTAATAATCTCTGCGTGGCCTATGCGAATCATTCATGGGCACAATATCCGGGTAAAAAACCCAAGCAGATCCTTCCTGAGCGCACCGGGTATATGTTGCTGATGCAGCATAATGATGATGCCTATCTGGCCCAGCGTCCGCCGAGCGGTTTGTGGGGCGGATTATTCTGTTTCCCACAGTTCGAAACCGAAGAAGGGCTGCGTCGTTGGCTGGCAGAACGTGGCATTAGCGCCGATAATCTCACGCAACTTAACGCATTTCGCCACACCTTTAGCCATTTTCATTTAGATATTGTGCCAATGTGGCTTCCCGTGTCCTCATTCGCCTCATGCATGGATGAAGGAACGGGTCTCTGGTATAACTTAGCGCAACCGCCATCGGTCGGGCTGGCCGCTCCGGTGGAGCGCCTGTTACAACAATTACGTGCCGGAGCAGTGGTTTAGCTTTGGAAACATCAAGAGGAATGAGTATGGCCAGAACAATTTTTTGTACCTATCTGCAGCGCGACGCTGAAGGGCAAGACTTTCAGCTCTATCCGGGCGATTTGGGAAAACGCATCTTTAACGAGATCTCTAAAGAAGCCTGGGCGCAGTGGCAGCAGAAACAGACCATGCTCATCAACGAGAAAAAACTCACGATGATGAACCCGGATCACCGCAAACTGCTTGAAGCAGAAATGGTGAATTTCTTGTTCGAAGGGAAAGACGTCCACATCGAAGGCTACACGCCACCAGAAAAATAACAGCGTGCGGGGACAACCCCGCCGTTCTAGCAAACACAACACGCAGTCCCGGAATGATGAAAAAATTATTAGCGCTAGCCCTTGTTGCGCCGTTGCTTGTGTCTTGTTCCAGTAAAAAAGGCGATAGCTATAACGAAGCCTGGGTAAAGGACACAAACGGTTTTGACATTCTGATGGGGCAGTTTGCCCATAACATCGAAAACATTTGGGGTTTTAACGAAGTTCTGATCGCGGGACCCAAGGACTACGTTAAATATACCGACACTTACCAGACCCGAAGCCACATCAACTTTGATGACGGTACGATAACGATCGAAACCATCGCGGGTACCGAACCGGCCGCGCATTTGCGTCAGGCGATCGTGAAAACCCTGCTGATGGGTGACGATCCCGGCTCGATTGACCTCTATTCAGACGCCGACGATGTGACCATCTCCAAAGAACCGTACCTGTACGGTCAGGTCGTCGATCAGACCGGCCAGCCCATTCGTTGGGAAGGACGCGCCACTACGTTTGCGGATTATCTGCTGCAAACGCGCCTCAAGAGCCGTGCCAACGGCCTGAAAATCATCTACAGCGTCACCATCAATCTGGTACCAAACCACCTCGACAAGCGTGCGCATAAATACGTTGGCATGGTGCGTCAGGCTTCGCGGAAATATGGTGTTGATGAATCCTTGATCCTGGCGATTATGCAAACCGAATCCTCCTTCAACCCGTATGCCGTCAGCCGTTCCGACGCGTTAGGGCTCATGCAGGTTGTTCAACACAGCGCGGGGAAAGACGTATTCCGCTCGCAGGGCAAATCCGGCACACCGAGCCGCAGCTATTTGTTCGATCCTCAGAGCAACATTGATACCGGCACGGCTTATCTGGCGATGCTGAACAATGTCTATCTGGGCGGGATTGATAACCCGACGTCACGTCGTTACGCAGTGATTACCGCTTACAACGGCGGCGCAGGCAGCGTGTTGCGCGTGTTCTCAAGCGACAAAGTGCAGGCCGCGAACATCATTAACAGCATGGCACCGGGCGATGTTTACCAGACGCTGACCACCCGCCACCCGTCTGGGGAATCCCGCCGCTATCTGTACAAAGTGAATACCGCGCAAAAGAACTACCGCCGCCGCTAGTCCTGTCACCCAACCCTCTCGCACGCGGAGAGGGTTGCCCAGATGCCCTCCCCCTGCGCGAGAAACGGGGGTCCGATTCCCCCTCCTTGGGCGAGAAACGGGGTCCGATCCCCCTCCTTGGGCGTGAAACGGGGTCCGATTCCCCCTCCTTGGGCGAGAAACGGGGTCCGATTCCCTCTCCCTGGGCGAGAAACGGGGGTCCGATTCCCTCTCCCTGTGGGAGAGGGTTAGGGTGAGGGCATCAAACCGCACACGCCATCCATACGAAAATGTTATTTGCATCACAATCCAAACTGCAAATTAATGTGGATTGCATTTTTTTGCGGGAGGTAACAAAACATATTGTTCCCTGCTGGTAGAATTGCATCAAATTAAACCCCTGAATGTTTACAAAACAACATATCTCCCGCTCAATTGTGAGGAAAGTAACATGAACCTTAAGCTGCAGCTTAAAATCTTGTCGTTTCTGCAGTTCTGTCTGTGGGGGAGCTGGCTAACCACGCTTGGCTCCTACATGTTTGTGACGCTGAAGTTTGATGGTGCGTCTATTGGCGCGGTATACAGCTCGCTCGGTATTGCGGCGGTATTTATGCCAACGCTGTTGGGCATCGTGGCGGATAAATGGATCAGCGCCAAATGGCTTTATGCGATTTGCCACCTGGTCGGTGCAGGTACGCTGTTTATGGCGGCCGGCGTCACCACGCCTGGCGCGATGTTTATGGTTATCTTGCTCAACTCGCTGGCCTACATGCCAACGCTTGGCTTGATCAACACCATCTCCTACCACCGCATCAAATCTGCGGGCATGGATATCGTGACGGATTTCCCACCAATCCGTATCTGGGGCACTATCGGCTTTATCATGGCGATGTGGGGCGTGAGCTTCGCAGGCTTTGAACTGAGCCATATGCAGCTTTACATCGGTGCTGCGCTGTCTGTGGTGCTGGCGCTGTTTACCCTGACGCTGCCGCACGTGCCGGTCTCGAACCAGCAGAAACAGCAGAGCTGGAGCTCAATGCTCGGTCTGGACGCGTTCGCGCTGTTCAAAAACAAACGCATGGCGGTCTTCTTTATCTTCTCCATGCTGCTGGGCGCAGAGCTGCAAATCACCAACATGTTCGGCAACACCTTCCTGCACAGCTTCGATAACAATCCGCTGTTCTCAGGCAGCTTTATCGTTGAACACGCTTCGGTGATGATGTCGATTTCGCAGATTTCTGAAACCCTGTTTATCCTGACCATTCCGTTCTTCCTGAGCCGTTACGGCATCAAAAACGTTATGCTGATCAGTATCTTCGCGTGGATGCTGCGCTTCGGTCTGTTCGCCTATGGCGATCCAAGCGCATTCGGTACCGTGCTGCTGGTTCTGTCGATGATTGTTTACGGTTGCGCCTTCGACTTCTTCAACATCTCGGGTTCGGTGTTTGTCGAAAAAGAAGTGAAGCCTGAAATCCGCGCCAGTGCTCAGGGTATGTTCCTGATGATGACCAACGGTTTCGGCTGTATTCTTGGCGGCGTGGTGAGCGGAAAAGTGGTTGAAGCCTACACCACTAACGGTATCACCGACTGGCAGCCAGTGTGGCTGATCTTCGCGGGTTACTCGCTGGTGCTGTTCTTTGCCTTCATTGCCTTGTTCAAGTACAAACACGTTCGCGTTCCGACGGGTGCACAGCCTATCGCGCACTAAACGTGCTCAAATCCCTCTCCTTAACGGGAGAGGGACATTGCTCCTAACACCCATCCCACTGACAGCAAATCCGCACTGCCACCTGGACTTAAATTCCGCGTAATGAACGCCTGATCCATCTCGATCAACGCCTCGCTATCCCAACCGTGAGTCAGTAAATTCCGTGCATAATTCTGCACATAGCGCAGCCCGTCCATTCCGCCGCGCGACACCAGATTGCTATCCTGATTAACCGCCATCAGACGCAGAAGCAGCTCGTGAAGCGAGCCGTCCTGCCACTGCGTCAGTACGTTGCGCACCGTCGCGAACCCGCTCTCCGCTTCGCCGCGTGCGCCGGTCAGACCAAACTGCTGATATTGCCGCTCGCCTGCCGTCGACATACCGCTGCGGCCTGCAAGTTCACGCTCAACCAGCCCACGACAAATGTTACCGATCTCACAACACAGCGTGTCGGCCGTCGCATTTCGCACGCGTCCGGCAGTGAAACAGAGCAAACCCAGCGAGAAAATCCCGCCTTTATGCGTATTTACCCCGCCCGTTGCGGCATACATCGCCTGCTCGCACGCGATGCCCATTGGGCGAATCAGACGTAGCTGCTCTGCTGCAGCTTTCTCCGCATGTTCGCTCCCCAGTTCGGCAAAACGTACAAACCAGGGGGCAATCGCCTTGATGCTGCGGACAAACAGCGCGTGATCCATATCGCGATGCGCGCCGCTATTGAGCTTATCCACCAGCCCCGGCTTGGGCGTTAATTCAAGTTCGTGCCAGAGCGCCTCTTCAGCCAGCTCCGGCACGCTGACGCAGCGCGGTTTAGTCGCGAGCAAACCAGTCATCAATCATCTTCTCCACGCGAGCCACGACCTGTTCAACCGGATGCTGACGCGAACGTGAGCAGGCGTGCGCCGGTTCATCGCAGATCAGGCAGCGACGCATATGTGAACCCAGCGATTGCCGCCCGACATGCCCGTCCGTCGGGCAAATCACATCGATATCCAGAGTCGGCCGAGCGGGTGACTCTGCTCCAGCTGTGCGCAGTGGGCTTTGATTTCCGGTGCCTGATGGGCCACGCACCACAGCGCTTCTGGCCCGGTAGGCAGCCACAGCACCTGGCGGTCGAGGACCTGCCAGCGGTGTTCCCACAGCAGCTGATCGCACATCTGCAACGCCACGCCCATACTGTTGCGATAGCGCAGGCTGTCTTTCACTTCCCCCGGCGTAACTAACGTGAGGGAAATGACCGGTTGTTGGTAGTGCGTGAGCCAGTCAGCCTGTCGCGCCGCGCGGTTTTCTTTTGCCGCCAGCAGCGCGTCGAGGCTGACACCCGCACGCACGGGTGTCGCTATCGTCATGATGTTACTCCTTCACCTGTCGGACGGTGTCGATCACGCTGCCGTCACGGTAGCGGATCACGCCGACGATTTTATCGGTAAATTCGATAGGTTTCGGCTCGCCGGTCAACGAAATCGCCCGTGCGTAGAGCGCTTCGATATCAACGATTTTTAACCCTGCGGCTTCGAGCCGTTCGCGGATTTCCGGGCGCGCCGGATTCACCGCGATGCCGTGGTCAGTCACCAGCACATCAATGCTCTCGCCCGGCGTTAAGCGCGTGGTGACGCGTTTGACGACCGTTGGAATGCGGCTGCGTAAAAGCGGCGCAACAACAATCGTGAGATTTGCGGCAGCGGCCACGTCACAGTGGCCGCCAGACGCCCCACGCATGACACCGTCTGAACCGGTAATCACGTTCACGTTGAAATCCGTGTCGATTTCGAGCGCGCTTAAAATCACCACGTCGAGCTGATCGCAGCTTGCCGCTTTGCTGCCGGGATTAGCATAAACGTTTGTCGAAATCTCAACGTGATTTGGATTACACGCCAGCGAAGCCGCCGCCTGACCGTCAAAGCACTGGGTATCGAGCAGCTTTTCAATTAACCCTTTTTCATGCAGATCGACCAGGCTGCCGGTAATGCCGCCCAGCGCAAACGCGCGGTCACGCCGCAGCGTTCCATTTTCTCGCCCATAAAGCGCGTGCAGGCGGTCGCCGCTGCGCCCGAACCGGTCTGCATCGAGAAGCCGGGTTTGAAATAACCCGAGTGTTCAATCACGTCCGCCGCAAAGCGGGCGATCATCAGCTCGCGCGGGTTGCTGGTGACGCGCGCCGCGCCGACGCTGATTTTCGCCGGATCGCCGACGCTGTCGACCTGCACGATATAGTCCACCCGATCCTGCACGATGCTGGCGGGCATATTCGGGAACGGCACGATCTCTTCGGTGAGCAGCACCACTTTACGGGCAAACTGCGCATCAACCATCGCATAGCCCAGCGATCCGCAGCTGGATTTCCCGTGTGTCCCATTGGCATTGCCAAACTCATCGCTACACGGCACGCCAAGAAATGCCACGTCGATGTTCAGCTCACCGTCCTGCAGCAGCTTCACGCGCCCGCCGTGAGAGTGAATTTGCACCGGCTCGTCCATCAGACCGTGAGAAATGGCATCCGCCAGTTTGCCGCGCATCCCGGAGGTATAAATACGAGTAATCACGCCGCTTTCGATGTGCTCGATCAGCGCGTCGTTGCAGGTCATCAAGGAGCTGGAAGCCAACGTGAGATTTTTAAAACCCATTTTTGCCAGCAGCGCGACCACGCTATTGATCACCCGATCGCCTTCGCGAAACGCATGATGGAACGAAATCGTCATCCGTCCTGCAATCCGCAGCGTTTCACCGCGTCCTCTACGGAATCGCACAGCTTACGCTGATGCTTTGCTTCGACGTCAGCCAGCCAGGGCGTTGCGCTGTGGGCCTTATCAAACGGTGTTAAGCCCCTGAGATGGGGGAAATTCACATGGAGAAGTTCAGTCTGATTCATTTGTCATCCTTAGCGACGCACGCCGGAGGCCGCTGCACGTTCCAGCACTCTCTGGGCATGGTCAATAATCGGGGCATCCACCATTTTGCCGTTGAGCGACACGACGCCCAGGCCGTTGCGCGCGCCCTCTTCTGCCGCTTCGATCACCCGCATAGCGTGATCCACTTCCTGCTGGGTTGGTGCGTAAGCGTTATGCAGCAGATCGATCTGGCGCGGGTTGATCAGTGATTTGCCGTTAAAGCCCATCTTGCGGATCAGTTCGACTTCGCGCAGGAATCCCGCTTCGTCGTTGACGTCTGACCACACCACGTCAAACGCGTCGATGCCCGCCGCGCGTGCGGCATGCAGCACGGCGCAGCGAGCGTAAAAGAGCTCGGTACCGTCGCCGCGTTCGGTTTGCATATCCATCACATAATCAAAACCCGCCAGCGCGATGCCGATCAGACGCGGCGTGCTGCGGGCAATTGCCACGGCGTTGATAACGCCAATCGCCGATTCAATGGCTGCCATCACGCGGGTTGTGCCCACCTCGCGACCGCACTCGCGTTCGATGCGCTCCAGATGGCCTTCCAGTTCATGGATATCTTCCGGCGTATCGGTTTTTGGCAGACGTATCACATCCGCGCCACCCTGGACGGCGGCTTCAAGATCCAGCAGACCAAACGGCGTGCTCAGAGGGTTAATGCGTACCACGGTTTCGATATCCCGATACATCGGATGCTGCAGAGCGTGGAACACCAGCAGACGCGCGGTATCTTTCTCGCGCAGCGCGACGGCGTCTTCGAGGTCAAACATGATGGAGTCAGGACGATAGATAAATGCGGTCGAAAGCATGGCGGCGTTCGCGCCAGGCAGGAACAGCATACTGCGACGGAGTTTGTTCATGACATTTTGCTCCAGTCGATAGGCTGTGCTTCAGCCGCGCGCAGAACCGCGCTTTGCAGGCGGGCGCGGATCACACAGTCGAGCGCCCCTTTATCTTCAACGATGATCAAACCCTGACGCACCTCCAGCGCGTGCAGCGTTTCATTGACCACCTGGCGAATCTGATCGCCAAACTGCTTAATCACTTCACTGTGGATGACAATCTCCAGCTCGCCGTCGGCGGGGGCGATTTTCACCATCAGGTCGCTGGACTCCTGCGTTCCGGCCAGCGCCTCCCTTACAATTTTCATGATAAATTCCTGATAGTTATGCGACTTCCGCACGTGCGCTGTAGTGCGCTTCGAGATGCGCGAAAGTGGACTCCGGGACAATCTCCCGAATGCGGTAAAACTGCTGTGTCTTGAGTAAACGGCGCACTTCCGATGCCGAAATAGCATTTCCGGTGGCCTTAATGCGCGGCATTTCCACCACTTCAATCTGCGGAGTGAGCAGCTGATGCAGCGTCTGGTTGTACTGGCGAGTGATATCGCAAAACGGTTCTGATCCGATAAACCGATGGGTAATCCCCAGCGCGGGCGCGATAAAATCACGGAAAATCAGCACGTCGATTTCACTCCACGCCTGCTGCACTTTGCCGCTCTCTTTGAGGAAATAGGCCGGGAAAGTGGCGCGCGAGATGATGTATTGCGATCCTTCATGAACGGATACGTTCGACAGATGGGCCACTCCTGCGCGCACCATCTTCAGACGATCGCGAAACGAGAAGAATGACGCGTCTTCGCGTACCACAAACAGATGCAGCCAGTCGCACTGCTGAGCCGCCTGCTCCACCAGATGACGATGCCCGAGGGTGAAGGGGTTGGCGTTCATCACAATCGCGCCAATCTTCTCACCCCGTTTCTGCAGGCCACGCAGCGAGCGGCAGTAGCGCTCAATCCCCTGCGGGGTATTTTCCAGCAGGACCGCGTTATTTCCGCTTTGAGCAATCGGCCAAAAACCACTCCGGGCAAAGCGCTCTTTGTTGCACGGACGCGTACACAGAAAGAGGTGGAAATGGCCGCGCGCGAGCGCGGCATTCTCCACTTCAGCCAGCAGGCGCGCGCTCAAATTCGCGCCACGCAGCTGCTCATCGACGGCCACGCATTTGATGACGTTTGCGGCGAGACCCGCACATCCCACCAGTTGCGTACCGGACCACGCCTCCACAAACAGGCTGATGTCGTTGTCCAGCCCAGGCCGCTGTCCGCCAGCAGATAGCGAATCTGGCTTAAGCGTTCCGGATGTTGCGCCACGTCGGTCAGGCGGAAATCGATGGCGGAGTGTCTGTCCATGGCGTCTTACCTAGTGCGCAGCCGTCAGCAACTGTGCTGGCGCTTCCATGATCACATTGCTCAGATGACCGATATTTTCGATCTCCACTTCAATGCGATCGCCCTCTTGCATGAACAGCGGCGGATTGCGTTTTTTACCCACGCCGCCAGGCGATCCGGTGATGATCACATCGCCCGGACTTAAGCGCGTAAACGTGCTGATGTATTCGATCAACTCCGCGACTTTGTGGATCATGCTGCTGGTGTTGTCTTCCTGCACCATGCGGCCATTCAGCCAGGTACGAATCGCAAGCGTGTGCGGATCGGGGATTTCATCAGCGGTCGCCATCCACGGACCAAACGCGCCGGTTTGTCGCCAGTTTTTGCCTGCGGTAAACCAGGTATGCTGCCAGTCACGCGCTGAGCCATCCATGTAACAGCTGTAACCCGCCACATGGCGCAGAGCGTCTTCCCGGCTGATGTTTTCCCCGCCTTTACCGATGATCACCGCCAGTTCGCCTTCGTAATCGAATTCACTGGAGTGACGCGGTTTCAGCACCGGGGAGTTGTGTCCGGTCTGAGAGTCCGGGAAGCGGACAAACAAAGTTGGGGCCGGATTATGCTGATCGAACTCCTGGCGTTTTTCGGCGTAGTTCATGCCTACGCAGAGGATTTTTTCTGGATGCTCGATCACCGGTAAAAAGGTGATCGCATCCATCGGTACGTCAACGGCATCGTTGAGATAACGCGTGGCTTCTGCCATGCCGTTGCCCTGTAACAGCGCTTTAAGGTCGCTGTAGCGGTCACCCAAACGGCGACCTAAATTCACCACACCCTCGGCCTTCACGATGCCGTAGCTGCGTTGACCTTTATAAATAAAGCTTGCGAGTTTCATTGTTCTTTCCTGAAAACTTAAACGAGGAAGTTGCCCAGAATCAGCAGCGAGATAGAGACGTTGATTGCCCCGCCAATACGCGTCGCAATCTGAGCGAATGGCATCAGGCTCATGCGGTTACCTGCGGTCAGGATCGCCACGTCGCCGGTTCCGCCCTGTCCGCTCTGACAGCAAGAGACGATGGCGACATCAATCGGGTGCATCCCGATCTTTTTACCGACGAAGAATCCGGTTGCCACCAGTGCAGAGACGGTGCTGATAATCACCAGCAGGTTGCTGACGGTGAACGCATTGACCAGTTCCTGCCACGGCGTAATCGCCACGCCAACGGCGAACAGAATCGGATAGGTGACGGAGGTCTGGAAGAATTTGTAAACCACCTGCGAACCTTCGAGCAGACGGGGAGAAGCGCCGTTGCACAGTTTGACCAGCACGGCCACAAACAGCATGCCGACCGGTGCTGGCAGGCCAATCAGCTTGTGACCAAGCATACCCAGCATGTAGAGCAGCACGGCCAGCAACGCGCCGGAGGCAATGGTGGTCACGTCCGCTTTACCGGAGAACGCCGGTTGGGAAGCCGTGGTATCAGCATTAGCACGGTTTGGCATCAGCTGGCCTTCGCCGGTCAGATGCGGGTAGCGTTTGCCGAGCTGGTTCAGGCAGCCGGAGATGATGATGGCGGTTAAGCCTCCGAGCATGACCATCGGCAGCACGCGACCGAGCGCAACGCCCTGATCCATATGCAGCAACGTGGCATATCCGATAGAGAGCGGAATAGCGCCCTCACCAACGCCACCGGCCATAATCGGCAGAATGATAAAGAAGAAGATCTGGAAGGGTTCAAGACCGAGCGCCATGCCCACGCCCATTCCGACAATCATGCCGACGATTTCGCCGCACAGCATCGGGAAGAAAATGCGCAGGAAGCCCTGAATCAGCACCGTGCGATTCATACTCATGATGCTGCCGACAATAATGCAGCAGATATACAGATAGAGGATGTTGGTAGATTTGTAGAACTTGGTGGTGGACTCCACGACCACGTCAGGCAGCAGGCCGTAGTAAACCATCGCTGACGGGATGAAGGTGGCGCAAATCGCCGCCGCGCCGAGCTTGCCAACAATCGGCAGACGCTTACCGAACTCGCCACAGGCGAAGCCGAAGAAGGCCAGCGTCGCCACCATCACCACAATGTCGCTTGGCAGCTTGCCGCCCAGGCAGTCGATAGCAATCAACGCGCCGGCTAATACAAAAAGCGGCAGCGGGATAATCCCCACTTTCCAGGTATCCATAATGTGCCACCAGCGCTCTTTAAGCGTCGGCCGCTGAGTATCTATCGGATCGTGCGTTACAGAGAAAGAATCGTCAGTAGTGCTCATCTCATTAAGCCTCTTGGTTATTTGTGCATTAAGCTTAAAGTTGTCAACGCGGGCTTTATGTGAGGAACGGCATATTAAAACCGAAGTTTTAATGGCCTCTATGGTTTTAATGGTTTCTTTTATTGAATGTGATTAACCACTTATTTATTGCCGTGGTTTTAATGGTTTCTTTTCCAGAATGAACAAACGAATAACATTTATTTGTTTTATATTAAACGATCGTCTAATTCTTAAAATGCTTTTGTAAATGGCGCTGTGCAAGGGATCACAAGTTTTAGGCAAAGGCGACCCCTGGCAAAAAAAAGATGATATATTCACTGAATCCGTTAATACCTTGCGTGATAGTTATGAAGGTTTCGTTTCAGATTAAGTTATTTATTTCGCTGGTGGCTTTCTTTTCAGTGCTATTTGCATTACTGGGTGGATATTATTATGTCGACGTCAGTCGGCAACTTTATCAAGAAATGAGCACCCGAGCCAAAATACAAGCAGAAGAAATTGCGCTTATTCCTACGCTGCGTAAAGAGGTCGAAGAAAAAGACATCAAAGCAATTCATGCTTTTATGCGTCAAATAGCGGATCACAGCGACGCCAGTTTTATAGTGATTGGGGATAATAACGGTCGGCACCTGTTTCATTCAGCCTTTGAAGATCGTGTGGGGACCACCCTGGTCGGCGGCGACAACGCTGAAGTGTTGCAGGGCAAAAATATCACCACTATCCGTAAAGGCGGTTTGGGGATTTCGCTTCGCAGCAAAGCGCCTGTTTTCAACGATGCCGGACAGGTGGTGGGCATCGTCTCCGTGGGCTATCTCACCAGCTATCTCGATACCATTACCGTCAGCAAGGTGGTGAATATCCTGATCGCAGCCGTGTTGCTGCTTATCGCCCTGTTTATCTTCTCGTGGTATTTCACCCGCAGTATCAAAAAGCAGATCTTCTCCCTTGAACCGCGCGAAATTGGCCTGCTGGTGCGCCAGCAAAAAGCGATGATGGAGTCGATCTATGAAGGGGTGATCGCTATCGACGCGCATTTGCGGATCGAAGTGATCAACCAGGCCGCGCGGCAATTGCTGGGCTTACCGCAACCGGCGCGTGAACTGCGCGGGCAATTGATCGGCGACGTTATCAGTCCGGTGTCATTCTTCACACCGCAAACCATGCTGGCGAAAGACACGCACGATGAGATCTGCCGCTTTAACGATCTCACGGTGATCGCCAGTCGGGTGCGGATCATGCTGGAGGATTCACTCCAGGGCTGGGTGATCACCTTTCGCGATCGCAACGAAATTGACTCGCTCAGCGCCCAATTGAGTCAGGTAAAACGTTATGTCGACAACCTGCGCATCATGCGCCATGAGCAGTTGAATCGCATGACAACCCTTTCAGGCATGTTGCATATGGGTCGCTACGAAGAGGCGATCGGCTTTATTCAGGCGCAATCGGAACACGCACAGGAGCTGCTGGACTTTATCTCATCACGGTTTAGCTCACCCACGCTGTGCGGTCTGCTGCTCGGGAAATCCGCGCGGGCGCGTGAGAAAGGCGTTGAACTGAATTTCGATCCCGCCTGTCGGATGGAGAAACCTTTCGCCCCGCTTCACGAAGCCGAACTGATCTCCATTATTGGTAATTTACTGGATAACGCTATCGAAGCCACACAGCGCGCCCCGCTCCCGCATGAGCCGGTAGAAGTGCTGATAAAACTCAATGAGCGCGAGCTGATTATTGAGGTAGCGGATCAGGGGGTGGGCATTAAACCGGAAATCCGCGAACGCATATTTGAACGCGGTATTACCACCAAAACGCGTGGCGATCACGGTATTGGCCTGTACCTGATCGAGAGTTATGTTACCCAGGCTGGCGGCGCCATTGAAATTGCCGATAACTCGCCTCGGGGCGCTATTTTCTCACTCTTTATTCCCGCCACGGGAATCGCTAGACGCCCCGCTCAGGAACTGGAAGATACTGACTATGCAACATGAACATATCGATGTATTGATTGTTGAAGATGAGAACGAACTGGCGCAGCTTCATGCCGAGCTGATCGGCAAACATCCGCGCCTGCGGCTGGTGGGCATTGCCTCGTCACTCGCCGACGCTCAGGCCAAACTCACCCGCTTGCAGCCGCAACTGGTTCTGCTGGATAACTATTTGCCGGACGGTAAGGGCATTACGTTAATCAGCAACCCTCTGCTGATGCCTGCTAATTGCTCCATCATTTTCATCACCGCCGCCAGCGATATGGATACCTGTAGTCTGGCGATTCGCAACGGTGCATTCGATTACATTCTGAAACCCGTTTCCTGGAAACGGCTCAGCCAGTCGCTCGAACGCTTTGTGCAATTTGCCGAGCAACAGCGCGTATGGAAGATTGTTGATCAGCAAAATGTCGATTCGCTGTACCAGCTTCAGGCCAAAAATTACCGTCAGGATAACGGCAGCAAAGGGATTGAGGAGAATACGTTGGCGCGAGTGCAGACGCTGTTTAATGACCAGGCCGAGCAGTGCTTTTCGGTGGACGACGTGGTGAGCGAAACGGGCTTGAGCAAAACCACCACGCGGCGCTATCTGGAGCACTGCGTCGAGGCGGGCTTTCTGAAGGTGGAGATGCTTTACGGAAAGATTGGGCATCCGCGCAGAATGTATAAGCGCGCAGCGGCGTGAGGGTGCTGTGTGATGGTGCGGCGTGATCCCCTCATCCTAACCTTCTCCCATGAGGAGAAGGAACCGTCTGGAGCTGTCTTTTTCCCCTCATCCCGGCCCTCTCCCAAAGGGAGAGGGTGATAGCAGAGTGAAGGACATAATCATCTCCTCTCACAGAGGAAGAGGGGGAAAACAGAGTGAAGGAGCAAACCGTCCCCTCTCACTGAGGGTGAAGGGGAAAACAGAGTGAAGGAGCAAACCACCCCCTCTCACTGAGGGTGAAGGGGAAAACAGAGTGAAGGAGCAAACCATCCCCTCTCACAGAGGGTGAAGGGAAAAAAAAGTGAAGGAGCAAACCATCCCCTCTCCCTGTGGGAGAGGGTTAGGGTGAGGGCAGCAGCCCCGCACCTACTTCAACACATACCCATACAGCCGCTTAATTCCGTCGGCATCTTTCTCACTGTATACGCCCTGGAGTTCTGGCGAGAAGCCAGGTAACACATTAATGCCCTCTTCCAGCGCCAGGAAATAACGCTGTACCGCCCCGCCCCAGACTTCTCCGGGCACAACGCATAAGACTCCTGGCGGATACGGCA
The DNA here is from genome assembly GCA_900635465.1 of Lelliottia amnigena. Taxonomy (NCBI): domain Bacteria; kingdom Pseudomonadati; phylum Pseudomonadota; class Gammaproteobacteria; order Enterobacterales; family Enterobacteriaceae; genus Lelliottia; species Lelliottia amnigena. The sequence goes on from LR134135.1 coordinate 3,598,258, forward strand.
GCGCCCCTTCTGCGGCGATACGTCCTTCCGCCTCGCTGATACGCACCAGCTCCACGTTGCCGCGAATGTACTCCTGGTTAGCATCCTGCGGGTTCATCATAACCGCAGGGAAATCCGCTTTCCGGAACATCGCTTTTTGCAGATCTTTGACGTTAAAACTGACGTACAGATCGTGCATCTCCTGGCAAAGTTCACGCAGAGTGTAATCGCGATAACGCACCGGATATTTGTTGAAGACGCTCGGTAAGACGTCAGCCAGCGGCGTGTCGTCCTCGATGTGCTGTTCAAACTGCCCCAGCATCGCCACCAGCTGTGCCATTTTTTCGGCGCTTTCCGCAGGCGTGAGCAGGAAAAGGATCGAGTTGAGATCGCACTTTTCCGGCACGATGCCGTTTTCACGCAGGTAATGCGCGAGGATCGTCGCCGGAATACCAAAGTCGGTGTAATCCCCGGTTTCGGCGTCGATACCTGGCGTGGTCAGCAGGAGCTTGCAGGGATCGACAAAGTACTGCTCGCTGGCATACCCCTCAAAGCCGTGCCACTTTGCGCCTGGCTCAAAGCTAAAGAAGCGGCGCTCGCTGGCAATGGCGTGCGTCGGATGATCCTGCCACGGACGCCCTGCCACTACAGGCGGAATAAAGGGTTTGATCATCTTGCAGTTCGCCACAATCGCTTTACGCGCTTCGATGCCCAGCTCGACGCATTCCGCCCACAACCGGCGTCCGCTCTCGCCTTCATGGATTTTGGCGTTAATATCCAGCGAGGCAAACAACGGATAAAACGGGCTGGTCGAGGCGTGAAGCATAAACGCGTTATTCAAACGCTTATGGGGACAAAAGCGCGCCTGGCCGCGAATATGATTGTCTTTCTTGTGGATCTGCGACGTTTGCGAGAAACCAGCCTGCTGCTTATGCACCGATTGGGTTACAAAAATGCCCGGATCGTTTTCGTTCAGGTCCAGCAACAGCGGCGAACTGTCGGCCATCATCGGGATAAACTGCTCGTACCCCACCCACGCCGAATCAAACAGAATGTAGTCGCACAGATGGCCGATCTTGTCGATCACCTGACGGGCGTTATAAATGGTGCCGTCGTAGGTACCGAGCTGGATCACGGCCAGGCGGAACGGTCGCGCGTCCTTCGCCTTTTCGGGAGCCACGTCGTTGATCAGCTGACGTAGATAGGCATCGTCAAAACAGTGCGCATCAATGCCGCCAATGAAACCAAACGGGTTGCGCGCCGCTTCAAGATAGACCGGCGTCGCGCCAGCCTGAATTAATGCGCCATGATGGTTGGATTTATGATTATTACGATCGAATAACACCAGATCGCCGCGCGTCAGCAAAGCATTGGTGACCACTTTATTGGCCGCAGACGTTCCGTTAAGCACAAAATAGGTTTTGTCTGCGTTGAATACTTTCGCTGCAAACTTTTGCGCATCTTTCGCGGAACCTTCGTGAATCAATAAGTCACCCAGTTTCACATCGGCATTGCACATATCGGCGCGAAACACGTTCTCGCCAAAGAACTCAAAGAACTGCCGCCCAGCAGGATGTTTTTTAAAAAAGGCACCATGCTGATGTCCAGGACAGGCGAATGTGCTGTTATCCATCGCGACATACTGACTCAGGGTATCGAAAAATGGCGGCAGCACGTTCTCTTCATAACGACAGGCTGCGGCTTCCAGCTCCAGAAACTCCTGCGCGTTTCCGCTTATCACTGCCACCACCCCTTCCGGAACCTCAACAGGCTCAGACGAGAAGATAAAGACCGGAAGCTGGAACCCTGTGCGTTTCAGTAACGCAAGAATACCGCTGCGGCTTTGCGCGACCGTCATGATGACCGCCGCCACATCCGTAAAATCGGTGTTATCCAGCGTCACCACTTCACGATGGGTGGATAGCGCGGAAACCAGCTCGTGGCTGACGGCAATTTTTAATGATTTCATATGCACAAATACCCGTTTCAGGGGAGTGAAAAACCCCGGACAGTTTAATCTGCCCAACGAAGGTGTCTGACTGGAACGTCGCTCCGATCGCCAGACATCAGTAAAATCAGAGCGCGTCTGGTTTTACTGATGTCCTGCAAAGAACAGGCGTTACCCTCACCGCATGATGAGAGTAGGATAGAACGTGCTGATACGGACAGGGCTAAGCGCAGTGGCAGACGTCATCATCAGTGGCAGCTCCGTATCCGTGAGGGGAAAATTTGCGCAATCATGTCACCTTTTATTTTTGGGTGCAAGAAAGAATCCTTATGCACGGCACGCACCCAAAAGGAGCCATTTAAGGCCCTCTTCATGTCATAATAATGCAATATCAATGATTAAATAGTGGGAGTGTATTTTGGTTATTGGACCGTTTATCAACGCCGGTGCGGTATTACTGGGTGGCGTCCTGGGCGCCGTTTTGAGCCAACGCTTACCTGAGCGTATTCGCTCATCCATGCCTTCCATTTTTGGTCTGGCCTCGCTGGGTATTGGCGTTTTGCTGGTCATCAAATGCGCTAACCTGCCGGTGATGGTCCTGGCAACGCTTTTGGGCGCGCTGATTGGCGAATTTTGCTATCTGGAAAAAGGGATTAGCGGCGCGGTGGGCAAAGCCAAAAATCTGATATCCCGCCCGGGAAAAGCTAAAAACGACTCCCACGAGACGTTTATTCAAAACTATGTGGCGATCATTATTCTGTTTTGCGCCAGCGGAACGGGGATTTTTGGCTCCATGCAAGAGGGGATGACCGGTGACCCCAGCATTTTGATTGCTAAGGCGTTTCTCGATTTCTTCACCGCGACCATTTTCGCCACGACGCTCGGCATTGCGGTTGCCGCGATTTGCGTTCCGATGCTGGCGATTCAGCTCGCTCTCGCCAGCTGTGCCACGCTGATTTTGCCGTTTACCACACCCGCGATGATGGCGGATTTTACCGCTGTTGGCGGCTTGCTGCTGCTGGCAACCGGTTTGCGCATCTGCGGGATAAAGATGTTTGCGGTGGTGAATATGCTGCCCGCGCTGGTGCTCGCCATGCCGCTTTCCGCCCTGTGGACCCACTTTTTTGCTTAAGCGGTCAACAAACTGGCGAGAGAGTGTGCAGTCTGTAGCGAATATGACAAATTTCGTTGACGAAAAGGGGCGAATCGGGTTTAATGCGCCCCGTTGCCCGGATAGCTCAGTCGGTAGAGCAGGGGATTGAAAATCCCCGTGTCCTTGGTTCGATTCCGAGTCCGGGCACCACTTTCACTTTTCCCCCGTCGTTAGAATTCCTCCAGACCCCAGTATAATCAGCCTCATATCTTGTCTTATCGTTAACCCGGCTCCACGAAACTCCACTCAATTTTTCTCAATCCAGTTGCATCTAGCACCTATTATGTGTCCAACGTAATTCAGTGTCTCCAGATGGCACTGGCAGCCAGGCCAAAAGACAAAGCCTCTACACTCTCCGATGAACGCGGGCGTTTTTGCGCGTGAAGCCTCATGACTCCCAATACTGGCGAATGAAATATCGCCTGGCGGGCTCAGTGCGCTTATGGCGTGGTATTTCCCGGCTTGTCTGTGAGTAGCGTGTAGCGCGTCAGCAGCTGGTTCAGGTGCATCTGCGCCTGCTGTGCCAGCGCCGGGCTGACGCCTGACTGCTGCATCTGTCGAAGCTGTTCTTCCACGGGCGGCGTCTGACTGAAAGCCTGCGTGAGGGAAAATACCTGCGATTTCAGCTCACTCACCGTCATGTATTTCCCGTGCTGTTCATCCAGCCCGTTAAGACGGTCAGTCAGCCGCTGCAGTTGTTCCATGCCCTGATGCCAGCCGGTAAGGCTTTCTGACGGGAGTGCGATCGCGTCAAGCTGCTGTTGCCACTGTTGTCGCAGCGAGACACTTTGCGCGGGCCAGAGCGCGAGGACCTGCTGTACAAGCTGGTTACCGTACGTGATATTCCAGCCAGCCGGCAGTTGGGCAAGCCGAGTGAGCTGGTGTTGGGTGGCGCGAATAACCCTTTCCGCTGACGGTGGGTGTAATTGCAGCGCCTGCAACTGCGCTGGGGTCAGCACAACGGGCTGAGGCGCCAGCGACGCATTCAGTTGCACGAGCAACGGGTCAGGCCGGTGGACGTACTGCCAGCCCCACAGTGCCATGCTCCCCACCACTAGCATCGACAGGGCTCCGCCGAGAAACGGTTTCCACGCGCGTTGTGACGGTGGTGGCGCTGTTGCTGTGATATCGGATGGCGGCTCCGGCTGCGCCACGTAAATCCATCGCGTTTTATCAGTCTGTTCGCGTGCAGAGGCCGCCATCAGCGCCGTGTCATTTGCACCGACAGGCAACGTGTTTGCTGATTTTTCACCCCTGTCGTCCGTTGCGCCGTCACTGTTCTCCAGCCGGACAGCTGCGTTATGGATGACCGCTCTGAGCACATCCAACTGGCTCAGATGCTTTAACTCCAGCCGCTGCAGAACGTCCCCCAGATTTTCCAGATGTTGTTCTGCCAGGTACAGCGGGCTGAGGTCGGCATACGTCAGCGTCAGGGTTCGCATCGTCTGTTGCAGCCGTTTGCTCAGCCCGCTTAAGATTTCCATTCGAGCATGTACCGGCTGAGGCCAGAGGCTACCCCACTGGCGGGTGATAAGCGCCTCCAGTATCGCTAGCCCTTCGTTCAGACCACACAGCCCGGCAAGCTGAGTGCGAGCGAGCGTATACCAGGCGGCAGTCTGCAACTCAATGCCGTTATGCTCAAACAGACTGAGGCACAGTCGTTCAGCGTACGTCCAGTTGATATCAGGCCTGGCCGGATGCGTGAGTTTGTTCAGTTCATCGCGCAGAGCGGCGTAATCCTTCAGTGTGCGCGGGTCGCCGCCCGTTTTCAGGCGGTGTCGTGTGTCATAAGACATTCGGTATCCCCCCCGTTCTCAGTCGTCACCAAAGACTTTCAGGGTCGCCATATCCGACGAGTTAACCGTGTTGCCTGAGAAAGTGATTTTCGACACACAGCGTTTATTGTCGTTATCGCTGTTGATATTAATCCAGGCGGTGGTTGCGCCCTCTTTTATGGAGGCCGGAACATTCAGTGTCTGATGACTGGATTTAGCCGCTTTAAAATATACGGCAGCGCCACTTAAATTAATGTCGCCGTGTTCTGCGCTCAGTTGCAGACGTTTAATCACCCGACAGACCGGGATTTTCAGCGCCAGGTCGTTAGTGGTATTACGTGGCATGGCGATCACACCCAGCACCTTATGGTCGTTGGCCTGAGCAGTAAGGCTCAGCAGAAGGCCGGCCAGCAGGCACGGAAGTGCGTGAGAAAGTTTCATTGTGAAGTCCCTGTGAAAGTTATCAGAAGTGTGGATAAAAAAGAGACGAAGCCCCCGTTAGTGGGCTCCGGGAAGATTCAGTGCGTGTAAAGTCCGGCTCATGCCTCAGTCGATCCAGACCGGAATACGCAACCCCAGCGGCAACACTGGTGAGGTGAAACGCAGCGGCGTTCTTTCAAGCTCCAGCGCGGTGTTGAAATACTGCATTTCCCTAAACGGCTCGGTTTCTGTTGCTATGCAGCGGATGGCAAACGCTTCATCCATCGGTTCGGTGGTCCGGCAGTGGTTCAGGCTCCCCTGCTGTAGCACCCAGATGGCGGTTCGGCACAGTGAGACATCCACCTGCCAGGCCCCGCCTTCGCGACCCTGAATTTCCAGCGCCATCAGCACGCCCAGCGTGGCGAGGTAACCCGTGAGATAATCGTTCGGATAGACTTGAGGTCGCGCAGCAGGCTGCGCATAGCGAGCATCGCTTTTAACTGTGGGATTTGGCGGGCAACCTGTTCAGGTTCAAAATCTTTTATATCGCGGAATGTAAGCAAAATATTCTCTTCGCTGCCGTCACCGGCCAGCGTATTTTCTACCGCCAGGTTTACCTGGGGTGAAAACTCAGCCAGTACGCTCCCGAAGTTATTTTTGTTAATATCTTTTTTTTCACGTTCAGACAACGGTCGGTTCTCCCGACCATTACTGAAGTCCCCTACTGTTAATAATTTCAGGGGTAATTCAACTTTCTTCTGTGCGCCCCCGGTATGCAGGTTCAGCCGCAAATTAATTCGGGCCTTTGGCACTTCATTCTGAAATGAGTCCGCCATCGTTAATCTTCCCTTCGTTCAGAAACAGAACACCAAAATGGCGCTCTTCCATAAACATCATTCTGGGATAAATGACCGATAAAGATCAGTGATTAAGATCAATATTCTTTACATAAGCTAAATTAAAGTATATTTGTCCATAAGTGGACGAGCGCGAGTATTTACAAAAATACAAATCAATGAGTTGAATTTAAAAAGCCAGAAAGTGCGTGGATTTACCCTTGTCAACACGTCCTACAATAAGAAGGAAACAATCTGTCAAGAAATGATATTCCTTATTGAGTCTATTTTAACGCGATGGATGGTAACAAAAAATAAATGAGTGCCGGTTTATTATTCAAAACCGCTCACAGTTTAAACATCAGGAGTTTTAAGAAATAAAGAATGGATGAACTGAGGTATATAAATCACGTCAATATATTCACAAATATATATCAAAAAGTGAATCATTGAGCGATCGTCGAAACAGAACGAATGTGAACGTTGATCTGGGAAAGCGATCTGACGTTTTAAAAATCATCTTTCAGCATTTCTCAGTCACCAAATCCATACTCGTTAAAGTGATGATGACAATGACGGATGACCTTCCCTGCTGTCAAAGACCGGGCACTGCGCCGCTTACGGCGAAGAACGACTGATGCCAGCTTATCGGTTCACCGTCTGCTGGCTGAGTAAAGGTAGCTGGTGGACGATGCAAGTGCTTTAACACTCTGGCAATTCCTTCGCCAACAGTTGCGGCCAAATAGCGGCCCAATCCGATCCATGTGTCATGTTGCTGACGATGTCGACCTGACTGCAAGTGCCACCGACTGCACGCTGAAAGCGTTGCGCGACTTCGGGTGTCACTGTTTTATCAGCATCACCGCTGAAATGAAGTTGCGGCATCATTCGGAGTGCGGAAGCACGATCGATGGCGCTAACGGCATCGGGCATTGCGCTCACATGATGAATTGCATTCACATACGCCACGTCAAGATTTCCCGCCACAGTGCGTAATGAACGAACATCAGTGCGGCGTTCAGCCAGTATTGCTGCGATATTGCCGCCGCCGGAATACCCTATCAGCTCCAGCTTCACGCCTGGATATTGCTTCACAAACTGACTCAGCGCGTCATTCATAGCATCAATGACGGAGGGTGAAAATCGGTCGCTTGTCCACACTCGCTTATCACAATGAGCAGGTAACGGCGGCCCGATAAACTGGCAGGGGCGCGCAATATACAGCACATTTTGATTTTTATCCGTCGCAGCCAGCGTCAACCCGATCGGTTTACGTGGCGTGGGGTCATCTGAAGGTTGCGTGCGACTCTTCCATGCAAAGCCGTCACCCTCAATATAGACGCGCAGTGAATGAACGGGAGCAGTAATACGGGACCAGGTGGCGATCAAAAAAGGGTTGGTTTGTATGTCATCTCTGCTCAGCCTGGAATGCTGTGCAATCTCCTTTGCGGTAATGCGCGAATCATCAGAAACACAGCCCGCTAATAAAAAAGATAAACTAATCAATATGCCTGTGAAGAATATATCATGTTTTATTCCCATGCCCTGCTCACCCTAAGTTAAATCAAAACATTATAAAAGATGTGGGATTGTTTCACTTAGAAATAATTAAGCAAAACTTATTGTTTTTTGCAACAAACTGTATATTCTCCGCCAGAATGATATCGGATTAATCCGAAGACGATCTCATCTGCATTTTACAACTATCGCAACTTTGTGACGGCTCACCATGAAAAAAAAATATCTCAGCCAGCTGATTTCTCTGCTGGTGGCTTCAACGGCGGCGCAGGGGCTGCTGACAACTCACGCTTTAGCAGTATCTGGTTTAACTATCGACTCATCGGTTAGCAGCATTAATGTTGTCGGCCCAAATGACTCACTGCATATTACTAGCACAGGCTCAATTACCGGTGCGCCCACCACCGCGTTAACCGTTGAACAGAATGCCACATTAGCAACATTGATCAATGATGGCGCCATCAATGATGACGGTAGCAACAGTAATAATTATGGCAATAATATCGTTCAGGTTAATGGCGCAATAACGTCATTTGAAAATACAGGGACTATCTCCAGTATTAATCAGTACCACTATGGCAGCATCGTCGCGGTAGGCGCATCGGGTGAAATTGATAATTTCACCAACAGCGGAATAATTAAAAACGCGTCAGATAATTTTAACCCGGGTTTAAATAATACCGGAGCTGTCACGAATGCGGGTTACATTAAAACGCTGACTAACACTGCTGATGGGAAAATTACCGGATATTCCGGCATCAACAACCAGGGCAGAATTGACACATTATTAAATGCAGGCGTGATTGCCACCGATACGGGCAATCATGGAATAATGTTAGGAAACAACGCTGCTATTTATAACAACACGAACAGTAGCATTGGTACATTGCATAATACCGGCATTCTTCAGTCAAACTCACTCTATAGTTATGATGGCGGCGGAATCTTTAACTTTGGTACGATTGATACCCTCATCAATGATAATGAAATCATAGGGAGTTCTTTCGGTATTGAAAACTATGGTGCAATTGGTACCATTGAAAACAACGGTAAGATCACCGCAAACAATTTTGGCATCTACGCAAGTACCTCTAATGCAACCTCTATTGGCACGATAGCCAATAATGGTGAAATCAGCGGTGCGAGCTACGGGATTTTGATTTCCACCTACAGCCAAAGCCTGGAAACAAATATTATCAACAAGGGACTGCTGAGCGGCACAAACTTTGCCCTTTATCTCCAGAGCGACAGCAACTCCTCTTCCGCTGCCAATATTACCCTAACCAACAGCGGTGTGGTTGCGGGTGATATTTATACCAATAATTCTGAAGCGTTAAAAATTAATGGTGGAACCACCACCATGGGCGAGTTAACCGGCTTGAACGGAATTGGGACCATTACCAGTACCCGTTCTAACGTAGAATTCGGTACGGGCTCACTGCTGCTTAACGACAATGTCGTGGCCAGTACCGTTGTTAACAATGCTGCGTCATTGCAGGTGAACAACAGCATCACGGTTGCGGGAGATTACCATCAGAAAGCCGCTGCCACGCTGATCTCTGGTATCTCTGATTTGGCGATTTCACGCACCGATCTTATCGCCGAAACCGGCTATGGTCGCCTGAATGTGACCGGTAATGCCACGATTGATCAAGGGTCCAGCGTTAATCTGGTGCGTACGGGTAATACCTATAAATTCGCCGAAGGTCAGCGCTTTGTGGTGGTGAATGCCGCGGGTGCCGCGACCGATTACAATGCGGATAAACTGAACTACAAAGCCATCGGCTACCGTGGTGCTGTACAAGGTTCTGTTTATGATGATGGCGAGAATAAAGCGCTGGTCTTAACCGTCGGCGCTGAGCAGCCAGTCACTCCGCCTGTCGTAACGCCGCCAGTTGTCACGCCTCCCGTCGTAAAACCACCGGTGGTGACACCGCCTGTTGTCACGCCGCCTGTAGTAACACCACCTGTTGTGACGCCGCCAGTTGTCACACCACCTGTTGTGACGCCTCCGACGCAGCCAGATCGCGGTTTGGCGACGATTCCAAGCGCCACCGCATCACTCGGCGGTCTGGGGAACTATACCGGGATTGCGTCACCGCAATTACTGGAGCTTTATAACGCCTCGCTGGCAATTGACAGCAAAGGTGAAGCGAACCGCGTAGGCGAGAGTTTGTCTCCGGGTCAGAACATCAACACCAGTTCAGCCGCTGCGGTGGCAACGTCGACCGCTCAGGCCGTAGTGGGTGCGCACATTGATGCCGTCCGTAATCCGAGCAATTCCGGTACCAGCGGCGTGGCGACGGGTGATGACTACGCCAGCAACTGGATTGTCTGGGGTCAACCGTTCGGTGGCTATGCACGTCAGGACAGCACCGCTGAAGTCAGTGGTTACAGCGCGAAGTTTGGCGGCCTGATCATGGGTGCGGATCGTTCGCTGGGTGACGACTGGCGTCTGGGTGCGGCGGTGAACTACAGCAATACGTCTGTTCACGGTAAAGGAAACCTGAGTGGCAATACCTCGACGGCCGATAACTACGGCGTCATTGGTTATGCCGGTTTCACAGGCGATCCATGGTATCTCAACTTGTCTGCGGGTGTGAACCGTCAGAACTACACCTCCGTTCGTCGCGCTGATTTCACCGGTTTCTCCGGCGCTGCGCAGGGTAAATTCAACGGTCAGTCCGTCACGCTGCAGACTGAATTCGGCTATCCGCTGACGCTGCCAGCTGGCGTGGTTCTGACACCGCTTGCCAGCCTGACTTACGGCTATCAGCACGTTGATGGCTATAAAGAGACTGGCGGCAACGGTATGGCGCTGGATGTTGGCAGCAGTCACGCACAATCCGTCGTAAGCGACATTGGCGCGCGTATTGAGAAAACCTTCGCAACGGGTCTTGGCAATCTGACGCCATTCGCCCAGGTGACGTGGTTGCATCAGTATGATGACCGCCAGGTCAGCAGCCGCGCGTCCTACGCCGCTGATACTGTCGGTGAAACCAGCTTCACGACCAAAGGCGCATCGCCAGTGGAAGACATGGCTGGCGTCGCGATCGGCAGCACGTTGTATGAGGCGAATGAGTTGAACCTCGACGCGCGCTACGATCTGCAAGCGGGCGAGCGCTATCAGGCACATACTTTCAGCCTGCGTCTGCGCAAAATGTTCTAATTGAGATGATGAATAAACGGGGCCTGAAAGGGCCCCGTTTTTTTATGTGCTGCAAAAGATTGAGTTTTTCAGTTAGCGCGTCGATAGTTATCCTTTTCTCATACGTAAACTGATATGAACGCTTCAGCTCTTAACCCTGCTTTGAAAATCGGCGCGCTGCTTTTGGTCGTCATTCTGGTGTATACGGGAATGTTCACCGGCGACAGAGCCACCTGGCTGATGGAAGTCACGCCGGTCATCATCATTGTGCCGCTTCTGCTCGCAACGCATCGACGCTATCCGCTCACGCCCCTGCTCTATACGCTCATTTTCTTTCACGCGATCATATTGATGATTGGCGGCATGTACACCTATGCCAAAGTACCGATAGGTTTTGAGGTTCAGGAGATGTTCAATCTGAGCCGTAATCCCTACGACAAACTGGGACATTTTTTCCAGGGTCTGGTGCCTGCCCTGGCGGCCCGCGAGATTCTGCTGCGAGGCGGTTATGTCAATGGCCGCAAAATGACGGGTTTTCTGGTGTGTTGTATTGCCCTGGCGATCAGTGCGACCTACGAGTTGATTGAATGGTGGGCGGCACTTGCCATGGGGCAAGGCGCTGATGACTTCCTGGGGACGCAGGGTGACCCGTGGGATACGCAATCAGATATGTTTTGCGCCCTGCTCGGCGCGCTGACCACCGTGCTGATTCTTAGCAGATATCACCAGCGGCAGCTGGAGAGACTGCCTGACTAACATCGTGACGCACAGGCCGCATCATTGCGGCCTGGAGTTTTTTGTCAGCAACGTGAAGTCATTCCAGACGCAGGTCGTCTTAAACAACGCCAGAAATAAGATGCACTGGCTGAAGCGGCTTGCGCAGCGGCTGATTATGTAACCGGGCATATCGGGGTTCTTGTTGTGCCGCTGGCGATAAGATAACGGTGTTATTCTCAATGCTCAGGTGGCCGTAATCAAATAGCTTATGTAAATCGGCCGTCAAAACAATACCGTTCTCAATCGTGTAACAGACTTTGGTTGCATGGCTGATAATGTGACACGCTTCCAGCGCCAATGAGCACCCAGTAATAGCGCACTTATTTTCCCAATTTAACAGGATCTTTTTACGGAATACTTCCTGCCCGCGGCGGACTTTAACCATCTGCACACCATCTTCACGAAACGTGGCGGGCTCAGCATACTGTTCCGTAACGTCCAGCAACTCACTCAGAATCGCCACAACGGGGGATTCAAGCGGAGCCTGGAAAGTCGCCCCTTGACGGCAGAAATGCTGTTTAAAAATACTCAGGCGTTTGTCACCATACATATCGGGTAGCTGCGCATTCAGGATCGTCTCATCGAGCCTAATAAAGCCTTCACCGGGGGTAATATTGTTTAATTCAAATCTGAGAGGATAAATGCTGGCCGGTTCTTTATAATGCCCTACGATCTCGTAGAGACCGCAAAGCTTATAATCCTCCTGTCCCTCAGGATGCTGAATCACAAAAACACAGTCGCCTTTTTTAACACGATTCCATGTCGATTCGCGCCCTACGCCATAGCCCTTTTCAAATTCAAAATCATGTCTATTTGCCGGGCCGTGATAAGCGTAAAAATAATTCATACTCAAATCCTTATTATTTATAATAAAGATATTATCGGCACCATTATCTATATATTTAGGTTCAGAGTTTAAGACAACGTTATCCGCAAGCGTTAAGGTAGTTAACGAATCATCACCCATTTCCAGCCCAGAAGGATGGTGATAGCCACGATAGTGATGATCGCCGCGATATGTAATGCAAAATCCAGTGGATGTACCTCTATCGGATGGCAAAACGACAGCAGCGTCAGCGCCATAAAAGCGACCCCAGCGCCCGCTGTCGCCAGGCTGCGCAGCGGATGCAATGAACGGGTGCGCCGCAAATAGCCAATCACCAGCGCGAGCATCGGGGTGCTGACCGCCAGCATAAAGGTGTAACAACTCACCTCTTCAGGATGGTTCACGGGAGATGTCTGACTCAAACTCACCATGACCGATCCCAGCCAGAGCACCAGCAATGGCGCAAACCAGTGCCAGCTTAACGGCCGTCGCCCGGGAATACTGATTAAAAAGGCGTTACCGATCGCCATGATCCCGAGGATGAAAGTCAGCGACAGTTGCAGCGTGGCTAACAGCGCGCCGGACTGGCTCCAGTCGGTCGCTACGCGCTGCATCAGCAGGCTGGTTAACCACCCGAACGGCAGCGCCATCAGCGTCCACGCCAGCACGCGCCAGCCCGTGTGCCAGGGGCGCTTAACCGGCCGCGCTTGCTGGCTTAGTTTTTCGATAAACACGTCATGATCGGCCATGATTCGCTCCCATTCGGCGAAGATTCGTTAATGCTCTGTGTAATAAAGATTTCACGGCTGAAAGGCTCAGATTGTGGCGCTGAGCTGCCTCGGCGAGCGTCATTTCCTCAAGGTGGATATGCTGCACAATCTGGCGCTGACGAGAAGGCAGCCGGTCTAATATAAGCGACAGCTCCTCCTGCATCTCCTGATGTTCTGAATCATCCAGTGCCGCATAATCTGATAACGATGCATCAGCTGTAGTTTCACGCCGCTGAGAACGCCCCCGATGGCGAAGCGCGTCGATCGCGCGGGCCTGCGAAATGGCCATCAGCCACGGCAAAAAAGGACAGGCTGGATCGTAGGTATGGCGCACCCGATGGACCGTCAAAAGGACATCCTGAATGACATCTTCGATCAACACCGGATCGGACACCTGTTTGCGCACGATCGCCCGGATAGCCGGAACGATAGCGCGCAAAAGCTGCGTATAAGCGTCACGATCCCCCACCTGCGCTTTTACCATCAGCGCGGGCCATGCTTCGCGTGGCGCAAAAACGTTATCCATATTTCGCCATGCTATTTACCTCATGCTTTTTTGCCAGCAGCCTGATCCAGCGCGGTGACCACAATCGACGGCGTGAGCACCTGCGGCAACACTTTTGGCGCGCTTCCGTCCGCCGGATACACCACATATAACGGTAATCCACCCTGCCCGAACCTGTTCATCGCGTCATCGATATCGGCGTTAAACGAGGTTGAATCGGCCACCATATAGACGGTTCCCGTCCTCGCCATGGCCTGCTTGACGGCCTGCGTAGATAAAGAGGTACGGTCATTGACCTGGCAAGTGATGCACCACGACGCGGTGAAATTCACAAAAATCGCTTTGCCGTGGCCGCGCATCGCGTCCACATTCTGCGGCGACCATTTAACCGGAGTGACATTTTCATTATTTTGCCTGGCCGTTAGCGCTTCCCCCGTTTTCATGACGCTCGGCAATGGCGCAACGGCTACGGCAAAAAATGCCACGGTGAATGCCAAAAGTATCTTATAAGACTGTCCCTGATAACGCCTGCGCTGGGCAATGCCGTACAGCCAGGCGGCAAAACTGACGATCACCGCGCAGGCCAACAGCGCCGCAAGCGCTGCCGTTCCGGCCTGCTGCGCCAACACCCACACCAGCCAGGCAAAGGCACCCAACATCGGAAACGCCAGCCCTTTCTTGAGAAAATCCATCCACGCGCCAGGACGGGGTAATCGACGGGCAATTGCCGGGAATAGCGAAACCACCGTAAAGGGAGCCGCAAAACCGAGCGCGAGCGACAGGAAAATTGCCAGTGAAACCACAGGCGGTTGGACCAACGCATAGCCGATGGCTCCCGCCATAAACGGCGCGGAGCACGGCGTCGCAACGATGATGGCCAGCGCGCCGGTCAGCGCCGAGCGAATAAACGCACCGCGTCCGAGAGAGATCTCGCCTGCCCGCTGTAACGAAAGCCCCACCTCAAACACGCCGAGAAGATTCAGCGCTGCGCCAAGAATAATGAGCGCCAGAATGGAAATCACCAGCGGAGACTGGAGCTGAAAACCCCATCCAACGGCGGTTCCTCCGGCGCGCAGCGCCAGCAAAACGGCCGCCAGCACCATCATGGTAAAAATCACTCCCGCTAAAAAACCCAGCCCTTCCGTCCGCGCGCTGGCGCTATTGCCCTGATGGCGCATGATTCCCAGCGCTTTTAAGGAGATAACGGGAAATACGCAGGGCATAAAATTGAGGATAATGCCGCCCAAAAAGGCGGCCAGAATAGCGGTTAACATGGCGAACCTCGATGCGAAATCAGAGTGAATTACGAATGTGACTTCGCGTATTGCTTAACCGCATCCATCGTTTTCTGGATATGCGCGTCAGGGTTACGGTCAGTGTAGCTCAGCAGAATTTTGCCATCCGGAGCGATGACGAAAGACGTGCGATCGGAAACGGTTTTGCCGTTCATTTGCATCAAAGTTTCATATTCTGCGGCCACTTTTGCCCCGGATCGGCGGCCACCGCAAACTTATCGCGGCACTCCAGTTTGGAGAATTCATCGACCTGATCGACATTGCCAGCCGTCACGCCCACTACGGTTGCGCCCAGTTTTTTAAAGTCATCCGTTGCTTCAGCAAAAGCATGCGCTTCGAGAGTGCAGCCTTTAGTAAAGGCGGCCGGGAAAAAGTAGAGCACGACAGGCCCTTTTTGCAGCGCTTGCTGCAAGGAGAAGGTCAAGGGTTTACCGCCCAACGCACCCTGTAAACTGAAATCAGGTGCTTTCGCGCCAGCTTCAAGTGCGGCCTGCGCATTGACGGCAATTAACGAAAAAGTGAGAGCAACAGCAGCAGAGATGATTTTCAAACGTTTCATGGTCGAACTCCTCAGGGGGGAATGTGCTATCTGAATAATAGTTCGCCCGGTGTTCCTGAAAAGTTTCGCCCAGCCATAAAAAAACATCCGCAAGGGATACTTGCGGATGTTCAAGAGAGTAACGCGATGATTCGTTAGAAGCTGACGCCACCACCGAAGTAAGCGCCGTCAATCAGAGTGTGGTTCGGACGGCCATCTTTGCCGTCGACGCTCACGTGGCGATAACCCACTTTCAGCGTCAGCGGCTTAACCGGTGTCCAGCTCACGCCGCCGTTCGCTTCAACATAGTTTTTTACGCTGTTGTTCAATCCATCAGGCGCAACATAACCTTCGCCAAATACGCTCACGCTGTCAGTCAGTGCGACGTTAACACCACCACCGAACGGGAAAGCTACGCCGTTATCCCCTTTTTTTGGTCCCAGATAAACGGCTTTCGCACCTGCATTCAACATGACCGGGCCGACTTCAAAATTATATCCGGCACCGACGCCACCCACCTGAGTACCATCCTGGGTATTTTTAAGCCAGTGACCTTCTGTATAAATGCCTGAAGAGTCTTTGCCTAATTCCGCATTCAGGTTAGTGAAGTTTTTCCCCTGCTCCAGGCCGACGCCCATTGCTAATGCAGAACCAGAAGAAACTGCCAGAATACCCATCAGTACAAAATTAATCTTTTTCATATTACGACCTCGTTAAGCAAATTGATTTGGTCGTAAATTAACAATCAAAATGCCAACATGCAAACGTGACTAAATATTGACTCATTATATTTTCATGATGTTTTTTTGTATTAATTTCGTTGCATTTTCTTATTTTAAATTCATCGTCAATGAATTATCCCCGGCTGTTTAGGATTCATTTAGGTTTATCACTAAACAAAACATGAACACCACAGATTAAACCATTCAAAATGCATTAATTCGGAATTGAATAATTAAGTGAAAAGCCTCAATAATCATACTTTATTACGCTGATTTACACTTCATTAAAAAACAACATGTCCGTAGACCGTGATATTCCCGCTGAGTTCCGAATCTTTGCGATAAATCATGGGGCGAAATTTGCTTTTTTTAATTAATTAAGTCAGAGAGTGAATATATTTTGAAGAAGATAAACCGCACGTTGCACGTTGGCATCCGCAAGTCGAGCCTGCGGATACCTGTACGTTGCTGTTGTAAAGAGGCTATTTATCTTTCACCACAATTAACGGTTCGATATCACTCTCTTTTTTAATCACCAGCGAATCATCCCCGCGCAAACAGGTCCCGCCGTAATTTCCGCCTACGGTAAAGGTGCAGACCTGAATATACTTGCCATCCACTTTAGGTAGACACCACAGCTGCTGGTAGATATTTTTGCGATCGACAAACTTACCGCTGGATTTATCTAATAGCTCTTCCTGAGCACTGATGAGATCGATATTACTGCCGCATCGCCCGGCGATGGGCTTCACCGCATAGCCGGTTTTGCTCAGCCGTTCGTTGACCTCAAAATCAGTATCCAGCAGATAGCGATGGTTCGGGAACAGTTGCCACAGCACCGGCAAAATCGCTTTGTTGCCTGGAATAACCGTCCATAACGGTTCAAAGACCAGCACTTCCGGGCGCAGCAGCACATCGATTAAGCGCACTTCATTCTGTGGATGACCGGTACGAATCGGCACGGCGGCGTATTCGGTTTCGCTGACTTCACGGACCTGCTCGATCGCGGTTTCCCACGCCCAGGTTTTCCACACGCAGTTGACGTGGCGGCCTTCATCATCCACCAGCTGTCCGGCGACATCCCAGCTTAACGTCTTCAGCCCGTGAAGAATTTTGGTCTCAAAGCCTGCCTGCATCAGCGAGCGCTGAATAAACAACGCGTGATAATCCTCTTCGATGTCATTGTCCTGCATGATGTGAACGAACGGACGCGCATTGCTGTGTTTCCATGCGCCGGTCAGTTCCTCAAGCAAGCCTTCCGCCGGATTATGCCCCGTACCGCGATAACCGTTTTTCACCCACTCTTCGAGGATAAGGCCGCCTTCGGTATGGCAAGACGCTGAATCCGCATTGTATTCGTAAACCTTCAGCCCGCGCTCATCCATGCAAAAATCCATACGGCCCGTAATCATATGATGACGACGCCACTGCCAGGATAGACGCAAGCGCGGCCAGAGGATTTTCGGGATGTCGAAAAGTGCCAGAAGATTATCGTCTTTCAACACTTTGTCGGTGGCGTGCAAATACATCAGATGCAGCTCGTTGGTCGCCTTGATCAGCTCCTGCTCGGCGCTTTCGGTCATGGTGAAATACTGGCAGGGATCTTTATTGATGACGTGACCGTTCGCCCGGACATACGCCTGCTGTAGCGCGTCATTTTCATTGAGCCATTTACCGTCGAACTGGCGTTTGTTTTGCAGTCGTGCGCCGGTAAGGTTAAGCAAATCACTCTCGATTTCCGGCTGCGGCAAGCTGTGTTCTGTGTCGTCGGTCTGGATCATCCAGCCAAGAATGTGAGTGTCGGTATACGTGTCGTGCAGGGTGTAGTGGCCATTCTCGACTGATAAGCGCAGCTCGCGCGTCCACTGCTGGCCAATCGGCAGCGGCGAATGCAGCACGTTCTGTTCTGCAATACGCACCTTATCGCCCATCAACTGGGTGATGATAGCAACGTGTCCGGTTTCACTGAATTCGCCGTCATTGCGCCAGATGAGCAGCGCGCCCGCTTCTGGTGCGCGCTTTGAACCGTTCGCGAAAGCCTGTAACGGCAGGAGGTTGTCGTTAACCACCTGACGCAGAAAGCGCAGCGAGAAAATCTCCCACGCCATGCCAACATCGGTAAAGACATAGCCGTAATTGAGAAACAGAAAGCGGCGCGCAAACTCAACGCACTGCCATTTATGCCCCATATATTCGTTGCCAATATAGCTACGAAACTCCGCGTCTTCCGGGTACTGGCGCGGGTCAAGGCTGCTGTAATTCGAGGAGTAAATCGCCACGCCTCCCGGCGCATAACCTAACAACGTCCCAAACGGAGCGTCACTGCTTAACTTTCCTTTACGCATGTATCCAACCTAAACGGGCAGGCGGCAATTTTTGAAGGGTTGTCGTCGTCTGCACAATGTGATTAACCAGACAGAGGTGGATTAATCATACACCTCTGAGCGGAATGATTTAAATCGCGTGTTGACCAAATTGCCTGACGACCTGTGTATCAACCGCAGACAAGAAAAGCGGAAAATCTATTGCGCTCGCAACGTTAAAGCGTTCACAAATCTCCTGCTACACTGCCACAACACATCACGCAAAAGGCAGATCAACATGTCAGACAACAACTACCAACCACCGAAAGTGTGGGAATGGGATCAGAACGGTAACGGCGGCGCGTTCGCGAATATCAATCGCCCCATTTCCGGTGCCACGCACGAGAAAGATTTGCCCGTCGGGCAGCATCCTTTGCAGCTGTATTCACTGGGTACGCCAAACGGTCAGAAAGTCACGATCATGCTTGAAGAGCTGTTGGCGCTGGGTGTCAGCGAGGCGGAATACGACGCATGGTTGATTCGCATCGGGGAAGGGGACCAGTTCTCGAGCGGCTTTGTGGACGTAAACCCGAACTCGAAGATTCCGGCACTTCGTGACCACTCCACAACCCCACCGACGCGCGTATTTGAATCGGGCCATATTCTGCTGTATCTGGCAGAGAAATTTGGTCAACTTTTGCCAAAAGATCCGGCGGGACGTACCGAAACGCTGAACTGGCTATTCTGGCTGCAAGGTTCCGCACCGTTCCTCGGCGGGGGTTTTGGTCACTTCTATAATTATGCGCCGGTGAAAATTCAGTACGCCATTGACCGCTTCACGATGGAGGCAAAACGTCTGTTCGACGTGCTGGATAAACAGCTTGCGCGGAGTCGTTACGTCGCGGGTGATGAGTACACCATCGCCGATATTGCCATCTGGCCGTGGTTTGGCAGCGTGGCGCTCGGCAACGTTTATAACGCCGCCGAATTCCTCGACGCCGAGAAATACACCCACGTGCAGCGTTGGGCAAAAGAGATCGCGCAGCGTCCAGCGGTGAAACGCGGCCGTATCGTCAATCGTACCTTTGGCGAGCCATCCGAGCAGTTACATGAACGCCATGCGGCGAGCGACTTCGATACGCAAACCGAAGACAAGCGTCAGGCGTAATGATTGACCGGGCGGTTTTCCGCCCGGTTAAACGCCAAATCCCGCCTCGCGCAGTATCACTTTGGCTTCTTTTGACTGTATAAATTCTGCCAGCCGCTGTGCCTTAGGCGTCAGAACCGCCAGTGCATACTGTGCATGGGGGTTAAAGGGTTCAGGAATAGCAAGTACAGTTAGCCCCTCCGTTTGTCGCAGCGTGTTTGCGTAGCTGGCGTACTCAATAAACATTTCAGCCTGCCCAGACTCAATCACCCACTGAGCCGCCAGCGTGCCTGTTGGAATGAGAGCGGAATTGCGCCCGCCGACCAGCGTCAACGCACGTTGTCGCGCGGCATGTCCTTCCACGCCCATCCGGTTAAACAGTTCCTGCGTATAGTCACCAGAAGGATCGCACCCCGCCGTTGAAGTTGCGAGACGTAAGTCAGTGCGATTAAGCAGAGCACACCAATCGTCACCGACGCGCATCACATCGCTGCGAACGGTCAGGCACAGTTTATTGCTGGCAAAAGGCACCACAGCCTGCGCGCGTCCGGCCGCCAGCAAAGCCTGCGGGTGCGCCAGATTTGCTGAAGCAAACAGGTCGCACTCTTCCCCCGCGAGAATACGCTCTTGTAAGATTCCGGCTGGGCCAAAATGCGTTTCAACAGGTTCTGAAAAGTGTGTGATAAGTTGCGCCCCACACCCCTCGCAGACTGCCCGCTGCCAGCACGCGCATCAGTCGATGCCCTGATACGCTGTGCGATAGAAACGCTGATACCAGTCGTTCACGACTTTGTGCATGTCCACGTCTTTGAATTTTTCGGGATAGAGTTTTTTCGCCATCCATAGTTCACCGATACCCATGGCTTCCGGCATCGGGTAACCCCAGGCTTTGGCATAATCTGGCATCAGATAGACACGCTGGTTTTTCACTGCATCAATGACCTTCCACTGGGCCAGAGTTTTTAATCTCATCGACTACAGAGGGATAACGGTCCTGCACAAAAATCACCTGCGGGTTCCATGCAATGACTTGCTCCATCGCCACCGTTTTGAATCCTTGAATCGTCGCTGCGGCCACATTTATTGCGCCGGCATGCGCCATCATCAGGCCCGTGTATTTTCCAGAACCGTACGTCGTCAGTTCCGGATTTGCCATATAGGCGCGGATGCGTTTTTGTTCAGGGATATCTTTCAGGCGATCGCTGACCATTTTGCGACCTTTAACTGTCGCGTCGATCAATGCTTTCGCTTCCTGAGGTTTATTGACGATCTCACCGATCAGAGTGATGCCTTCACGCAGCCCCTGATCGTAAGCTTTTTCTTCATCAGCCAGAGTCGGGTTCATTTTGGCTTTCTCGCCCACAGCATCATGGCGCAGCGAAATGGCCACCACGGGAATGCCTAAACTGCTGATCTTGTCGATCATCTCCTGCGGTGCGTAGTTGGTCAAAAACACCACCTGCGGATGCAGCGCGATGAGCTTTTCAGGATCAACGTGGGTGAGATCGCCAAGCGTCGCTTTTTGGTTCAGCGCCGGCGCAAGACGCGCGTAACCTTCTCCAAGCTGCTGCTTCCAGTTCGCCAGAATCCCAACAATTTTGTCGGTAGCGTTCATTTGCACCAGCAAATTCAGGGTCTGATGCTGGAGAACCACCACACGATCCACTTCATCAGGAATTGTTACCTGACGTCCAATCTGATCCGTTATCTGCCGCGCCGCCTGCGAAAACAGCGGTAGAGAAATCAGTAAAATAAAAACAGCGCCCCGCCAAAATCGTTTTTTCATCATGCCCTCACTTTTCGTTATGCAAAATATTATATAACGAATCAACTGGAACGTCGTGCCCCTCTTCGGGAGTAGCGAATTTCGCTCTAAATTTGGATTAAATACCCGGCGGGATCGCGCATGCCACTCACTAAAATGCGGGTTTTCTTTTTAACCGGAACACCGTCATGAAGTTTGAAGCCTTTCCCGGGATCAAGCAGTTAATCCACTGGGTCATTAATAACGAATCCGTTATCGTGCAGGGGATCGCCAATCTGGTTGGCGCTATTTTCCTGTTATTCGTAGGACTTTTTATCGCCCGCGTCACCAGCAGCGGCTTTAAAAAATTACTCTTAAGCCGTCACGTCGATAAAACCATTACGCAGTTTTGCAGCGCACTGTTGCGCTACGCCATGGTGGCGTTTGCGGCAATTGCCGCACTCGGACGCATCGGCGTTGAGACATCATCCATTATCGCGGTGATTGGTGCTGCCGGGCTGGCGATCGGCCTGGCGCTGCAAGGCTCACTCGCAAACTTCGCGGCGGGCGTTTTACTGGTAACGTTACGCCCTATTCGCGCGGGGAATACGCGAGCGTGGGGGCCGTGGCTGGCACGATTGAAGAAGTCCATATTTTCTCAACCACCCTGCGCACATCCGACAATAAAATGGTCGTGGTACCCAATGGCAAAATTATCGCCAGTGAGATCACTAACTTTTCCCGTCAGAAAGAGCGTCGTGTCGATATTACGCTGGGCGTGGCCTATAACACCTCAATTGAACATCTTAAAAACGTCATTAAAACGGTCATTCAACTCGATCCGCGCATTCTCCACGACAAGGGCCACATCATACGGCTCAATGAATTTGCCCCTTCCTCGCTGAATTTGTGGTCCGCGTATGGACTGAAAATAAGCATTACTGGGATGTGTATTACGATCTGATGGAAAACATCAAAAATGCGCTGGATGCCAATGAGATTCAGATGCCGTATCCGCAGATGGATGTGCATTTAAACGATCAGCGTCAACGCACTCCCTCGTTGGAGATGATGCAACAATGAATGCCATTAAACATCCGCGCGATTTACCGCAAACGCTTTTTGGCGTCATTATCATCCTGACATTATTGTGTTCCGCCATCTGGATCCTGCACCCTTTTCTGCTGAGCATCGTGTGGGCTGGTCTGATCGTTATTGCAACCTGGCCGCTTTATACCACCGTACAACGCAAACTCGGTGGCCGCAGAAAGCTCGCGATGACCGCTATGATGATTTTTCTGACGGCGATATTTCTGCTGCCGATTATTTTCAGTGCCGGAATGCTTTCAACACTGCTTAAAGATTTGCTGCAATGGCTGATGCATCTCGATAAATCTCACCTGCCATCCCTGGACTTCCTGACGCATATCCCATTGGTTGGTGAGCATTTACATCGCAAATGGCTGGCGCTGATGCATGAAAATGCTGAGAGTATTTTTGGCACGCTAAAACCGTGGATCGCCCAATTTATTGTGATACTGGCGCAAGGTCTTTCACAATTTGGCGCGTTGTTTGTAAATGGGCTGATGATGCTTCTCGCCTGTCTGGCATTTTACCTTTATGGGATCACTATCACCCGTGGGCTGCGTCAGTTCGCTTTTCGCGTTGCAGGTGCTCGTGGCGACAACGCCGTGCTGCTCGCAGGAACAACCATTCAGGCCGTGGCGATGGGCGTTGTCCTGACGGCGGTGATTCAGTCCGCCTTTGCGGGACTGGGGCTGGCAGTCTGTCATATTCCGTCAAGCGCCCTGCTGACCGGCATTATATTTGTGCTCTGTCTGATGCAGCTCGGCCCCGTGATTATCATGCTCCCGGCACTTATCTGGCTATTTTACCAGGGGGAACACTGGTATGGCGCAGTGTTACTTATCTGGACCGTCATCGCCGGTTCACTGGATAACATCTTAAAACCGATATTGATTAAACGCGGCGCGGATACCTCGCTGCTGCTGATCATGACCGGTGTTATAGGCGGCATGCTGACATGGGGCATGATTGGTCTAATGATTGGTCCCGTATTACTGGCCGTCTCCTGGAAATTGCTCTCCTCGTGGGTGAGCGAAGCACATTATCAACCTGTCTCTGCAAAGGAACTGTCATGAATATGATTAAAACGACACTGATTATAAGCGCTCTGATTTTCTCCACCTCTGGCATCGCAATGGATAAAACCGCAGTGGGCGCCGTTGCGGGTGCGGCCATCGGCGCGTCGACAGGTAAAAGTGTAAAATCTACGGTGGGTGGCGCGGTGGTCGGGGCCGGAACGGGTGCGATGCTAAAAGGCGGTAAGACAGGCAAAGCGGCACGTAAAGGCGGGGCGGTAGGGGCTGTGGTTGGCGCCGGGGCGGCGGCAGCCACCGGGAAAAGTGTTCTGAAAGGTGCTGCGGTAGGGGCTGGGACAGGAAGTTTGATCGGACAAGCGACGCATTAAAAGCACAACGCCGGGTAGCCGCTTTGGCTCGCCCGGCGTCAAACGCATAATTTAACGCATCGCTATCGACGTATTAATTTTGCTATTAAGTTCAAAATCATCTCTTACGCCTAATTTCCCCATAATATTCCGTTTATGTGAACTGATTGTTTTCTCACTGCGAAATAATAGTTTAGATATTTCAGAGCCAGAACAGCCCTTGCGAAGATATTCCAGCACCGTGTATTCCGCAGGCGTAAACACAACGGGCTGAGCCAATGAAGAAGCGTGATGCTGACGAATAATGAGAGGACTCAAGTAGCGTTTATTTTCCATTGTCTGCTGTATGATATCTCTCATCTGAAAATTAATTTCATCTACGCATAAAATGGAACAGCTGTATTGCTGAAGAAGTTTTTTGATGAACCACCGTTGAATCGCCTTTACCATGACCAACGTATGTTTACTGTTTAGTACGCTCACACTCACCGGTGACAAGTCATTGGTATTCTCACACCCTGTCGCATCGATAATAATCAGATGTTCTTCTTCCTGCGCGAGCGTTGACAAGGGAGAAAGCTGGCAATCCCAACCGGGGTTGGCGCTCACAATACTTTCAAGACCTGCACGAATTCCAGAAAGATAAATATCATTGCGAGCAACATAGCGAATTTGGCAGGTAAACATAACAGTCCTTATTTATACAGCGAGGTGAGCTGATCAATATGCGTGAGCAGATTAACCCAGCTACTTTTTGTTTCGATATTCAAACGATTTCGTACCAGAAGTTTTATGGTGCTAACCGTTTTGTAGCTGCAATTACGGCGGACAGCAATTTCGCTCGCTTGCAAACCAGAGGCATAATCAATCAGCACATTGAGCTCTGAAGGTGTCAAAAGCACACCGCGGCGACACGCCGTTACAGCGCCAGGAATAAGCGAAAGCAGCTGACTTTCAAGCTCATCTTCCGTGAGACAATGACTCGCCCCAGCGCCTTTGAACATACGCGCCAGCACGTCATCATGCTGAGGCAGATAGACTAACGTTTTAAGCGACAACTTATGGGTGGCATGAAGCGTGCGCAATATTCTTAAAAGCGTATTACCCAGTCCTCCGACGCCGACCAGTAGCACCCTGGGGCGACCGGTTTGCAGACAGATCTCTTCAGTCAGTTGCTCCGTGGACGTACACGACACCACCTGATGGCCTTCATCCTGAAGGCGTGTGGTTAAACCCCTTCGCAGCAATATGCGGGGTTCATATAAAATGATAACGGGTAAAGAATTCATCGCATCCATTGCTTATATAAAATAAAAACCCTACCAAGATAATTCTTAGAGATTTTTGTTCAACAAAAAAACGTTCTAAAAAAAGATATCGCGTTAGATTCTATTATTTTATAAGAGGTTAGCCCTAAAAATTAAATGTCATACTCTGGCAATATGTAAAGTCACTTACAAGAGTGCATTAATCCTATTGCACATTTCGTTTAGTATTTATTCTCCAATCAACTACGAGTAACCCTATTAAACCTTATCAGCATGCTCTTTTTATTTAAGATAAAAAACGCTGAGAAACGTGGCAGGATTGCAAATAATTAATACTTAATATCTCGCGCTTTTTGCCGACCATCCTGTTTAGCCTTACGCTTATCTTCACGGCATTGATGGTGACTTTTCTCATCATCTTCTTTGCATTCACGTTTGTCATGACGCGCCTGAGAACGCGTGTCCTGCCTGACATCACGCGCTTCGTGACGTTGCTCCGCCTGTTCTGTCGCATGAGCGGCAAATGCGCAAAGAAATGACAGTACCACCACAGCGATAGTTTCCTTCACAACTTCAGCGAAGTGATGCATAGCCTGACCTTCTATTAATGAGTTTAGTAAATGTATGTTACTAAATTTATCGTTACAACGCCTCCGGGATGAAATCTATTTTTGGATTGTGAATATCCTAATTTAAACATTCACCTGTTAGAAAGGCAATCGTCCGTCCTAAACTTTAGTAGGAACGAAAATCTCGGAGTATTAATTAAACATTAACGCCGTCGCTCTACTGTTTACTGCATACAGATTCATCCACCGCTGAGAATGCCAAAAATCACTTTATTTTCCATTTTTGGATCTAAACTAAATATTCTAAATTTATGATTCACTCTTGATCTCAAGAATTTTCAAAAGCATTTTTATAATTTAACGTAGTTGTGAATCCAAATCTGGATTCACAACTAGAAATACTGATTTGTGTACGCTAACATTTATTTTGAAAGTCTCAACGTGTTAAACCTTTAACCTATGGTGCTTGCCATGAAACCAACAGAACATATAGCTAAACTTATAAACTCAGTGTCTGATGGCACTCGCATTCAAAATAGCAGAGAAAGGCAAATCATCTCTCTCCAGCAATATGCCGAGCCGATGTGCTTTATTTTACATAAGGGAACAGCTGCTATTTATAGAGGATACGATCATTTGCTTCTGTCCCACATCAAGGCACCGCATGTAATGGGTCTTAACCTTTTATTTCAAAAGAACAGTGAACTTTATTTCCAGGCGCGGAGTTCTGTTGCTTACGAGATAGTCCCTCGCTCAAAGTTTGAAGAGAAAATTCGGGACCAGGATCTTTGGGAGAGTCTTGCTTATTATTTCATGTTCAGTTCCAAACGTTTTTTACAAAACAATTTCACATCCTGCGGCGTGTCCACATACGATCTGGTTCGTAATAACCTCATCGCGTTAATGAATGAAAGTGAAGAGCTTCGCTTAGCCACTAACACGTGTGATTATATTCAGGAAAAAACGCTGCTTTCTCGCAGCGGGATTATGAAGATGCTTAGCGAGCTCAAACATGGTGAGCACATTGAACTCCAGCGCGGAGTTCTGTTAACCATTCATAATCTGCCAGCAAAATATTGATTCAAGAGTAATATTATTTGAGGAGATCATTTAAATTTAGATTAGGGAAATGAGTCCGTGCTCAGCGAAAACGTGTTGACGTGACAATGCCGAAACCATTGTCAAAACCAGAGCACTATCACGGCTCAAAAGGGATTGTTCGTTCAGGGAAAGACAGTGTTTGCATCAACTCTTCGTCATCCAAAATCGGCTAACAATGTGAAAGTGTAATAAACGCATTCCTGACGCCACTCCCTATTCTTTTTTCAACATCATATTTACAAGCACACGCTAAACTGGCAAGAATCATTCTTATTTTTCTAAGAAATATCTCATGTCAGAACAGGCGCTGAAACAACAGATTCAAAATCTGAAAAAGCATAATGCCCGGCTTGCCAGGCTGGCGCGTGACGCCCGCAGTAAGCTGAGCGCCGCGCTGGATGGAACTGGGCTATGCCTGTGGCAACTCGACGTCCCGAGTGGAAAGCTGATTATCTATAATCGTCGTTGGGGGTCGATGCTCGGTTACCAGCCGAAAGAGCTGAATGCGCAGTTTGAGGTCTGGCGCGAACATCTTCATCCTGAAGACAAGAAAATGGTGCTGGATGCGTTTTATGACCACCTGCACGGTAAAACGCCCTTTTATGAAGCATTGCATCGCATGCAGCATAAAAATGGCACCGTCAGTTGGGTATTGGATCGCGGGCGCGTCAGTGAATGGGATGAGCATGGAAATCCTCTCAAGGTCACGGGCACTCACATTGATATGACCAAAGAGAAGCAGTACGAGGAGCAGCTCGCGCTGCTGGCAAACCATGATCCGCTCACAGGGCTGGCGAACCGTCATGCGCTCGTCAAACATTTTGCTCAGCTCAAAGATCAGGGGCCGCTTTGCGTTGCTTTCATTGATCTTGATGATTTCAAATCCGTTAACGATACCTTTGGTCACCGTAGCGGCGATGAGTTGTTGATTCAACTGAGTAAACGATTATGCGCAACCTGTCCAGAAGGCTCCATTGTGGGTCGACTTGGCGGTGATGAATTTGTGCTGCTGCTCCCTTTTTCGCTGTCTAGCCTGTGGGTCAATAGTACTGCGCATAAGTGCCTGCACGCGGCCCTCACGCCATTCGAACTGGACAATGGTCAGGCGCGGGTTGGCGCGTCAATTGGTATTGACGAAGTGCACCCGCAAGATGATTTTATTAACGCACTGCGTCGCGCTGACCAATCGATGTATCAAATTAAACACACCGGCAAAAACGGCGTGGCGATCGGTTCCACGCTCATTTCGATTTCACGCACCGGGACGGACGCGTGAAAAGCAGCCGACAACAGAAAATCATTCAGTTGCTGAGCGGCTGCGACGGACTCACCACCGACACACTGGCCGGGCAACTGGCCGTCAGTAAAGAAACGATCCGTCGTGACCTGAAAGAGCTTCAGCAGCAGGGAAAAATCGTGCGCCACCATGGGCGTGCGCGAGCCATCCAGGCGGATAACCGTGATGGAGGGGAACCTTTTGGTGCGCGGCTAAAAAGCCATTACGCTGATAAGGCCGATATTGCCCGACACGCGTTAGGGTATCTCAGCGAAGGGATGACCATCGCGCTTGATGCCAGTTCGACCTGTTTTCACCTCGCACGTCAGCTTCCCGATATCGAACTGACGGTGTTTACCAACAGCCTGCCGATATGTCATGAAATGGCGAAACGCGAAAAAATCACGCTGATCTGTTCTGGCGGAATACTCGAGCGTAAATACCGCTGCTACGTCAATCCTGCGCTGGTGACGTTGCTGAAAAGCATTGAGGTCGATCTGTTTATCTTCTCCTGCGAAGGCGTAGACGAAGCGGGAAACATGTGGGACCCAACGGAACAGAGTGCTGGATTTAAGGCGCAGCTTCTTAAACGAGCCAGCCAGTCGCTGCTACTCATTGATAAGAGTAAATTTCAGCGCTCAAGCGAAGTCAAAATTGGTGACCTTTCTCAGGTCACGCAAATCGTCAGTGACGCTCACCCTTCAAGCCGATAACCCGCCATAAAGTAGCGCAGTGTTGTGCTGGACGGGTTCTCTTTAAAAAAGTCCATCACCATATCGCGATCCAGCCCGTAACGACGCGTCAAAATACCTGCCTCCCAGGCGCCAAGCTGACGGTCGCCTGTTTGCTCAAACATGCGCTGCGAATAACCCAGCACAAATCCACGTTTATAGTCAGAACAGAAGTGTGCCGCGTTTTGCGCCGTGTCGGCCTGTTCGGCCCGCATTCCAGCCAGCAGCCCCTTACCAAAGTGATTGTTCATCGCTCTACCCTTAATCGATATATAATAAATTATATAGCGAAATTTTGAGCGATGCCTAATGCTATTTTAAGGCCGCATCAGCGGCCTTTTGTTTAGAAAGAAATTAGAAAGAAACCCACTCGTCCGTTTTACCGGCGGATTTTGCCCTAACGATAGCTTTAGGCGACGAGACGCTCACGACGCTGGCGGATTCCTGAGAAGAGAGACGGAATTTCTGAACCGAACGCTGGAGCTCTTCGGTCTGGGCTTCCAGTGCGGATGCCGCACTTGAGACCTGTTCGACAAGCGAGGCGTTTTGCTGCGTCACACCATCCATTTGCGTAATCGCGATCCCCACCTGCGAAATACCTTTACTCTGTTCTTCTGAAGCAGAGGCGATTTGCTTCATGATGGTCGTGACTTCCGTCACCGCCCGCAGGATTGCTTCCATTGTGGTTCCTGTATCATCCACAATTTTCGCCCCTCGCTCGACGCGTGAAACCGAATCAGCAATCAGCCCTTCAATTTCCTTCGCCGCATCTGCGCTTCGGCTTGCGAGGTTTCGCACTTCACCTGCGACCACGGCGAATCCACGCCCCTGCTCCCCGGCACGCGCAGCTTCGACTGCCGCATTCAGTGCTAGAATATTCGTCTGGAAAGCAATGCCATTAATGACAGAGGTGATCTCCGCGATTTTCTTCGAACTGGCCGAAATCCCGGACATAGTGGTGACCACTTCCTGAACCAACGAACCACCGCGACTGGCTGTGCTCGATGCCACATCAGCCAGCTCACTTGCCTGTCGTGCGTTATCCGCGTTGAGCTTCACGGTCGCCGTGAGTTGCTCCATACTCGCAGCCGTCTCTTCCAGTGCTGCGGCCTGCTCCTCGGTACGTGAAGAAAGGTTGTTATTTCCGCTGGAGATTTCCGTTGCGCCTCGCCAGATATTATCGCTACCGGTACGAATTGAGCTGACCGCGTCGCGTAAACTGTCCTGCATAGCCGTCAGCAGCGGGACGAGCTGACCCACACAGTTGCGCCCAAATGGCTCTACCGACTGGCTGAGATCGCCCTGCGCAATCTGACGGAAGTGTTCGCGGATGCGGCTCAGCGGCTTGACCAACATGGCGACCAAATAGCGATCGGTGAAGATCAGAATCAACAAACCCAGCACCATGGCACTGATAATCACGGTACGAATCATGCTGGTCAGATTGTCTACGACAACACGCGTTTCTTCGAGCGTATTGTCAGCCTCCTGGTTGAATTTCTCTGCTGCTACGCCAAACGCGCGACTGAGCGGCGGAGTCACCTCATTTGCCTGTTTACGGTAACCCGCATCATCGCCTTGCTGCGCCTTTTGCATCTGCGGCACAACGCCTTGCTCTAACAATGCCTGCCAGGAGCTAATCACTTCCCCATAGACCGCTTCATTCATCGCGCCGTGCGAGACTGATTTCATCTCCTCAAGACGTTTGCTCATGTTGTCCAGCGCCGTTTGCGCAGACGTTAAATCGGGAGTGCCCCCAGTTGCTTTAGCTTCCATCGCACGACTCAGGCGTGTGACGAAGCGAAAATATTGATCGTTGCCCTGTCCAAGGATTGTCATTTTTTTAACAATTTGACGATCGATGTCATTACCTTCTGAGACCCTGGAAAGTGACCAGGAGCTATAAAATCCGACCCCGGCCCACATTAAACAAAAAACACCCAGAATCGCCAACACGACGAAACGGATGGTAAAATTACGAAGCATCTGCATAAGAATTATCCTTGCCGTTAGGGAAAACTCGCCCAAAGGCGAGTCTTACTTTTGTTATCGGCAGAAAATGGCGAACATATACATGTTCACATGTAATTAAAAAAAAATTTCACATGCTGGCTGTGGTAATGCGAATTTATCCAGAAGGGGCGAACATCTCATTCAAAATACGTTTTTTAACATATTCAAGGATAAGAAAAGGTAAAACACGCTTTCAGTAAATTAACCGGATCATTCAAAAGGGTTAATCACATCATAGTTTGAACCAATCAATGCACACATTTTCCGTTCATTACCCGCACAATTTGCATGCTAATTAATCACCAGTATTTACTAGACAAATATTTTTTACACAATTAATCAAGTTTTAATATTTTAATGATTAATTATCTACCCAATCTATTTTAAATTTTAATTACACCAAAGCATCCTAGGAAAAATCTTAATTAGATAATTTTAATTTAAAATAGAACCAATTTCACTTAAGGCATCGACAGTGTCCAATGCGAAAATGACGTAAACGCACATTGCTTGCAAAACGTGTAGTAATGTCTTCATCAGCTTTCCTGCGAGCCCTTCTATCACACCGTGTTCTCATAGCCACACGGCATAAAATTGTGGTCTGTCGTAATATCATCACTGGAGCCACACTCAGGCTAACGGCGTCACTGATGCCGTAATGGCGGATGCCACGGTTGATATGATTGAAACCCGTACATATGGCTCAACCACCCATACGACGGTAAACGGTATTCATTCTTCTCTCAATGATCGAAGCACTCGCGGGGCTGACACGGGCACGAAAATATAGACTTGAGGTAAAGCGCGCTGGATAAGAGGGAATTTTGGCCCGGAGCGATAAAGCCGATATTACGATCGCGCTTAGCCGCTCTTTTGTTGATGCGACTCAGCATGAAATAGCGCAAAAAACGCGCACTTAATAACGGTATTGCGAAGGGCAATAGTGGAGCTATCAATAAAAACGACGCCCCCCTATTACCCCGACCGGAGCTTAACGCAAATATTTCTCAAACCAGCCCAAGGTCCGTTTCCACGCGAGCTCTGCAGCGGGCTCATCGTAACGCGGCGTGGAATCATTATGAAAACCGTGATTTACGCCAGGATAAATATAAGCCTCGTAGACAGTATTATTCTCTTTTAGCGCCGCTTCATAAGCGGGCCAACCCTCGTTAATATTTTTATCTAACTCGGCATAATGAAGCAGCAAAGGGGCTTTGATTTTGGACACATCGCTGGCCGCAGGCTGGCGACCATAAAACGGCACCGCACACGCCAGTTCGGGATACGCCACCGCTGCGGCATTCGACACGCCACCGCCATAGCAAAACCCGGTGATCCCCACTTTTCCGGTCGCATCTGGATGCGTTTGCATAAACTCCACGGCGGCAAAGAAATCGTTCATCAGTTTGGTCGGATCGACCTTTTGCTGCAGCACTTTGCCTTCTTCATCGTTGCCCGGATAGCCGCCGACCGAGCTTAATCCATCCGGCGCCAGCGCAATGTATCCCGCTTTGGCCACGCGTCGGGCGACGTCTTCGATATAGGGATTCAGCCCCCGGTTTTCATGCACGACGACAACTGCGGGCACTTTTCCCGTCGCTTTGGCCGGTTTCACAAGA
The DNA here is from genome assembly GCA_900635465.1 of Lelliottia amnigena. Classification (NCBI taxonomy): domain Bacteria; kingdom Pseudomonadati; phylum Pseudomonadota; class Gammaproteobacteria; order Enterobacterales; family Enterobacteriaceae; genus Lelliottia; species Lelliottia amnigena. The sequence goes on from LR134135.1 coordinate 3,630,709, forward strand.
TAGCCACGCACCTCCCCGTGCCCGTTCGGGGAGGGATACTGAATATATTCCGGGAGAATATCGGGATCGGTAAATTTAACTTGTTCCGCAAGGGCGTAATTCGGCTTGAGCATATTAAACAACGCCAGCGCCGTGACCCCCCCCACAGCGTAGCGTGCAGCCAGATTCAGAAACTCGCGTTTGTTAATTTTTCCGTGCGCGTAGTAGTCGTAATAATCGAGCAACTCTTGCGGAAAATCTTTGGCGGTCAGACGCGTCATCGCATATCTCCAGGAATTGTGATTTTATAAGGATAGAATGAAAACGCTGTTTCGAAAATTCATCGCTATGAAAGGAGAGATCATGACCTGGACCCCCTACCCAAGCCGCTACGAAAATATGCAGTATCGATACTGCGGTAAAAGTGGCTTACGTCTGCCCGCGCTATCACTTGGCCTGTGGCACAGCTTCGGCCACGTGCAACCTCTCGATAGCCAGCGCGCCCTGCTGCGCAAAGCCTTTGATTTAGGCATTACCCATTTTGATCTGGCCAACAACTACGGCCCGCCTCCGGGCAGCGCCGAAGAGAATTTTGGTCGCCTGCTGCGCCAGGATTTCGCGGCTTATCGCGATGAGTTAATCATCTCTACCAAAGCCGGTTACGACATGTGGCCGGGCCCGTATGGTTCCGGCGGCTCGCGTAAATATCTGCTGGCGAGCCTCGACCAGAGCCTTGTGCGCATGGGGCTGGAGTATGTCGACATCTTCTATTCGCATCGGGTTGACGAAAATACGCCGATGGAAGAGACCGCCTCTGCGCTGGCGCAGGCCGTGCAGAGCGGGAAAGCGCTTTACGTCGGTATCTCATCCTATTCACCCGAGCGCACGCAGGAGATGGCTGATTTATTGCGTGAATGGAAAATCCCGCTGCTGATCCATCAGCCTTCGTACAACGTGCTCAATCGCTGGGTGGATAAGAGCGGCCTGCTGGATACGCTGCAAGCCAACGGAACCGGGTGTATCGCGTTTACGCCGCTGGCGCAGGGTTTGTTAACTGGAAAATACCTGAACGGCATTCCTGATGGCTCACGCATGCAGCGAGAAGGCAAAAAAGTGCGGGGTTTAACGGAGAATATGCTGACCGAAGCCAACCTCAGCAGCCTGCGTTTGCTCAATGAAATGGCGCAGACGCGCGGTCAGACGATGGCGCAAATGGCGCTAAGCTGGCTGCTTAAAGACGAGCGCGTGACGTCCGTATTGATTGGCGCCAGCCGCCCGGAACAACTCGAGGAAAACGTGCAGGCCCTGAACAATCTGCGCTTTAGCGAAGACGAGCTGAAAAGAATTGATCAGCATGTTGAAGATGGGCAGTTGAATTTATGGCAGGCGTCGTCGGATAAATAGTGTTTTGTGCTACCAGATGCCCTCTCCCGGCGGAGAGGGCGAAGGGATCAGTACTTGCCGCTGCGGTTAATTTTATCCAGATAGCCCATGACAAACGCCGACAGCACAAACGTCAGATGAATAATGACGTACCACATCAGTTTATTGTCCGGGATGTTTTTCGCATCCATAAATACGCGCAGCAGATGGATGGAAGAGATCGCCACAATCGATGCCGCAACTTTATTTTTCAGCGACGAGGCGTCCATTTTGCCCAGCCAACTGAGCTTCTCTTTGTGCTCGGCGATATCTAACTGTGAGACAAAGTTCTCATAACCCGAGAACATCACCATAACCAACAGCCCGCCCACCAGCGTCATATCCACTAACGACAGCAGCACCAGAATCAGATCGGACTCTGCCACTGAAAAAATATTGGGGAGAACGTGAAAAATTTCCTGGAAAAATTTAATGCTCAGCGCGACGAGTGCCAGCGATAACCCAAAATAGACGGGTGCCAATAACCAGCGCGAAGCATACATTGCGTTTTCAAAAAAGCGTTCCATAAAGTCCTGTCAGCAAGCGAAACCAGGCCGCATTATATCGCAGCGCGGTGAACTGTTTGCAACAACTTACCAACAAAGACCTTACACCTCTGAGGGATTAACCTGCGGGCGTTGATATTCCGGCCAGACGATTACCACCAAATCCGGATAGGCTTCAAGGCTAAACTCACGGAAACACTGACGCAGGTTCAACACATCAAGGTCAGAATAAGAGACCTTTTCGCCGTTAAGACAGCGTTTTTTGATATTGTCGTAATATTTATACACCGCTGAATTCAGGTCACTGCAACGGCGCTGAGCTTCAAAAAGGCCCGGCGTATCATTTATTTCCGTCATCTTCATTCGCTTAATTGTCGCATGAAGAAAATCGATATATTCGTGATTGACGCGCCAGTACCACACCGGTGTTATCGAATTCATCAGCAGCGAGAAATGATCTTCCCCCTCTTCCTTGGTCATAGGAATGGGCTGAGGCTGCTCGTCGAGTGACCGTGAGTCCTTCGTCTTATTGAACTCTCGCATCAATAAAAGAACGCCAGCGGTAAGCAAAAGCAATGTAATGACAGAATAAAAAATGCTGTTCATGGTTGGCTCCATTTTTTTTGATTTTAAATTTGCCTCATGTTATTGTCAACGAATCTCACGCCCTATCTAATCCTACCCGGTTGAAATTAAAGGAAATAAAAATGCTGCCCGAGAATCTCGTCCCGGTCAGGTTCCACATCGCCTCTGTGGTTCCAAAATCGGGGGAAGGAGAAAGCAATGCTAATTTCACTCAGGGAAAAAGAAAACTTTCCGATTTCGAAGCCGACATATTAATTGGTGTTACCCGTACCGGTAAATCACGTAATATGCTGCTGGAAGAGCACGACAGACATATTAAAGACCGACTGTTTCGCGTGATAAAGATCGAAGCTTTTGCGCATCTCCTTAACGACCTACAGGCCGAAGGTGAAATAGATGCCCAGACATTAAGTCAAATAATGGCTGAAAAGTCCGAACAAATAAATGAAGCAGGCAACGAAATTTGGCTTAATCTTATTACCAGAGAGAAAAACAACCCTATTTTTTATAAACTAGAGGATGATTAACGTGAAAGTAGTTGAAGATAATAACGTTTATTTGACTTTAGATAACCATAAAAGTGATGAGTTTATCTTAAAGCAAAATCTCGAAGCCCTAAAAAAACATAAAAATGACGAGATGGCCCGCATTGCACAAGACGTGGTATCGATCCCGGCAGCCGTCGTCCGTTTGAAATGGCAAAATCGTCATGAAATTTATTCTTTGCAGGTTAAAGAAGAAATCTACGGCGCGATGATTAATGCAGTGATGGAACTGAAGCCCGAATTGAAAGATAAAATCATGGGGCGCCTGGAAACAAATTACCAGTATTTACTGGCCCGTGAAACTGCAACCCTGCGCCTCTCCCGTAAACTGGCTGATGGCGGCTACCACACATCAAATGTCACCACGGTTGCACTGGATGAAGACGCGCTGACCTCTAAAACAGAGACTCCCTCGAACACGCCTTAGACTTCCCCCTCCCCTTGTGTCGCTTTATTCGCCCCGTCCGATCGTGTTCGGCATGGGATTAAGGATTATCCTGAATGATCCCTAAAGCCTGAATGAATCACCTAAGCTTAGTGTTTTACAACGCGAGCAAGGAGATTCCTTATGGCAAATCACCAGACAAAATTCCAGGATCCGACCACTCAGTATTACACCGGTGACTTCCCTAAACAGAAACAACCTGCTCCCGGCGTGCAATCGAAGATGACGCCCATCCCTGACTGCGGCGAGAAGACGTACAAGGGCAGCGGCAGGCTAAGCGGGCGCAAAGCGCTGGTCACGGGGGGTGACTCCGGTATCGGACGCGCAGCAGCGATTGCTTACGCACGTGAAGGTGCTGACGTGGCGATTAACTTTCTGCCCGCTGAAGAAGAAGATGCTCAGCAGGTCAAACAGCTCATTCAAGAAGCCGGCCGTAAAGCGGTGCTGATTCCAGGCGATTTAAGCGATGAGTCTTTTGCCCGGTCATTGGTGCATACCGCACATGACGCGCTGGGAGGGCTGGATACGCTGGCGCTGGTCGCGGGTAAGCAGACCGCTGTTGAAAACATTGCCGACCTCACCACGGAACAATTTAAAGAGACGTACGCGGTGAACGTGCTGGCGCTTTTCTGGATAACTCAGGAGGCGATCCCACTCCTGCCAGCCGGTTCCAGCATTGTGACGACCTCTTCGATTCAGGCTTATCAGCCCAGTCCACATCTGCTGGATTATGCTTCAACCAAAGCCGCGATCCTCAACTACAGCCGTGGGCTGGCAAAACAGGTTGCGGAGAAAGGCATTCGGGTAAATGTGGTCGCACCGGGCCCAATCTGGACGGCACTGCAAATATCTGGCGGTCAGACGCAGGAAAAAATTCCGCAGTTTGGCCAGCAGACGCCAATGAAACGCGCGGGGCAACCGGCGGAACTGGCGGCGGTGTATGTCTATCTGGCGAGTCAGGAATCGAGCTACGTCACGGCCGAAGTGCATGGCGTATGCGGTGGGGAACACCTGGGATAATCAGGCTCTGGACGCAAAAAAGCTGGCTTTCGCCAGCTTTTTTTCATTTCGCTTTGACTGTCTCTTCGCCAACTAAACCTATTTTGAGATAACCCGCCTGGTGCAGCGTGTCCATCACTTTCATCATGGTTTCGTAGTCGACGGTTTTGTCAGCCCGAAAGAAGACCGTGGTGTCTTTCTTTCCTTGCGTCATGGCATCGAGCGCGGGAATGACAGAGTCATCAGTCACCGGATCGTTGCCCAGGAACATCGATTTATCCGCTTTCACTGAGAGATAAATCGGTTTTTCCGGACGCGGCTGCGGCTGGCTCGAGGACGCAGGCAGATTGACCTTCACATCGACCGTCGCCAAAGGCGCGGCGACCATGAAGATAATCAGCAGAACCAACATTACGTCGATAAACGGCGTCACGTTGATTTCATGCATTTCGCCATTATCGTCCAGATTTTCATTAAGACGCATTGCCATGATTGATTAACCTAAACGCAGTTTCGAAGCAGCATGAACCGGCTTAACGTTGCTGGCGCTGAGGTCAAGATCGCGGCTTTGCAGGAGCAGAACCTGCGCGGCAACATCGCCCAACGTCGCTTTGAAGCTGCCAATCATACGGGCAAAGACGTTATAGATGACAACCGCAGGAATTGCTGCGATCAGACCGATAGCCGTTGCCAACAATGCTTCTGCGATGCCTGGCGCCACAACGGCCAGGTTGGTGGTTTGGGTCTGGGCGATACCGATGAAGCTGTTCATGATGCCCCAAACCGTACCAAACAGACCAACGAACGGGGAAATCGCACCGATAGTCGCCAGATAACCGTTACCGCGACCCATGTGACGACCTACGGCAGCAACGCGACGCTCCAGACGGAAGCCGGTACGCTCTTTAATGCCTTCGTTATCTTCACTGCCTGCGGAAAGTTCCAGCTCGTTCTGCGCTTCGTTCACTAAAATAGAGGTCAGGCTTTTCGCATGGAACGCCGACGTCATGTCATTTGCCTGATCCAGAGAGCGTGCCTCAGCCAACTGCTGTTGTTCGCGCTTCAGGCGACGCTTTTGGGAGATCAGCTCAACGCTTTTGCTGAAGAAAATAGCCCAGGTGATCACGGACGCCAGAATCAGGCCGATCATCACAATCTTAACCACGATGTCAGCATGTTGGTACATGCCCCAAACGGAGAGATCCGTCTGCATCAAATTATTACCCACTCTGTATCTCCAGGACGCAAATCACATTTTCTGAGCATAATAATATCAAAACCACATCGAATTGATAGTGGTTCTCATTAGTATTTACATACTGCCGTAATTTCCGCTCATTTTCCTTGCGCTTACACAGTAAAAATTTCTTATGCTTATTTTTTAGAAAATATTGTGCTTATTCGCTAAGCATCCGGGTGCAGAGTTTTCCATTCATGGTAGTCTGGACGTCCAGACGTATAAAACAGGTTTAGCGAACATGGCAGAGAAACATCTTGATACCACGCTTGTCCAGGCTGGACGGAGTAAAAAGTATACTCAGGGTTCGGTAAATAGCGTTATCCAGCGCGCCTCCTCGCTGGTTTTTGAAACCGTCGAGGCCAAAAAGCACGCTACCCGCAACCGCGCGAAAGGCGAACTGTTTTACGGGCGCCGCGGCACGCTGACCCATTTTTCGCTGCAGGATGCGATGTGCGAACTGGAAGGCGGCGCAGGCTGTGCGTTGTTCCCCTGCGGTGCGGCGGCTGTCGCAAACACTATTCTGGCGTTTGTCGAACAGGGCGATCATATCCTGATGACTAACACCGCCTACGAACCCAGCCAGGATTTCTGTACCAAAATCCTGACTAAACTGGGCGTCACGACCGGCTGGTTCGATCCTTTGATTGGTGAAGGGATTGCGGAGCTTATCCAACCGAATACGCGAATTGTGTTCCTGGAATCGCCCGGCTCCATCACCATGGAAGTGCATGATGTTCCGGCGATCGTTCGTGCCGTGCGTCGCGTCGCACCCGACGCCATCATTATGATCGATAACACCTGGGCGGCGGGCGTGTTGTTCAAAGCGCTGGATTTCGACATCGACATCTCCATTCAGGCCGCCACAAAATACCTGATCGGCCACTCTGATGGCATGATCGGCACGGCGGTGTCCAACGCCCGCTGTTGGGAGCAACTGCGTGAAAATGCCTATCTGATGGGACAAATGGTGGATGCCGATACCGCGTATATGACCAGCCGCGGACTGCGTACGCTCGGTGTACGCTTGCGTCAGCATCATGAAAGCAGTCTGAAAGTGGCCGAGTGGCTGGCGCAACATCCCCAGGTGGCTCGCGTTAATCATCCGGCGCTGCCGGGCAGTAAAGGCCATGCGTTCTGGCAGCGTGACTTTACGGGCAGCAGCGGCTTGTTCTCATTTGTGCTCAATAAACGTCTGAGCAATGACGAGCTGGCAACCTATCTGGATAACTTCACGCTGTTCAGCATGGCCTATTCCTGGGGCGGGTTTGAATCGCTGATTCTGCCGAACCAACCAGAACAGATTGCCGAATTACGTCCCGGCGGCGAAGTGGACTTTACCGGTACGCTGATCCGACTGCATATCGGTTTAGAAAATGTTGACGATCTGATTGCGGATTTATCGGCAGGTTTTGAGCGTATCGTGTAATGTGCAGGCTTAAACTGTACTCCCGAACCGTTTTATCTACGCCATGAGTAGAAAAGTCTGCATTTGTTGCGTCCGCGATCAACGCCAGCACGTAAAATGAGGAGTACAATAGCCGCATATAAGTTGTTCCACAGGAAAGTCCATGGCTGTCATTCAAGATATTATCGCTGCGCTCTGGCAACACGATTTTGCTGCGCTGGCGGATCCACACGTTGTGGGTGTTGTTTATTTTGTCATGTTCGCAACGCTGTTTCTGGAAAACGGTCTGCTTCCCGCATCGTTTCTTCCAGGGGATAGCCTGCTATTACTGGCAGGTGCGTTAATCGGTAAAGGTGTTATGGACTTCGCCCCTACCGTTGTCATTCTAACTTCAGCTGCGAGCCTGGGCTGCTGGTTGAGCTATTTACAGGGGCGATGGCTTGGTAACACCCGCGTGGTGAAAAGCTGGCTGTCGCAATTACCTGTTAAATATCATGAGCGGGCGACCTGTATGTTCGATCGTCATGGTTTACTGGCACTGTTAGCGGGGCGTTTTCTGGCCTTTGTTCGCACATTGCTGCCTACCATGGCGGGGATCTCTGGCCTGTCGAACCGTCGCTTCCAGTTCTTCAACTGGCTGAGCGCACTGCTGTGGGTCGGCGTGGTGACGTCACTGGGTTACGCCATCAGCATGATCCCGTTTGTGAAGCGTCACGAAGATCAGGTGATGACGTTCCTGATGATTCTGCCGATGTTCCTGTTAGTGGCAGGACTGGTGGGCACCATCGCGGTGGTCATTAAAAAGAAATACTGTAACGCCTGATCGAATGCCCTCTCTGCCGAGAGGGCAAATCTCACACTCCCTGCATCATCCTGATACGCGCCGCATCTTCCCCTGGCGTCACGCCGAAATAACGTTTGAACTCACGACTAAACTGCGAGGCACTCTCATAGCCCACGCGCATTGCCGCGGCGCTGGCCTTCATGCCGTCATGAATCATCAGCATGCGGGCTTTGTGCAGACGATAGCTTTTCAGGTACTGCAGTGGCGATGTGCTGGTGACCGATTTAAAATTATGATGGAACGCCGAAATACTCATATTCGCTTCTGACGCCAGCTCATCCACACTCAGGTTTTCGGTGTACTGGCTTTCGATACGCTTCAGTACGCGGCTAATGAGGCTAAAATGCGTCTGGCGGCTCACCAGCGCCAGCAGCGCCCCGCCTCCCGGCCCCATCAGCACATGATAAAGAATCTCGCGTACAATTTGCTTGCCGAGGATTCGCGCATCCAGCGGCCTTTCCATTACATCCAGTAAGCGCTCAATGGCGCACAAAATCTCCTCGGAGAGCGTAGCAGAGTTGATGCCGCTCGCCGCCATCGCAGGCTGGAAAAGCTCATCTTCACCGATATCCATCAATAGCTCCTGGAGCTGAAGAATATCGACATTGACCCGGATACCCGCCAGCGGAACCGCTTCTGTCGCGAAGGTTTCACATTCGAAGGGTAAAGGTACTGTCAGGAGCAAATATTCATTGGTGTCGTAGCGGAACACACGTTCGTTGATATAACCAATTTTATGGCCCGAAAAGAGAAAAACGATGCCCGGCTGATACATCACCGGCGTACGCGTTCCGGGCTGTGTACCGTATAACAGACGAATATCTGGCAGCACATCGTTGAGATTATTTTCTTTATCTTTCAAATTGTTAATTTTCTCAGTCAATTGCTGGCAAATCTCTTCGCGGTTCATCTGTACTTGCTCCTCCTACGGTTTCCATGGATGACAGTGTGCGCACTTTTTCGCATTTTCTCCAGCCATCTGTAGAAATGGGCAAGACAACGGCAGAAATGTGCATTGAGAGGATAGCGTCCGATAGCCACAATGATCACCATCAGGTAGCCCTCTTCGCCACCACGATTTTTCACCCACATAAGGGAACGAGCAATGAACAACTTTAATCTGCATACCCCCACCCCGCATTCTGTTTGGCAAAAATGCTATCGCCGATCTGCGCGATCAAATTCCTGAAGGCGCTCGCGTGCTGATCACGTACGGTGGCGGTAGCGTCAAAAAGACCGGCGTGCTGGATCAGGTTTACAGCGCCCTGGAAGGCGTGGATGTGCGTGAGTTCGGCGGCATCGAGCCAAACCCGTCTTACGAAACGCTGATGAACGCAGTCAAGATCGCCCGTGAAGAGAACATCACCTTCCTGCTGGCTGTGGGCGGCGGTTCCGTCCTCGACGGCACCAAATTTATCGCCGCAGCCGCGCATTATGCCGATGGCGTGGATCCGTGGGAAATCCTGCAAACCGGCGGAAGCAAGATCACCAGCGCGATCCCGATGGGTTCTGTGCTGACGCTGCCTGCAACCGGCTCGGAATCAAACAAAGGCGCGGTGATTTCCCGTAAAACCACGGGTGATAAACAGGCCTTTATGAACGACCACGTTCAGCCGGTGTTTGCTATTCTGGATCCGGTTTACACCTATACGTTGCCGCCGCGTCAGGTTGCTAACGGTGTGGTGGATGCCTTCGTTCACACGGTTGAGCAGTACGTGACTTATCCGGTGAACGGCAAAATTCAGGATCGTTTTGCCGAAGGTATTCTGCTGACGCTGATCGAAGACGGTCCAAAAGCGCTGCAAGAGCCAGAAAACTACGATGTGCGTGCCAACGTAATGTGGGCAGCGACGCAGGCGCTGAACGGCCTGATCGGTGCAGGCGTGCCGCAGGACTGGGCAACGCATATGCTGGGACATGAGCTGACTGCGATGCACGGTCTGGATCACGCACAAACGCTGGCGGTGGTTCTGCCTGCGCTGTGGAATGAAAAACGTGACACCAAACGCGCCAAACTGCTGCAATACGCCGAGCGCGTATGGAACATCACTTCAGGCTCCGAAGACGAGCGCATCGATGCGGCAATCGAAGCGACGCGCAATTTCTTCGAGCAAATGGGCGTGCCAACGCGTCTCTCCGGCTACGGCCTTGACGGCAGCTCTATCCCGGCTCTGCTGGCTAAACTATCCGAGCACGGCATGACCCAACTGGGTGAACATCAAGACATTACCCTGGACGTGAGCCGTCGCATTTACGAAGCGGCACGCTAAGCGTTTTAGCATCTTGCCTTTCGTTTTTTGACTTTTCGTCCAGACTTAATGCACACCACATTTCCGGGGGCTCCCCCGGAAATGAGCAAATGGAGGAGGAAAAATGGCAAACCAAACCGTAATCAAGCTTCAGGACGGCAACGTAATGCCCCAGTTAGGGCTAGGCGTATGGAAAGCCGGTAACGACGAGGTCGTGTCCGCCATTCACAAAGCACTGGAAGTCGGCTATCGGTCCATCGATACCGCCGCCGCATACAAAAATGAAGACGGCGTAGGAACAGCGCTTGCCAGCGCCGGTGTCCCGCGCGATGAGTTATTCATCACCACCAAACTGTGGAATGACGACCAAAAACGCCCGCATGACGCCCTTCAGGAAAGCCTGGATAAGCTCCAGCTGGATTTCGTCGATCTGTATCTGATGCACTGGCCGGTTCCCGCGATCGATCATTACGTTGACGCCTGGAAAGGCATGATCGCGCTACAGCAGGCAGGGCTGGCGAAGAGTATCGGGGTGTGTAATTTCCAGGTGCATCATCTGCAACGGCTGATCGATGAAACGGGCGTTGCGCCGGTAATCAACCAGATCGAGCTTCACCCGCTGATGCAGCAGCGCCAGCTTCACGCATGGAACGCCACGCACAAGATCCAGACCGAATCCTGGAGCCCGCTGGCACAGGGTGGCGAAGGCGTTTTCGATCAAAAAATCATTCGTGAACTGGCCGAGAAGTACGGCAAAACCGTGGCGCAGATTGTCATTCGCTGGCATCTGGATAGCGGCCTGGTGGTGATCCCAAAATCGGTCACACCGTCGCGCATTGCCGAGAACTTTGACGTATGGGATTTCCGTCTGGATAAAGATGAGCTGGGCGAGATCGCAAAACTGGACCAGGGTAAACGGCTAGGCCCCGATCCGGATCAGTTTGGTGGTTAAGTTCTAGTACGCTGTTGCCCTCACCCCTGCCCTCTCCCACAGGGTGAGGGAGAAAAGCGAGCCCCTGGCGAAGGAGAAAGCCGAACGGTTCCCTCTCCCTACACGCGAGAGAGAAAGGTAGCCCATAGGCGAAGGAAAAACCTAAACGGTTCTCTCTCCCAATGGGAGAGAGAGAAAGGTAAGCCCACAGGTGAGGGGGAAACTTGAACAGTTCCCTCTCCCAGTGGGAGAGGGTTAGGGTGAGGGCAACACACCGCACTCACCCGTTTTTACGTTTCACACTTTTCTTCGTACCCGCCGCACCATTCGAACGCTGATGCACAATCGGCGTATGCTTGGTGAGTGCCGGGCGTGTGTGACGATTCTGACGACGTGCTTCGCGCATTTCATCCAGCGTTGGCGCAGGCACCAGACAATCGCGGCGTGAACCAATCAAATGCTTTTTGCCCATATCTTCCAGCGCCTGACGGATTAACGGCCAGTTTGCCGGATCGTGATAACGCAGCAGCGCTTTATGCAGACGGCGCTGTTTGTCGCCCTTCGGCACCACCACATCTTCACTCTTATAACCAATCTTACTCAGCGGGTTCTTGCCGGTGTAATACATGGTCGTGGAGTTGGCGAGCGGCGACGGATAGAAGTTCTGCACCTGATCCAGACGGAAGCGGCGCTGTTTCAGCCACAGTGCCAGGTTCACCATATCTTCGTCACGCGTACCGGGGTGCGCAGAGATGAAGTAAGGGATCAGATATTGCTCTTTGCCCGCCTGTTTGGAATAGGTGTCGAACAGCTCTTTAAAGCGGTCATAGCTGCCCATTCCCGGCTTCATCATCTTCGATAATGGGCCTTCTTCGGTGTGTTCTGGCGCAATTTTCAGGTAGCCGCCGACGTGATGGGTCGCCAGCTCCTTGATATAGCGTGGATCTTCTACCGCGATGTCATAACGTACACCGGAGGCGATCAGGATCTTCTTGATGCCCTTCAGATCGCGGGCGCGGCGATACAGATTGATCGTCGGCTCGTGGTTGGTGTCCATATGCTCGCAAATGCTCGGATAAACACATGACAGACGACGGCAGGTCTGTTCCGCACGCGGCGACTTGCAGCGCAGCATATACATGTTCGCCGTTGGGCCACCCAAATCGGAAATCACGCCGGTAAAACCCGGGACCGTGTCGCGAATGGCTTCGATCTCGTTCACAATCGACTCTTCAGAGCGGCTCTGGATAATGCGCCCTTCGTGCTCGGTGATTGAACAGAAAGAACACCCACCAAAACAACCGCGCATGATGTTGATCGAGAAACGGATCATCTCATACGCCGGAATGCGGCTATCGCCATACGCGGGATGCGGCACGCGCTTGTACGGCAGAGCAAATACGCTGTCCATCTCTTCGGTAGAGAGCGGAATTGCTGGCGGGTTGACCCAGATATAACGCTCGCCATGCTTTTGCATCAAGGCGCGCGCGCAGCCAGGGTTCGTTTCGTGGTGCAAAATACGCGACGCGTGAGCATACAGTACTTTGTCGCCTTTCACTTTTTCGAAAGACGGCAGCAGCACATAGGTCTTTTCCCATGGTTTAGGGCGCGGAGGCTGAACGACAACGGCTTTGGCCTCGGTCTTTTTCGGCTCAACCGGTTTGTTATCCGCGCACGGCAGATCATCACCGTACGGATGGGGGATTGGGTCGATTTTGCCCGGCATATCAATGATGCGGGAATCCACGCCGCTCCAGCCAGGGAGTGCTTCTTTCACCATAATCGCGGTGTTGCGCACGTCGCGAATATTGCCAACCGGCTCACCCTGCGACAGACGATGCGCCACTTCTACCAGCGGGCGTTCACCGTTGCCGAAGATCAGCATGTCAGCTTTAGAATCCACCAGCACCGAACGGCGCACGGTGTCAGACCAGTAATCGTAATGCGCGGTACGGCGCAGGCTTGCTTCGATTCCACCCAGGATGACCGGCACGTCTTTCCATGCTTCTTTACAGCGCTGGGTGTAAACCAAAGTGGCGCGATCCGGGCGTTTTCCCGCGACGTTATCGGCGGTGTACGCATCGTCGTGGCGCAATTTACGATCGGCGGTATAGCGGTTGATCATCGAATCCATATTGCCGGCGGTGACGCCGAAGAACAGGTTCGGTTTGCCGAGGCTCATGAAAGCCTCTTTGCTGTTCCAGTCCGGCTGGGCGATGATCCCTACACGGAAGCCCTGCGCTTCCAGCATGCGTCCACAGATGGCCATGCCAAAGCTCGGGTGATCGACGTACGCGTCGCCAGTCACCAGAATAATATCGCAGCTGTCCCAGCCCAGTTGGTCCATCTCTTCGCGGGACATCGGCAGGAAGGGCGCCGGTCCAAAACAGGCCGCCCAGTACTGGGGCCAGGAGAAGAGATCTCGATCCGGCTGGATCAAGGATATTGCGCTCATAATGCTTCCGAAGAAAAAATAAACAAAGGGCGGGGATTATACGCTGGAATAATGCGGGAAATGAAGGGGTATTATGCGGGCAGCTGCCCTCTCCCACAGGGAGAGAGCGAAAAGAAGATTACGGTGCTGGGTTCACCAGCAGCTGACCCACGGAACCGCGATCCGCCATTTCCAGCGTCTGGCTGTGGAACAGGAACGGGAAGTGAGGCCAGGAAGGCTGCCCGTAATAGACCAGCAGTTCGACCTGCCCGTCGACCCAAACGGTATCTTTCCAGCCCCTGTCTTCCGGGAACGGCATCGCCCCGTTGACGTTGCGGATCAGGAAGCTTACGCCTTCGATATGGAAGGCCTGGGGCATCTCCGCCCGCACCGTCCAGCGCTCCCACGTTCCTTGCTGAGCAGTGATATCAATGCGATTAATGTCCCACAGCGCACCGTTAATGCCCGGATCGTCGCCAAGACTGATATCACGACTGCGGACCGGCGTACCGCTCACGATCTCTTGCGGCAATAAACGCATCGGCAAACTGTCCGTCACCAGCGGTAACAAACCCGTTGGCCGCAGCGTCAGCACCAGTGTCGAGACCAGAATGCTTGATGGCTCAAAGAAGCCACGGATGCGATCCACAATGCTCGCCGCCTCGCCGCAGGTGATGGACACTTCATCACCGTTGGTCATGTCGACGAGAATTTCACGGCGTTCACCCGGCGCCAGCGCCAGCTGCTTGACGGACACCGGCGCAGGTAAAAAGCCCTGATCGCCAGAAATCACATGCAGCGCGCGGCCATCGCTCATTTGCAGTAAATAACGACGCGAATTGGAAGCGTTGAGCAAGCGCAGACGAACCCAGCCGCGAGAGACCTCGACATACGGGCTTTGCGCACCGTTGACCATCAGGATGTCACCGACAAACCCACCGCTGCCTGGCTCGCTGTACTCCGGCGTACCAAAGTTATCCAGGCGCTTGTCCTGAATAATGATCGGGAAATCGTCCACGCCGTAATGGTTGGGAATCGGCAGAGACTTGCTCACGTCATCTTCAACTAACCACATCCCGGCCAGGCCGTTATATACCTGTTGCGCGGTGCGGTTAGGTGTATTTGCGCGATACCACAGCGTGGAAGCGCTCTGACGGATTGGCAGAACGGGCGCCCAGTCGGCGCTCGGCGTCATCATACGCGCCGCGCCGCCAATCAGCGGGCCTGGTACCTGCAATCCACTGATCGTCATGGCGACATTTTCGGTCAGACGGTTGCTGTAAATCAGCTTCACGTCATCGCCGTTCCAGACGCGAATGGTCGGGCCAAGATAACGGCCATTCACACCCCATACCGCCGCACGCGTACCTTGGGTGAAGGACCAGTGCGAACGCTGCATGGTGAGAAAAAGGGGCTGACCGCGACGGGATTCGAGCAACGGCGGAATGGGCAGCGGCTGTTGCTGCCCGGCGGCGTTGGCTGTCAGCGGAACCGCGCCGGCACAAAGGGCGATTCCGGAAGCCTGAATAAACTGACGCCGACTGAGTGACATAATTGCTCCATATGAAACGACTACACACTTTATCCTTCAAGCTGCCTCTGCGTTGGCTTCGCCTGCTCGCCACAGTCACTTACGTGAGTAAGCTCCTGGGGCCTCTCAGGCTTGCCGCCTTGATACAACTTGAATGATTTTGTGTGAAAAAAACCTGGGAACCCATTTCCCTGTAGCTCCGGTTTAGATTTTACCGGCGGCTTCTCTCTCTGCGACTTCTTTGTCGAGCTCGGCGATTTTTTGCGCCATCAGCTCACGGCAATGAGCGGCCAGTTCGCGAACCTGATCTTTGCCATATTTGCTGGTATCCACGGGCGGCAGCATTTCGACAATCACGAGTCCGTTATTCCAACGGTTGAGATTAATTTTATTAGAAGTATTGGAAACGCACACAGGAATAATCGGTACGCCTGCCGCAATGGCAGCATGAAACGCACCGGTTTTGAATGGCAGCAGTCCGCGACCACGGCTGCGCGTCCCTTCGGGGAACATCCAGATAGAGATTTTGCGTTTCTTAAAATGGCTCACCACTTCTGCGATGGTGCTGTGCGCTTTAGCCCGGTTGTTACGGTCAATCAGCAAATTGCCAGTGAGCCAGTACAGCAGGCCGAAAAACGGGACCCACAGGAGGCTTTTCTTACCGACAGTCACCGTGGGTGGCAGAACAATGCCGGCGGCAGTCACCATATCGTAGTTATTTTGATGGTTTCCGATATAGATGGCGTTACCGAAGTGTTCTGCGCCTTCTGGCAGGCGCTTTTCGACCTTCAGGCCAAACAGCGGCGCAAGATGACTGAACAGGCGGCCAAACGTCGAAACGTGCTTTGGATTACGTGGGCTGAAGAGGCAGTAAATGCACCCGAACACGCAGACCAGAATGCAGTAGATAACAGTAAGAATTAAGCGAACAATTAATAGCATAGCGACCTCAGAAGCCCTAATAGCTGACAATTATACTTCAACTGTCGCCGGGTAAGAATTTTGTTTTTTTATATCGGAAATTTTAGCGAGAACCCCCTTCTGAGCAGAAGGGGGTGAAGCTCGTTTACTCTTCGCTGTCGCCCGATTTTGCACGGGTCGGGGAGTCAATTTCCACGCGGTCAATGCGTTGCAAACCACGCATCAGCGAACCACGGCGTCCACGTTCACCGACCACTTTTTTGCAGCTCTTCCGGACGCAGTTTAATTTTGCGCTTGCCAACATGCACCGTCAGCGTGCTCTGCGGCGGCAGAATGAAGAGATGCGCCAGACCATCTTCGCCTTTTGCCGCTTCTGCTGACGGGATGCTGATGATCTTGTTGCCCTTGCCTTTCGACAACTGCGGCAGATCGCTGACCGGGAACATCAGCATGCGGCCTGCGGCGGTGATCGCCAGCAGCATGTCGCTGTCGTTCTCAATCACCAGCGGTGGCATCACATGTGCGTTATCCGGCAGGCTGATCAGCGCTTTACCGGCACGGTTACGCGCCACGAGATCGTTAAAGGTACAGATAAAGCCGTAGCCGGCATCAGACGCCATCAGCAGTTTCTGCTCTTCGCCTTCCATCAGCATATGGTCAACCGTTGCGCCTGGCGGCAGCGTCAGCTTGCCGGTAATCGGCTCGCCTTGCCCACGCGCCGAAGGCAGCGTAATCGGATCGATAGCATAGCTGCGCCCCGTGGAATCGATAAACACCACAGGCTGATTGCTCTTGCCTTTGACGGCAGATTTAAAGCTGTCGCCCGCTTTGTAGCTCAATCCTGGCGCATCAATATCATGGCCTTTGGCGCTACGAACCCAGCCGCTTTGCGAGAGAACAATCGTCACCGGCTCTGACGGCAGCATATCGTGCTCGTTCATCGCCTTCGCTTCTTCGCGTTCGTGCAGCGGCGAACGGCGGTCATCGCCATATGCGTCGGAATCGGCCTGCAGCTCTTTCTTCAGCAGATTGCTCATCTTGCGCTCGGACGCCAGAATCGCCTGCAGCTGATCGCGCTCTTTTTCCAGTTCGTTCTGCTCGCCGCGGATTTTCATCTCTTCCAGCTTGGCGAGATGGCGCAGTTTCAGCTCGAGGATCGCTTCGGCCTGGGTTTCGCTGATGCCAAAACGCGACATCAGCGCGGGCTTCGGCTCATCCTCAGAACGAATGATTTCGATCACTTCGTCAATATTGAGGAACGCCACCAGCAAACCTTCAAGAATATGCAGGCGCTTAAGGACTTTCTCCAGACGATAGTTCAGGCGGCGGCGCACGGTATCGCGACGGAACGCCAGCCATTCGGTCAGGATCTCCAGCAGGTTTTTCACCGACGGACGACCATCCAGACCAATCATGTTCAGGTTGATGCGGTAGCTTTTTTCCAGATCGGTGGTGACGAACAGGTGGTTCATCACCTGCTCCATGTCCACGCGGTTTGAGCGCGGGACAATGACCAGACGCGTCGGGTTTTCGTGGTCGGATTCGTCACGCAGATCGTCCACCATCGGCAGCTTTTTGTTGCGCATCTGCGCAGCAATTTGCTCCAGCACTTTGGCGCCCGACACCTGATGCGGCAGCGCAGTGATCACTACCGCGCCGTCTTCTTTAGTCCACACCGCACGCATGCGCACGGAGCCGCGACCGTTCTGGTAAATCTTGCGGATTTCCGCCCGCGAGGTGATGATTTCGGCTTCGGTCGGATAATCCGGCCCCTGCACGATATCCAGCACTTCGTCGAGGGAGGTGTTCGGTTTTTCGATCAGCGTAATCGCCGCTTTCGCCACTTCGCGCAGGTTGTGCGGCGGAATATCCGTCGCCATCCCCACGGCGATACCGGTCGTGCCGTTCAGCAAAATATTGGGCAGACGCGCAGGCAACATTTTCGGCTCCTGCATCGTGCCGTCAAAGTTTGGCACCCAGTCGACCGTGCCCTGGCCCAGTTCGCCGAGCAGCACTTCTGCGTATTTTGATAAGCGCGATTCGGTATAACGCATCGCGGCGAAGGATTTTGGATCGTCCGGTGCCCCCCAGTTTCCCTGGCCATCGACCAGCGGATAACGGTAGGAGAATGGCTGTGCCATTAACACCATCGCTTCATAACAGGCGCTGTCGCCGTGCGGATGGTATTTACCGAGAACGTCACCCACGGTACGGGCGGATTTTTTGAATTTCGCGCTGGCGCTCAGGCCCAGTTCTGACATCGCGAAAACGATGCGACGCTGAACCGGCTTCAGGCCATCGCCGATAAACGGCAGTGCCCTGTCCATGATGACGTACATGGAATAGTTCAGATAGGCGTTTTCAGTGAATTCATGTAGCGCGAGGCGCTCTGCCATATCGCTCATTAAATGTCATTCCTCAACTCAGAAACCTGTGGGTTTCAGGCAATATTGCCGCAGATACTACCCTATCTGACGAGTTGAGTCACAAAGAAAAAGGGCCGCGGAAACGGCCCTTTTTGACATTATTTGTTCAGCTTGATGACCTGTTTGACGTCGATTTCAAACTCATTCCACTCTTTATCGACTTTACCCTGAATTTCGACTTTATCCTGCGGGCTGATGGTCTGGCCGTTCCAGCGTTTATGGTCGATTTCGACATTCACCGTGCCGGTAGTATCGCGGAACAGGTAGCGGTCGTCAGACAGGCGCTCGGTGATGTTCCCGCGCAGTTTGACCCAGCTGTCGTCCTTCTGATCTTTCACCTTCGCCGCCGTGGTGAGATTGGCGTCGTTGTCCACGAACCCGCCCTGCTGAGTTTGCGTCTGGGTCTGGGCCGGCGTCGCCGACGGGCCGTTGAATCCGCCTTGCGCGGCAAACACGGGGGCGGTGGTCATCATCATGATAGCGGTCATCGCTGCTAATTTTTTCATCGTTATATCTCCCTTTATGTTGTTTAGAACTCCATTAAACAGCGTAAACCTTAACAACTTCTTAAGGCGGAAATTTAATTTTTTTACTGTACAGCAGAGGCTTACTGGAGGTTAATTGCTCATTCACGGCAACATCATGGAGGAAATAATGCGCATTTTACTGGTAGAAGATGACAAGCTCATTGGCGACGGCCTGAAGGCCGGGCTGACAAAAATGGGCTTTAGCGTTGACTGGTTCACTGACGGCGGTACCGGTAAAACCGCGCTCTATTCCGCACCTTACGATGCGGTCGTGCTGGATCTCACACTGCCGGGTATGGACGGCCTCGATATTCTGCGCGAATGGCGCGAAAAAGGGCGCAGCGAGCCGATACTGATCCTCACCGCGCGCGACGCGCTCTATCAGCGCGTGGAGGGGCTGCGCCTGGGGGCCGATGACTATCTGTGCAAACCCTTTGCGTTAGTGGAAGTCGCCGCACGACTTGAGGCGCTGGTGCGACGCAGCCACGGCCAGACCCGCAGTGAATTACGTCACGGCAACGTAACGCTGGATCCCGTGAGTCTGGTGGCCAGACTGGACGGTGAAACGCTCCCTCTCAAGCCGAAAGAGTTCGCCCTGCTGGAATTGCTGATGCGCAACGTAGGCCGCGTGTTGCCGCGTAAAAACATCGAAGAGAAGCTGTATACCTGGGATGATGACGTTTCCAGCAACGCTGTTGAAGTTCACGTGCATCATCTGCGCCGCAAACTTGGCAGCCATTTTATCCGCACCGTCCACGGGATCGGTTACACCCTGGGTGACGTATGAAACTGACGCCACGTTTAAGCTTGAAATTACGCCTGACGCTGCTTTTTTTAGCGCTTTCACTGGGAGCCTGGCTGGTCGCCAGCGTGGTGGCATGGCAGCAGACCACGCACAAGCTCGATAAGCTGTTCGATACCCAGCAGATGCTGTTCGCTAAACGTCTGCTGACGATGGACATCGACGAACTCAACGCGCCTGCCCGCATGCGCGACGTGCCCAAAAAAGCCAGGCACGGGCATCTTGACGACGACGCGCTGGCCTTCGCAATTTATTCTACCGACGGCAAAATGCTGCTGCACGATGGCGAAAATGGTCAGGATATTCCGTACGACTATCGCCGTGATGGCTTTGATAACGGCCAGCTCAGCGGTGACAAAGACGCATGGCGTTTTCTTTGGCTAACGGCACCCGATGGCAAATACCGCATTGTGGTCGGCCAGGAGTGGGAATATCGCCAGGAGATGGCGCTGGATATTGTCACTTCGCAGCTCACGCCATGGCTGGTCGCGCTGCCGCTGATGCTGTTACTGCTCATCGTTTTATTAAGCCGCGAGCTACGTCCTCTGAAGCGCCTGGCACAGTCGTTACGCCAGCGCGCGCCGGATGCCACAGAAAAACTCGCCACCGAGGGCGTGCCGACGGAAGTGCGTCCCCTGCTCGACGCGCTGAATCACCTGTTTGACCGCACGCAAGAGATGATGACTCGCGAGCGGCGTTTTACATCGGATGCCGCGCACGAACTCCGCAGCCCACTGACGGCGCTAAAGGTACAAACCGAAGTGGCGCAGCTTTCGCTCGACGATCCCGCCGCGCAGGAAAAAGCGCTCGCCCAGCTGCACACGGGCATCGATCGCGCATCGCGTCTGGTGGATCAACTGCTCACGCTGTCACGCCTGGATTCGCTGGAAAATCTCGATGATGTCGACGCGATCCCGCTGGCCGATCTGCTGCAATCCGCCGTAATGGATATTTACCATCACGCCCAGCGTGCGGGGATTGAAATCCGCCTGAATATTCACGCTCAGGTGACCCGCTCCGGCCAGCCCTTGCTGCTGAGCCTGCTGATTCGCAATCTGCTGGACAATGCCGTGCGCTACAGCCCGCGTGGCAGCGCCGTGGACGTCACGTTGAATGCGCAGAATTTTACCGTCCGCGACAATGGCCCCGGCATTTCCCCCGACGCGCTCGCGCGAATTGGCGAGCGTTTTTATCGCCCGCCTGGCCAGGATGAAACCGGCAGCGGCCTGGGGCTGTCCATTGTGAAGCGTATTGCCGCGCTGCACGGTATGCGCGTTTCGCTGACCAATGCTCGAGAAGGCGGCTTTGAGGTGACGGTGAGTTGGTGACTCATTATTGCGCCAGAAGCAAAAGACTTTACACATTTTGCTCATTTCACCGCATCGTTGTTGCGGGTAAAATCGTGACCAATCTCACAAGTCACAAGACTGAGGAAACGAATGAGCAATATCCTGATTATCAATGGCGCGAAAAAATTCGCCCACTCTAACGGCCAACTGAATGACACTCTGACCGAGGTCGCGGACGGTTTCCTGCGCGACGCCGGACACGATGTTAAAGTCGTGCGTACCGACGGCGATTACGACATTCAAGCCGAAGTGCAGAATTTCCTGTGGGCCGATGTCATCGTCTGGCAGATGCCGGGCTGGTGGATGGGCGCGCCGTGGACCGTGAAAAAGTATATGGATGATGTGTTTACCGAAGGCCACGGTTCGCTGTATGCCAGCGACGGGCGCTCCCGTTCCGATGGCGCTAAAAAATACGGTTCCGGCGGTCTGCTGCACGGCAAAAAATACATGCTGTCTCTGACCTGGAATGCCCCGCTGGATGCCTTCACCGACGAAGATCAGTTCTTCCATGGCGTGGGCGTTGATGGCGCATATTTGCCCTTCCATAAGGCCAATCAGTTCCTGGCGCTGGAGCCGCTACCGACGTTTATCGTGAATGACGTGATTAAAATGCCCGACGTGCCGCGCTATATCGCCGAATATCGCAAGCATCTCGCCGAGATTTTTGCTTAACTGGTAGCCTGTCATCAGGAGAAATGATCATGTTAACTGTTATTGCTGAAATCCGTACGCGTCCAGGCCAACATCACCGCCAGGCCGTGCTGGATGAGTTCGTGAAGATTATCCCGGCTGTATTGAAAGAAGAAGGCTGCCACGGCTATGCGCCGATGGTGGACACCGCCGCGGGCGTGAGCTTCCAGACCACCGCACCTGACTCCATCATAATGGTTGAGCAGTGGGAAACCGTGGCCCATCTGGAAGCACATCTGCAAACGCCACACATGAAAGCGTGGGGCGAAGCGGTGAAAGGTAACGTTCTGGAAACGCATATCCGTATTCTGGAGCAAGGGGTTTAAATTCCCCTTCCCCCTCCCCTAAGGGCAGGGGAAAAATAGCACCGAACCATCCCCTCTCCCCTATGGGAAGAGGGGTAGAGTGAGGGTTATTACCAGTACAATTTCCAGCTTTGCGTGAACCGCACTAGTGCCTCGACGTAGAAATAATCCCCCAGCTTGCACACTCATCCACGCCTTTATCGCTCGCCAGATGATAAACCGAGTGTTTTGAGAAGCCCGTTCCCCTTCTCGTCTTTCCCCATCAGATAGTGCTTTGTCAGCGAGGACATAATACCCTTCGCCCATTCCAGATAACGTTCGCGATCCGGATCGGTCGCAGGCAGGTGTTTGACCAGCTCCAGTAGGCCGCATACCGCAATCGCCGCCGAAGACGAATCACGCAGCGCATCAGTGCCAACCAGCGCCAAATCCCAGTGACAAACACCGTCTTGCGGAAGTCGATTGAGGAAATAGTTCGCCAGTCTTTTCGACAGAGCAATCATCGTGTCGTCGCCGGTATAAATGTAGCTCAGCAGAAAACCGTAAATCCCCCATGCCTGGCCGCGCGACCAGCAGGAGTCGTCGGCGTAGCCCTGCTGCGTGTTGCCGTAACGCGGCGCGCCGGTTTTTCACATCCATATAATAGGTGTGGAACGTTGAAGCATCTTCGCGGATCAGATACGTCGCCGCCTGCATAACGTGGGCTTTGGCGGCGTCGGCAAAGCGCGGATCGCCCGTCTGCTCGGTCGCCCAATACAGCAAGGGCAGATTCATATTGCAGTCGATGATCATTCGCCCGGCCTGCTCGGGATCGGACAGATCGCCCCACGCCTGAATGATCCTGGCCTTATCGTGGTAACGCTCAAGCAACGCTTCTGCCGCCAGCAGCGAAAAGCCGCGCGCCTCGCGGTTGCCAGTCAGACGCCAGTCCGCCACGCACGAGAGCGTATAGAGGAAGCCCAAATCGTGGGTATTCGTGTCGTGACGCCCGGCGATGCGCAGGCCAAAAGAGCGGGTATGCTTCCTGGCCATCGCGCGGAACTTTTCGTCACCGCTCATCTCCCACGCCAGCCACAGCTGCCCGGTCCAGAAGCTGGTTGTCCATTCGACGTTTTCGGTTAGCGGATAAAATCCGTCTTTACAGGTTTCCGCCGGGAATTGTTCACCGAACTCCGTTAAATGACGGCTAATCAGTTCGAGAACGTGCTGGCGTGCCGAGCTTAATTCATCCCTGAATGCATGTGCATTAACGGGTGCAGGAATATCGGCCAGACGTTCCTCTGTGATATGACTTAACATATTTCGGTTCCTTCTTTGACGGCAAAATTATCGAGATGGATTCTGTTCTGCTACAGAGATTGCAGATGTGCCGCGCCATTTGCTTTGGCAGGCGGATAACGTAAAGGCAGAGATCAGCGTAAAGGTCAGCGCCGTTGCGCCCATGATGATATAAGTCTGTTCAAATCCGATGCGATCATACATATATCCCGCAGGTGAAGAGATCACCACGTTACCGACATACAGCATCGCCTGATAGCCCAATAAATACATGGTGGCGTTGACTCGTTTATCGAAATGCTCGGCGATATATTTAAATACCGATACCAGCAGTAAACAGATTTCCAGACCGTATAAAGGTTTGAGGACGGAAATTAATAAGTGTGAATCGCACACGCCGGAAATAATCAGACGCGCACCGACAATCATCCCCACAATCAGTAATCCGCGCTTGGCACCGATAAAGTTCACGAACAGCGGAATCACCATATACATGACGAATTCCATACCCGACTGAACCGTGCCGAGGTAGCCGAATACCGCATTACCCTGATGCACATCGTCAAAGAAAGTGACGAAGTAGCGCGAGAACTGCTGCTCGGCGATAAACATCATCCACGCCACGCCGGCAACATACAGGCAGAAGGCCCAAAACTTGCGGTTACGCAGCAGCGCATAAACATCCGAAGGGGCGATTTTCTCTTTGGTCAGCACGTCTCCGGCATGTGCGGAGTTAGTGTTTACTTTCAGGTTCAACAGGACGATGAGCATGATGACGGAGGCCACGCTACCCATAATAAAATTATACGCTGGCGAGAGGTTAAACAGCAGGCCGGAGAATGACGACGCTACCGCCCAGCCAAGCGACCCCCACATACGAATCTGACCAAACTCCATGCCGTTCAGACGACTGAAGCGATCGGAATAGGATTCACACGCCGCCACGCCCGCGTACCAGGCAAAGCTTAAATAGAGCGCACCGATAATAATGCCCAGCATGGTGTTGGACATTAACAGCGGCTGGTAGACATAAATAAAGAACGGTGCCATCAGGGCCGACATTGCCACCACAAAATAGAGCAGGTATTTGCTCATCCCGATCTTATCGAGAATGTAGCCGTAGATCGGTTTTAAAATAACGGAGAAAATACCGTTAACCGCAAATACCGTCCCGATAACCGAACCGCTGAGGTTGGCCTTTTGTCCAAGCCAGATCGCCAGCAAACCAATACTTGCCGACCACGTAAAGAAATAGAGAAAGATAAAGGTACTGATTTTGTAATATTCGGTTCTGTTATTCGTTGATGTATTTTCCATACTATCCTCGCCGAAATATAGGGTGCCAGAGTGTTATAAAAAGAATGAGAGCTGTCGTTTATTATCAGGATCACGAATAACGACCCGATCGGTGTTGATTTGAAGCTGCGGAATTTCCGCTATTTTGTCTGCATCACCACTCGCCATAACTGCACAGCACAGCCAGCTTTCTCCTTGCGGGAGGGTTGTGGTGAGTACCGGAATAGCGGCGCATTCAGCAAACATAATGCTGCTGTTTGGCGGCGTAACGACGGCGTCAGGTTGACGCCTGATAACAGGCGACAGATCGGCAATCACGCTGCTGCCGTTATCTGCCGAGAGATAACATCCGTGCGCGGTCAGCTGCGGTGGTGTTTTCATCACCGCAAAGCCGCCTTCCACTGCCTGTAAGGTCCGGGCGCTATTCACCCGATGCAGGCGGACATGCCACTCGCCAAACGGCACTAGCCAGGTGTCGATGTGGACGTCTTGCCACGGTGACCAGCGCGAGAAAATAGCGTTTTCGTCGACGCGCACTTCCGCGCATTCCCGTCGCCCACGGTAGTAGTTGTCGCCATCGGATAACAGCAGCATAGAGTCGCAGGCCGCGTGTTTAAGGCCGTAGCGCCCGCGCTCAATCGTAAAGCCGAAGCGGCTGGAGTAGGCGAATTTGGTGTATTTCGCGTCGGTATTCACGTAGTTGTTCAGCTCAAGCTGCCCGGCGGTGAGCATAGTGACGTGCTGTGAATCCTCGCCATGCATCAGGATTTGCTGGGCGTGTGCAATAACGCGTTTCTCGGCCAGCGCTGGCAGCGGCTGTTCTTGCGCTTGCCAGAACGGATGCTCCTCCGGCAGCGCCAGAATCAGATACGTTTTCAGCGCCCAGTATGGCGAGCCTGGCGAGTTGTAATCTTCACACATCGCCAGGTTGGGATAGGCAAAACCGAGCGTCAGGATGCCGTCCCGATCGCGAATCGGCTGCCGTTGCCACCAGCGAAGATGGCGTAGAATGATGCCTTTCACGATGCCCGGCGTGAACACCTCAAGGCCGGAAAAAGCGACGGCGCTCCAGAACGCCACCATCGCAAAACGATAGGTCAGGCTGCGGCCAAAGGGGATTGATGCACCATCGGCGGCAGACATGTAAATGAAATCTTCGGCGAACTGACGCGAACGCTCGCGCAGCACCGTCGCCCTCTCCTCATCGCCGCTCAGGGTGGCGTAGATCAGGCCATAAAAGTGAAATGCCATCGAGATGTAGTAATCTTTTGGCCGCCCAGGACCATCAGAATACCAACCGTCGCCGAGATAATAGGCGTCCATCATGGCGAAGCGGCGATCGATCGCCTGCTGATCATACGGCAACCCGGCGCGTTTAAAACCAAGCTGAACCATAATGGCAAAGTAGTTCCAGTTACTGTCCGGCATTTGCGCATCGGTAATCTGATTGAGCCACGCATGCAGGTTCATCACCTCGCGCTCGGTGAACAGCTCGGTGAGTTTGTCCTGCAACAGCGACAACCCGAGGCCGTACGCCGCCATCTCGACCAGGCGCTGATCGTAAGGTTCGGTTTCGCCCCAGTAGCCTGCGCTTTGCGGATCGGTACCCTGCTTAATGGCCGCGATGTATTTGTCGCTAAACGGCGTGGT
Organism: Lelliottia amnigena; assembly: GCA_900635465.1. Taxonomy (NCBI): domain Bacteria; kingdom Pseudomonadati; phylum Pseudomonadota; class Gammaproteobacteria; order Enterobacterales; family Enterobacteriaceae; genus Lelliottia; species Lelliottia amnigena. The sequence continues at coordinate 3,657,068 of LR134135.1, forward strand.
GTCGCCCGCCGCCATCAGCGGAAACAGCCCCCACAGCACGCGGGAGAGCCCCTCCATTTGCGCCACATCGGTGGCGTAGTGCGCGCAGGTGTCCCCCAGCGAAAAGCGTGAACTCCCCGCCGGAAACTGCTTATCCACCGCACCCAGCATCGTATTCAATTCCGCCGCCACGTCCTGACGGGTAGACAACGGATTTGATGTTTCTTTGTTTGCCGCCCACATACGCTTACCCTCGTTATCTTCTGCGGCAAAGAATAGTGAATCCCTACACCGCAGAAATGTTAGCCACGTCACAGTGGTGAGCGATGAATAAACCCGTAGTTGATAAAATTTAAAAAGGTGGTTTATAAATACAAACAGAAGGGTAAAAGTTGAGTTCTATTGCACTATGCGTGAGATGCCAACATCCGACCATCTGGAGCTGATTACCTTAAACGACACCATCGTGTCGTTCAGTCGGCTCTTTGCCAATACCGTGCGGTACCACCACTGGCACCAATGTCTGGAAATTCTCTATGTGGAAGAAGGCTTTGGCGTGGCGATTGTCGATAATCGTCATTACACCATGCGCCCTGGACGGCTGTTTTTCTTCCCGCCGTTTACCCTGCACAAAGTCATGGTCGATGAGCGGGCCGAGGCGATTTATCGCCGCACGATTATTCATCTCGATCACCATGCGGTTCTGAAAGTGCTGCGCGATTTCCCGCAGACACAGCAGCGGCTGCAAAAACTGTCCCGACGCGGCGGTGAAGCGTGGGTGGCGGATATGGCAGATTGTCATTCCCATATTCATCATCTGTTTAACCGCTATCATCCGCCGTTAACCAGCGAAAGTGTCGCCAGCCTGATCATCAGTCTGTTTGCGATGCTGCCGGATGATAATGACGGCGCACCCGGCAGCAGCCACGGCATCGCCAGCCAGGTCATGTTCTGGCTTGATGAAAACTACCAGCAAAAATTCAGTCTGGACGCACTGGCAAGCGAGCTGGGGAAATCCCGCAGTTACGTATCACGAAAATTTCATGCCGAAACGGGCGAGAAAATTCATGATTACCTCAATACGCTGCGGCTGCGAAAAGCCTGTGAATGCCTGCTTCACAGCCATGAGAGCGTGCGGGATATCGCCACGCGCGTGGGATTTTCAGACGTGACGTATTTTATTAGCGCATTCAAAAAGGGCATCGGTGAGACGCCCTTGCAGTACCGGAAGAATCACCCTGGCGCGTGATCAACCACTCTTTTTACCTGGCTTCAATCCGCGGTGTAATTCATTGATGCGCTTTATCGATTTAATGCTGCGCTGCGGTGTGGTAGAGGCGACCGAGAGGATGATCATCTCCAGACACAGCAGTACCGTGCCGTGCAGGGGAATTTTGCCTCTCTCGCCACCGCGCGGAACGTGGATCACGACGTTTGCCTCTTTGCTGAAGCGCGAGTCCAGGGCGTTAGTGAGCAGGATGGCGGGAATGCCCAGCCGTTTCGCCTCGCGCAGGGTGGTTTGTCCTTCCCTGTGAGCGGATTTTTGCGCCATCATCACCAGCACATCGCCACGCTGGAGCTCGATAAGTTGTTCAGCCAGCCCGATTCCCGTACGGTTGAGCGCCGTCGCAGGCAACCCCATTCGGCTAAACATGCGGGCGGTGTACTCCGCCAGAACGCCCGATGCGCCAATGCCAAAAATGGCCACCTGCCGCGCCTCGCTCAGCAGCGCCACCGCCTGCGCCATGGCGTAACGATTGTTCGGTTCTGACAACACCTCACAGGTATGTTGATGCCCTTCCAGCACAAAATCGATGCTGGAATTAACGTCGCTGGTCAGGATATTGACCGTGGTTGAGATCTTTTCACTGGCGCTGATTGCCGGTCCAAACCAGTGCTCAAGCGTACTTTTCAGATCCCGCAGACCCGCAAAGCCGAGCGCCTGGATCGCCCGCACCACGGTGGCATCAGACGTTTTCAACAGCGCTGCGATCTCCATCGCCGTTTGTTCCATCACCGCTTCACGGTTCTCGTTGATGTACGTGGCGACCTGATGCAGGCGAGGCGTCAGCTGGTGCGCGCGGGCGCGAAAGCGATCGCCATAGAGATCCACACGCGATTTATCTTTGCGGATCACTTCGCCTCCGGAAGCGGGCGACCCGCGATTTGTGACTGTACTTGCGCCACCATCAGGCCCAGCGAAGCGAAAGAGTTAGAGATCGCCTCTTCACGGGAAATCAGGATGTAATGCCCGGTACGACAGGCGGTAAGAAACTGACACCAGCCAGGCATCACGGCTTCCATGGCCGTCAGCTCGTCTTGCGGTTTGCCACCGGTATCGCCGCGCCAGGTCGCAAAGACAAAATCGGCGTCCAGCTCCGGCAAACGCTCGGCGCTCACGTCAATACGGCCACCGTCAGGGATGCTGTCGATAAGCGGCGGGAAGGTGAATCCGGCATCACGCAGCACGCGCCCCAGCGAATGATAGCTGTGCATGGCGGTGATTTTGCCCTGGTTGGCCTGAATGACCGAAACGGAGATCTTCTGGGTGTCTATCGTCGCTTTCAGTGCGTTAAGTTGTTCCTGATAGCGACGTTCCAGAATGCTCAGTCGCGCCTGCGTGCCGGTCAATTGCGCCAGCTTGCGGTAGATTTCCGGCGCGCCGCCGTCGAGATGATCGATGCTCACCGTGGGAGCGATCCGCGCCAGCTGCTCAACCGGCGTGTTACGCGTCGGCTCGGTGATAATCAGATCCGGTTTTGCGGCGGCAATGGCTTCAATATCGATATCCGCTGTGCCGATAAATTTGATGTCGGAATTATCAAAATCAACGCCCGTTAAGATGCCGCTGGACCGAAGAAAATGGCTACCGTCAGGACGCGTGCGTCCATGGCTGGCGATGGGCGGCACTCCGAGTTCGATTAGCGGGATCGTGATGTCGAGATCGTGTAACGACACAATCCGTTTTGGGTGGACGGGTACCTGCACCGAACGCCCCAAATCATCCGTAAATGTCTGCTTGTCTTCAGCTGCGCTGACGGAAAACCCCACCAGCAGCAACAAGGATAAGAATAAACGCATAACGCTCCCCGTTTAAAACCTGTCCCGACGCTGCCAGAGCAGCATCAGGAAAAATGGCCCGCCGATCAGCGAGACAATAATTCCTGCGGGCAATTGCAGCGGCAGAAAAGCCAGCCGCCCAACATTATCCGCCAGTAAAACCAGCAGCGCGCCTGACACCGCACTGCCCGCAAGCAGCGACGTCTGGCCGCCGCGCAGTAAAAATCGTGTCATGTGCGGAGCGATTAACCCCACAAAGCCAATACTCCCCACGCAAGAGACGCAGGCGGCCGTTAATAAAACGGGCGCGATGACTTGCAGCAACGCCAGTCTGGCGGGGCGCACGCCAAGCCCGGTGGCGGCCTGATGGCCCAGGAGCGAAACGTCGGTCGCACGCGCGGTGAACAGCAGTAACGCAAATGCCGGTAGTGCCCAGCCGGCGGCAACGCTGACCAGCGTCCAGTTGGCCGCATGCAAGCTTCCGGCCAGCCACAGCAGCGCGGTCTGCACGTCGCGAACGTCAGCGGTGGTCATGAAAACGCCCATTCCAGCGGCAAATGCCCACGACACGCCAATGCCAATCAAAATAAAGCGCGGGCGCGAGATATCGCGGGCGAGCAGCACGACCAAAAGCGCTGTCAGCAGCCCGCCTGCCATGCCTATCGCCGGACGCCAGATAACGCCCAGCGCCGGGAACTGGAAAATCAGCAGTAATACCGCGACGCTACAGCCCTCTTTCACGCCAATCAGCCCGGGATCGGCGAGGCCGTTACGGGTTACCGACTGCATCGCCGCCCCCGCGACACCCAGCATGGCTCCGCACAGAAGCGCCATCAGCAGGCGCGGCAGACGAATATCCTGGACGATGTAACGCGCGTCGGCACTGAGCGCATCGGGGTAAAACAGCGCACGTCCTATTGCCGACGCGGGAATAGACAGCGAGCCGTGGGTAAGTCCAAACAGCATCATCCCCAGACAAAGCAGGACGAGCGCCCCCAGCAATAGGAGTGCTTTAGGACGAACGACGGCAGAAAACCCACCCAGACGAAGAGGCCTTAGGCCTGCGCGAAGAATCGCTGGCTTCATTTGAACATTCTCGTCGCCATGAGGATAAAGACCGGCGCCCCGACCAGAGCGGTGACCACGCCGGTCGCCAGTTCGTGGGGAGCAAATAGCGCACGGGCGGCGATATCTGCCAGCAGTAACGCCAGCGCGCCGCAGCAGGCCGACAGCGGCACCATGACGCGCAAATCAGTCGACACCAGACGACGGATAATTTGCGGCACCACCAGGCCAATAAACCCTATCGGCCCGGCAATCGACACCGCTGCACCACACAGCAATGCAATCGCCAGCAGGCAGAGGAGACGCGTGCGCAGCAGCGAAACGCCCAGGCCCTGCGCCATGCGATCGCCGAGCGCCAGCATGTTCACAGAAGGGGCAAGCGCAATCGCCAGCGTCAATCCCGCCGCGGCAACCCAGGCGGCGGTCTGAATTGTCGCCCAGCTTACGCCAGCTACATCACCAGCAAGCCAGGTGCGCATAGAAAGCAACGTTTGCTCATCCAGAATTAAGACTGCAGCGGTGATTGACGAGGCAAATGCCGAAATCGCGACGCCGCAAAGCGTCACTTTCATGGGGGTTAATCCGGTTCGACCAGCGGACGACAGCGTTAAGACCAGCAAAAATAATGCCCCCCGCGCCCGCCGCCGCAATCAGCGGACGCCCAAAGGGAAATGTCAGCCCAAGCGCACTGGTCAGCACCACCGCCAGTGCCGCCCCGGCATTCAGCCCCAAAATATGTGGCTCGCCAAGAGGGTTGCGGATCACCGCTTGCAATAACACGCCCGCCACACCCAGCGCGGCGCCGGTCATCAGAGCCGCGAGCAGGCGCAACAGGCGCAGGTTGATAATCACGTTGTGATCGAAATTGCGCGGGTCGAACGCAAGAAAGGCCTGCGCTACGCTCTGCGGAGGAATAAAACGCGCGCCGATACCAAGATGTAAAATAGCCCCTGCCAGCAGTAACGCGATGAAAACAACAGATGCAAGACGGGTGCGCATCATGATTTTCCTGCGCGGCGAAACGGCATAAAGAAGGGTTTACCCGTCGCAGGATTGATCGACATTTGCACGTCTACATCGAAGACCGCTTTGATAAGCTCTGGCGTACACACATCACCTTCATGCAGCACGCGCTGCACTTTCCCTTCGCGTAAAAAGACCAGCGTATCGCCGTAGTTCACCGCAAAGTTCAGATCGTGCAACACCACGATGACGGTGCGCCCGTGATGGCGGGTTAAGTCATGAAGCAGTTCCAGAATCTCGACCTGATAGCGCAAATCGAGGTAAGTGGTTGGCTCATCGAGAAGGATATACGGCGTTTGTTGCGCCAGGGCCATAGCAATCCAGCAGCGCTGACGCTGGCCACCAGAGAGGCTTTCAACAGGCAGATGCGCATAATCCTGGGTGCCGGTTAAACGTAGCGCCTCTTCAACGGCCTGTTCGTCGGCGTCGGTCCACTGGCGCATAAAATTTTGCCAGGGAAAACGCCCACGCGACACCAGCTCAAATACCGTTAGCCCTTCGGGTAAGAGCGGTGACTGCGGCAAAATGCCCAGCCTGCGCGAGACCCTTTTAGTGGGCTGTTCATGGATACTCTTGCCGTCGAGCAATACCGTGCCGCCCATGGGTTGCAGCAAACGCGCAATCGTACTGAGCAGGGTCGATTTACCGCATCCGTTCGCCCCAACCAGAACGGTCATTTTTTCAGGGGGAATGGTGAGAGAAATGTCATCAACGATGATTTTTTTCTGATAACCAGCAGAGAGATTATCGAGAACCAACCCCTGCTCTGTCGCGTTTTGAGCCACGTGTGCCAACTTAATCAAATAACAGACAAATAAAAATAAAACTCATTCTCTTTTGTGAGTTTGCCGTTGCGCCATGTAGTAGTCAAGAGGATAAACACCTTAAAAATAAAAGGGGTAATGTACGGTAATTCGTCAAAGAGATAATGATTTAACCAGTTAATTTACAGGCACTTAACCTTATTTATTGCGATGATATTTCCGTATCAATTCTGTGTAGTTGTTTTTCTATTTTTTCCATTTACTACTACATCTCGCCATGATTGAATGATTCTCAATTACATACCCGATACCGCTCAGGCAAACGGGTAGCGCTTTACGGGCAATGAAACACAGCTTCACCCGCGAGCATTCGCTGGTATTTCGGGATAAATATTAAATGGTTAAGTTCACACCTTCCTTCTCTGGGGTAAAAGGGCGCGCGCTCTTTTCACTGCTGTTTATTGTGCCCCTGGCACAGGCGGCAGAAAATAAAACAACGAAAGACGGCGAGACGTTAACCGTCATTGCCGATCCCAACGCTAAAACGGAAGCGACCAACGGCTATCAGCCGCTGAACACGTCTACCGCCACGCTCACCACCATGCCGATGCTGGATATCCCGCAGGTGGTGAATACCGTAAGCGACAAAGTACTGCAAGATCAGCACGCCACCACCCTCGACGAAGCGCTGTATAACGTCAGCAACGTGGTGCAAACCAACACGCTTGGCGGCACGCAGGATGCGTTTGTTCGTCGTGGCTTTGGCGCTAATCGCGATGGTTCCGTGATGACCAACGGTTTACGCACCGTGCTACCCCGTAGTTTTAACGCCTCGACCGAGCGTGTCGAAGTGCTAAAAGGCCCGGCATCGACGCTTTACGGCATTCTGGATCCTGGCGGGTTGATCAATGTCGTGACTAAACGCCCGGAAAAAACCTTTGGCGGATCGATCTCGGCAACTTCCACCAGCTTTGGCGGTGGCACCGGACAGTTTGATGTGACGGGCCCGATCGACGGAACGCGTCTGGCGTATCGTCTGACGGGGGAATACCAGAATGAAGATTACTGGCGTAATTTTGGCAAAGAGCGCAGCACCTATATTGCGCCGTCGCTGACCTGGTTTGGTGATGACGCGACGGTCTCGGTGCTCTACTCCCATCGCGACTACAAAACGCCCTTCGATCGCGGGACTATTTTCGATCTCGAGACCAAAAAGCCTGTTAACGTGGATCGCAAAACACGTTTCGACGAGCCGTTTAACATTACAGATGGTGAGTCCGATCTGGCGCAGTTGAACGCCGAATATCGCCTTAACAGCGAGTGGACTGCGAAATTTGACTACAGCTTTAGCCAGGATAAATACACGGATAATCAGGCTCGCGTGATGGCGTATGACGCGTCCACCGGGAATCTGACCCGGCGCGTCGATGCGACGCAAGGATCGACCCAGCGCATGCACAGTACCCGCGCGGATCTCCAGGGTAACGTCGACATTGCGGGGTTTTATAACGAGATCCTGACCGGCGTATCGTATGAAAATTACGATCTGCTGCGCACGGATATGATCCGCTGTAAGAACGTTAAAGGCTTCAATATCTATAACCCCACTTATGGCGATCTCAGTAAATGCACTTCCGTTTCAGCGTCCGACAGCGACCAGAGGATTAAGCAGGAGAGCTATTCTGCTTACGTTCAGGATGCGCTTTATCTGACGGATAAATGGATTGCGGTCACTGGGCTTCGCTATCAGTCCTACACGCAATATGCAGGCAAAGGTCGGCCGTTTAACGTCAATACCGACAGCCGCGACGACCAGTGGACGCCGAAAGCAGGTCTGGTTTACAAGTTAACGCCTTCGGTCTCGTTGTTCGCGAACTATTCCCAGACGTTTATGCCGCAGTCTTCCATCGCCAGCTACATCGGAAATCTGCCGCCTGAAACGTCAAATGCCTACGAAGTCGGTGCCAAGTTTGACCTTTTCGATGGCATTACTGCCAACATCGCGCTGTTTGATATCCATAAACGCAATGTGCTTTACACCGAAAGCGTGGGAGATGAAACGATCGCCAAAACCGCCGGGCGCGTGCGCTCACAGGGTGTGGAAGTGGACGTGGCGGGGGCGTTGACCGAGAACACCAATATTATCGCCAGCTATGGGTATACGGATGCGAAAGTGCTGGAAGATCCCGATTATGCTGGCAAGCCGCTGCCAAACGTTCCGCGACATACGGGTTCCCTGTTCCTGACGTACGACATTCATAATGTAATCGGCGGAAATACGCTGACGCTGGGCGGCGGCGGGCATGGCGTGAGCCGTCGTTCCGCAACCAATGGCGCGGACTATTACCTGCCGGGTTACGTCGTCGCAGATGCGTTTGCCGCGTATAAGATGAAGTTGCAGTATCCGGTGACGCTGCAGCTGAACGTGAAGAATCTGTTTGATAAGACCTACTACACGTCATCGATTGGCAGCAATAATCTGGGTAACCAGATTGGCGATCCGCGCGAAGTGCAGTTTACGGTGAAGATGGATTTTTGATGTAAAAAAGCCCGGTGGCGCTACGCTTACCGGGCCTACGATCGATCCCCTCTCCGTAAGAGAGGGTTAGGACATCAGCCTTCGATATCCGCCAGATCGCCTTTTTCCTGTAGCCAGTTGCGTCGGTCTTCAGAACGTTTCTTGGCCAGCAGCATATCCATCATGGCATTGGTTTGCTGCTCGTCTTCATCGCTGATAACCAGCTGCACCAGACGACGGGTATTGGGATCGAGCGTGGTTTCACGCAACTGCAAGGGGTTCATCTCACCCAACCCTTTAAAGCGCTGGACGTTTGGCTTGCCCTTCTTGCGCTTGAGCTGCTCCAGCACGCCTGCTTTTTCTTCTTCCGTCAGCGCGTAATACACCTCTTTACCGAGATCGATACGGTAGAGCGGCGGCAACGCAACGTGGACGTGGCCGTTTTTCACCAGCGCACGGAAGTGTTTCACGAACAGCGCGCACAGCAACGTGGCTATGTGCAGACCGTCTGAGTCCGCATCCGCGAGAATGCAGATCTTGCCGTAACGCAGCTGGCTCAAATCGTCACTGTCCGGATCGATACCGATCGCCACCGAAATGTCGTGCACTTCCTGCGACGCGAGGACTTCATCGGAAGAAACTTCCCAGGTGTTCAGGATCTTACCTTTCAGCGGCATGATCGCCTGGAATTCACGATCGCGCGCCTGCTTGGCGGAACCGCCTGCCGAGTCCCCTTCGACGAGGAACAGCTCAGTACGATTCAGATCCTGCGCGGTGCAATCCGCCAGTTTACCCGGCAGCGCCGGACCACTGGTGAGCTTTTTACGCACCACTTTTTTCGCGGCACGCATACGGCGTTGCGCGCTGGAGATCGCCATTTCAGCCAGCATTTCAGCTGTCTGTATGTTCTGATTCAGCCACAGGCTAAATGCGTCTTTCACCACACCGGAGACAAACGCGGCGCACTGGCGCGATGACAGACGCTCTTTGGTCTGTCCGGCGAACTGCGGATCCTGCATTTTCACAGAAAGCACGTACGCACAGCGATCCCAGATATCTTCCGCTGACAGCTTCACGCCACGCGGCAGAATATTGCGGTATTCGCAGAATTCGCGCATCGCGTCCAGCAGGCCCTGACGCAGGCCGTTGACGTGCGTCCCGCCCTGCATCGTTGGGATGAGGTTAACGTAACTTTCAGTCAGCAGCTCGCCGCCTTCTGGCAGCCAGAGCAGCGCCCAGTCAACCGCTTCGGTGTCACCCGAGAAATTACCGAGGAACGGTTTTTCCGGCAGCGTCGGCAGGCCATTGACCGCCTCGCCCAGATAGTCATTCAGACCGTCCTGATAGCACCAGCGCTGCTCGCTGTTGTTGACTTCATCTTTAAAGGTGATTTCAACGCCAGGGCACAGTACCGCTTTCGCTTTCAGGATGTGCGTCATGCGCGTGACAGAAAAACGTGGGCTGTCGAAGAAGCTTTCGTCCGGCCAGAAATGCACGCTGGTACCGGTATTGCGTTTGCCGCACGTCCCGATGACCTGTAATTCCTGCACTTTATCGCCGTTTTCAAACGCAATGTTATATACCTGACCATCACGGCGTACGGTGACCTCAACGCGCTTTGACAAGGCATTAACCACAGAGATCCCCACGCCGTGAAGGCCGCCGGAGAACTGGTAGTTTTTATTGGAGAATTTACCGCCCGCATGCAGACGGCAGAGGATCAGCTCAACGGCTGGAACCCCTTCTTCCGGGTGGATGTCGACCGGCATACCGCGTCCGTCGTCAATCACTTCGAGCGACTGATCGGCGTGCAGAATGACGTCGATGCGTTTGGCATGACCCGCCAGCGCTTCGTCCACACTGTTATCAATCACTTCCTGGCCCAGGTGGTTTGGGCGCGTCGTATCGGTATACATCCCCGGGCGGCGGCGAACCGGCTCAAGCCCGGTGAGTACCTCAATGGCATCAGCGTTATAGGTTTGCGTCATGATTTAGCTAGCAATTCGCAGTGATTGTCAGTGGCTGTGCAGTCCAAGAAAATCGACAATCTGGGTGAAATGATTCTCAAAGCCCGTGAAAGCATGGTTTCCGCCCTCTTCTACAGTCTGGCGGCAAGAGGCGTAATACGCCACTGCCTGGCGGTAATCCAGCACTTCATCACCCGTCTGTTGCAGCAGCCAGATAAGATCGGGCGCGTCCAGCGGGTCTATCTGCATAACTTTGAGGTCGTAAATATGGCGTGACTCTAGCACATATTGTTGTCCGGTGTAGGGGTTCTCGTTTTGCCCGAGAAAGTCCCTCAGCAGCTCAAAGGGCCGTACTGCCGGGTTAACAACTACCGCAGGGAGCATAAAGCATTGCGAGAGCCAGGTGGCGTAATAACCGCCCAGCGAAGAGCCCACGACGCCGAACGATTCACCGCCATGTTCCATCACGATGGACTCCAGCATCTCTGCGGCATCAGCCGGATACGGCGGGAGTTGCGGAACGATGATCTCAATGTGCGGATGATGCGCGCCGAGCCACTGACCAAATTGCGTCGCCTTCGCGGAACGCGGGGAGCTGTTGAACCCGTGTAAATAAAGGAGCGTAGACATCAGTATCCTTCTGACGCGGTATCTGGGCGGAACGTCGCACTTTGCAGACGGCAAACTTCCGTCGTCAGCGAGCCATCGGCATGCAGTTCCAGCCAGCGCCAGCCTGGCGCTATCGTGTCTAACGTAAAGTTGGCGCAGTGCGGTTTGAACTGGACACACGTCGACGGCGTCGCCAGTAAACGGCGGCCATTCCAGTCGAGATCCTGTTCCTGATGAATATGACCACACAACAGATTGTTGACATGGGGATATTTGGACAATACGCGATCCAGCGCCGCTGAATTGCGCAGGCTATGTTGATCGAGCCAGCTGCATCCCGCAGGCAAAGGATGATGATGCAGTAACAGCAGGGTATGACGCTCAGGAGCGGCAGCGAGTTTTTGCTCCAGCCACTCCAGCTGAAAATCACTCAACTCACCGTGCGGGACACCGAACACCTGCGTATCCAACAGCAAAATTTGCCAGTGTTCACCCACAAACACGCGCTTGGCGGGTGAAATGCCCGCATCGTGCAGCGTACTGTACATCGCTGGCTGAAAATCATGATTGCCGGGTAACCAGACGCAGGGCACGCTAAAGCTCGCGATCCCTGTCGCAAAATGCTGATAGGCCGCAGCGCTTTGATCTTGTGCCAAATCGCCCGTAGCCGCTATCAAATCGCAGTGGCGATTCTCGGCGTGAATGGCATCCAGTACCGCCTGATAACTCTCCCAGGTGTTTACACCTAACAGCGTTTCATGCTTTTCGGCAAACAGGTGGGTATCAGTGATTTGTAATATCCTGACTGGCGCCCCACCAGCAACAGTCAGGTTTAACAGGCTTTCCAAATGGTGTCCTTAGGTAGGTTTATGACGCTAACAAACCGGAATCGCCATTGCTCCATGTGCAAAACAATATCTTAGCCAGTCGGCTAAAAACTGGTTAATTTGATGCTTTTCGTCGCGTTGATGCAACTTTTTATTAGGATAATCATACCGCGCTTTAAAGCGGAAGATCTGCTGACTTGAACACACTTCGGCCACCATCGCATCATGATAAAGCCGTACCGTCATCGACGGCAGGCTCCAGTAGCTGATCGCGGGAGCCGTTTGCTTGATTTCTACCAGGGTCGTGTAACGAGTCGATTCAATAATCGTTAATCGATACTGCGCGTTGCTCACCTGATAGCTTACCATTTCGCCGGGCGCGTCATCACGCGGCAACAGGCGGCGTAATTGCGCGAAATTGGTTTCGCACAAACGCATCATTTCTGGGAAGTCAGGTGTATAACGCTTCATTTTTTCCACTCGTTTCGTAAGTCTTGATAATGCAGCTGGAGCCATTGCAAAGCGATGACAGAGGCCGCGTTGTCGATTTTCCCCTCTTTTACCCACTGGTAAGCCTGTTCCCGACTCACCACATGAACACGAATATCTTCGTTTTCATCTGCCAGACCGTGAATACCTTCCGCGATCGTGGCGTCCACTTCCCCCACCAGAATAGAAGAGCGCTCGGTGGTTCCGCCAGGGCTTGCCAGATAGCTCAGAACGGGTTTCGTCCGGCCCACTTTCAGCCCGGCTTCTTCCTCGGCCTCACGGCGGGCGACATCCTCCGGCGTTTCACCTTCTTCGATCATACCTGCGACCATTTCCAGCAGCCATGGGGTTTCGCTGGTATCCAGCGCCGCAATCCGTATCTGTTCAATCAATACCACTTCATCGCGCACTGGGTCAAAGGGTAGCAAGACTGCGGCATGCCCGCGCTCAAAAATTTCACGTCGAACTTCTCCGCTCATTTCACCGTTAAACAAGCGATGCCTAAAACGGTAAAGTTCCAGTGAAAAAAATCCGCTATATAACTTTTCCCGTGCAATAATTTCTACATCGTTTTTGGTGAACGTCACTGGCAATTCATCTGGTTTTTGCATAACGGTTTCCTGGTCATAATCATGATGAAATTATGAATTTCAAGGCTGTTTGGCTGCCGTTTCAAAGGCTATATGATAGATTGATGCAAATTACAGCCGGATGGCACGTAACGCCAACCTTTTGGTGTGGATGATTCTGTTAGAATCGGCAAATATTTTTAACGAGATCAGCGCTAATACTGCTTCACAACAAGGAATGCAAATGAAGAAATTGCTCCCCATCCTTATCGGCCTGAGCCTGACGGGCTTCAGCGCGATGAGCCAGGCAGAAAACCTGTTACAGGTTTATCAGCAAGCACGTCTGAGCAACCCTGAGCTGCGTAAGTCGGCTGCCGATCGTGATGCTGCGTTCGAAAAAATTAACGAAGCACGCAGCCCGTTGCTGCCGCAGTTGGGCTTAGGTGCAGATTATACCTACGGCAATGGCTTCCGTGATAGCAACGGTGTTAACTCCAACACCACCGGCGCATCTCTGCAATTAACGCAAACCTTGTTTGATATGTCCAAGTGGCGTGCGCTGAGTCTTCAAGAGAAAAGCGCGGGCATTCAGGACGTCACCTACCAGACGGATCAGCAATCACTGATCCTGAACACCGCGACGGCGTACTTCAACGTGTTGAGCGCGATCGATTCGCTCTCCTACACCGAAGCGCAGAAACAAGCAGTTTATCGTCAGCTGGATCAAACCACGCAGCGTTTTAACGTAGGCCTGGTCGCAATCACTGACGTGCAGAACGCCCGCTCCCAATACGACACCGTACTGGCGAACGAAGTGACCGCGCGTAATAACCTTGATAACGCGCTGGAATCTCTGCGTCAGGTGACGGGCAATTACTATCCTGAACTGGCTTCGTTGAACGTCGACAACTTCAAAACGGATAAACCGCAGGCCGTTAACGCCCTGCTGAAAGAAGCAGAAAACCGCAACCTGGCGCTGTTACAGGCACGTCTGAGCCAGGATCTGGCACGCGAACAAATCCGTCAGGCCCAGGATGGTCACCTGCCAACCCTGAGTCTTACGGCGTCCAGTGCCGTCACGGACACCTCTTATAGCGGTTCTAAAACGGGCGGCGCCAATGCTTCGCAGTTTGACGACAGCAATGTGGGCCAAAATAAAGTGGGCCTGAGCTTCTCCATGCCGCTGTATCAGGGCGGTATGGTTAACTCTCAGGTAAAACAAGCTCAGTACAACTTCGTTGGCGCAAGCGAACAGCTGGAAAGCGCGCACCGCAACGTGGTGCAGACCGTGCGCTCTTCGTTCAACAACGTGAATGCCTCTATCAGCAGCATCAACGCCTACAAACAGGCGGTAGTGTCGGCGCAGAGTTCATTGGACGCATCAGAAGCCGGTTATTCGGTCGGTACGCGTACCATTGTTGACGTGCTGGATGCGACCACCACGCTGTTTAACGCCAAACAACAGCTCTCCAACGCACGTTACAACTACCTGATTAACCAGCTGAATATTAAATCAGCTCTGGGTACGCTGAACGAGCAGGATCTGCAGATGCTGAACAGTACGCTGGGCAAGCCAATTCCGACAACGCCTGAAAACGTGGCGCCGGAAAACCCACAGCAGGACGCCAGCGCTGATGGCTATAACGCCAACGGTGCCGCCCCTGTTGCACAGCCCGCAGCGGCTCGCACGACCACCAAAAACTCAGCCGGTAACCCGTTCCGTAACTGATGTTAAAACCCGGTCTATGGCTCCATAGGCCGGGTTAGCTCTGCTCCAGTCGACATATAAACGTAAGCCAACGTAAAGATCCCCCTGACGCTCCCTCTGCGCTTCATTTTCAACCACTCATCCTCTATCCTAAGCCTTATTTCCTATGTAATACCACTGGGTCCTGGAAGACAAAAATGAAACGGACAAAAACGATTAATCACGCCTCGTTCCGCAAAAACTGGAACGCACGCCATCTCACTCCGGTCGCTCTGGCGATCACCGCCGTATTTTTGCTGGCGGGATGTGAGCAAGCCGACGAAACGGTATCGATGTATCAGAATGCCGATGACTGCTCAAGCGCCACCGGCAAAAGCGCAGAATGTACCACTGCATACAACAATGCGCTGAAAGAAGCCGAACGCACTGCGCCGAAATATGCGACGCGTGAAGACTGTATCGCCGAATTCGGTGAAGGTCAGTGTCAGCAAGCGCCTGCACAGGCAGGCATGGCGCCAGAAAACCAGGCGCAAGCACAATCCAGCGGCAGCTTCTGGATGCCGCTGATGGCGGGCTACATGATGGGCCGTATGATGGGCGGCGGCGCGGGCTTCCAGCAGCAGCCTCTGTTCAGCTCTAAAAATCCAAATAGCCCGGCTTACGGTAAATACACCGACGCCAGCGGCAAAGGCTACGGTGCTGCACAGCCAGGCCGCACTGCGACCGTTCCAAAAACCGCCATGGCACCAAAACCGGCAACCACCAGCACCGTGACGCGTGGCGGGTTTGGCGACTCCGTTGCAAAACAGTCCACCATGCAGCGTAGCGCGACGGGTTCTTCCACGCGCTCAATGGGCGGCTGATAATGGAACGAGTCAGTATTGTTGAGCGCCCGGACTGGCGCGAAAAAGCGACCGAATACGGCTTTAATTTCCACACCATGTACGGCGAACCGTACTGGTGTGAGGATGCTTACTACAAATTGACGCTCGCTCAGGTTGAGAAACTCGAAGACGTCACCGCCGAACTGCATCAGATGTGCCTCAAGGTTGTGGAAAAAGTGATTGCCAGCGATGAGCTGATGACCAAATTCCGCATCCCTAAGCATACCTGGGGCTTTGTGCGTCATGCCTGGCAGACCAATCAGCCTTCTCTCTATTCCCGCCTCGACCTGGCGTGGGATGGCGTGGGCGATCCTAAAATGCTGGAAAATAACGCAGATACCCCGACCTCACTGTATGAAGCGGCGTTCTTTCAGTACATCTGGCTTGAAGATCAGATCGCCGCGGGCAACCTGCCGGAAGGCAGCGATCAGTTCAACAGTTTGCAGGAAAAGCTGATCGAACGCTTCGCCGAGCTGCGCGAGCAGCACGGGTTCAATCTGCTGCATCTTGCGTGCTGTCGTGACACGGTTGAAGATCGTGGAACAGTGCAGTATTTGCAGGATTGCGCGGCAGAAGCGGAAGTCGCCACTGAATTTTTGTACATCGAAGATATCGGTTTAGGCGAGCGCGGACAGTTCACGGATACGCAAGATCAGGTGATTAGCAACCTGTTCAAACTCTATCCGTGGGAATTCATGCTGCGCGAAGTGTTTTCCACCAAACTGGAAGACGCAGGCGTACGCTGGCTGGAGCCTGCCTGGAAAAGCATTATCTCCAATAAAGCGCTGCTGCCGATGCTGTGGGAGATGTTCCCCAATCACCCCAATCTGCTGCAAGCGTACTTCGCTGAAGACGATCATCCGCCGATGGACAAATACGTCATCAAGCCGATCTTCTCACGCGAAGGGGCCAACGTTTCGATTATCGAAAACGGCAAAACCCTGGAAGCTGCCGAAGGGCCGTATGGCGAAGAAGGCATGATCGTTCAGGAGTTTTACCCGCTGCCGAAATTTGGTGACAGCTACGTCCTGATTGGAAGCTGGCTCATCAACGATCAGCCAGCCGGGATTGGCATCCGTGAAGATCGCGCGCTGATCACACAGGATCTGTCGCGCTTCTATCCGCACATTTTTGTCGAGTAATATCTGATTCTCTCTCCCCTGTGGGAGAGAGAATCATTACCCCACCTGCACTGACAACATACTGAGACTGCCCATCTCAATGCCGTCCACCGGTATGCTCACTGGCTCCTGACCATCCCACGCCCCCAGAACATACAGCAGCGGTAAAAAGTGTTCCGCCGTCGGGTTAGACAGTGAACCGCCTTCATGATCTAGGTAATTCACCAGCGGATGCTCTTCCACCGGGCCCTGCCAGGTTAAATTCGCTTTGACAAAATCATTGAACGATGTGGCCCATGGATACGGGGTATTTTCACCGTGCCAGCGCGCCGTGCGCAGGTTATGAACCACGTTACCACTGGCGACCAGCATGATGCCTTCATCGCGCAGCTTCGCCAGTTTGCGCCCCATCTCTAAATGCCACGCTGCCGGTTTGGTGCTGTCGATACTCAACTGCACCATCGGGATATCAGCATCCGGATACATTTTGATCAGCACGCCCCACGAACCATGGTCAAAGCCCCAGGCTTCTTTATCCAACGTGACCGGTACGGGAGCCAGAAGATCCACCAGCTGCTGCGCAAGCTCAGGCGATCCTGGCGCGGGATAATGCGTGTCATACAGCGCCTGAGGGAAACCGCCAAAATCATGAATGGTTTTAGGCGCTTCCATTGCCGTCACGCCAGTGCCTCGCGTAAACCAGTGTGCAGACACCACCACGATCGCTTTTGGACGCGGCAACGTCTCACCCAGATCACGCCAGGCACGCGTATAAACGTTATCTTCCAGGACGTTCATCGGGCTACCGTGGCCCAAAAACAGTGCTGGCATACGAGAAGAAGTCATGGTGATATCCTTACATAAGGTGTCGATTTAATAACGCTACATTACGCGCTATCGTCTGAAGATGAACTCAGATAAGCATGATGATGATCTTCAGAAATTTTGAATGTAAGGAGTCTGTAAAGCAGAGAATGCCCTCTCGCTTTGCTGCGGATTCATTATTAGCATGGGTAAGACGCATTTTCATAAGGAGACGTGAATGTCAGTACCGCTGATTCTGACCCTACTTGCGGGGGGCGCGACCTTTATTGGTGCGATTCTTGGCGTGATCGGTCAGAAACCGTCTAACCGCGTGCTGGCGTTTTCTCTGGGTTTCGCGGCGGGGATTATGCTGTTGATTTCCCTGATGGAAATGTTGCCTGCGGCGCTTCGGACCGACGGCATGTCGCCCGTCATGGATTACGGCATGTTTGTCGTGGGGCTGCTGGGTTATTTTGCTCTCGACAAAATGGTCCCGCACGCGCATCCACAAGATTTGATGCAGAAAAATGCTAAGCCCGTTCGCGGTAATATCAAACGTACCGCCATTTTACTGACGCTGGGCATCAGCCTGCATAACTTCCCGGAAGGGGTTGCGACTTACGTGACGGCCAGCAATAACCTCGAACTGGGCTTTGGTATCGCGCTGGCCGTTGCTTTACACAATATTCCTGAAGGACTGGCGGTTGCGGGGCCGGTTTATGCCGCGACAGGCTCAAAACGTACGGCGATTCTGTGGGCTGGAATTTCGGGTCTGGCAGAAATTTTAGGCGGCGTGCTGGCCTGGCTGATTCTGGGCAGCATGATCTCGCCGGTAGTGATGGCTGCGATTATGGCAGCTGTGGCAGGAATTATGGTCGCATTATCGGTGGATGAACTGATGCCGCTGGCAAAAGAGATCGATCCTAACAACAACCCGAGCTACGGCGTGCTGTGCGGAATGTCGGTGATGGGATTAAGTCTGGTGCTGTTGCAAACGGCAGGATTCGGATAAAAAAACGCCGGGCAAACCCGGCGTTTTTCTTTAGCTGGCTTTACGCTCGTGCGCCTGGCGATACTCCACCAGATCTTCGATCGTCACCACCGGCATATTGTGCAGACGAGCAAAAGTGACACACTCCGGCGCGCGCGCCATCGTACCGTCATCATTGGTCAGTTCACACAAAACGCCTGCGGGCTTAAAGCCGGCCAGCGTCACCAGATCGATAGTCGCTTCAGTGTGACCACCGCGCGTCAACACGCCACCCGCCTGCGCGCGCAGCGGGAACACGTGGCCCGGGCGATGCAGGTCAGACGGTTTCGCGCCATCCGCAATAGCGGCGCGAACGGTCGTCAGACGGTCAGCAGCAGAAACACCGGTTGTCACGCCGTGCGCAGCTTCAATCGTCACGGTAAAACCGGTGCCAAAAGCGCTGGTGTTGTTCTCAACCATCATTGGCAGGTCGAGTTGTTTGCGGCGTTCTTCGTTGATACACAGGCACACAATGCCGCTGCCGTGACGGATGGTCAGCGCCATCTGCTCAACGGTCATATTTTCTGCGGCGAAGATCATGTCACCTTCGTTTTCACGATGTTCATCGTCGAGCACCATCACACCGCGGCCTTCGCGCAGTGCATCAAGTGCGTGTTCAACACGTTCAATAGAAGTACCAAAAGAGGAAAGTAGCGTCTGATTCATGGTAAAAAAACCTCATTAACTTTATGGTTACCAGAATCAGGGCAGTCTTAGGAGCGCCGTATAAGCGGCAAAAAGATAACGTGAGCGGGCCATGCCCGACTTGATCGTTACTCTCTCCCATCCGGACTTTAACCGTCGGCTCCGGAATTACACCGGATCTGCTGACCTTTACGTTTTCACCTAAAGCGCTCGCGGGCTTTCAGCGCAAGGCTGATTTACCGCCGGTGGGGAATTTCGCCCCGCCCTGAGAATAAGCGAGATAACTATAACGCTATTGATTAACCCGGGCAATGCATAAGCTTCAAACAATTCTGGTTTATATAATTCCTTCAGCACCCTGCGCTGAGTTATCTGCGACCTGAATGATTTTGTGTATCTGAGAAGAAATTACACGCTACAATGGTCGCTAACACCTTCTGATCAAGGGAAACGACAATGATTGACCCGAAAAAAATTGAACAAATTGCCCGTCAGGTTCATGAGTCCATGCCAAAAGGCATTCGTGAGTTTGGTGATGACGTCGAAAAGAAAATTCGCCAGGTGTTGCAGTCACAGCTGACGCGTCTTGATCTGGTGAGCCGCGAAGAGTTTGATGTGCAAACTCAAGTCCTGTTACGCACCCGCGAAAAAATCGCGCTGCTGGAACAGCGTCTGACCGAGCTTGAAAATCGCGGTACGACAGCTGAAGTGAAACCGGCTCCGGCGATCCCACCGGTAGACGAAGCGGAATAATCTGCGCACGTCTTGGGGATGTGCGGCCTTATGCCCTCACCCCGCTCTCTCCCCACTGAGAGAGGGAGAAAGAAAAACGAACGGGCCGCGCGGCCCGTTTTTATTATCCTGAATGCATGCCCGACTTACTGGCTGTCTTTCTGGATCTTCTTAATGATGTTAGTGGTTGAACACCCATCTTCAAAATTCAGCACCATCACTTCGCCGCCGTTTGCCCAAACCTCTTCGCTGCCCGCGATTTGCTCCGGCTTATAATCTCCACCCTTCACCAGCAGATCGGGCAGAATTCCGGCAATCAGGCGCTGCGGGGTGTCTTCTTCAAATGAGACCACCCAGTCTACGGCTTCCAGCGCGCCGAGGACGATCATGCGCTGCTCCAGCGGATTCACCGGACGCGTTTCACCTTTGAGACGTTTTGTGGATGCATCGCTATTCACCGCCACAATCAGACGATCGCCAAGCTTGCGCGCGTTCGCCAGGTAGGAAACATGGCCCGCGTGCAGAATGTCGAATACGCCGTTGGTCATGACGACTTTCTCGCCGCGCTTACGCGCCGCCGCGACGGCCACTTTCAGCTCGTCTTCACTCATCACGCCAAAGCCGGTATCAGCCCGACCGCGCACCGCGTTTTCCAGCTCAATCGGAGAAACGGTTGATGTACCGAGTTTACCCACGACCACACCGGCGGCCGCGTTAGCGAAATAGCACGCCTCTTCCAGAGAGTTGCCCGCCGCCAGCGTTGCCGCCAGGACGCCAATCACCGTATCGCCTGCACCGGTCACATCATAAACTTCCTGCGCCTGCGTTGGCATATGCAGCGGCGGTTTACCCGGCTGTAACAGCGTCATGCCTTGTTCGGAACGGGTGACCAACAGCGCGGAGAAGTCGAAATCAGCGATGATTTTCATCCCGCGCTCAACGATCTCTTCTTCGTTTTTGCACTTGCCGGCAACCGCTTCAAATTCGGACAAGTTTGGCGTCAGGAGCGTCGCGCCGCGATAGCGCTCAAATTCCGTGCCTTTTGGGTCGATTAAGACCGGAACGCCCGCTTTTCGCGCCAGCTGGATCATCTGCTGCACGCTGGCCAACGCGCCCTTAGCGTAGTCAGACAGTACCAGCGCGCCAATGCTGCCCAATGCCTGCGCAATGCGCTCGTGCATCGGCTCAGGATCGACGCCTTCAAAACCTTCTTCAAAGTCGAGGCGGATCAGCTGCTGGTTACGCGAAAGCACGCGCAGCTTAGTGATTGTCGGATGCGTTGGCACAGAAACGAAATCACACTTCACGTTAACGTCGGCCAGCGTTTTGCTAAGCGCACGCGCCGCGTCGTCAATGCCCGTCAAGCCAACCAGACGCGAATGCGCGCCCAGAGAGGCAATATTCATCGCCACGTTTGCCGCGCCGCCAGGACGCTCCTCAATGGTGTCCACTTTGACAACCGGGACCGGTGCCTCAGGGGAAATGCGGCTGGTCGGCCCGTACCAGTAGCGGTCCAGCATCACATCACCGACAACCATAACTCCAGCACGTTCGAACTCTGGCAGTGTTACTTTCATTCCTGACTCCAGAAAGATTCACAATTTGCGCGCGATAATATCACAATTATCCTCTAAATCATTCGAGCGACAGGCAGGCGGCAACGCTGCGAATCCCCAGGAGCTCACTCCAGTAAATGACTGGCGTAAGCGAGGAATGCCAACGCATCTGTCGCTCGAAGGATGACGGGGAAACGTTAAGCACGGTCCACCAGCCACTTCTGCCAGCTTGCAGACACCTGAGCGCGCTCAGCGGTAAAACAGTCCAGCGCCACATGGCCCGGTTGTTCCTGTAACGCCAGATGATGCAGTTCGTCACGAAGCGTGGTGTACGCGTGGGTGAGCGCCTGCGCTTCCTGCTCATCCATAATGTCGTTTTGCGCCAGCAGCTCCAGAATGCGCACATTATCAGACCAGCGCGTCAGCTTCGGTTTGGCGTGCGCGTGGCGGAGCACCAGATATTGCGTAATAAACTCGATATCCGTAATTCCCCCTTCATCGGCTTTGATATCAAAGCGATCGCGATGTTTATTGCCGAGATGCGCACGCATTTTCTCGCGCATTTCGCGCACTTCTGTTTGTAGCGTTTCGCCTTCACGCGTCGCGATCAGTACATCGCGGCGAATGGCGTCAAACTGTGTTTTAAGCTGCGGATCGCCGTATACCACGCGCGCACGCACCAGCGCCTGATGCTCCCAGGTCCATGCCTCGTGTTGCTGATATTCCGCAAAAGATTCGGTAGAGGTAACCAGCATCCCCGCCGCACCGGACGGGCGCAGACGCGCGTCGACTTCGTACAAAATCCCGGACGACGTGCGAGTGCTGAACAGATGCATCACGCGCTGGGCAAGACGCAAATAGAACTGGCGTCCGTCGATTTCGCGCTCGCCATCGGTCATAACGTCAACCGGGCAATCGTGCAGGAAGATCAAATCCAGATCGGAGCTGTAACCCAGCTCCCAGCCGCCCAATTTGCCATAGCCCACCACGGCAAAACCACGCCCCTCGCGATCGGACAAGTGCGTTGGCTGACCGTAACGCGCCACCATCTGCCCCCCAGGCCTGCTGCACCACCGCGTCGATCATCGCTTCGGCAAGCCAGGTTAAATGATCGCTGACTTTCATTACCGGCAGCGTACCAGCGATATCCGCGGCCGCCACGCGCAGCATTTGCGCCTGCTTGAACTGGCGCAACGCTTCGAGCTGCTGCTCTTCATCGTCTTCCGGAACGCGCAGCAGATATTGGCGCAGCTCATCGCGATAGGCATCCATCGCGGTCGGCTGGTACAGCGTATTGGGATCGAGCAGTTCATCGAGCAGCAGCGGATAACGCGCCAGCTTGCTCGCCACCATCGGCGATGCCGCGCAGAGGGAAATCAGATGTTTGAGCGCCCCGGGGAATTCGCTGAGCAGCTCAAGATAGGTTGTCCGCGTGATGATCCCCGTGAGGAGTGGCGTCACGCGAGACAGCGGGACAGGCGCGTCCGCGCGCGAGCAGACGTCGCTCAATAAATGCGGCATCAGGTGATCAAGCACCTGGCGTCCGCGCGGTCCAATGGCGCGCTTGTTCATCTCCATACGGAAATCGGCGATCAGCGCGACCACGCGATGGCGGTCGTCGTCACTGAGATGCGCCAGCACCGGCGTGGTGTCGTCTTCCTGCAGCGCATCCTGCCACAGCTCGCGCCAGTGTTCGGACAACGTATCATCCTGCGTGTCGCTCTCGTCATCACCAATCAAATCGTTAAAAATGCGCCGCACACCGGCCATATGCGCATCCAGTTTTTCGGTCAGCGCCTGCCAGTCATCGACGCGCATCCCCCAGGCCAGACGTGCGCGATTCAGGTCGTCGCCCGGCAGCGTTTGGGTTTGCTCATCGTTAATGCTTTGCAGCAGGTTTTCCAGGCGGCGTAAATAAAGATACGCGTCGCGCAAGGTTTGCGCGTTGCCTTCCGGCAGCAGATGCAGCTGATCAATGGCCTCTAACGTCGGCAACAGCGAACGGGACTGCAGCGACGGCTCGCGTCCACCGCGAATCAGCTGGAACACCTGAACGATAAATTCGATTTCGCGAATCCCGCCCGCACCGAGTTTGATATTGTCCTTCAAACCCCGACGACGCACTTCTCGCGCAATCATCCCTTTCATGTTGCGTAGCGACTGAATCACGCTGAAGTCGATGTAACGGCGGAACACGAACGGGCGCAGCATGGCACGCAGCTCGCTGGCGTACACATCGCCGTTATCGCCCATGATGCGCGCTTTAACCATCGCATAGCGTTCCCAGTCGCGGCCCTGCTCCTGGTAATAATCTTCCAGCGCCGCAAAGCTCAACACCAGCGGACCGCTGTCACCAAACGGACGTAAACGCATATCCACGCGATAGACAAAACCGTCCTGAGTGGGCTGGTCCAGCGCTTTGATTAAGCGCTGCCCCAGACGCGTAAAGAACTGGGCGTTATCCAGCTCGCGGCGACCACCGCGCGTTGCGCCCTTTTCCGGCCAGGCAAAAATCAAATCGATATCCGACGAAAAATTCAGCTCGCCACCGCCCAGCTTGCCCATGCCTAAAATCATCAGCGGCTGCGGCGTACCCTCTTCACTGCACGGCGAGCCCCACTCTTTACAGCAGGCGTCGTACAGCCAGTCGCGCGCCGTCACGATCAGCGTCTCCGCCAGACAGCTTAACTGCTGTAATGTGCTTTCTTCACTTATCAGCTCCAGCGATTGTGCCCAGGCGATGCGGACCATCACCCGACGACGGAACTGGCGCAGCACGCGCATCAGCGTCGGTTCATCGGCCACATCGGCTAACGCCTCATGCAGCCACTGGGCATAATGCTGCCACTCATCCGCCTGCGGCGGCGCCGTCTCAAGTTCAGCCAGCCATTCAGGATTGGCGGTAATGCTCTCCTGAACAAAATCGCTAAAGGTAAGCACTTGCTGCGCCTGCTCGCTTAGGGAGGAAGCGGGTAACGATTCTGGCAGACGGTCGCAAACCGTCTGCCAGTGCTGCTGTAACAGTGAAGAAAGCGGCATGCTGGGGTTCCTTGCCTGAGTTAACGTTTTCCGCTGTGCAGCCAGAACGGCTCTTGCGAAATAGCCTCATTACGGAAATGTTCAATTTCAATACGCTGACGCGTTTCGATGGCGTGTCGCAGCCCCTGCCAGTTCTCCAGCCACGCCTGCGCTTTCACGCCGTCGTAGGAGCCTGCCAGCAGCAGAATGCTGTCGATATCGCGCGTCAGACGAATCAGCTGATCGCGGTATTGATCGCCAAGCGGACGGTCAAAAATCGTTTTCAGCTCCGCGGCACTGCGGGACATATGCGTATCCGCGAAGCGTTTGAATGAATCCGCGATTTTTTTCTGCGCTTTATCATCGAGGAATGGCTGCCAGCCGCGTGTTACCAGAAATTCGGTTAACGCCAGTTTTGCCGCAGCGGTTTGCGGGCTGTAGACCGCCGTTTGCGCGGAGATGTCGGTCGCCATGAGCGCTTCCGTCTGCGTCAGGAAATCGCGTAAGTGAGCGCTCGCTTTACGCGGAACCACGCCGCCGAAAAGCGTCAGCGTGCTGCGCACCAGCCCCATGGCGGACAGCACGTTGGCTTTTGCCTCTTTCACGCCACGGACCCACAGCTCTTCATGGTACTGCCACTGGCTCAGCGCCAGTTCCAACGCGGCTTCAAGGCCTTGCTCGACGCTGACTTTTGCAGGAACGCGCAGAATAGTCGTCGGCTTGAGCTCGCGCGGTGCATTTCCGGCGGCAAGATGATAACCGCGCGCGGCTTTACTCAGGCTACCCTGACGCAGACCAGACAGGCCCACCAGCTTACGCGCCAGCTTCAGCACATCATCCGCATCGCCTTCCAGTAGCTCAAGTTCCAGTTCGCAAATCGGCTCCTGGAACTCACCGGCTTTCACTTCGCCTAAATCGAGGGCGATTTCAATACGGCTTTTGCCTTCATTGACCAGCCACTTTTCGCGTAAGAAATCGGTGCTAAACAGCGGTGCTGCCTGCGCCGCCAGGCTCTCTGGCAGCTCGCCGTTCGGCCAGACTTCTGCCGGGAAGCGATCCAGTTCAAGTTCTGGCTTTGCAATGTCGATATTGTATTCAGGACGCTGATGCAGGCCGCCGACTACGCGTCCGGCGATTTTCATCGTCATCTCGTAATGGCCGTTCGCACCGCGAATACGCAGCCCCATATCATGGCTGCGTAGCCAGTTGTCGGGCGTTTCGTAATAGATGTTGAGCAGCTGTACCGGGTCGTGATGTTCGCCGGAGAGCTGATGAAGGTGAGTGCGCAGCGCATCAACGCTGTCATTTTCGACGATAAATTTTAATTCAATTTCTTGAGCCATAGATTTCTACTTTGGGTTGCGTCACAGCCGCATCAATGAAGGCGAACTTCCTCGCCATATATGTGTCAGTACATAGTATTTTGCGCCAAATTGCCACGCAATGAGCAATTTGACGGGCGTAAAAGTTTGCAGGAGCGACACAGATGATTCCGATTGCTGATGAATGCTTTGCGTGGAGACACTGTTGCCTCTACTATCGTTCCACTTTTTACGAAAATAACGACTGATGATGCTTAAATTTCGCCTGATTGGACTCACTTTACTGACATTGAGCGCCGCGACTGCGGTCCATGCAGAAGAGAAACGTTACGTTTCTGACGAACTGAATACCTGGGTCCGTAGCGGTCCTGGAGACAATTATCGCCTCGTGGGCACGGTAAATGCCGGCGAGGAAGTGGTTTTGTTACAGACAAATCAAGACACCAGCTACGGTCAGGTCCGCGACAGCACCGGCCGCACCTCCTGGATCCCACTGAAAGAACTCAGCAACGTGCCCAGCCTGCGCACCCGCGTGCCGGACCTGGAAAATCAGGTGAAAACCCTGACCGATAAGCTGAACAATATCGACACCACCTGGAACCAGCGCACCGCTGAAATGCAGCAGAAAGTGGCGCAAAGCGACAGCGTGATCAACGGCCTGAAAGACGAGAACCAGAAGTTGAAAAACGAGCTGATCGTCGCCCAGAAAAAGGTGAGTGCAGCCAATCTGCAGCTCGATGACAAACAACGCACCATCATCATGCAGTGGTTTATGTATGGCGGCGGCGTGCTGGGCGTCGGTCTGGTGCTGGGTCTGGTTCTGCCACATCTGATCCCAAGCCGTAAACGCAAAGACCGCTGGATGAACTAATTCGTCTTCTCTGCCAGACTTACGTATCATCGTGTGAAAAATGAATACGGGAGTTTGAGGCGTGAAGATTTATCTGGTCGGTGGTGCGGTACGTGATGCGTTGTTGGGTCTGCCGGTCAAAGATAAAGACTGGGTTGTGGTTGGTGCCACACCAGAAGAGATGCTTAACGCGGGCTATCAGCAGGTAGGCCGCGATTTCCCCGTGTTTCTTCACCCAAAAACGCGCGAAGAATACGCCCTGGCGCGCACGGAACGCAAAGCCGGTTTGGGTTATACTGGTTTCACATGCTACGCCGCGCCGGACGTCACGCTTGAGCAAGATCTGCTGCGCCGCGATCTCACGATCAACGCGCTGGCGCAAGATGATGACGGTCATATCATCGATGTGTTCGGCGGTAAGCGCGATCTGCAAAACCGCCTTCTGCGTCACGTCTCCCCGGCTTTTTCTGAAGATCCGCTACGCGTTCTGCGCGTCGCGCGATTTGCTGCGCGTTACGCCCATCTGAGCTTCCGCATTGCCGATGAAACCCTGGCGCTGATGACCGCGATGACCGCGGCGGGCGAGCTGGAACACCTCACGCCAGAACGCGTGTGGAAAGAGACGGAAAATGCCCTGACGACGCGTAATCCGCAGGTCTTTTTCCAGGTGCTTCGCGACTGTGGCGCGTTGAAAGTGCTGTTCCCGGAAATTGACGCGCTGTTTGGCGTGCCGGCTCCAGCGAAATGGCATCCGGAAATTGACACCGGCATTCATACGCTGATGACGCTGAGCATGGCTGCGATGCTTAGCCCCGACGTGGACGTGCGCTTTGCGACGCTTTGTCACGATTTAGGGAAAGGCTTAACGCCAAAAGCGTTCTGGCCGCGCCACCACGGACACGGTCCAGCGGGTGTAAAACTGGTTGAAGGGATTTGCCAGCGCCTGCGTGTGCCAAATGACATTCGCGATCTGGCTAAGCTGGTCGCTGAATTCCACGACTTAATTCATACCTTCCCGATTCTGAAACCCGCCACTATCGTGAAGCTGTTCGACAACATCGACGCCTGGCGCAAACCGCAGCGCGTGGAGCAAATTGCACTGACCAGTGAAGCCGACGTGCGCGGACGCACCGGCTTTGAAGCCTGCGATTATTCACAAGGGCGTTTACTGCGTGAAGCGTGGGAAATCGCCAAAGCCGTGCCGACGAAAGACGTGGTTGAAGCCGGATTTAAAGGGCCAGAGATTCGGGAAGAGTTAACGAAAAGACGCGTTCAGGCCGTCGCAGACTGGAAGGAAAAGCGTTGCCCTCAGCCGAAAGACTGAGGGCAGTGGGTCAGAAGAAGACCACGTACACGGCTGCCGCAACGATAAAGCGGTAGATAGCAAACGGAATGAAAGAGATACGTTTGATGAGCTGCAGGAAGGTTTTGATCGCCACCAGCGCCACGAGGAACGCGGTCACAAAACCTACGGCAAACATAGGGAAATCCGCCGCCGTCAGGAAGTGATAGCTCTTATAGAGATCCAGCGCGGTGGCACCCATCATCATTGGCACCGCCAGCAGGAATGAGAATTCCGAGGCCGCATAGCGGCTCACGCCCATCAGCATACCGCCGGAAATGGTTGCACCTGAACGCGAAAAGCCCGGCCACAGCGCCAGACACTGGAAGCAGCCAATCATAAAGGCCTGACGGTACGTCATATCGTCCAGCCCCGGCGCTTTTGGCTCTTTTGGTTTCAGCAGCTCTGCGGCAATCAGCAGCACACCGCCCACCACCAGCGCGTACATCACGTTAATCGGGTTAAACAGCGATTTGATCGCGTCGTGGAAAATCAGCCCCAGCACAACGGCTGGCACCATACCCAGCAGGATATGAATGAGCGTCAGACGGCCTTTGCCTTCGCCTTCGTGCTGCGGCGGACGACCAAAATGAATGCCGATGAGCCCAAACAGGCGTCGCCAGAACATCACCACCACGGCCAGGATAGAACCTAACTGAATGACCACTTCGAATGTCTTGGCCGTCTCTCCCTCAAAGCCCAGCAAATGACCGACGATGATCATGTGCCCGGTACTGGAAACCGGCAAAAATTCCGTCAATCCTTCGACCACACCCAATATTGCCGCCACCAGCAGCGAGTGCATATCGCTCATCTCATCAACCCTTATTAAAAAGTAAAAAACGGCTCACCAAAGGGGTAGCCGCGAAAGATACAGCTGTAAGACCGGTATAACTGAAAATGGTTTAGCAATGATGACGTTAATTATTGTCTTTAAGATTTTGGCTACGCTCGATGATCACGCCGACGTTTGTCGCGCGTGCCACTGCGCCAGGTTTGCTGAGTTTGATGCGCACCCAGGGTGAATTGAACCGGCTTAACAGCAGATCCGCCACCTCTTCGGCCACGCGCTCGACCAGCGCGAAACGCTGCCCTTCAACATGATTCACGACCGTTTCGCTGATATCCGCGTAGCTCAGGCAATCTTTCACATCGTCACTTTTGGCGGACAGGCGATTATCCCAGCCCATTTCGATATCGAACACCAGCTTCTGCTCGATGGTCTGTTCCCAGTCGTAAACACCAATTGTGGTGATTACCGAAAGTTGCTCTATAAATACAATATCCATCACGACCTGCCTGCTTTTTGGCTAAACCGGATACCACTCCCGGCGAATTATGCGTATTATCCACAGATGCAGAGAATACAGATACATTTTCAAAACGGAACAGCGTTATGAGTGCAATCGCGCCTGGAATGATCTTCCTCGCTTACCTTTGCGGCTCCATCTCCAGCGCCATTCTGGTCTGCCGCATCGCCGGATTACCTGACCCTCGCGTCAGTGGTTCCGGGAATCCGGGGGCGACCAATGTACTACGAATTGGCGGCAAGAGAGCAGCCGTAGCGGTTTTGGTTTTTGATGTTCTGAAAGGGATGCTTCCCGTCTGGGGCGCATACGCGCTGGGCGTCACGCCGTTCTGGCTGGGGCTTATCGCCATCGCCGCCTGCGTCGGTCATATCTGGCCTATTTTCTTCCATTTTAAGGGTGGCAAAGGCGTCGCAACGGCCTTTGGTGCTATCGCGCCCATTGGCTGGGATTTAACCGGCGTGATGGCGGGCACCTGGCTTTTGAGCGTCTTACTGAGCGGCTATTCATCGCTCGGCGCGATCGTCAGCGCGCTTATCGCCCCGTTCTACGTCTGGTGGTTTAAACCCCAGTTCACTTTCCCCGTTTCGATGCTCTCGTGTCTTATTCTGCTGCGTCATCACGACAATATTCAGCGTCTGTGGCGTCGCCAGGAAACCAAAATCTGGACGAAGCTAAAAAAGAAAAAAGCACCGAAATAAAAATTATCTTAGCCCGGTACGTATAACGATATCGGGCGTTTCCTTCCTCGTATCATCATCTTTTCCTATGACAAAAAACGCCAACGGCTGATCCATACTCGAACCATTCGGGAATGCGTACACAGGGGCGAAATCTTGCAGGGCACACCAGCAAAAAAGCACACCCACGGCTGGCAGGCTTCGCTCGCGTTGCAGTTTTGTCACACCCCTGAAAAAACGGTTCTGCACTCGGCGCGACACGTCGGCCCGCTCACCGTTCAACGCCCATTTTATCCCGAAGAAGAGACCTGCCACTTGTACCTGTTGCATCCTCCGGGCGGCATTGTCGGTGGCGATGAACTCAACATTTCCGTACAGCTTGAACCAAACAGCCATGCGCTTATCACCATGCCCGGTGCCAGCAAGTTCTATCGTAGCAGCGGTCCGCAGGCACGTCTGAATCAGCACTTCTTTATAGAAGAGAACGCCACGCTGGAATGGCTGCCGCAGGACACGATCTTTTTTCCCGGTGCCAACGCCGCTTTGCAATCTGTGTTTCACCTGCATCACTCCAGCACGCTGCTGGCCTGGGAGCTGTTCTGTCTGGGCCGCCCGGTGATTAATGAAACCTTTAGCCACGGCACCATTGAAAGCCGGCTGGAGGTATGGCTGGACGATGAACCACTGTTAATTGAGCGCCAGCATCTTGCCGATGGCGATCTCGCGCCCGTGTCCAGTCAGCCGTGGATCGGCACGCTACTGTGCTATCCGGCCAGCGAGGCATTGCTGGAAAGCGTGCGGGAAAAACTCGTCACGCTGGATAATTTTGCGGGCGCGACACTCACCGATGGCCTGCTGTCGGTGCGCTTTCTTTCGCACGACAACCTGATTTGCCAGCGGGCGATGCGCGAAATCTGGCAATGTCTTCGCCCGCACGTCATCGCCAAAGCGCCCCACTCGCCCCGAATCTGGCAGACCTGAGAGAACCCTTATGGAACTGACCCCAAGAGAAAAAGACAAGCTGTTGCTGTTTACCGCCGCGCTGGTCGCGGAACGTCGCCTGGCCCGAGGCGTCACGCTCAATTACCCGGAATCGGTCGCGCTGATCAGTGCCTTCATTATGGAAGGGGCCCGCGACGGACAAACCGTGGCGGAACTCATGGAAGCCGGTCGTCATGTGCTGACGCGCGCGCAGGTGATGGAAGGCGTGCCGGAAATGATCCCGGATATTCAGGTGGAAGCCACGTTTCCGGATGGATCAAAGCTCGTCACCGTTCACAATCCGATCGTATAGGGGGAGACATGATCCCAGGCGAATATCAGATCAAACCCGGGCAGATCGCCATCAACGCGGGGCGTGAAACCCAAAGTACGATCGTCGAGAATCATGGCGACCGACCGATCCAGGTGGGGTCCCATTACCATTTTTACGAGGTCAATCCCGCGCTGAAATTTGATCGCGAAGCCACAAAAGGCTATCGCCTCAATATTCCTGCCGGTACCGCCGTGCGCTTTGAGCCGGGGCAAAAACGTGAAGTAACGCTGGTGTTGGTCGCTGGCGCACAACGCATTTTCGGTTTTCGCGGCGACGTGATGGGCGGTCTGGAGATAAAAAATGGCTGAGATTTCACGCCAGGCGTATGCCGACATGTTCGGTCCAACGACGGGCGACAAAGTACGCCTGGCCGATACAGACCTGTGGATTGAGGTCGAAAACGATCTCACGATCTACGGTGAAGAAGTGAAGTTCGGCGGCGGAAAAGTGATCCGTGACGGCATGGGCCAGGGGCAAATGACGGCGCAGGACTGTGTGGATCTGGTGCTGACCAACGCACTGATCGTCGATCACTGGGGGATCGTGAAGGCGGATATCGGCGTCAAAGACGGCAGGATCTTTGCCGTGGGCAAAGCCGGTAATCCCGATATTCAGCCCGGCGTGACAATCCCGATTGGTGCCGCGACCGAAGTGATCGCCGCCGAAGGCAAGATCGTCACCGCAGGCGGGATCGACACGCACATCCACTGGATCTGCCCGCAGCAGGCGGAAGAAGCGCTGGTTTCCGGTGTCACCACCATGATTGGCGGTGGAACAGGCCCGGCGGCCGGCACGAATGCCACCACCTGCACGCCAGGGCCGTGGTATATCGCGCGTATGCTCCAGGCGGCGGATACGCTGCCCGTCAATATAGGTCTGCTCGGCAAAGGCAACGGCTCGAATCCTGACGCGCTACGCGAGCAAATCGCAGCAGGAGCAATTGGCCTTAAAATTCACGAGGACTGGGGGTCCACGCCTGCGACGATCAACTGCTCGTTAAGCGTTGCCGAGGAGATGGACATTCAGGTGGCGCTGCACAGCGACACGCTGAACGAGGCGGGTTTTGTCGAGGACACGCTGGCCGCCATTGACGGTCGCACCATTCATACGTTTCATACCGAAGGCGCGGGCGGCGGTCATGCCCCCGATATTATCACTGCCTGCGCGCACCCCAATATTTTGCCCTCCTCCACCAATCCCACGCTGCCGTACACGGTAAATACCATCGACGAGCATCTGGACATGCTGATGGTCTGCCATCACCTCGATCCCGATATCGCCGAAGACGTGGCATTCGCGGAATCACGCATTCGCCGAGAAACCATCGCCGCAGAAGATGTCCTGCACGATATCGGCGCATTCTCGCTTACATCATCGGATTCACAAGCCATGGGGCGCGTCGGGGAAGTGATTATCCGCACCTGGCAGGTCGCGCATCGGATGAAGGTGCAACGCGGTGCGCTGGCCGAAGAATCCGGCGATAACGACAACTTCCGCGTGAAGCGTTACGTCGCGAAATACACCATCAATCCAGCGCTGACGCACGGCATCGCCCATGAGGTCGGCTCCATTGAGGCGGGAAAACTGGCGGATCTGGTGGTCTGGTCACCCGCCTTCTTTGGCGTGAAGCCCGCTTCGATTGTGAAAGGCGGGATGATTGCCTGTGCGCCGATGGGCGATATCAACGCGTCCATACCTACGCCGCAGCCCGTGCATTATCGCCCGATGTTTGGCTCGCTGGGCGCGGCACGTCATGCCACGCGCCTGACGTTTATTTCACAAGCCGCGGACGCCAACCGCATCCCGCAACAGCTCAATCTGCAAAGCGCGATTGCGGTCGTGAAAGGCTGCCGCACGGTGAAAAAAGCCGACATGATCCACAACGGTCTGCAACCGAATATCACCGTTGACGCGCAAACCTACGAGGTGCGTATCGACGGCGAACTCATTACCAGCGAGCCGGCAGACGTTTTGCCGATGGCGCAACGTTATTTTCTGTTCTGAGGAGCAACGATGATCACCTTAACCCAACGCCTTGACCATGCGCACACTGTGACCGCCAGCGTCACGCTACCGATTGATATCCGGGTGAAAAGCCGCGCCAAAGTGGAACTGAATGATGGCCGCGAAGCGGGTCTGATGCTGCCGCGCGGTCTGCTGTTACGCGGGGGGGATTTACTCTCCACGGATGACGGTAGCGAGATTATCGAAGTGATCGCCGCACAAGAATCCGTGTCCGTCGTGCGCTGTGCCGATCCTTATCTCCTCGCCCGCGCCTGTTATCACCTCGGCAACCGTCACGTGCCGCTACAAATCCTGCCCGGCGAGCTGCGCTATCACCACGATCACGTCCTTGACGATATGCTGCGTCAGTTTGATCTCGACGTCACTTTCGCGCATCTGCCGTTTGAACCGGAAGCCGGAGCCTATACCAGCGACGCCCACAGCCATTCTCACGCGCATTCGCATTAGGAACCAAATGGAACACAACCGCCAGCAGTTGCGCCTGATGCAGCTTTCCAGCAGCAGTTTGCCGGTGGGGTCGTTCACCTGGTCACAGGGGCTGGAATGGGCGGTAGAAGCGGGCTGGATTACGACCAATGCTGAGTTTAAGCGCTGGCAGATCCAGCAGATGGAACAGAGTTTTTTCTGCGTCGATTTGCCGCTGTTCATCCGCCTGTATCGCGCCTGTGAGCAGAACGACGCGGTGAGCGCCAAACGCTGGACTGCGTATCTGCTGGCCTGTCGCGAAACGCGCGAGCTGCGCGAAGAAGAACGCAACCGCGGTGCCGCGTTTACCCGACTGATTAAAAGCTGGGAACCCGACTGCCCGCAAGAATGGCTGCCGCTGTTTGCGCAAAGTCAGCTGTGTGGTTTGGCGTGGCTGGGCGTGCGCTGGGAAATAAACGCACACGAACTGGCGCTGAGCCTGGGCTATAGCTGGATCGAAAGCGCGGTGATGGCGGGCGTCAAACTGGTGCCATTCGGGCAACAGGCTGCGCAGCAGTTGATCATAGAGCTGAGCGACCATTTTGCCGCTGGGCTTGAACACGCGTGGCGACGCGGCGATGAGGAGCTGGGCGCAGCAACGCCGCTTTCAGCCATTGCGTCGGCACGTCACGAAACACAATATTCACGGTTATTCCGATCATGAGGTTTCACAATGGCTGAATATAAACATCCCCTGCGCGTTGGCGTGGGCGGCCCGGTGGGTTCGGGCAAAACCGCACTTCTGGAAGCGCTGTGCAAAGCAATGCGTGACCAATACCAGCTGGCGGTGGTGACCAACGATATTTACACCAAAGAGGATCAGCGCATCCTGACCGAAGCGGGCGCGCTGGAGCCGGATCGGATCGTCGGAGTGGAAACGGGAGGCTGTCCGCATACCGCGATTCGCGAAGATGCGTCGATGAATCTCGCCGCCGTCGAAGCGCTCAGCGAAAAGTTCGGCAATTTGGATCTGATTTTTGTCGAAAGCGGCGGTGATAACTTAAGCGCAACGTTTAGCCCGGAGCTGGCGGATCTGACGATTTACGTCATCGACGTGGCGGAAGGCGAAAAGATCCCGCGTAAAGGCGGGCCGGGGATCACGAAATCCGATTTTCTGGTGATCAACAAAACCGATCTGGCACCTTACGTGGGCGCATCGCTGGAGGTCATGGAACGGGATACGAACCGGATGCGCGGCGAACGCCCGTGGACGTTTACCAATCTGAAAGTTGGCGACGGTCTGAGTAAGATTATTGGATTTTTGGAAGACAAAGGAATGTTGAAGGTGTAATGAATCGCCCGGCCAGCAGGATTGCCGCCGGGCAAAACCGTTACGCTGCTGGCAGCTCCGCCAGCGGCCAGCGCGGACGCACTGACACGCTCAAATCGGCCGTCGCACCGCCTTTCACGCGCACCATACCCGCATAGGCGATCATGGCACCGTTATCGGTACAAAACTCCGGACGCGCGTAAAACACTTCACCGCGACGTTTTTGCATCATCTCCGCCAGCCGGGTCCGCAACGTGCGGTTAGCGCTGACGCCACCCGCCATCACCAGACGCTTAAAGCCGGTCTGATCCAGCGCGCGTTTGCACTTGATCATCAACGTATCCACGACGGCATCTTCAAAAGCGCGAGCGATATCAGCGCGGGTCTGATCGTCGTTTTCGTTATTGCGGATCGTGTTCGCAGCAAAGGTTTTCAGACCGGAGAAGCTGAAATCCAGCCCTGGACGATCGGTCATCGGACGCGGAAAGACAAAGCGTTTTTCGACACCCTGCGACGCCAGTTTAGAGAGCATCGGGCCGCCAGGATAATCCAGGCCGAGCAGTTTGGCGGTTTTGTCGAATGCTTCACCGGCGGCATCATCGATGGACTCGCCCAGCAGTTCATACTCGCCAATACCCGTCACGCTGATAAGCTGGGTATGACCGCCAGACACCAGCAGCGCCACAAACGGGAATTCCGGAGGATTGTCTTCGAGCATCGGTGCCAGAAGGTGCCCTTCCATGTGGTGAACCGGAATGGCAGGCACATCCCACGCAAACGCCAGCGAGCGTCCAATCGTCGCGCCCACCAAAAGTGCACCCACCAGGCCAGGGCCTGCGGTGTAGGCGACTGCATCGATATCTTTCGCGGTTAACCCCGACTCTTTTAACGCCGCCTGAATCAGCGGAACCGTTTTACGCACATGGTCACGAGAAGCCAGTTCAGGCACCACTCCGCCGTAATCAGCGTGCAATTTCACCTGACTATACAGTTGGTTGGCTAACAGGCCTTTTTCGTCGTCGTAAATGGCGATGCCGGTTTCATCGCAGGATGTTTCAATACCCAGTACACGCATGGCTAATTTTACCTCTTTTCAATACCGCGCAGTTTAGGTCGATTGCGAGGTGATGTATACCCTCAGGAGTGCAGCGCCGACACTGCGGATCCCCGGTAGCGCAGGAACAACGAGGTCAATGGGGTGAGAAAGGCAAGCAAACGGGCCTGTCGTTTGACTGGCAAAAGGGGTAAAACTTTGTTCGCCCCAGGAAGATCGGTCGTGTATACTCCCTTTCCTTATAAAAGTCCCTTTCAAAATCGCGCCGGTGCTTTACAAAGCAGCAGCAATTGCAGTAAAATTCCGCACCATTTTGAAATAAGCTGGCGTTGATGCCAGCGGCAAACCGAATTTATTAAAGGTGAGAGTTACATGCCGGTAATTAAAGTACGTGAAAACGAGCCGTTCGACGTAGCACTGCGTCGCTTCAAGCGTTCATGCGAGAAAGCAGGTGTTCTGGCGGAAGTTCGTCGTCGTGAGTTCTATGAAAAACCGACTACCGAACGTAAACGCGCTAAAGCTTCTGCTGTGAAACGTCACGCGAAGAAACTGGCTCGCGAAAACGCACGCCGTACTCGTCTGTACTAATCTGTTGGGGGTTTGCGCCCTCAATTGACAGACCGAGTTGTAGTCGTAAGGCCGTGCTTCCGAAAGGAATGCGCGGCTTATTTTCGTTTATGAATCTGCATTTACGCAAAATTATTCGCACTGTATCAAGGTGGCAAATGTGTAAATCTCGGGCGCTTACACAAGTAAGTGACAGGGGTGAACGCACGTAGCCGACGCAGAGACAGTTTGAAGGATGACGTGTAAAAAACGGGGCTTATGGCTGGACGAATTCCACGCGTTTTCATCAATGACCTGTTGGCCAGAACCGACATCGTCGATCTCATCGACGCGCGGGTAAAGCTAAAAAAACAGGGCAAGAACTACCACGCGTGCTGTCCGTTCCATAACGAAAAAACCCCCTCTTTCACCGTAAATGGTGAAAAACAGTTTTACCACTGCTTCGGCTGTGGCGCACACGGTAACGCCGTCGATTTTTTGATGAACTACGACAAACTTGAGTTCGTAGAAACCGTCGAAGAACTGGCCGCAATGCATAACCTTGAAGTGCCTTATGAAGCGGGCAGCGGTCCAACACAGATAGAGCGCCATCAACGGCAAACGCTGTATCAGTTGATGGAAGGCCTGAATTCTTTTTACCAACAGTCTTTGAAGCAATCTGCCGCTGAGCCTGCGCGTCAATATTTGAACCAGCGCGGATTAAGCGACGACGTTATTGCGCGTTTCGCTATTGGTTACGCCCCTCCCGGCTGGGACAACGTGTTAAAGCGTTTTGGCGGCAATAGCGAAGATCGTAAATCGTTGATCGATGCGGGCATGCTGGTCACCAACGACCAGGGACGAAGCTACGACCGCTTCCGCGAGCGGGTGATGTTCCCCATTCGCGATAAGCGAGGCCGGGTGATTGGGTTTGGTGGACGCGTGCTGGGCGATGCCCTGCCGAAATACCTCAACTCCCCGGAAACCGATATTTTCCACAAAGGTCGCCAGCTTTATGGCCTTTATGAAGCCCAACAGGATAATGCTGAACCCCGGCGTTTACTGGTGGTCGAAGGCTATATGGACGTGGTTGCACTGGCACAGTTCGATATCAACTACGCGGTCGCGTCGTTGGGAACGTCCACCACTGCCGACCACATTCAGCTGCTGTTCAGAGCGACGAATAACGTTATCTGTTGTTACGACGGAGACCGTGCCGGACGCGAAGCCGCCTGGCGCGCCCTGGAAACGGCACTGCCTTATATGACCGATGGGCGTCAGTTACGCTTTATGTTCCTGCCCGACGGTGAAGATCCCGATACGCTGGTGCGTAAAGAAGGCAAAGAGGCGTTCGAAGCGCGGATGGAGCTGGCTCAGCCGCTCTCCACGTTTTTGTTTAACAGCCTGATGCCGCAGGTAGATTTGAGCACGCCAGATGGCCGTGCGCAGCTCAGTACGCTGGCGCTGCCGTTGATTACTCAGGTTCCAGGCGAAACGCTACGTATCTATTTGCGACAGGAACTCGGCAACAAGCTTGGCATTCTGGATGACAGCCAGCTTGAACGTTTAATGCCGAAACTGTCTGAAAACGGCGCGGTTCGCCCCGCTCCACAGCTAAAACGCACAACCATGCGTA
The DNA here is from genome assembly GCA_900635465.1 of Lelliottia amnigena. NCBI lineage: Bacteria > Pseudomonadati > Pseudomonadota > Gammaproteobacteria > Enterobacterales > Enterobacteriaceae > Lelliottia > Lelliottia amnigena. Next base: position 3,695,248 of record LR134135.1, read on the forward strand.
TACTGATAGGGTTACTGGTTCAAAACCCGGAATTGGCACCGCAAGTGCCGTCGCTGGTCGGATTGAATCATGAGAAGTTGCCCGGGCTCGGTTTATTTTCAGAACTGGTTAACACCTGTTTGTCACAGCCAGGACTGACCACCGGACAGCTTTTAGAGCATTATCGCGGCACAAAAGAGTCCGCAACCCTTGAAAAACTGTCGATGTGGGACGATATAGCAGATAAGGATATTGCAGAAAAAACGTTCACCGACTCGCTGAACCATATGTTTGATTCGATGCTTGAGCTGCGCCAGGAAGAGTTAATCGCTCGCGAGCGCACACACGGTTTAAGCAGCGAAGAACGCCGGGAACTCTGGATGTTAAACCAGGAACTGGCCAAGAAATAAACTGAAAGACAACATCATTCGAGTTGCATTAAGTCAGCAAGCGAACGCAGAGACAACTTGAAAGATAAAAGAATTTAACGGCTTAAATGCCGAATATCGATCGGGAAGCCCCCGGCAGCCGCACTGAGAGGCAGCGGCACAAATATAAGTACGCCCTCGCTTTAAATGTTGGTAGCAGCACCGCCGACACCAAATAAACGAAATAAGTGTGGATACCGTCTTATGGAGCAAAACCCGCAGTCACAGCTGAAACTTCTTGTCCAACGCGGTAAGGAGCAAGGCTATCTGACCTATGCCGAGGTCAATGACCATCTGCCGGAAGATATCGTCGATTCAGATCAAATCGAAGACATCATCCAAATGATCAATGACATGGGTATTCAGGTGATGGAAGAAGCACCCGATGCCGATGATCTGTTGCTGGCTGAAAACTCCAACAACACCGATGAAGACGCTGAAGAAGCCGCTGCACAGGTTCTGTCCAGCGTTGAATCTGAAATCGGTCGTACCACTGACCCGGTGCGCATGTACATGCGCGAAATGGGTACCGTTGAGCTGCTGACCCGTGAAGGCGAAATCGACATCGCGAAACGCATCGAAGACGGGATCAATCAGGTTCAGTGTTCTGTTGCCGAGTACCCGGAAGCGATCACCTATCTGCTGGAACAGTACGATCGCGTAGAGGCTGAAGAGGCGCGTCTTTCCGACATCATCACCGGTTTCGTCGATCCTAACGCTGAAGAAGAAGTCGCTCCGACTGCTACTCACGTTGGCTCTGAGCTCACTAAAGAAGAGCGCGAAGAGAACGAGGAAGAAGACGAAGAAGACGAAGAAGAAGAAGACGACAACAGCATCGATCCTGAGCTGGCTCGCGAGAAGTTTGGCGAACTGCGTACGCAGTACGAACTGGCCCGCGACACCATCAAAGCGAAAGGCCGTAGTCACGCCGCTGCGAAGGAAGAGATCCAGAAGCTGTCTGACGTGTTCAAGCAGTTCCGCCTGGTGCCTAAGCAGTTTGATTACCTGGTCAACAGCATGCGCGTCATGATGGATCGCGTGCGTACCCAGGAACGCATCATCATGAAACTGTGCGTTGAACAGTGCAAAATGCCGAAGAAAAACTTCATCACACTGTTCACCGGCAACGAAACCAGCGAAACCTGGTTCAACGCCGCTATCGCCATGAACAAACCGTGGTCTGAAAAGCTGCACGACGTCTCTGATGACGTTCAGCGCGGCTTGCAGAAACTGCGTCAGATTGAAGAAGAGACCGGCCTGACCATCGAGCAGGTGAAAGACATCAACCGTCGTATGTCTATCGGCGAAGCGAAAGCCCGTCGTGCGAAGAAAGAGATGGTTGAGGCAAACTTGCGTCTGGTTATTTCTATCGCCAAGAAATACACCAACCGCGGTCTGCAGTTCCTGGATCTGATTCAGGAAGGCAACATCGGTCTGATGAAAGCGGTAGATAAGTTTGAATACCGTCGTGGTTATAAGTTCTCCACCTACGCAACATGGTGGATTCGTCAGGCGATTACCCGCTCTATCGCGGATCAGGCGCGCACCATCCGTATTCCGGTGCATATGATTGAGACAATTAACAAACTCAACCGTATTTCTCGCCAGATGTTGCAAGAGATGGGCCGCGAGCCAACGCCGGAAGAACTGGCTGAACGCATGTTGATGCCGGAAGACAAGATCCGTAAAGTGCTGAAAATCGCGAAAGAGCCAATCTCCATGGAAACGCCAATCGGCGATGATGAAGATTCGCATCTGGGTGATTTCATTGAGGATACCACCCTCGAGCTGCCGCTGGACTCTGCCACCACCGAGAGCCTGCGTGCTGCCACTCACGACGTTCTGGCTGGCCTGACCGCACGTGAAGCGAAAGTCCTGCGTATGCGTTTCGGTATCGACATGAATACCGACCACACGCTGGAAGAAGTGGGTAAACAGTTCGACGTAACGCGCGAACGTATTCGTCAGATCGAAGCGAAGGCACTGCGCAAACTGCGCCACCCAAGCCGCTCTGAAGTTTTACGTAGCTTCCTGGACGATTAATCGCCCCGGAACTCAAAAAAGCTCCCTACGGGGAGCTTTTTTTATGCCTGTACAGAGCCAAACCCGTGGATTTATTCTCTTAAAAGAACGTGAAGATGAGCGAACGGCCAGAACTGCATTATCTTCCCCGCACCACCAGTGCTTCATCCAGTTCCCGATAGGCTTCCACCAGTTTATCCAGCGTCGCTCTGTTGAGCCCGCTCGGATTGGGCAGCACCCACACCTGGGTCATGCCGATCGTGATACTCTGCTTGCCCCATTGCGCCCCGCGCTGACTAAACGCCTGCTCATACGCCTGCTTACCGAGGATCGCCAGCGCTGCAGGCTGATAGTCCTCAATCTTTTTGACCAATTCCCTGCCGCCGCTGCGCAATTCGTGCAGATTCACCTCATTCGCCTGTACCGTGGGTCGCTCGACCAGCATAGTAATACCGCAGCGGGTATCCAGCAGATGCTGCTCCTCTTCTGGCTTCAGAAGCCTGTCGGTAAATCCGGCCTGATGAATCACCTTCCAGAAGCGATTCCCAGGATGGGCAAAGTGAAAACCCGTGTGCGCCGATGACTTACCCGGGTTGATCCCGCAGAACACCACCCGTAGCCCGGGCGCAAGAATATCGTTGATCATCCCATTCTCCGATCAATACATCAGGTAGTTAGTATAAAGGATTGATTATGCATTGTTTATAAAAACAGCAGGCAGGTGTGAATGGCTGGATTGCGCGGCTGAGTTACTTTATAATTCACCGCCACGGCCCCTTAGCTCAGTGGTTAGAGCAGGCGACTCATAATCGCTTGGTCGCTGGTTCAAGTCCAGCAGGGGCCACCAAATAAAACAAGGAGTTAGATGAGAAATCGTCTGACTCCTTTTTCATTTTATACGAATCGGGTCAGGTAATGGGTCAGGTAAGGAATTACCTCCCTGCCCTCTTCATCTCGCTGCCAGCATCCCCGGGTAGTGCTTCGCCACAATATCATTCATCTTTTCTGTCAGATCGTACCGCTTAAAAGTGATGTGCGCGGTTCCTTTCTGAAAGTAACGGAAACTGAAGAAATCATCTTCGTAAACATCCTTCGAAGGGTTGTCCCGAATATGCTCCATCAATCGAGTAGTAACATCGCCACGATTGTCGGGTATCGGTTTACCATCCAGCAGAAATAGCATTCGCTCCAGATCCGCTAGTTGATCCCGACGCCAACCCCAGTTCAGACTAAATCCCCAGCGGCTATGCGTCACCAGATTGTTGACGATGATCTTTTTACCAAAGCTGCAGGGACTATTGGTTTTGTAATCCCACGACAGCCCTTTGAAGACATTGATTACGCCACGTTCGAAGACGTCCATTTTGTTCAGATGTAGCTGCTCAAAAGTACTGAGGATATTGGCTTCGCTGATGGCTGGAATATTATCGCCCTCAAGATTTCTGTCCCACTGCTCCCTGGCCTGGGCATCCATCAGGCTGAGCATTCCTGATTTTTTCATCAAATCTCGCCATATACTGCGATCAAGATTGCGGGTAATGACGTCCATGGCCGTTGCCATTCTCTCCATTAACCAGCAACCCGATCGAAAGTCTTGTCGCATGCCCCAGTCTTTTGCCATCCCACCACCAAGACTGCGGGTCAGTGTCGAGATGTCATCAAGTTGCCGGATGAGGGATTCAATCTGTACCAGCGCAGCATTGCGGCCTGTAACAATACGTTCAATGCTGGTGGAACAGATAAGCTCATTGTGTTCCGTTAATACATCGGATTCTGTTTGCATCGTTAATTGTCCGTAAAAGCAAACACGCCTGCCGGAATTGGCAGGCGCATTATGCGATGAATAAAAAGGGTGGAAAGTACAGAGGTAAAAATCAGGAATGAGGCTCGAAGAATTTACGTGTTTATTAATCCGGTAGCTCGCCTTGCTCTGAGAATATCGGTAGCGGTCAGGAATGGCGTCTGCTCCTGCCAGGTAAATCCTTTGCGGTCGGTGCGCACCAGCTCATAACGTTCCACCAGGAAATTCACCGCATCAGCCAATGTTATTCCCGCTTCGATATGCTCCTGGATGGCCGCGTCATCATGGAATGGCGTGTCGTTAAGTGTCAGACCGTAATGGTGTTCTAACAGGTACGTTAACAGTTGCTGCCAGACCTGCACGGGCGACAGGCGTGACAAAACCGGCACCGTGACCGGTACAGTTGAGGTTTGCATGAGTTGAGTCTCTTAATAAAGGAGGAAAAGGTTTGAAGAATTACGATGCAGGGATAAAGCTAAAAATCAGTCTTTAACCTGTTTTGAGGGATAAATTGCGATATATACAAACCCATGACTACCCAGCGTATCGGCTTCACAGGTCAACCCGTTACGGTACAGCGTGACGCAGTGCGCGTACCGGGGATTCAGTTCACAGGAGAGCAGCATCAGCTCCAGATGTGCGACAAAATGAGGGAAGGCTTCATCCAGTTGTAGGGCCTGTACCTCACTGAACATACCGGTGAATCCTGCCCAGTCCGCCAGAAAATGCAGACGATGGCCTTCCTGCACCAGCCGTGCTCCAAAACACGGTGTGATCTCTCGTTTAAGACCCCAGGTTTGTGTAACGTCTTTATTCATAATTTTATTCCTGTTTAAAGAAGACCATGTTCGGCGAAAGAGAATATCTGCCTGCCGCCGACAATCAGATGGTCTGGCACCCGGATTTCCACCAGCATCAGCGCCTGTACCAGACGCTGGGTGATGGCTTTGTCTGCCTGGCTCGGCGCAACCTCCCCGGATGGGTGGTTATGGGCAAATATCACTGCTGCCGCGTTAAAGTACAGGGCGCGTTTCACCACCTCGCGGGGATGGACTTCAGTGTGACTGATAGTGCCGGTGAACAGTGTTTCATGGGCAAGCAGCTGGTTCTGGTTATTGAGGTACAGCACGACAAATTCTTCCCGCTCAAGGGTGCCCATCTTCAGCCTGAGCCAGTCGCGTGCGGTCTGTGTGGAGGTGAATGCCACACCCGGTTCGCGCAGGTGCTGGTCAAGCAGACTCAGGGCGCGTTTGATGGTACGCAGTGAGGTCAACGGTAGTTCTGGCGTAAACAAGGTCAGTTGTTTCTCCATGGCAAAACTCCTAATCAATGGTTGTAAGGATGGCACTGGATTCGGTACGGAGACGTAATGGGTGTATTCGAGCAGGCAGATGGCAATACCTGTGCGAAATGTATGAGGATACGAAGCCAGTAATGAACCAGTGGTTCATACCCAATCAGAGTGTTAAAAATAAAAAATCTCGCAATCCAGTGAGGATGCGGGAGAATGCATAGGGATAATATCTATCTGTAATTATTTAGAAAAATGGATTTGTTCCGAGACCTATTATGAAATTTTTTCGTTCAAATACTTCTCGGATATGATCGTCTGCAGGGTGCCAGAAGCGGAAGTTAACGTATTTGCTTAGGCGGCCAAATAAAAAAAGTACCTCACCCGGTTGACCCAATCAGCCAAAAATTTATTAATTCAACAAAGCCCTGAACAACCCGCAACGTGAGGTGAAACACGCTCTTAAGCGGCAGTATGGTGGTAATGGCCATATCGGAATAGTGTTGCGGGCGATCTTGTGAGGACTGCATGGTGGTGTCATACCGGACCTAAATAGCGGATCGTCAAGCAAGTATGTGAGTGAATCGCGATGGGGCTGTAACTATAGCGAAATCGGAAAGAAATATTTAGAATGATGGGTAAGACCTCCGCTGAGGATTGACAGGAAAAAATATAAGAATGTTCAGTGCAATCGATAAGCTACTCAAAACTATCCCAGGTCTGACAGGACGTGAAATTGCCAAGCATCTTGATATTGACAAAAAAAAGGTCAACTCCTTTCTGAGTCGAAATAAACATCTATTTCAACAAACCGACGACTTCAAGTGGTATCAGTCAAAAAACAGAGAATTTGAACTTTCTTTTGCTCCTGTATCTTGGATGACCCAAGATCACTTTGAAGACGCACTCAGCGAACGTGGCAATCCTTTTGATGGTACCTATAAATCGGCGATCATTACTTTTCCCAAAGATTGCTCACTGATGATGGTGGCTATTGCCAGGATGCTATCTTTACTTAACCAGCTTTCGTCCAAAAACATCGCGGTCACCATAGATTTATCGAAAAGTAAAAAAACAAGCTCTTTTCTTAACCGTTCTGGTTTTTTTGATCTGCTACATCAGGACATAACAGTCCTTCCATCCAGGCCAGAGCCCGGTAGTTCTGCAGCGGTGAAATACCAAGATAACAGCCATAGCCTTGTTGAATTTGGTGCTATTGAGCTTAATTCAACAGACGCTGAAATCGGCCAACTGATACAAAGATTGGGAAAACGATTCGTTACTGCAGCTTCGAAAGATTACTTTCAGATCATAATGACGGTCTTTAGCGAATTCATTCACAATGTGAAAGAACATAGCGATAGTCGTATTCCCGGGTTTGCAGCTTTGCAGAGTTACAATGGCCAAAGAAAGCACATCCAAACCGTCATTTCAGATAGTGGGGTTGGACTTGTGGCAACGCTGCGCGCAACGCTCAAAGAAAATTATCCTGATTTAGATGCTCAGTTCCCTGTCGGATCACCACATTCGGATGTAGAACTCGTTAAGCACGTTTTCTCTAACGGTAGAATCAGTCGCCATGGTCCTAAGGGTGGTAGAGGTTTAGGTTTTGAGAGTTCCCGAAAACAAGCATCCAAAAACGAAGCGCTACTCATCATCAGACAAACAACTTTCAGCATTGAGCAAAGGTACAAAGATGGGAATCTCCTATCATCAGAGGTCAGGAATGATCTGAGTTTGATAAGCGGTACTCATATTTGTTTCGATTTCTTTATTGACACTTCAGAAGATATCGGATTAATTTAATCAGATGAAACAGAAATCTCTCATCATCAAGCTCATAGATCTTGTCGGGGATTCTTTTGCATTCGGTAACGAAATGGGAAGAAAGGTCTTCGGTAAGCTACAACAGATAGTGGACGATAATCCTCAGGAGAATGTCTTCGGCATATCACTTGAAGGAATTGAAGCCACAGATGCCTCCTTCCCAAGAGAAAGTGTCATTTCACTGGCAAAGTTACTAAGAGAAGACAAAGGGTTTTATCTCACTCGGGTCATGTCTAAAGACCTGCTTGATAACTGGTCATATGCCGCTACAGCAAAGGACCAACCAATTTTTGTTTATGACAACAGTTATAAAATTATTGGCCCAGCCCTGACTGAGGGGACAATGCAGCTCATTGATTTCATCATGAAAAATGAATTCACGACTACAAGCATGGTGGCATCAGAATTTGATATATCTACTCAAAATGCCAGCGGCAAGCTCAAAAAACTTTACCGTCAAGGGCTTATCCTTGGCAAGAAGGAAGTTGCAGAGTCCGGTGGACATGAGTTTGTCTACGTTCCAATAAAATAAATCTGATAAATCTGCTTGCGTTAATCAGAACCTAGAGTTATCTTCCTACTTGTTGGCTTGCCAACTTGCGCTATCTGGTAAATCTAGTTAACTTCACCAGAAATGATATCAATGGATAACCTACGAGACTGAAATCATGATTACCTCCAATACCCAAAGCAGTAAGGAATGTAAAACAATTGAAATTGCTGATAAAAACCTGCATTTCAAACAGTTCATCGTTGATGACAACACACTCACAGGCAACCAAATCTCAGCAGTAGCGGGTTTCAAACCGGATCAACTTCCCGTGATCCTGCAGATCCTGGCAAATGGTGCGCTTGAAAGCATAAGTCCTGGCGAACTTGCCCGCTCTGGTGCTGAGAATAATAAATTTATCGTTGTTGAATCGGACCGGGTCTACTTTTTCACCGTTGATGGCGAACGCCTGGAGTGGCCATGTAATCAGATCACAGGGCATACTATTCGTAAGCTTGGCGATGTGGCTGAAGGAAAAAGGCTTCTGCTTGAAAAAGAAGATGCTGCTGATGCAGAGATTCAGGACCACCAGTTTGTATCCCTTGAACAAGAAGGCATTGAGCGTTTTATTAGCCGAGATCCGATCTGGAAGCTCAATGTCCAAGGCAAGGAGTATGTTTTTAACACCCCAGTGATCAGTGTCAGGGATGCAGTTGTAAAAGCAGGTCTGAATCCTGATCAAGCCTGGTTTATTTTTTTCAAGGTTCAAGGACAGCCAAAGGTAGAGAAAACCATTGATGATCATCTTGACCTAACCACCCCTGGCATTGAAAAACTGCGTTTGACTCCACGCAATGTTGAAAACGGAGAAGCTACAACCACTCTCCGTTACGATTTTGGCCTTCTGGAGACTGATGAAAAATACCTTAATGATATGGAGTACCGCTGGGAAACATGTTTTAGCAATCAATCACGCTGGCTCGTTATTAATGATTACCTTTTGCCTGAAGGGTACAACCAAAAGAGTATCCAGCTAGCCTTGCTCATCCCTGAAGGCTACCCAATTAGCATGCTGGATATGTTCTACGTTTTTCCACCGCTTAAGCTGACAAATGGTTTAGAGATTCCAGCAACACATATCACGGCGGTAGTTGATCAGAATACATTCCAGGGATGGTCCCGCCATCGCCCTTGGGATCCAGCAACTGATACAGTAATTTCTCAACTGGCAATGGCTAATGGTTGTTTGCTTCAGGAGGTAGACCAGTGAACAAATATACTAATCTAGTCTTACCAGAGCATCTTCATCAACAACTTAAGAATCATCTCTTTCCGGGTGATGGTATGGAGGCTGCGGCAATTTTGCTCTGTAATCGTTATGAAGGAAATCGCCTGAAGCTGCTCGCTAAAGACGTCATTACGGTGCCCTATGATGAATGTAAATCACGCCAAAATGATTTTATATCCTGGCCAGGGCTGTACCTTGAAAGCGCGATTGATGCTGCAGAAGCAGCTTCAATGTCCATTCTACTTGTCCACTCACATCCGGGTGGACTCCTGGATTTTTCGCTGCAAGATGATGAAAGTGATGCTATGACAATTCCCTCTCTTTATCAGGGCGTCACAGCGATCCATGGCTCAGCTATCATGGTACCTGATGGTCGGCTACGGGCTCGCATCTATCCTGAAGGGATACACGCGCGAAACGTAGATCTTGTTAGTGTACCAGGCGATAACATTTGTCTCTGGCGAGCTGATGAAAAAGTTACGCAAAATAAAGTTATAGCGTTTACTTCAGGTATGACCGCCTGCTTTAACCATCTCACCGCAGCGATTATTGGGGTCTCCGGTACCGGTTCAATTGTCGCTGAACAGATAACACGGTTGGGATTTGGCAAAATTTTACTCGTCGATGATGACCATATCGAAGAAAAGAACCTGAACAGGATCCTGAATTCAACTTTGGCAGATGCTTCGCTCAATAAATCAAAGGTTGATATGTTTGCCTGCGCAGTAGCCAAGATTCGTGGAGAAGATGTTGCTGTCCCAATCCATAAGTCTGTATTTTCCAGAGAGGCTGTATTGATGGTTGCTGACGCAGACGTTATTTTTTGCTGTGTGGACAGTTACCAAGGGCGAATGGTTGCAGATCTCATTTCCTCGGCATTCCTTATCCCACTTCTAGATGTCGGGGTCAAAATACCAACTCATATTGAACCGGAAGATGGCAGAAAGATCACTGATGTTAGCGGGAGAATTGACTATGTGAAGCCTGGAGGGACAACACTTTTCGATCGTGAAGTATACACATCAGCCCTGCTTCATCAGGAGATGCTCTCGAAAACACAACCAGCGCTTTATCAAGAGCAACAGGCTCAAGGTTACATAACAGGGATTCAGGAAGAAGCACCGTCAGTTATTACTCTCAACATGCGGGCTGCGTCAGCATGCGTTTCAGAGTTTATTGCCAGATGCTTCCCGTTTCGTGAAGACCCTAACGCTTACTTTGCCCGGACTCGTTTCAGCCTTGCGGGAGCAGATGAGGACTATTATAAGGAGGATTCATTTGTTAAAAGAAGTAATGCCCATCTTGCAGAAGCATGCCGAGAACCTCTGCTTGGCTTTCCTGAACTGAGGGCCACAAAATGAGCTTTATGAAAACTCTCTTATCTGCACTAATACGTGGCGCAGAACCATGGCTTCCTGCAAGACAGCTACTCATTATAGAGGGCGATATGTTACCGGCAAAAATACCGCGGCGGACAGTCATTTTAACGAAAGATGGAGATGAGGATTGGAGTGTCGGTTTCAGATGCCCCTGTGGGTGTGGTTCTGTTATTGAACTATTACTTATTAAAGATGCCACACCACACTGGAGTTACATTGTTGATAAAAATAACAGGCCTTCCCTGTATCCTTCGGTCTGGCTGAATACAGGATGTGAATCACATTTTTGGCTGAAAAATGGTCGCATATACTGGGCTTAATTTTGATAAATATTACATTGCCAACTAATTGGCGTTATTAACCTAAAAACTTACATTTTTTAAATTTCATAAAACCCAATGAAGTGATATATTATTTTGTAGCTACCAGTGTTTCTAATTTTTATTTACCTATCGCACACTATGACTGATTACTTTTTAATTAAGTAATCAGTTCTGTTTGTTCTTCTTTTGTCATGTTTGCAATTAGCCGAACCAGCTCAGCGAGCTTTTCTCTTTGTAAAATAAATAGTAAGCGTGACCTGCACTCCATTGACTAATACACCACGATTTACGTAATGCATTCATCAGATGTGAAAACAACTGCGAACTTCCGTTCATCGCTCATATCAGACCTGATGACCACCCAGCCTATCTGCTGCGTGCCAAAAACGGTCATGCACGACCTTTTTCGGGATTGGTGGTAGACAGCGTACCATTCATGTTTTGCTTCTCTCCGACCGCTCTAAGCCCACCGCACATGACCGGGGATGGGTTTTATGAAGCGGTGATTGCAGATCCGGACGGGAATCGGGTTGAGCTGGTGGACTATGACCTCTTGAAAACTGCATGTCGATCGCTGTATCAGGTAGTTTAAGTTTCCCGAGACTGATAATAATATATTAAAATTCACACAGATAAGTTATCAATGCCCAACAAGCATAAGGGAGTATCCGTGGACACAACAGAACATGACGTCAAATTTGCATGGGCTCGTTTTTATGAGGCTTTTGCCAGCGCGTTACTGACCTGGCGGAACCGGAGAGACGAATTAGCCAAAGGCATTCACCTGATTGCCGCAGATGTCGACGGAATGTCCCATCTGCAGGACAAACCCACCAAGGGTGAGGCCTTTCCTTTAAAAGACATTTGTCCGTTTACTACCATGGGCTTGTTCAATCGCAACCTAACCGACACCAATCGCAAAATTATTGCCGCCAGGCTGGCGAATTTGTTGGGCGTGAACGAACCGGTTCCTGACTCATTTGCCGGCATCCCGCTGCTGAATAACCAAAAATCCTGGTTCTTTGGTTATGAAAAATCGCGCGATCCTGATGACATTGAACGCTTGTGGGAGATGTTCTCACAGGCAATGACGTTTGCGGATAACGAGAATACCAACTCCGCAGACTTCACTTCCGCATATGACATCGCTTCTGCAGTGAGGAATGTCGGCTGGAATCTGACCATGGGGCTGTACTGGGCCCGTCCCTGGTTCTACCCCACTTTAGATAGCCAGTCGCAGTATTACATCCAGAAAGTGTTAAACATTGAGATCCTTAAAAACGGAGTAAAAGGTCGCTGCAGTGGGCAAAGCTACCTGAGCATTATGCAGGCGCTTAACAAGGCCTTTACCCAACCCAACTATCCGGTTCATTCCTTCCCGGAACTCTCCCTGTCAGCGTGGCATACCGATCTTAGCCAGTCTAAAGAAGAAGTGGAAAATCGAACGTGGAAAGCCTCTCTACTGAATAAAATTAAGGCGTTATGCCTGAAAAAAGAGAGCCCTTATTTCACTGCTTCGGAGTTGAAAGAAAACTACTTGGACGTATTCAAGGCAGAACGTCCTGAGAGCAAAACGGTTACAAGCTCAATCTCCTTTTATCTGCAGAAATTACGCGATGATGATGAGTTAAAATTCCTTGAGCGCGGAAATTATGAATACCTGAATTTTGAAAAAAACGAATCCCAGACGATAACAGAGGAAACAGTTGAAGAGAGTGCGCCGCCACCAAAACTCACTCACGCGCCTTACGCCATCAGTCATCTGATTCAGGAGGGCTGTTTCCTGGAAAAAGCGAAGATCCAACTCATACTTCAGCGCCTGATCGACAAGAAAAACCTGATCCTACAAGGGCCACCAGGAACAGGGAAAACCTGGCTGGCGCGCCGCCTGGCGTACTGCTTAATGGGAGAACAAGCGCCTGAGCGTATTAGCGCGGTGCAATTTCACCCGAACCTCTCTTACGAAGACTTTATTCGTGGCTGGCGTCCAGGAAAAGAGGGGCGATTAACGCTAATCGATGGACCTTTTGTGAATGCAATCAAAACTGCGATCAATAATCCTGCCGCGAAATATGTGGTGATTATTGAAGAGATTAACCGTGGCAATCCTGCGCAAATATTCGGTGAAACACTCACGTTGATGGAAGCCGATAAACGCACACCGACCGAGGCGCTGGCGCTCTCCTACAGTGAAAATGCTGATGAAAAAATCTACATACCTGAGAATCTGTATATCATCGGCACGATGAATATTGCAGACCGCTCCCTGGCACTACTCGACCTGGCACTGCGTCGCCGTTTTGCATTTATCGATTTAAAGCCAGCGTTTAATGACGCGTGGAAAAACTGGGTAAATCATAAGTTCGCAATTGATTTAGACCTGTTAGCCATCATCGAATCTCGACTGACGGCGCTAAACGAGATGCTGGCAAAAGATGTCACCTTAGGGCCGCAGTTTTGTATCGGTCACAGCTACGTCACCCCAGCCACCGGCCAGCAAATCAACGAAGCTCAGACCTGGTATGAACAGGTCGTCGATACAGAGATCTGCCCTTTGCTAGCCGAATACTGGTTTGATGCCCCGAACAAAGTCGACGAAGCTAGAAAAGTGTTATTAGCAGAATGACGACAATCTCCGGGAGTGAGCAACATAAAGCGTCACGCATTCCCGTGCGAAATCTTTGGCTGCTGATGCTGTACGCTTCAGATCTGTTTCGCCAGTTGGGACGCAGTCATATTGAGGTTGAAGATAACCCGGCAGAAATACCCGACTTGGTGGCGACAATCTTGCTACATGAGATTGCGCTGCGCCGTCATCGCAATTTAAGCATGGGATACCAAACCCGTCATGCGGCCCTGAACCGGGTGAGAGGACGCATTGATGTGCTGTATACGGCCAGTCATCAGTTGATGGAGCGGGGTCGGGTCGCCTGCCATTTTCAGGACATGACCCTCGACAACCCACGAAACCGCTATGTTCGCTGCGCGTTAGAACGTCTGACTCCGATCATAGCGAAGCCGTCGCTGGCAGCAGATTGCCACGCTATGGCATTATCACTTCGCCGTGAGGGAATAAACGGAGGGTATCCTGACAACCGCGAACTGCCCTCGGTGCGGCGTTTTGGACGCCATGATGCCGCTGATAAACCGATGGTCGATGCCGCACAATTAGCTTTTGAACTGCTGATGCCGACCGAAGATCAAGGGCAACATCTTTTGCCCGCGCCCTCAGATAATCTTTACTGGATGAGAAGGCTATTTGAAAAAGGTATTGCGGGCTTTTATCGTGTACACCTCACCAAAACAACCTGGCGGATCTTTGCCGGGAAAGAGCTGAAATGGGCATTGAGCGATCAAAGTGCGGGCAGCGCAGATATTTTTCCGACGATGAAGTCAGACATTATTCTTGAACACAAGATGGCCCAGCAACGCATTATTATCGATACCAAGTTTAATGCGATCCTGACAAAGGGCTGGCATCGAGAACAATCGCTACGCAATAGTTATATTTATCAGTTATATACTTATCTTAGAACACAGGAAAGCAAGGCAGACCCACTTTCGCTCAATGCCGCTGGCCTTCTGCTTCATCCCGCCGTTGGCTATATGCTCAATGAGTATGTTGTCACTCAGGGACATAAGATCCATTTTGCTACGGTAGATATGGCTGTAGATGCCAAAACTATTAAAAAACAATTACTGGAATTAGCCCATGATTGCGCGGGAGTCGCGGCTGAGGGCTTGCCACTTCATAAAGCAGTAGCTGCAATTTAATCTACTATTGCAGCCACGTAGCTGTTACCCGACGGAAGATTAATCATCCGGGACTTCTCCCGATGAGTTCAAGTAGCAGAACAGCAAGTAGCTCTGTCAATGGGTTTTCCAGAGTGATTTTGCCGTGGCGGAACTCTACGCAATAGGAAGAGGCATTCAGCGAGCATGGGGCTGAGCTGATATCTGGTGATACAGATTCAGGCACGATCTCAAAAGGTAACAGTGCCGGGTGAACTATGGTTGCCGGAAGACGCCGTGATATGCGGCCCTCGTTTTGCCACAGACGTAGCCACTTAAAGATGAAGTTGTGTGCAACCCCATTTTCGCGAGCAATCTATGCAACATTGTCGTCGGGCTGAGAGGCTAGTTCAACGATGCGAAGTTTAAAGTCGATGGAATAGACAATGCGGGATTCGGTTCGTCATCCGGCGTATCGTCCATGAATAGATCCCCTTCTAAATTAGACTGAACTTTAAATTAAGGATCCCGGGATCTGAATAACAGGCGGCAGTGGCTCTACGCTTACGTTACTTCAACGGCTCAATACACTGTGATACCAATTTCGCTTCGCTCATTGCTGTCTGTTATACCCGTTTAATAAATGGGCTCAACGAAGATTATTTTGAAAAACCTGCTGAAGACCTTCTGGGTCATTTTCCTGCAGGAGAATTCGGCACTTGTTACGGATACTTTCGAAATTTTCTTGTGAAGTGGCCACACCTACATCCTTTTGTGCTGCGATGTTTGAATTGGGTATTTAGCAGTTCTCACAGCTGTAGCCGGTATAACGTCGGCAATCAAAGCTGCAGGCAGGAAGCACCTGCAGCTAGTATTGTTAACACATCAACAGCAGCACTCTTCTTCTTTTTCAGCACATTCTTCACAAACTCTACAAGAGCAGAAGTCTTCAAGCTTGTTGCACTGGTTACATTTTTTGCAGGTACAGTCAGACTCTTTCTCGTCACAATCCTCACAAATCCCACAGGTACATGCACTCATCATGTGTCCGCACTTTTCACAAATTTTATCCATAATTTTTCTCATCCGCTGAATAAACAAACAATCTCAACATAATACGCGAATATTTTATCATTGCTTCTGCTTTAAAAAAGTGACGGATCAGAAACTTACATTAGTTTCAGTAGGTGGAGATGAGTTATAGCTGTTTTTCTTGGCGTCGACCCAATTTCAAAGCGCTATTGGATTTCTGTAAGAGGACGTTCCAGGATGCCCCAAATTAATCCATCGTAGATAAGTGCCGAACTTTAACATGAGTGAAAGTGAACGAAGAGCGATGGAGATTCAGCGACAAAAAAAAGAAAACCCCGGCAGCCTGGTGGCTGTCGGGGTTGGATTGCATATCGAAATGAACGTATCAGTCGTTAGTGCAGTCCGCTAACGTTGGCAGGACCTTTTGTGCATTCTGCACATCAGATTTAAACGTTCCAACTTTCCTGTCATTGACGTAGACCTCGAACTGCGAGGCCTTGCGAATATCCATGATGAAGCCGTACCAGGCGTTATCCCCGTTACGCCAGCCCAGGCTGGACGGAATGGGGTATTGCTGATGGTTCATCACCACCGTGATGTCGGTACCGTCATCATGCGAACTGACCGTTTTGTCTCCCGCGAGGGTAAGAAAAACCGAGTGCTGGTAGATACCGTTCTGGTCCGGATTTTCCGTACAGTTGATGGTAAACATCTTCCCACTGGCGTCCGTCACGCTGTATTCCGCATTGCCCTGGCCGTAACCCTGCTGCCAGAGTCCGGGAACCGCAGAAGCATTAAAGCTCGCGAGCAGTACGCCTGCCAGCACAAACCGGCTGAGTGAATGTGTTTTCATTCCTGTTTCCTTTATCTTTGTTTTTATTCCTGATTATCAGGATTTGACGGTATCAGCAGCCGCCCCATCAGTTTGCCGTCATGGGAGTATTCGAAGTATTTTTCCTTCGTATACGGGTCCGTGATCTCGTGGTATTCCAGTTTGATGTTGTCGGCAATACACAGCGCATTCATCAGCGGCTGCACGGTTTTTTCCTCCATATCCACCAGGTAGTAATAACTGCCGCCCTCGCAACCTTCCGGCGACTGACGGGTACGTAAGACCTGCAGGGTGAGACCTGTGGAGAAGCCAATCTGTGCCCATTCCTCACTGACATCATCCTGGCGGCTGACCACGTCACTGAAGCGCGGAGGCGTGAGGTCCTTGAATTTGCTGATGGCTTTCAGGTCATCACTCCTGTCATCGCAGGCGCTCAGCAACAGGGTGGTGGCAACCAGTGTCAGCAGAGGGAGTGTTTTACGTTTCATTATTTTTTTCCTGAAATCAGACGAACGACTTTGGCAAAGACATAAATCCCCACGAAAATGCCTACCGGAACACCGACGAACGGCGTCAGCGCAACACTGGCAGCACCGGCTGCGCCACCGCCTGTCAGCAGTGCGGCAACGGTGCCAAGTGTCAGGGCCGTGAGGCTGTCAGACACCCCGGTTTTGTTCAGAATGATGACGATGACAACAATGGCGATAATGGCAATAACGGGCATAGGGCTCCTCCCTGTTGCCGGGTTGATAACAAAGCCTGTGCTATTCCGGTGGGTTGTCAGCCGGAACAAACGCAAGCAGTGACTGCTGGATAAAGCGAAAATGGGGCAAGGCCTGAATGAACACCGGTTCTTCAGCCAGGCGGCACAGACTGTCATTACGGCGGAACGTCTCCTGCAGGGGCTGAACCAGATGGATTTCATCCAGGGTGAATACGGCGATATGTCCGCCGTGCTCACCCACCAGGTACCAGGCCTGCTGGTGGATGAGCAACCGACAGGGGGCCAGTCGCTCACAGCGCTGTCCATCCGCAATCAGCATCACCCGCCTGCGCCCGGTAATAGCCTGAATCAACCGCCAGAAAGACAATGAGCCAGACGGTGAAGGGAGCGGACTGGCGGGCGATATCACGCAAGGAGACTCGTCACACATCAGCAGTGCGTTCACCAGGCGTCGGTCAAGGCCAGGGAAAAGCCCGGCCAGCCCGCTCCGGTGGGCAAAGATAAGCACATCTGGCACCATCTGCATCTCACTGCCAGCAGTACGTAAGCGGCAGTAGCCGGACTGATATTCCAGGTCCAGATACATCAGCCGCTCACGAAAATCCCGCCGCAGTGTGCGCACTGACACGCCAAACTCAGCGGCCAGTTTGCGTATGCTCAGCGTTTCCCCGCCACCAGACGGCTGATTATCAGTGACAGCCTGACAGCCAGCCGGTCATGGCGGCGTTCTGCCTGTATCATGAATGGTTCTCCGTGAAAGTTAACTGACTGAAAATGATGTGAATATTTTAAAGAGGGGTGTGGACAGGGTATGGACACTGCAGAAACTATTTTTCATTTCTGCAAAAGTCAGATGTGGCGGGGGTTACAGGTCATCTTCGAGGGAGTGAGATCTGTCAGTACGTTGCAATGCGGACAGGTGGTGTCCGATATTAACAACATGGCAACAATGGGAATGACTACTGCAGTTGTGTAAGCAATGTTTCCGCCATCACCCACAGTGCCCGGTTAAGCTTCACATCCCCGTCAATGCCACGTACCGCACGGGTGTGCGTCCGCCCGCCTTTAACATTACGGCCACTGAGTCCGCCCTTAATCAGGTTTTCCTGCACGCGCTGATAAGTGGTCCACAGGTCATTGCTCTCATCCTGCCAGCGGCGCGGGGAGAGTATCTGCGATTCGGTCACGGGCTGGTGGTCCTCGCCAAAGCGGTACGTGATAGCGGCTTTTGCCAGTGCCCGCTGCGCGGGAGGCGGCAACAGCAGTGACTGCATGGCATCGCGCTTTTCTTCCACCCGGTCAAAAATCCCCAGCACCTCATATGCCCCTTCAATCACCTGACTCACCACGTCCCCTTTGTGTGGCACCCTTACTTCACCAAACGACTCGCCGCAGACAAGGCCGTTCTGACACACGGCACGAAATAACCCCGGAAGCATCTGATACGAACTGGTGCCATCGTGAGAGTTGAGCAGGATAATTTCCGGCACCTGCTTACCGGTAATCTGTCCCTCCCGACGCAGGCGAAGCATATGCTTTGTATGCTCCCGACGACCTGGGTCACGCACCCGGGTCTGACAGGCAAAGAACGGCTGAAAACCTTCCCGCTGCAGACTGTCCAGCAGAGAGATGGTCGGTATGTACGTGTATCGCTCACTGCGGGATGCGTGTTTATCCTCGCTGAATACGCTGGGCACCACCCGAAACAACTCTTCACGGGTTAACGGACGGTCACGACGGATAAGGTTTGCTGCGCCAAAGCGCGAAGCCAGACGGGTCATAGCTAAACTCCTCATTACTGGAAAAATAGATACAGGAAAACCCTGTCGCTTAAGCGACAGGGCCTGGGGAATAACAGGAAAGGGTTAAATACTCAGAAGAAGAAATCCCAGACGGCGCGGGCCACGGACACCACTGTGGTGCGCACGGCCTGAATGATGGCCCGCACCGGGGCAGGTATCAGGGGAAAGGCGCTGACTGAATCAAGTACTGTACCTATGGTTTCACCAAAATCATTCCGGGCCTGCTCCTGGACTACCGTTGTGCGAAAGGGGCGCTGCAGATGCACTACTACCGGGCTGCTGGCCTCGCGTGGCAGGCACTTAATCATCTGCTCTGCCATCACCCGTACTCCCCACTGCAGACGGACCGATATGGCGCACACCGGATGCACGGGCTGGAACAGTTCGTGCAGCAGGCAGATTTTACGGCTGATATTTTGTTTCTGTTCAGTGGACAATTGACCGCTACTGCTGGTGGGCTCCGCTTTATCTGACTGGCTGATAACAAACAACACTTTATGCCGGTAAGCCTCACCTATCACCTGACGGTAAAAATGCTCATCGACTGCGAGTGCACGGTCATCGGCTTTAATCAGCCACAGTATCAGGTCAAGCTTTGGTAACTGGTGAAGGTAGAGTGCAGCATATTCCACATCGCGTTTTTCGCTTTCACCGACGCCCGGTAAATCCACCAGCATCATGCACCGCTCGCCTACCTGCAGGCGAAAGCGCAAGGGTTCACGTGTGCAGGCTGCCACATCACTAACTGGCGACACATATCCAGCAAACAGGGCATTGCATAGCGATGATTTACCTGCTCCAGTTTTGCCCATGATGCCGATAACCGGCTCGTAGTTTGTGAGCTGACGAATTTGCTGCATGAGTCGCTCTGAAGCCCATTCCGGTAATCCCTTAAGTGAGTCCTGTAAGGGTTGCAGGCCTTCTTGGTTTCTCATGACATCTCCTGAGACAAAGAAAACAAAAATGGCGAATCCTATATGGATTCGCCGTTATGTTGGAACATTCAAGGAGATGATATATATCTAAAATAGCTTTAAATGTTATTCAAGATAATATTATGGTGATACAGATAATACTGCTTCCTTGTCATTATGATCATCAAATTCCATGGGTATGAAATCGATTTCGAGGGATGCTTTATCTGCAAAATATGATGGGAGCTCCGCTTTAATAGCAGGAGCCAGATTTTTAAACTCACCAACTTGCTTTATAAGATTACCCTTACCACTAACCAGCTGACCTTCTGCTGCAATATATGCAGAATTTGCCGTATCAAGTCCTTTCTTGATTTTCTCGAAACTGCCCAAGAATGAATTTAACTTTTTAAACACTGTTTCAGCCTTGTTAGCCAAAGCTGCAGTATGTTTATTCTGGTCCTCGTAGCGCCATAACTGGCGAACGATATTTAAGCTGGTTAGCAATGTTGTCGGAGTGGCAACTAGGACATTCTTTTCAATTGCTTGCTGGAACAACGTCTCATCAGCTTTAAGCGCTTCAACAAAAGCAGACTCGATCGGAACAAACATAAAGACGATTTCAGGAGAGTTAAGACCTGGAAGTTTATAATAATCTCTATCAGCTAACTCTCTGATTCGTCCCCCGATAGCACTCACATGCTCTTTCAGTGCAAGTGAGCGTTCAGCATCATCTTCCGCATTAATATAACGAGTATAGGCATTAAGAGAAACTTTAGCATCAATGATTAAATGCTTACCCTGTGGTAAATAAATTATCGCATCAGGGCGTTGTCGCCCTTCTTCAGTATTGATACTAACTTCGCGTTTATAATCCTTATCCAACAGCAAACCTGAGCGTTCCAGAACATTTTCCAGAATCATTTCTCCCCAGTTACCCTGCAGCTTTTTCTGCCCGCGTAATGCGGTGGATAATTCATGTGCCTCAGTCGTGATTTTTGATTTAACTCTTTAAGAGACTCCAGCTCCTTACGTAGCTCACCTTGCTGAGTAGTTTCGCGATGATGTATTTCCTGTACTTCTTTTTTAAAGCTATCAATTGATTGCTGGAACGGATTCATCAGTGCGCTTAACGTTGATTTACTACTTTCCTGCAAAGACTTTGTTTTTGTCTCAAGAATCTCGCCGGACAGCACTTTAAATTGCTCAACCAAGCTGGCCTTCTGAGTTTCGAAACTGGCAACTTCTCGGTTATGGCTAGCTTCGCGCTCTTGCTGCGCAGTTTCAAGTTTAGTGTATTGGCTCTGCAATTCCCCATAGTTTCCCTGCAGGGTATCGTATTTATTTGCTGCATTAGAAAGCTGTTCTTTCAATTCTCTTAATTGCTCACGTGTCTCGTTATTGGTGGATTCTACTGCTTTTGTTTTTTCCCTTCTTCAGCCAGTAATTCTTTTAGGCCATTTGTAGTTGCTCGCTCCTGCTCTAAGCTTTTCTCCATATGGCTAAGGCGTTCACGTAATTCAGTTTCTTGGGATTTGAGCGAACGAATATCAGCTAAGCAAGTTTCACTCTGCATTTCTGCTTCATGTTGCTTCTGTCGATTATCAGTGAGTTGTTGCCCCAACGATATAAGATTACTTTTATACTCGGCTAACTCACTTAATAGACGTTTTTCAGTGCTCAGGGCGCCGTTTAATTTATCCTGAATTTTACTTTCAGAAAGTTCGTATTGATGCAGCGATTTCTGACGGTCATCCAGTAATGAAGTTTGTTCAGAAATTGTTGCATTTGAAACACTAAGAGCCTGTAGATTTTGCTCAATCTGAAGTGATAACTGTGCAACCTTACGCCCTTGTCTGGTAAGAGAAAACAGATAGCCTATTCCACAACAAAGAAGAGCAAGAAAGATAAGAAAAATTAAAGTCCCGAGATTCCATTCAACTGAAAACATCATTACCCCCATACTTTTAATAAATATTACTTATTCATATTGCACAAATATTGATAACTTTCAGGCTTGCGCATCATTGATGCTTGATGAAACATATCAAACAATAATTAATTCTAAATATATTTCAACTAGTTATATTTAGAACAATGAATTTAGTCACAACGTGTTGTACCAAACGAATCCCTCCGGCAGGTAGTCGTCTTCCCTTGAGCATCAGTAATGCGAGTATTCCCGAAACTATCGGTACGAGATACGGAACCATCGCTGCCACGAGTCGTACCAAATGAATCAGTACGATAGCTGGAATTATTGCCGTTACCATCAGTGACTCTTGTCGTACCAAAAGAATCAGTTCTGGACACACTCCCATCACTGCCACGCGTGTTACCGAAGCTGTCAGTACGCCAGGTATTACCATGATCGTCTCGTGTGGTACCAAAACTGTCGGTACGATATGTATTGGCCTGCACCGCAAAGCTAATAAAAAGTGAGAATATAGAAACACAAAGAACTTTCATAACAAGAATACTCATCTATTATTAATTTCGTAAATATGTGGCGCTCATGCAAGTAACATAAATGCCACGGAGGATGTTTAACTAACCAGTACAGCCTCAAAATCGGCAACGGTTAATTCTGATGCTCCTTTTAACATGTCTCTTGCCAGAGCACGACGACGATTAAGCAACTCATCCAGTGTTTCTTCAAAAGTCATTAATTCACTATCACGGACCGTAGGGTAATAAACATAAACATCTTTTGTTTGGCCAATACGATAAGCGCGGTCTGTTGCCTGATCTTCTTTTGCTGGATTCCAACAACGCGTAAAGTGAATAACATGGTTGGCTTTCTGTACATTGACACCAAAACCGACAGCAACAGTTGAAAGTATAATGGCGTTAAATCCCTCGGCATCCTGAAATTGGTCTATCAGGCTTTGACGGTTTTGACTGCTTCCAGATTTAGTACTGGTATCTCCATTGATAATAAAAGGCTTAAAACCAAAGTTGTGTAATACCATCTGCTGTAATTCCCGCTGAATATCACGCAACTCAGTAAAAATAATTACCTTATCATCAGAAGATCGTTGTATGCGCCTTAGCGTTTCAAGCATCCACTTAACTTTCGGAGCATTGTCACGCATACGTAAGTCAGCACTGACTGAATAAGGCAAGGCGCAAATCAACTTAAGACGATGTAATAAACCAAGCATACCGGCCCCACGCTGCTCAAGGCCCTCACTCATTTCCTGCTGGCTTCGCCACTTCGCTATCGAATGAGTATAGAGATCACGCTGCAGTGGCAACATGCTTAATTTTTTACAGATCTGGTCTTCAATTTTTGCAGGGAGATCTCGTGCCACATCTTCTTTAATTCTACGAAGAGTCTGGGGTTCGATTAATTTACGGAGCTTTTCAAGAGCAACTTCATCGCCCTGTTGTTCGATAGGGCGTAAATAGTCCTTACCAAAATTATTTAATGCACCGAGAAGTCCAGGCTGGACAAAGTCAAACAGGCACCATAAATCAACCAATGTATTTTCAACGGGTGTACCGGTGCATGCCACTTTAAATCGGGCTTGAATGGCCTTAGCTGAGTGGGTTATTAATGCCGCCGGGTTTTTAATCTTTTGGGCCTCATCACAAACCATGATAGACCATGATTGGCGTGCCAGAGAAAACTCTTGATCTCGCAATGTTTCATAGGTTGTAAGGACGATACGTGCATCGCCGACCCAGTCATTTTGCAATAAATTTTTAATACCTTTATTTCTTATCTCAGACGGGAGACTTTCCTTAGGACATTTTTTATCTCGTAACTCATTCCCATACAGTTTTAATATTGAAATTTGATCACGATAGAAAAAATTACCCACTTCACGTTCCCAGTTATCAAGTAATGATACAGGGGCTACGATCAAAGCTGGGTCGCCATTCGGAAATTGTTCAATATGCCAAACCAAAAATGTGAGGATCTGCAGCGTCTTCCCAAGTCCCATATCGTCTGCCAGTAAACAACCGGTAGTTTCAGTCGGTGACTTGAGAAAGAGCTGTTGTAACCAGGCAACACCTTTACGCTGATGTTCCCGTAACACGATGTTTTCTCTTAGGGCTAAAGGTAGCTCTGGCTCAGCTTGATGAGCTGATAACAATGATGCACGCCGCTGCTTGACGTAAAGAGCTTGTTCGATATTCTGCTCAATCAGTAACACGGCCCTACTCTGTGGATCAGCAGGTCCTGATGTGTCGCTATCATCAGCTATTTTTTTAGACCATTTATCATGGAAAATCTCAGCATCTTCTCGCGGCAGAAGATTATCATTCCAGGGCATAGCGACTTCAGTTGCTTCAGTATCCTTGGCTTGTTGTATACGCTCTTCAAGTTCATGGAAATGCTGTTGATTGTCCAGATCCCAGCCCGAAAACATGGCTTCACACATCTCTTTTGCCACATCATCCGGAAGCCATTTCTCGCTTTCACTTTTAACCAGGTAAGGTGAACTGATTTTTTCAAATTCGCCAATACCAATGACCCTGTCACTGTATTTTTGCAGATCCAGTACGTGTGTAAAATCATGCCCTCCGCCTGCTTTTGCCAGGTTTCGACAAGGGATTGATAGCTTTCAAGATCTGCAGAAGTCAGCCTTCCTAACTCAATATCGTAACCTTGCCAAATACCGACCGGTAAGTCAGAAGCCAACTTCAGTTGCAGCTCTTTAATGAAGCTTTCAAGTTCAAATGGGCGAGTGAAATTAAATGTTTCATCCGCTTGGGGGGTTTCTGTTCTGGGACTTAGAATAAGCGAAACTGCGGCTATTTCATTCTGTTCACTAAAATTCGGTTCCAGACGAAAGTCATAGAAATAGATCCCTGCTTCCTGCAGATCTTTCTCATATACGTCTGGATCTAAAACCTTGCTTGCATCCTCACCAACCCAAGAATAAGGGTTACGAATAAAAGATAACGCATCATCTCCAGCTACACGACGCCCGGTAATCGCATGAACGGAAGACAGAACTTCTTTAACCTCGGGTGATAAAATGACATGGTTTAGCTCACCATCTTCGCCCAGTACACGATACCGGTCCTGCACTTGCTGTGTACGGTCAAAGCTTTGTAACCAGTTGACGGGTTGATCTTCAAAGGTGGGTTCAATTTCATAAACCTTTGTATCCGCTATCCGAGCCTCACGTAATTTGAGCTGTAAAGATTCTGGCCGGACAACAATAGTTTTCGTCAAATAATCGTCCATTTTCGCGCAGGCTTTTTTCGCCTGGCGCCGAATCTTTGCCCACCCCATCTGGTTAACCGCTTCACCTGGCTGTTGGCTCTGCTGCTGGCGTAACTGCTTGAGGGAATCAATCAAATGCCAGTTTTCAGAATTCAAAATGAATGTGCCTTCAGACGTCGAAAAACTCGCACCAGTTCGCTTCATTTCAACAACGCGGTAATCTTCAGGATGGGTCCATTTATCTATAATGACGCGAAAATTATCATCGCTAATGCTGCCTGAAGAAGAAAGATGCGCCACCAGCTCACGTTGCGGTGGAAAAGCAAAGATTCCTAAACTTGTCGCGTAATCTTCTACACCATTTAGACGATAAAAATCATCCCAGCTCAAGAACCAACAATCAGACCAGTGGGAGACATAGTCCTCTTCATGCAACTGCTCAAGGCAGGAAACAACGAGCCAATTATCTTTGTTATCTGCTAAATGAAACGCAAATGCCAACCCTTCAGGTTGGATGGTGTACAGCGGTTCAACGGGTAGCGACAGTGCTGTTTTATCTTTGATAAATTTACTTAGCAGACTTTTGAACATTACTTGCTCCAGTAAGTGAATTTGCCCAGGACCGGTTTAAATCCAAGGCTAAGCAACTTTCTCGCAGCCTCGTGATCGGGTTCATTAAACTGAATATGAATAGCGCCACCGAGGCCTCGTTTATCCATAACTTTGCAATCGACTGATTTAATTACATCCCGGATTTGCTGTTCTCGGATTGAAGGATCCTCACGTTCTTTTCGGGCTTTCAGTGAGTTAGAAATAATTCTGATCTGCTCTTCTCGATCCCGTTCTTCATCTTGCACTTGTTTGGCTTTGATTGAAAACTCTGAAATAGCTGTACTGGGCATAGACTGGGAGGCAGGTGACTTACGGACTACCGGATTAGAGTAACTAATTCCCTTGGCTTCAAACCTTGAGATATCCAGGGCAGCATTCATGTGAGCGCTAGATTCTTCACTAATATAATAAATACCCAGTCGTTTTAAATCTTCATCAAAATAACGCATCCAGCCCGGAATGTTTTTTAACGAATAATTAGTAGCTGGAGAATTATGCGCAAGGCGTAGAACAACTTTGCGGCGGTTATTTCGCTTATCTTTTAAATCAAAATCAATATCTAAAATTCCCGTTTCAGGATTGAAGGGGGCATTTGTAAGATGGTAAGCATACATCGCTCCAACTTTAGAAAACTCAACGAATAAGTAATCACCAATTCGCATTATCATAGCATTGTTATCTTTAGAACCCGGCCCTGATAACTTGCTCAGACGGCCTGTGTTTTTGGTCCTAAACTCCACATAGTCCTGATCTTTTGAGAGCTGGGTATCCCCCCCGATCACAATGCGCGTGTAACTCATCTGGTTTGCATAACGTAGCCAGTAGAACAGGCGGGCCTGGTCAACATCCCGGTTGCCTTTAAGCAATTCGAAGAACAATTTCAGATCGTCTTTTGCAAACCAACCCTGCACCATTAAAAGGACAGGCTTATCAACATGAATCTCCCAGCCTTTATTTCTGGAGGTTAGCTGAGGATTTCCCCAGTACTCTAGCGCCACCTGTTTTAATTCCAGATGCGTTTGATGTTTGAATGCTGAATTGCAGTAACGCGTCAAAGTGGCAGCAAGAATATTGTCTTTAAAGCGACCCAACTGGCGGCTCAACGCCAGAAGCTCGTTAACCTTTGGCTGAAATTCAGCATCATCCATGCGGAAAACTTCATTTACCAGATGGTTAACGATCTTTCGCCACAGCCAACTATTTTGAGGAATTTGCGCAACTTTCTCGAGCGCGGAGATATCTGCAATTTCGCCACGTACAAGTTGCTGGCCAAGAAGTTGACCCGCATCATCAGTGAAAATGTCAGCATACTGATCGACGGTACGCGTCCATTCCATTACTCGGGAATTGCCGGCTTTTAATACTTCAAACCCGCTGGCGATCAGATCTCGCAAACGGCACCACTGCGGGTTATTTTGCGGTTCATCGTTGGAATAACCAAAATAACTACTACATAACGCCAACCACTCACGGCGAGTCAGGCGTTTACCTGCCAATTTGTTCTTAAGCTCTGTTGTGACCTTCGAAAAATTGTCAGCATCCTCAATCAGTGGTGAGCTAAACAAATCTTCATCAGATATGTCATTAAGGGCGAAAAAGACCATTTTCCATTCTGATGGCGCCAACTCAACGCCAGATTTCAGCCGCTGTATCGCTAATTTTCGCTTCTCTTCCGGCGGTACCAGCGTGACAACACGAGCATCCACTTTTTTTTCAAGCGCGAATACAACATGATTTAAGCGATTAAAATCATGATAATTTTTTGACAGCTCTTGCATTTGCGCATAGGGGGCCAGTTTGCTTTTTAACATATCGAGTGGGGAACTCATTTCAGCATCCCCAATTGACAGGTTTCCTGGCTAATCCCTGGCACATCATCAGCGCTTTCTTCTTGCCGCTTATCTTTAAGGCCAAAGAATTGCATACGTAATTCCACACGACGACTGGCCTCTTTGCTCTCTTTCGCATTGTTAAAAGAGACGCCACCTGCCAGGAAAAGCTTACGAATCAGCATTTGTTGTTCAGACGATATTTTTTGCTGCAGTGCACTACGGCTATCCAGCAAACTACACATCACCCACTCTGAACGCTGCAACGAAAGGTGGAGGTTATACAAATAAGAGCCATCCGTATCGGTAAAACCCTCAATGACTATCTGTTTAAACCACTTTTTACCTTCGTCACTATTTGCCGCTTCCAGCACGAGTGGAACAACGTCCTGCAACGCCTGTAAACCCTCAGGTGGCAGCGAGAAACGGTTGTGTTCAAAGCGCCCCGCCTCACCAAAGCTGATACGGTTATCGTGGCAGTCGACGTGAATCGTCTTATTGAGGCTTTTTGCCTGCAACTCGAGACGCTCGCACAGGCGAGCAATATCGTGCCCTCTGGATTTCTCCCCCGCTTCCGCCTGCTGGATACGCTGCGTTACCGAGCTAAGTGATGCCACCATCACCACAAGAAAAAGAACCATCATGGCAGTCATCAGATCAGCGTAAGAGATCCAGAACGGTTTCTCGGCTTCATCACTGCGTCGTTTTTTCGCATTAAACATCCGACTGAACATACTGATGTTCCTTATGCGCGACGGCTACGAGTCAGTACGGTATCCAGAGCATCAACACTCTCGCCAATGATTTCCACGGAAGAGCTCAATGCTCCTGTCGCTTTAGCCAGTTGGCTATCCATCTCTTGCATAGAATTCTTCAAACTGGTTTCCACACCTGAGCTAAACGAATCGAAGCTTTTCCCCATGAGGTCTGCCACCCCATGCAAAAACTCCTGAGCTTCGCGGTTATATTGCTGTAAACGTTCGGAATAGGTTTTCAGATCTGCAACAAAGTGGCTGCGTGAAGATTGTTCTTCCTGCCCATTGTTAATCAACGCTTCCAGGGTAGTAATGGCTTTTGAAACAGAGTCACGGGTATTGCGATAATCTGAGATCAATGCTCCTAGTTCCGTACTGGCACTTGAAAGGGTTCTACCAGCCTGTTGAGCATTATTAAGAACATCGGCGGTGAGATTATTGGCTTCTGCCACACGGTTACCTGCACTTTCAAAGCGATCCGCAGCCACACGCATTTTATCCGCACCTGTATTAATTTCCTGCAAGTGCTGTGTCGTGTTTTCAGCCATCCGCTGCAGCAATTTTTCAGAAGCGGTCTGCTGTTCTCTCAACATTCCCAGCAGGTTTTTAACCTGCCCGTCAAGCTCGCCAATAATACGTTGCGTCTCAGCTTGCAACGTCTGCTGCACGTTCTGCTGCTGTTGGCTTAATGATTTCTGTCCTTCTTCCAGTTGACCAAATAACGAACCTAACTGGTTACCGAGTTGATCAATGCTCCCTTCCATTTTAGAGCGCAATGCATCCTGGCCGGACTGCACAGTGTTTTGCAAAGCGTCCATAAAGTGTTGCTGCTGCTCAACCACCGCATTTTCACGCGCTTCACTACGCGCTAACAACTGCTGGGTTTCTTCTTGTAGAGTGCGTTGAGCAGATTCCTGAGTCTGGCTCATTTGCTGCTGGCCAGATTCCAGTTGAGTAAAGACGCCGGCCAGATGCTGTGTTAAATCCTCAACGCCTTTACCCATATTAGCCATCAGCAAATCTTGAGCCTGATTTTGCTGTTGGTTTAGCTGTTGCTGCCCTTGTTCAAGTTGAGCAAACAGTGTCCCCATATGGCTGCCGAGGGTATCGACAGATGCCGCCATTTTTTCCATGGTCTCATTTTGCCCTTGCTGAACGCTGGATTGAGTCATCTCAATAAAGGCCTGCATCTGTTCAGCCATGGCTTTTTCACGCGCCTCGCTGTCGGCAAAGATTTTTTCCATTTGCTTCGCCATTCTTTCCCCGGCGCCCTCGCCTTCAGCACCGATCCGTGCAACTGACTCCTGCAGGCTACTCAGCATGTCATTCATACCGGCCTGCATTGCCTGTTGCCCGCTCTTCATTTCGCTCAGTAGCTGACCAATTAACTCAGCACTTCCCTGGCGAGAGTCATCACTTACCTGGCGCATGTCCTGCAGCAGAGTGGAAAAGCCACTTTGCATTGTCTGGATGGCGTCAACAGAACGCCCCATCATTTCCTGCATATTGGAGAATTGCTGACCAAAGGTGCTATCCATCTTCGCCATGAACGCGGTTAGCACATTCTCCAGCATATTCTGGACGCGGCCACTCTGGTCCCCTGAAGCGGTTTGCACCACACCAGCAATTTTTTCTAATGGGCTCTTTAGGCTATTTTCAATCGCGCCACTCACCTGTTCAGCAAACTGCTGGCCCGATTCCCGATAAGTCGCTGATAAACTCGTTGCCAGTTTTTCATTTTCACGAACCTGGCTATCCACCAGGTTTTGCAACATTTCACGTAAATCACTGACCAGCCCATCTTTCAGTTGTTTTGAGTGGGTAGTGTTTTCTTTGCTGCTGGAGACCAGCTGCGAGAGGTAGTCCTCACCCACGCCACCTTCAAAAAGCTGGTCGATGCTGGCAGTCAGGCTTTCGAGATTTTTGTAGCATTTAGCCAACCGCCACTTTTCAAATATCGTGACCAGGATAGAAGCAACAATCGCTAATGCAGAGCCTAAAAAGGCGAACAGGACATCTTGCAGCAGGCTTGCCACACTCGCAGTGACCTGCTCTGGAGTACTCGGGTCAAAATGGTGTAAGCCGATCATCAGGCCGTAAAACGTCCCGATAATCCCAATTCCCGTCAGAATGCCCGGCAGGTGCTTAAAAGCTTCGGTATAAAGGGGAATCTCTACCAGAAGCGGTTCGGAGAACCAGGAGGATGCAGGCGCAGTAGACCGCACATCAACAAGTTGTTGTTCGTCTTCATCATCCAGCCGGTACTGACTATGCAAAGATTCTTTAAACTCGCTCCAGGGATGAGCAAAGAATTTATCTGCAAAAAGAGTGTTCAGTTTTTCAAGTTGGATTGCAGGCTTTTCACCCACCAGCCCACGTATTGCTTTGGCGTTCTGCTTGAATCTTGCCGAAACGCGAAAAGAAGGTACGGCGTAGAAAATGACAAAACACAACAGCAGTGCAGCGACTACAGTTGCAACACCTTTTGGGACATTCTCTGGATTAACAGAGGTTAACGTATCCAGGAACGAAGTAAGCGTGAACATCAACACACCTTTTTGATGATAGGGACGAATTGGCAGGACCATGATAGCCAACAGAAAGGCGATTTGCCTGTAACAATATGAGAAAAATCTCACATTCGGACATATAAAACGTTATATACGTCACAAAAACATTGATCCCACGCATACGTAATAATTTTAAATTCCTTGATAAAAACTATTCACCAAGTTTATGCTTTCAGCCATACATCCTATGTAATTTAATTTTATTCGGAACCTGAATGCAGCTCACCTACAAGGATATCGCCACGTTTACAGCAGGCTCTCATATCAGCCGTATCCAGCAAAGTGACCACGGGCGAGCTTACTTTTTTTATGCCACCGAACACTTTCTGACAGATGACTGGCAGTACAGCGAAAGTGCCTGTAGCAAGGAACAAATCGTAAAAACGGACCAGGCGGTACTGCTCACGAAAGCGGGTGACGTCGTCATTAGTCTGATCCATGGCAAAGCAGTACTAGTGAGTCCAATTTATGCAGGTCGGATATTGGGTAATAACTACGTCAAAGTGGATGTTGATGCCACGCAGTTGAGCGCTTTTTGGTTCGTCTGGCATTTCAACGAAAGCAGCGAAGGGCGACGCCAGCGGGCGCAGGCCACACAAGGCTCGACGGTGGTGCAGCGGATTGCCGTTAACGAATTAAAAAACTTTGTGATTACACTCCCCTCCCTTGCGCAGCAACATGCGATGGGGGGGGCTTTACCTCGCAGCACGTGAAAAGCGTTATTGCCAGGAACGTATCGCCCAGCTTAACGAACAACAGATCCTGAAACAGCTCAGTGATATGATTTGACCCAAAACGTAACCCGATTAGGTTACGCAACAGAACATCAGGAAGAACTATGTCTCCCCAAATTGAAGCGCAAAATTTAAGTGAACTGCAAGGCCGCCTGTGGAATATCGCCGATACCCTGCGCGGCAAGATGAATGCCGATGAGTTCCGTGATTACTGCCTCGGCTTTGTTTTCTATAAGTATCTTTCCGAGAAGTTTGTCGCCTACGCAAACAAAATCCTTGCTGAAGATGGGATTCAATACAACGAGCTGACTGCAGAACATCCAGCATATCAGGACATTGTGGACGCGGTAAAAGAAGACAGCATCCGCACATTAGGCTACTTCCTGCCACCGACGGATTTGTTCCACACCATGGCGGAACGTATCGCCAACGATCCTAAAGGTGCTGGTACCGGTTTTATTCTGGAAGATCTTGCTGCGACGCTGCGCAATATTGAGCAAAGTACGCTGGGTACCGATTCGGCTGATGACTTCAGCAACCTGTTTGAAGATCTGGACTTAGGCTCCAGTAAATTGGGCAACACCGCAAAAGCGAAAAACGAGTTAATCGGCAAAGTCATTACCGAACTCGACAAACTAAGCTTTAACCTGAGCGAAGCCAGCTCCGATATCCTCGGTGATGCCTACGAGTATCTGATTGGTCAATTCGCTTCGGGCGCAGGTAAAAAAGCCGGTGAGTTCTATACACCACAACCTGTTTCAACATTGCTGGCGAAAATCGTCACTACTCACAAGCTGAAACTGAAAAACGTTTATGACCCGACCTGTGGCTCAGGTTCACTGCTGCTGCGCGTAAAGCGCGAAGCGTCATCAGTAGGTAAAATCTACGGCCAGGAGATGAACCGTACTACCTACAACCTGGCACGTATGAACATGATTCTGCACGGTGTTCACTACGCGGATTTTGAAATCATCCAGGAAGATACGCTGGAGCACCCGCAGCATACGCACCTGAAGTTTGATGCCATTGTCGCCAACCCACCGTTCTCCGCCAAGTGGAGCGCCAGCCCGCTGTTTATGAACGATGAGCGCTTTGCCCAGTACGGTAAACTGGCTCCATCTAGCAAAGCGGATATGGCGTTTTTGCAGCATATGTTCCATCACCTGGAAGATGACGGCACCATGGCAGTGGTTCTACCCCACGGTGTGTTGTTCCGTGGAGCTGCCGAAGGCCATATCCGTCAATTTATGATTGAGAAGCTGAACTGTATTGATGCAGTAATCGGTCTGCCCGCCAATATTTTCTATGGCACCAGCATCCCGACTTGTGTATTGGTGCTACGCAAATGCCGTAAGCACAACGACAGCATTTTGTTTATCGATGCCAGCAATGAGTTTGAGAAGGTCAAAACTCAGAACCGCCTGCTAGCGGAACATATCGACAAAATCGCCGATACCTATAACGACTGGAAAGACATTGAGAAGTATAGCCACGCAGCCTCGTTGGAAGACATCCGCGCTAATGATTACAACCTCAATATCCCGCGCTATGTCGATACCTTTGAAGCAGAAGATGAGATTGATCTCAATGCCGTGGCGCAGGAAATTCGTGAACTGGAAGGTGAAGTAGCGAAAATCGACAATACCATTGCTGGCTTCTGCAAAGAACTGGGGATTGATGCGCCGTTTACGCTGTCGGAGGGGAATAAATGATGGTACCGAAGCTAAGGTTTGCCGGTTTTAATTCCCCATGGGAAAAGCAACCGTTAGGGAAGGTTTTTGGTATCACATCTGGATCTACTCCATCAAGGGGTAAAATAGAGTATTTTATTGATGGTGATATTCCGTGGGTTAAAACTACCGACTTGAATAATAGCTTAATAATATCGACTCAAGAAAAAGTAACAGAAATAGCAATCAGAGAAACATCTTCACTTAAGATACTTCCTAAAGACACCGTTTTTGTTGCTATGTACGGTGGCTTTAATCAAATAGGAAGAACAGGTTTGCTGATAAAGGAAGCTACATGTAATCAGGCCCTCTCTGCTATTAAGCCTAATAAGGAAATAGTCGTTCCTTACTTTTTATTATTATATCTGAATTTTAAGGTGGAAGACTGGAAGTTAATTGCTGCAAGTAGCAGGAAGGACCCAAATATCACAAAAAAAGATGTGGAGAAATTTCAGTTTATTTATCCATCAATTAATGAACAAACCAAAATCGCCGATTTTCTATCCTCTGTTGACGAAAAAATTACACTACTGAACAAGCAGTACGAACTGCTGTGCCAGTACAAAAAAAGCATGATGCAGAAGATTTTTTGTCAGAAATTTAGATTTAAATGTGAGAATGGGAAAGATTATCCTGAATGGGAAACAACTGAATTAAACGAAATAGCCTCTAAGGTTAATAAAAAGAACAGAGATAATTCTGTGAGTACAGTTTTGACCAATTCCGCTACTCAAGGTATTGTTTCTCAACAAAGTTATTTCGAGAGAGAAATTGTCACAGAAAGCAATCTTACTGGTTATTATGTTGTTAATGTTGGAGATTTCGTTTACAACCCAAGAATATCTGCAACTGCACCAGTTGGTCCGATTAAAATGAATGAATTAAGTAAAGGAATTATGTCACCGCTGTATACGGTATTTCGTTTTAATCAAGGCTCATTGAAATTCTATCAATATTTTTTTGAAAGCTCAGTTTGGCATGATTACATGAAAAGTGTCGCAAATAGTGGGGCAAGGCATGATCGTATGAATATTTCAGGCGCTGATTTCTTGGCTCTACCAATACCTCAACCCATTGAGAAAGAGCAAACTAAAATCGCCAATTTTCTCTCTGCCATTGACGACAAAATCACCATCAAAAAAGCGGAGCTGGATAAATTAAAAACTTGGAAGCAAGGTCTACTCCAGCAAATGTTCGTCTAAATATCTTTCAGCCCGGTAGGTATCGGGCTTTTACCATAGCAAAAGGCACTAAACACTGATGGCAACTCAAAGCGAATACGAGTTAGAAACGCAGTTGGTGGAACAACTGGTTGGTATGCACTACGAACCAGTGAACGTTACCGACGAAGCCAGCATGAAAGCCAACCTAAAAAAACAGATTGAGATCCACAATCGGCTGGAATCTGTGCCACTAACTGACAATGAATTTAACCGTATTTTCCTGCACCTAACCAAAGGTAATGAAGTTATCGATCGCGCAAGAACACTACGCGATCGCTACCAGTTACTGCGCGAAGACGGCACAGAGAAGTGGCTCAGCTTTATTAATAAAGAGGAGTGGTGCCAGAACGAGTTTCAAGTCACCCGCCAGGTGAAGCAGTTTAATGCCGAGCAAAACAGCCGTAAGACTCGCTTTGACGTAACCCTATTAATCAACGGCTTGCCGCTCGTACAAATTGAGCTTAAACGCCGTGGTTTAGGGCTAAAAGAAGCCTTTAATCAGATTGACCGTTACCACCGCGATGCTTTCTGGGTCGGCAGCGGCCTGTTCCAGTATGTGCAAATATTTATCATCAGCAATGGCGTGGATACCAAATACTACGCCAACAACCGCGCGAATCACTTTGAACAAACTTATTTCTGGACCGATGAAAAAAATGAGCCAATAAAAGCGCTGGATAAATTCGCCGAAGCGTTCCTGAAAGTCTGCCATATCGCCAAAATGATCACCCATTACACTGTACTGAACGAAACCCGTAAGTGCCTGATGGTGATGCGCCCGTATCAGTATTACGCCTGTGAAGCGATGATTCGCCATGTTAAGGAAAGCCTGCATCTTCAGGGCAAACCACATAACGGTTATATCTGGCACACCACCGGTTCTGGTAAGACGCTGACCTCGTTTAAAGCAAGCCAGGTAATCATGGAGATGCCTGAAGTGGATCGGGTTATTTTTGTGGTCGACCGTCGTGATCTGGATTACCAGACAGCTAAAGAATTCAACAGCTTTGCCAAAGACAGCGTAGATACCACTAATAACACCAGCACGCTGATTAAGCATCTGAAAACCACCAGCAGCAAACTGACGCTGACCACTATTCAGAAATTAAATAACGCCATCACGCACGATGGCTATAAAGCACAACTGGAACACCTGCGCAAAGAGCGCATCGTGTTTATCTTTGATGAATGCCACCGCAGCCAGTTTGGCGACACCCATAAAGCAATTGTGAATTTCTTTGAAAACGCGCAGTTGTTTGGCTTCACCGGCACACCGATTTTCGCCGATAACGTCAATGTCACCAATGGCATCAAGCAGACCACAGAAATGTTGTTTGAGAAATGCCTGCACAAATACGTGATTGTCGATGCCATTCGCGACGAAAACGTACTGCGTTTTGCGGTGGAATATGTAGGCACCTACAAACGCAAAGAGAGCAGTAATGAGATTGATATCGAGGTGGAAGATATCGATACCAAAGAGGTGATGGAAAGCGACATCCGGCTGGGGAAAATCACCGACTATATTCTGGCACATCACAACGCCAAGACCCGCAACCGTGAATTTACCGCCATGTTCTGCGTCGGGTCGGTAGATATGCTGATCCGCTACTACAAACTATTTAAAGAAAAACAGGCCGCCATGGTCGCGGAAAATCCAAATTACAAACCGTTGAAAGTAGCGACCATCTTTACCTATGCCGCCAACGAAACAGACAAAAGTGATAAAGAAGCGGTTAACGGCCTGTTGGATGAAGAAGACATCAGCCTGCCGCAAGGGGCGAAGATTGACACATCCAGCCGCGACCACCTTGACAGCTTTATCAAGGATTACAACGAACTGTACAGCACCAGCTATTCAGCCAATGATTCACAAAGTTTCTATAACTATTACAAAAACATCGCTCAGCGCACCAAAGAAAAAGGCATCGATATTCTGCTGGTAGTGAACATGTTCCTTACCGGCTTTGATAGCCCAGCACTGAACACGTTGTATGTGGATAAGAACCTGCGCTTCCACGGTTTGGTGCAAGGCTTTTCACGCACCAACCGCATCCTTAACGAGAAGAAAAGCCACGGGAACATCGTCTGCTTCCGCAACCTGAAAAAGGCGACAGACGAGGCGATTGCGCTGTTTTCCAATAAAGATGCGTCTTCCGTGGTACTGGTTAAACCGTTTGAAGAATATTTGAGTGATTATCAGGATGCTGTTGACCGCCTGCTGACGTTAACGCCAACGGTTGAAAGTGTGGATAGTCTGCCGGATGAAAAAGCGCAGCTGGAATTTGTGACCGCTTTTCGCGACGTCATGCGGCTTAAAAACATTCTTGAAAGCTTTGCTGATTTCGATGATGCGGCGAAACCTTTGTCCGAGCAGATACTGGCTGATTACACCAGTAAATACCTCGATATTCATGACAAGGTGAAAAAGCATTCCACCAAAGAGAAAGTATCCATTCTTGATGATATTGATTTTGAAGTGTCACTGATCCACCGCGATGAGATTAACGTCGGCTACATTCTGAAACTATTGGCCGGTATTCAGGCCATGCCGCCGAAAGAACAGCAAGAACAGAAGAAAAAGATCATGGATATCGTCGACAGCGATGTCACGCTGCGCAGTAAACGTGAGCTGATTGAAAACTTTATTGAAGAAAACCTGCTGCACGTCACCCATGATGAAGATGTCACTCAGACATTTGAAACCTATGTTGAACGTGAAAAAAGTAAAGCCATTTCAGTACTGTGTGAAGAAGAACGACTGGATGCCATTAAGCTCACAGGACTACTGGAGAATTACATTTTCACCGATGTACTCCCGCGAGAAGATCAGGTTGCCGAAACCCTCACCTGGCAACCTAAAATTCTGGAACGTAAAACGGTGCGCACACGCGTATATGAGCGCGTACGTGGCGTGATTGATACGTTTATTGATGGAATGCGTGGGTTTTAATAGTTTCGGGCGATGAACATTGCAAAGGAATTTTCATGAACGCGATAGATGTCCAGGGTGATGAGGCTCTGGTTACACTGCTGCTGAACGCAGATAAAGGCGATATTGATCTGCTGATCGATTACATCACCAACACTGGCAAATTTGGTTTTTCAATGTCAGACAGCGTGAAGACCGTATTGCAGGACGCCAAGCGCCACGATGTGCCCGATGAAGAAACTCTGCGCCTGCTTGTGCGGGAGTTACAGCATTTTGGTGGCAATACGTTCGTGAATCTGTTTCGTCGCAACGGTGTCGGCTATAACGAAATTGTGGATGACGTTGCCAGCCATCTGAAGATTAAAGCCCCGACCTCAACCACTGTAGAAGAAAAAGAAGCGCTGATCATTGACTGTGTCTTTACCTCATCATGGAAAAAAATGTCGGATGATGAACGCAGCCAGATTCTGCGTGATATGGGTATAAGCCCATCTGTCAGCATGGATATGCCCGTCTGGCAGAGAGCAGCATTAGTTGCCAATGGTCTTGCCCAAACTACAGCAGGCAAAGCCCTGCCATTAATGGCAGGGCTTGGGATCGGCCGTGTTTTGGGAGTTCTTACGGGGCCCAGTTGGTCTGGCTATTACCGGTCTGTATACAGCCTATGACATCTCAAACCCGGCATTTCGAGTGACCCTGCCCTGCGTGGTGCAGATTGCCTGGATTCGTTTAAAAAACTCCCACCAGTTCCGACTTGCCACCCAATCATCACCAGCCACGATGCCTGCTCTCACATACGATCAACGCTGGGGATTTGGGCAGGATATTAACCAACCTGCGCTTACGGTTTCGACAATTCCTCCTTCGGAACTTATCAGCACGGAAGCGATGCAGGAACAGGATATTACCGGTATTTCACGCCTGAGCCCGCTTTTACAAACGTTGCCCTCACTGGCGACCTCTGCACATGTTGCCAGCCATCAATATATGGAGGTCATTATTAATAGCCCTCTGGCGAGTGTAAAAGGTGGCCCAGGTTTTCGTGGATTCAGCCTGGGAGAAAAAGGTATTAAGGAACATGCCGTTCTGCTTAATCCTGACAAACTCAATCAACTTATTAACGCTGGTATGTTGTTGAATGTTGCTTCTGCTGTGTTGGCGCAAAAACATCTGGCAGATATCAGCAAGAAATTGACGGAAATTGTTGAGGCGGTGCGTGAGGTTTCTGCGTTCCAAAACAATGCACGTAAGTCAGAGATCATTGGAGCTATACAGTATTTGCAGCAAATTACCCCCGTGGTACTAGAGGGGCAATGCTCACCCGCAATACGCCAAAAACTGGAAGATATTGAAGTCCAGTTTTCCGCCCTGCAGGCACACTTACTGACTGATATTACTGCTGCTGGCGACAAAGTGTCGGCGCTTAAAGACCGTGGGCTCTTTGGCAGTACGGAAATTACGAACAAGATCCAAACCCAGCAAAAGATCCTTGATGAGCGAATCCATGAATGGGACCTGGCAATTAAGGTTCGTGCGCAAGCATTGCATCTTCTGACTCATGCCGAAGGTGACACAACACTCGTCAAGCACCGCCAACAAACTATTGTTAATAACTATCAGCAGTTCGAAAGCGTTATTGACAAAGTTGAGCGTCAGCTTCACCAGCGGATACAAGGCATTAGCGCATTGACGGAACAGAGCAATACTACCAATGCCAATAAAGTATTACTGAGGAAATGGACGACTACTACGTTAATGCAGCAAAAGATGGCTATTGAAGAAGCCCATTTGTCGTTCGCGCAATTCCAACAAGGATTGTTGGCTGAGCAACCGCAATCTGCACGATTACTGGTAGAAATGCAGGATGGAAAACCGGTGAAGTGTTTTGAATTGCCGGCGGTGTAAAACAACACTTCTCACTGGATAGCGGTTATCTAATGGAGTACCTACATTATGGATTTTTCTGACAACGTTTACACAAATTCGTCATCGACAACGCTAAATGAAGAACAGAGCATGGCGCTCACAGCGATGAACGAATGGTTATGTGACGGCGACTGCAAGGTCTTTGCCCTAACAGGAGCCTATGGCACAGGAAAAGCGAAGGTACTTCAGGCGCTGCTGAAGCAAATGCCAAAAACTATAACCACTCGTCGTTATTTGGCTCCTAACGCTCGAACTGCCAGACTGCACGTTACCGGTCAGATAGAAGAAGTTACCAGTATCTATACCTGGATCTACAGCCAACACCCTCAGGATATAAAAGAAGATAAGCCGTGGTACCCGATTAACTGTCAAGATCATGAAGTTTTTAACGCACCACAAGAGTCCTTGTTAGTCATTTTCGATGCACATTTGCTCGGTAATGATTTCTTTGCCTCAGATACTGCACTTTACGGTAGTGGTTATATTCTCAGCGATTTTTTGTTGCTGTTGAAAGGGAAAATGCAGGATGCTCAGCCGCAATCACTACCTAAAATTTTGTTACTTGGCGACCCTTATCAGCTAAGGCGCGGTGCCAAAGAGAAAAGTCTGCTGGAAGGCCTGATATTCCAACAGCAACAGATCCCTTTCCGTACAGTTGAGTTGAATTCACAGGATCGTGATTTTGAATCACGGAATGAACAGCTCGATTTTCAGCGCGAATTGGTTGGCCAACTCGCTGCACAAAAATTCATTCAATTACCCATCTGCCAGCAGCAAGCGCTCCGTACTATAACCAAGGGAGAGCAAACAGCTCAGATTGCCGAAGATCTTATCTCTCCGGGCAGTGAGTGCATTTATCTCTGTGCAACTAACGAACGGGCTCAAGCCGTAAATTTTGGTATCCGAAGCAGGTATTTACAGGCACGAGTGCCGGGTCATTTAGTAGAAGGGGACCGTATTGAAATTTATAACAAAACCTTTAGTTTTGATCATGATGGTGATGCGTTGAGTGGACACATGCCGCTACATGCAGGACAATTCGCAAGAGTAACTCAAGCAGCCAGAGGTTTCTTCAGTAAAAGCATTACGCTTAAAGGCCGAGATAAACCCACGACCGTTGAATTTGCCCACGTTACACTCCAAAGCAATGACACCTTCTCCACCGTACTCTACCTCCCGGAGTTTCTGACTTCGCTTAAACCTGAACTTGATACTGACAAACTGCTGGCACTACGTATTTGGGCACGAGAAGAGGCAGATGAGCAGGTTAAGGACTCGAAATCTTCCCTAGCAGGGATGGATAAAAAAAGCTCGGAATACAAGGCAGCACGCGAAGAGTATCAAAAAAAACATAGTAATTTGATTCTCAATAGTAAATTTACCTACGCCGCTCGACTTCGCTACGCCTGGGCACTCACTGTGCATAGGGCGCAGTCACATCCTCCATTTAACAGGGTGATTCTGGACGCGAGTGCTGCCCACGATACTGACAACCCGGCTACCGATAGTTATTTCCGTTGGCTTTATACCGCCACAACACGAACCATGCATACGCTGGATATACTTAACTATCCTACGCTTAACCCGCTATCAAAAACTGAATGGCATTTATCCTCTCTCAGAACAGTACCATTGGTTGTAAAGCAGCGTTTTCACTTTGCTAAAAACAGAATACCTACAGAGAGTGAATTAAATTCAGTACTACCTACTGGGTTCAACCCCGAGACACCTGCGTTATTTGCGCTGCTGTTGACGATAAGTGACGCACTTCATCATAGTGCGTGGCGTATCAGTTCAATACACCAGCATCCCTATAAAGAACGCTATTTCCTTAATAACGAATTCGGTGAAGCAACACTAGACTTCGATTATAACGGTAAATTTGAGGTAACTATTGGGAAATGTCAGGGGCTAAGTGGCAATGCTCAACTGGAACAAGAGTTAAGACAACTGCTCAATACACCAGTAGTTTGGCTCGATGATAACATCCGTATAGCTATGCATTTTATCGATACCCTAATTGCCAAAAAAGGATGGCGAATAATTGACATCGATGAGAAACCATACAAGGTGTTCGCTATTGCAGAGCATTCCGCAGGCAAATTAAAACTGGATATTAATATACCTTCTGCGAGTAGCATTTCTCGAAAAGGCGTTATCAGTAGTATTCATCTGGTCCAAGCTGATTCTGAAGATGTAAGCGCACAATTTAAGGTGGATTTCATTGATGGCTGAGCAAGTTTTTCAACAAATAAACCGTTTGAGAAAAAGTGGTGAACTGGATGCGGCCTGGGAACTGGGTTGTACAACAGTGCAACAAAACCCAAGTGATAGCTTTCTTAAAGGGGCTTTCTTCTGGGTATGTTATGCATATTTAAAAGAAGTACGGGATACTATTAAAGCGCGAGCCGCAGCAGGGAAAAGTGAGTTTACCCCTACACAACGAGAAGCTGAACGAATCGACTTTTTATTGGACTGGATAATCTGGCTTGATTTACCAGACAGTGGTTTCGAGTATCGCAGCCTGTTACTTATCTTTCAGGCTAATTTGGAGCATTTCCCCAAATTGATGCTGCTACTGACCAAACATGCGAAAACCCTATTCAGTCCGGAAGACAAACAGCCGTTTATTACGGAGAAAGGCGAATCCCCTAGCTTGATGCTGAAATTTACCCGCAAGCTTGCGAAAACCTGGAGTAGCCAGACTACATTGCGTCATCTATCTGTGGATGACCTACTCAATTTACTGACACTGACACGCCGTGAAGTTAAAGATACCCAACAACTAATCTGGCTTGATTATGACGAAGCACGATGCCTTATTGTTGCCAAACGCTACGAAGAGGCGCGAAAACGAATACTGACAGTACTGCGTAAAAAACAGAATGAAGCCTGGGCGTGGGGGGCACTAGCGGCCACTTATCGGCAGAAAGATCCTCAAGCTGCTATTACATTGTTTGCTAAAGCTTTGAGTTGTGCCCACGATGATGCTCTGGCGCTTCCGACTCTAAAGGGATTCGCTGCACTGTTAGCAGCTGAAGGTCTTCATAACGAAGCAT
The DNA here is from genome assembly GCA_900635465.1 of Lelliottia amnigena. Lineage (NCBI taxonomy): Bacteria > Pseudomonadati > Pseudomonadota > Gammaproteobacteria > Enterobacterales > Enterobacteriaceae > Lelliottia > Lelliottia amnigena. The sequence goes on from LR134135.1 coordinate 3,737,664, forward strand.
CAATCTGTGTACAAAGGGCTGTTAATTGTTATCTGCATAACGGTTGGCAGATAAAAACTGATCTTGAACAGCTACTCAACCAACCCTGGTATAATCCCCAGGTAAATACCGAGTTACTGACCCCATTTATACTGCTGCGTTCTCAGAGTGCGACAGATTATCTTTTTGGAGAGCGTGTCCAGAAGCTAGCTTTAGTTCAGAATATCCATGCTGGGAATCGTGGATTCCATGTTTGGGTTAGCCGAAGTCAAAGCTTGTCCGTTAGAATGAAACTTTGGTCTGAGGAATGGTCACTTTCACCAGGTGATTACGTTCAATTAACTATCACCGAAGAGGATCAGTCAGTCATTGCTGTCACACCGGCTACAGCCCAACCGCTCGCTGATGCCGGTGAGATAGAAGATATACTACACGTGACAGATAAAGGTTTTGCTTTTGTCGGTGATACTTTCATCCCAAAACATCTTGTACCTGAAGGAATGGACGGCCAAAAGGTACACGTTGTACGTGTTACTGAACTAGATAAAACCAAGAATCGTTATGGTTGGCGAGCATTAAAAGTAACTTGTTCCTGATGATTCATATATCGGATGCAGACAAATCAGGCCTTTCCATCCATAAGAAAGGCCATTGTTGTAAAAAATAAATCAACCTCGGCTACAACCGAAATTACGGTCTCCATCACCGAAGATTTTTGTTCGCACCTTAGTCATATAATCTACCCTATTCATTAAGTCGTTATAAGTTTGTTCAAAGTTGTCTCTTTTACGATTGAGGAGATATTTCCCATTTGATGGGTAATGAACTAATTTTCCAGAGTCATCTATTGGAACACCAAGTGCACCATACCAAGCTGTAGTAATCATTGTTCGTAAGGTGTTACGACTCAAGTCGTAATCTCCCAGATGATAATAAGCCTCCTGATTAAAACACAATATCAGATGGTAATGTCGTTTCCCATTTGCGGTATATTCCCTGACCCATGCGTAACGTAAGGTGGAGTATCGATTATCCGGCCAATCTTTCCTTTTTGTTTTAAGGTGCTTATGGTGCTCAAGCTTTGCTTTTAATGCACTGGTAAAACGAGATATTGCACCAGAGTCTACTCTGGGTTGAAAGAATGGGTTATCCAGATTTTCCGTATTTATTGGGTCATGTAAATCAACACGTATAATCATTGTATTAGGATGCTCATTCAGTGATTCATCAATGACCTGTTTAATCCTATTCTGATACAGGGTTACATGTGAACCAAACTCACTGTCATATGTCATATATATCCTACCAAGTGATATTGGGATATTGAATGGACCGCATATATAGTACCTATCAAGATAACAACCCCTTAATGGTTATGGGCTCAGTTTATATATTTACTCTTGAATTAAATATTTATTCAGACGTACGATATCAAGATATTGATCCTGCTATGGCTATAAATACTGTCTTACCTTTCTTTGCTGCGAGTATTCTATTTTGAGAATATAGCGTATTAAGCAACTCATTTGCTTTACTACGATTCCTGAATTTATTAGGGCCGTATTGGAGCACTGTATTTTTAGTAATCCAAGATGCCTTGAGCCGAATACAATGATTTTTTATCCACCAATAAAGTTCATCAGCCTCCGAGATTGCCAGCGTGAATTCCTGGGGTTTAGAAAACAAGCGTACGTACTCGTCAACATACCAGGCAATTATCTCTACTGCGGCCTCAACTGTTAAAAGTGAGATATCCCCCTCATCACCGTTGAAATGGTGCAATAGTGCGGCTATTCTTGCCATATTTTCTGCCATTTTTGATGCATAATCTTTAAAATTTGACAGTATTCCAAGAATCCCCATTTCAGACTCAACTTTGTTAGAAAATTCAATCCAGCGTTTTTCTGCTTCTGCAGTAAATCGGAGGCAAAGACGCTCATTTTCATTATTCTTGGCAATACTTTCGTTAACGATCTCCATGATTCTTTGATGAAATATTGGTAGATGTTCAGTTGACACAACCGGGTTAGTAATTTGTCTATTACCTTGTGTTGAACCAGGATGGCAGATAAGGCATCGTGCGAAGAAACCTATCCCCTTAGCCAGATCACCTTTCCGCTCCATATAACCGTTAAAAACATCAGGCTGGACCATTAGTGACAGCGTCATTCTGGCATCTCTGATTAATTTTTCAGGCTCACTTTTCCTTTCTACAGGAAACATTGCACCATCCCACATCTTATTGATGAAAGGCAGTTCGTTCAGCGTGTAACCATTAAAAATAGTGCCAGCCTCATCAGACATAATGCCTACAGATCGCCAGTAGCCACAGAGGTAATCTTTAATGGCCGCGGGGGTGGCGTCGTTAAATATCTGCTTGAACCTCACCGGTGATTTAGGGGGCGACGCCAGCAGCGATTTAAGCTTTTCATTTGTTGCCAAATGATCTTTGTTACGTCTAATATCTGATTTGAGTTTTGACATCAGAGCTTTTTTTTCAATATTAAAAATTGCTTCATCATTTCGCCAGACAGTAAGATCATGGGTGTACTTTTCAAACAAATTTTCCTCCAGCTGATATAATGGATCCATCAGAAGTTTGTCAACCGTACTTTTTCTTTCACCAGATTCTGCCAGTGTAAGTAAAAAAAGTGATACCGGGCCACTCAGATTTTTCAGTCGGCAAACATCAATCCGGTTCTGGCAGGCAAGCGAAATAACCCCCAGTACCGATGCGGCAATCAAAGCCTGAGGAGCCTGCGTCTGCTGCTCCACTTCATAAATCGCATTTCTGATAATCTTCGGGAACACATGCACAGGGAAAAGACGGCCACACAACATAGATACCTCTCATTCAATTAACGTTTAAAACGATTTCATTCATATTGCTATTCCGCTATTAATCGCAGAAAATAGCAGGATGAACACGTGTCATTCAGAAAAAAAACAACAAAATAAATGCACAAAATCTCCGGATGTCAACGTTCACTGATCCAATAGAGCAGGTCACTTAACAACCACCCACAGGATTTCAGGCCAATTGACTTACGAATCGGAAACTTACCAACATGTTCCAATTTCCACGCTGTAGAGCGGGAAATTGAGGTAATATATTGCCGCTCTTTCTCTCGCACTAATCGATCGCAAGTTTCACCATAATCTCTTAAGACTTTGATACGTTGTTCATTTGTTAACTTGAAAGGCATCATTTGAGTTTCCTTGTTGATAGCGTGAAATTATCATGCTTGAGCCAAGATACATGCACAACACTCGCGATTCTCATTAAGGAACAGAGAATCCACAGGGAAGTAAAATACATAATTATCAATCAGTTAACATGGGAACGGTTTTTCCCTTATTTAGGGATGTCTTGTTATGGCTGAGGTGTGATGTGTAACTCAAAAAAATATATGCAGACGAGATATTTGAAGGATTCATGATGGATAAGAATTGAATGTTCACTACATAAGCCACTTTCCATAAAATAAAAACTCCTTGTATCATCTGAGAATTACAGGTGTTTCGAGATGTAATCCTCAGATTAAAGAAGGCTACTGTTTAGCATCCATTTTTTTAAATTCTGTACACCATGCTTCAACTGTCTTTAAGTTAAAGGTGTAAACAACACCATGTAACTTTGCGAGGGAGTCTAAGTTATTAACAAAATCCTTTGCAGTAAAGTTGCATTCTGCATAACACTCTTTGCTCAGAAGATAAATTGCATTTAATGCTGGTGGCCTGATTTTAGTATTACTATTGTTATTTTTAAATTTTTTTTCATTATTTGATAACTGTTTTTTTAGCTCGTTATTTTCGTCTCTAAACATTTCAATGTCTTTGATAAAATTTTCTTTATCAATAATGAAGTTTTTCGTATCTTTATAATAATTTTTCACATCACCTAAAAGATTATTATTTTCCCTTCTTAACTCATTATTTATCTTCAGTAGTTCTTCAAAATTTTCTCTTGTAAAATTAGATTTATCAAACATTTTTTATCCTTATAAAATCAATAAATAGCTTACAACCACAATAAATTACGCTACACAATGAGAAATTAAATGGACTAGTCTCCCCCCAAACACCTACAATCCTAGTAGCAGCTATAAGGAAATTTTTCATGAGCAAACATACATCATCTCAAGTGACCAAAGCAAAAATCCTCCGTGCGGTTGCCAGCTCAACCGCGATAGAAACCGGCGAATCTGTGCAAAAGATTGAGCAGCAGCTCAAAAAAAATCAGGCACAAGCGAAAGCCGTCGGCCTCGCCCGTTAATCTGGCAAGATGTCGCTCACCAGTTGTATCATGGGGCTGTAGTTCCCTGATACGCCCGCCTGTATTGCCTTGAAGTAAAACGCCTTGTGCTCATCCCACAGGCTGTAATCAAGCAAGCCCTTTCCTGCCAGAACAGAAAGCACATCGCAAAGTAGCCGCGACAGACGCCCGTTACCTTCTCTGAATGGGTGGATCAAAATAAACTCAATATGGCATTCAGCCAGATAACTAACCAGCTCCAGACGATCCAAGGATTTCAGTTCACCAGACCGGGAAAGAAACTGCTTCTCGAAACCATCAAGAAGAAGCGGAATTCTGTCGGCAGCGGCAAATTGAAAACTGTCTTTAGTCAGGTTGGCATTGCGTAACCTCCCAGCCCAGTCATACACATTCCCCAACCATTGGCGATGCCACCTGCTGATGTGCTCAAATGCCAGCGCCTCAGGCGGCTGGCCTTCAATAAATAGCTGTTCATACAGCATCAGCAGCAAGCCAGACTCCAGCGCCTCCATTTCCTGTTCATCAATGATCCCCAGCTTATTGGCAAGTACCAGGTCACCAGAACCAGGCTGATAGCGCTCTTCTGCAGAATTAAGCTCATATTTTGACAAGCTCTTACCTCCGCCCAAACAAGTTCACAACGTTGTTTTCCTGCTGCCGTTGATAGTTGTTAACCCGATCTTCCCAGATCTCAAGCGCCCTGCGCTTTTCAGTTAGGTAATCATAACGGTCATAGTGTTTCGAGCTGACGTCGTTCAAAGCGTGATTCTGAATACGGTCGCGGATCTCTTTGCTGATCCCCGCCTCTCCCATCAGCGTTTTACAGGTCCGACGTAAATCTCGCGCCGTGAAAACTTTAAACTCAGGATTAAAAGCCCGGAAATACATGATAGAACGCGCCAAACTATCGGTGCGTACTGGGCGCTCACCGTTGGTAGATAGCGGGAAAATATAGGGACTGTTACTTTCCTTAGTCAGCTCTTTAACTGAAGCTAATTCCTGTAATGCCGACTCAGTCATCGGGATCAGATGCTCACGCTTGTTTTTCGATACATCAGCTATGACCAGTAACGTCTTTTGCTGCCAGTCAATCGCGCTCCACTGGCTGGCAATCATTTCAAACGGGCGCTGCCCACCAGCATAAACACAGAAGCGGATAAGGTGCTGCATCAACGGCCCAACGTTAGTTGCCTGAGCGAACTGCTCCATGACAACACGCAACTCTTCCAGCGTTAGCCATGTATCACCCACTTTTTCCGCCGAAGACTGCTTCGGTATGGCCGATACCGGGTTAACTTCAAGGCCGAACGTAATACCCACGCTGGTATTCATCGGATCGTTATCAGCTTTCAGACCATAGTTGAATGCCGCCATCAGATAAGAACGAACTCGATTCGCATGGACCACCGCATCACGCTGGATAATACCCGAGAGGATGGTTTTGATCTGCAGAGGCGTCACGTCCTTCGCTTTAGTATCACGAGGAATAACGGTGTAGCACTCTCGCTCCATGCGCTTCAATACATCAGCCCAAGTACGCTTATTGTCGAGCTTCATCTTGTTAACGTAGCCATGTACCAATTCTTCAAACGATCCTTGAGAACGATGGATCTGCATGATGTGCTGTTCGGCCAGGCGCTGTTGCTCAAGCTCTTGCTGAGGTTCTTTTCCTTCAATAAGCCAGGCACCATACTTTTTCGCCAACTCATTGGCAGTCACCAGTTTCATCTCAGGCCAGATGCCCAACTGGATGAACTTCTCTTTCTTCCCTTTCTCAACGTAATAACGGAAATAAAAAACTTTGCTGCCTGAAGGCTGAACCTTAACGCCAAGCCTGCCAGTACCACGTTGAGCACTGTTGCTCCACACGTAGTACGCCGTGCTTTTTGTCTTCAATCCACGTATAGCAGTCTCGGTAAGATTAGCGGCCATGAGTTTACCTTTCTGAGAATAAGCGTTACCTGACCCGATGCCCATTTCGGGTCAGGTAACGGGTCAGGTAAGGATAGTACAATGGGGAAATAAGAGAACCAATCAGAAACAAAAATAACCTAATAACTGATTGATTATAAACAATTAAAAATACAAACAGAGACAATGACGAACAATTAAAAACACGCCAATTTTATGACTCATAATCGCTTGGTCGCTGGTTCAAGTCCAGCAGGGGCCACCAAACAAAGCAAGGGCTGGAGAGAAATCTCCGGCCCTTTTGCTTTTCTCGGGGATATGTTGAAACGGAAGCCATAGGGATTCAGGGTTGATTTATGACCGTTTATATCATCTCATCACAATAAAAATGCATATAGACGCAGAAAAAACGTTAGTTCAGTTGGTTCACGAGTCTCTAAGCCACGCCAGCCCTGGATTTTTACAAACCAACAAACAGTAAAATGAGGTTGGTTCAGTCTGATAAATTGTTGGTTCATTACCCCCTACCCCTCAATTTAGGGCTTTAGCACTTCAATCCCCCGGCCATACTCCTGATCCCGCAAGCGACCCAGATTGCGAATGCATATTTCCTTTCTCATTCCCTTTGGCCGTTTAAAGCGGGTGGTGGTACGCATGAGTATACATACCACCCGCGATAGCCATGCGCTTACCGGCTATTGAATCGCTCGGTTTTCAAAGAAAGGCGTATTTCCGCTGCGGAATAATTCTGAGAAAAACACTGACAGGCCGCAACCCAACAGCGTTTCAGCTGTGGGATTAAAAAGGGTGGAAAAATACGTAATTAATGACTCTGGTGAGAACTCGATTTTTTACAATCAAAACTGTGCATAGAGCGAAAATAGGGAGTCACGCTGATATTTCCATTTATGGACAACTTTCTCTATATATTGATTATTTATGAGAGGGGTAGAGACCAGCCAGGAAATATTATAAAAAACCCGATCAACGTTGTTACCTTCACAACGGATTGGACGGTAATGCCACACTGCTCCCTTTTGCGCATTTGCAGCTTTAAAACTTAATAAATTTTAATAGATTTTTTGCGGATTCGCAGATCGAACTTAGGCAATCTTTCGGTTAATTCGCGGAGCATGCGCACATAAAAACCTGCATGGGCGTTTGTTACTTTCTGGTAGCGCAGGAAAATAGTTCCAGCCTCCATTAATTTACGAATTATTCAAAATAACTATCCCCCCCGCTGATTAATCAGATAAACAAATAGAGGTAACAACGGATAAATAAAAAATTACATTCTGTAAAATAAATTCGCAGTAATGTCTGGTTAATTTCTCAACTACATGGAGTTAACTGACATGGCTATCCCAGCTTATTTATTCTTAAAGGATGATGGCGGCGCGCTGATTAAAGGTTCATCTGACGTCAAGGATCGTGAGATGAGTGTGGAGGTTTTAGCTTTTGGTCATGGTTTACATCTACCAACCGATAACAATACTGGCAAGATAACCGGAACACGCGTTCACAGCGCCATCACCTTTGAGAAGGAATTTGATTCATCAAGCCCCTATTTATACAAAGCTGTGGCGAAAGGCCAGACGCTGCAGAGCGCAGAATTTAAATGGTATCGCATCAACGATGCCGGGCAGGAAGTCGAATACTTCAACATGCTGCTGGAGAACGTGAAGGTAGTATCTGTTTGCCCGGTGATGTACGACATCAAAAACCCGGCGACCGAGAAACATAATCATCTTGAAAGCGTATCCCTCCGCTATGAGCGCATTACATGGAAACATTGCGATGGGAATATTCAATTTACTGATGCCTGGAATGAAAGATGATTAGATGTACGTTTCACCTGAATAGCGGTCAGCTATCCAATCTTAGCTGCCCCGGCATTGGATTCTTCCCGGCCTATTCTGGCAATAAAGGTGCAATGAGAAATAATCCAGATGATAGTGGCATTCAGGATGTTGGCCCATTGCCCCCAGGTAAATACTATATAGTGACAAGACCAGGAAGTGGGTTTAAACATATTGTTAAAGATGCCGCCTACTCCATTTTTTCTGGCTCAAATCACTTCACATGGTTTGCTCTGTACAGGGAAGATTCAAACATAGATGACCTTACGTTTATTGGCTGCGTGGAAAGGGGTAATTTTAGGCTGCATCCTGCTGGATATAAAGGCATTAGTAATGGCTGTATAACGTTTATCAGTAAGGATGATTTTAATATTTTCAGAGAGGCATTGCTGAGGACACCAACTTTTAAAGTCTCCAGTCAACTTGAGGCTTTTGGAACGGTGCAAGTATACTGATGAATACTAAAAAACTCCTGATAATGTGGCACCTCTTTGCATTCACATATCTCCTGATATTTATATTACTGATTGGAGCATTTCCTGAAATAGAAACGTTTTCTTACCTTACAAAAAAATACGGTTTCATTGATATTGAAAATTGGGACTTCTACTATCTTTTGTTTATCGCCCTGACGGCACTTATCGTTAATAATTTTTTTATTATTTTTTCAATGAAATTTATTAAAAGATTTAATAAAAACAGGAAGTAGAATGAACATTTACTTTGCTGTAATTATTTTAGCGTTTTCCCTGGCGACATCTTCAACAGCTTTAGCTGACCGGGAACAAGCCGCAACGAATGCTCAGGAAATGGCAGATGCCCAGCAAAGGCAAGCTGACGCAGCAGATAACGCCGCATGGGATGCCGAAATGCGTGCGGTTAAGAACCCAACCACCACCAATATGATGGAGTCATGGGATCGGGAAGATACTGCAGATGCTGCTCGGGATTCCGCAGATGCAGCCCAGACTATGGCGGATGATTTGAGCGATGAGTGACAGCAAAACCGTAATAGTGGCAATGTAAAGCACCATTCCGCTTTCAAGCCTTAATATCAAAGCGTTCGTCACAATACAGGTGTACTGATGAAACCAGCCACACATATTTTTTTATGGCTTTCTGAATTACTCGCCCTAACAGGGATTTACACCCTGCTTTGTTATTTTATTCCTGATGAAGAGTTTTTAGCATGGTATGAGGAAAACTTTGGATTCATGCAGGAAGCTAACTGGAATGACTGGTTTTCACTGATTCTCTATTTTCTGGCTATCGCCGTCACCACGTTTGCGATCTGGTTTATTGCCTCAGCCAGACAAAGGAAGTCGAATAAATCGCAGGATAAAAATATATGAAAATGAATTTGAGAAAAACATCACTATTTATCGCAATATTATTCCTGGCTGGTGGCGCTTATGCTGCTGATTGTTCAACGGTGGAAGAAATGGACGCCGCCGATACGGCCATCGCATCGATACAGAACTGGCAGGGCGTAAATTGGTTTTCCAAAAATTTCAGGCAGTGCGATGGCCGCTACATAGCGGAGGGGGCTTCTAGCGTAGTTGTCAGGCTGCTGGTGGATAACTGGAAGTCCACTGGACAACTGGGGGTAATGACGACCTAACAAGCGCAATAGCGTCTGGACGCTATCAGGAAAACAGACACAGGATGCCGGAAAACCGCTTCCTTCTACGCATTCAACTCAGGAATCTTGTTTTCCGGCAGCAGCAAAAAGACGGAAGTTAACGAGCAGGAATTCGGGCAATCACTTTAATTTCGAAATCAAACCCTGCAAGCCAGGTCACGCCCACGGCGGTCCAGTTTGGGTAAGGGGGATGCGGGAAAATAGTCTGTTTTACCTGCATGATCGTTGAAAATTGATTTTCCGGATCGGTATGAAAAGTTGTGACGTCAATCAGATCGTCAAATGTACAACCCGCTGCAGCAAGCGTCGCTTTCAGGTTATCAAACGCCAGCTGCACCTGAGCGGCAAAATCTGGCTCTGGCGTGCCATCGTCTCGGCTACCAACCTGGCCGGAAACAAACAGCAAATCACCAGAACGAATCGCGGCAGAATAACCGTGCTCTTCATAGAGAGCGTGTCGGCTGGCAGGGAAAATCGGTTCGCGCTTAATCATAGGGTATCCTGTACTTTGCTAATGTGAGAAAACGTCAGCGCAGCACGGATAGATGATTTAATATACGCTGCGTATGTTGAATTAATAACACATACGCGTCGTATGTCAAATGTAGATGGAGAAGGTATGGTGACTAAACGTCGTACTGAAACGATGGAAGAGAACCGCGCAAAGTTAGTCATGGCCGCGCGAAAAGCCTTTGCTGAAAGAGGTTTTGCCGCGTCATCCATGGATGATTTAACGGCCCGCGTGGGCCTGACACGCGGAGCCCTCTATCACAATTTTGGCGATAAAAAGGGATTACTGGCCGCGGTTGTTGCCCAGATGGACGGTGAGATGGCGCAACGTGCCAAAGCGGACGCCGCGCATGCCAGCGATGACTGGGAACGACTACTGGCTGAAGGCGTCGCCTATATCAAGATGGCATTAGACCCCGAAGTGCGCCGTATCGTGTTGCTTGACGGCCCGGCCTTTCTCGGTGATCCCGCTCAGTGGCCCAGCCAGAATAATTGTCTTGAATCCACCCGTCACACCGTAAAAAAAATGCTCGAACGCGGTGTTCTAAAAGCGGTGGATGCAGAGGCTGCAGCCCATATGTTAAACAGTGCCGCGATGAATGCCGCACTTTGGGTCGCGGCGAGCAGCGATCCTGAGAAGGCACTCCCGAACATTATCGAGGTGTTTACCCAGTTGGCAAGCGGCTTGCGCAAGCATCCCCAAGCACAATGAATATGCGTCTTTACAGCGCCAGCAAAGCCTCGGGGCGCAACATCGCCAAAAAATTTGGAATGCATTGCATCAGATGACAACGTCTTCGTATCCCTACACGCTCCACGATCTTCTCTGTCTTCGTCAATTCAATGAGACACACGGCGCTTTGCACGCAGAAGCCAGTGATAAAGCGATTGTCGAATGGGCGGAGCGACAGGTTATGCAGGGCAACGAGTCTGAAGCATTGCTGATTCTTGCCTCGTTAAATCTCGATACGCATCCCAATGCAGATGAAGTCAGAATGTATCTCGACCGTTATCTGCATGAATCCGGTCAGTCGTTGCCGGATGCAAAAATCAGCGCGTTGATTTGGCTTAAAATACAGCTGTGGAATATTATTCAGTGTGAAAACGCCAAAAAAGCGGAAACCGCATTATATGATTTCGCCATCGCGTATCTGGATTTCCCGCCACCGTTTTTCACCAGAACATGCCGCTATTTCAATGAGTTTTATTACCGTCTCTTTGACGATCTCGGCGGAGAATATCAAACGCTAGCCTCAGAAATGAGCGACTCCGCGTTGCTGTCTTATATCAAAAACCATACAACACCCTTTTATCGCGTGCTGTCAGATAACGAGTGGTTGGATTTTCTTACGACAGAATAAGACGGAAGCCACAGCCCTCTTAAGTTACCGCGCGCAGTTTCGCATGGTCCTTTCGTCACAGACTGGGTTTTATTCAGAAGGGAAAGTGGACGCTATACAGCGTCCAGGTTGATCACGTTGGGTGATGTTTCAGCTCACACCAGCGCGCGCAGTTGCTCACGCATATAGGCAGAAAAATATTCAGGGTTTTTGATAACGATGTGGCTACCGGACTTAATTTTTTCGGCCCAGCCCGCCACCTTCTCAGTAAAACCGGTATCCCATCCCTCCTGGACGCCGCGGGCTGTGACATCGTCAGCGCTCGCCGGGACACCTATCTCTTTCAAATACTTGAACATCCCCTTCGCGGTGCTTTCATCCATTGACTGTGGCGCTGATGCGGAGGTATCCATCCCACCAATGAAATCCAATGCTTTATCAATTACTGCAGGCATAGTCTTATCCTTAAAATTAACCACGTAACGAATAAGCTTCTTGTATGGCCCAAATTGGCTTTCAATACCAGGAGATCGCTAACACTTTTACATTTAGGGTCAGAAAGGGTGACCTGTTATACCCTCATAACAAGCCACTGGAAGGTGACAGCCAGGCCGGGCAATTGCCCCATCCTGTGGTAAGTGCGCCACCAAAGACAAAACCCACTTCAAAACTAAAGAAATCCCCCATCGCGCCGATCATCATCCGTGTGTATTATTTCCTGTAGCTGTGACAACAACTAACCTTAACTCAAATACTTAAGCGCCAAAGCGAAAGGCATCATGAGCACACCAATCAAACGGCTAGAAATCATTAAAAATGCCATTGAACTGGAAGATGACGACATCATCCTGAGCCAGCTGGCACGACTGAGAAGCGAAGCGTTTGATGACGAGCTGTTGTCGATCGTCACGGCGCTTGAGAATCAAAACTATACCGCGGCAATGGCCGCGATCACCGCGTGGTTGCAGAGCCAGCGGGCGATGACGCAGTGGCGCGATCCGCAGGTTGCTGCGAGCAAGCTTGAGCTCAAAGCGCTGGAAGAGCGTCTGCGCGATCTGATTGACCGTCGCAACGCACGCGTTCAGCAGTTGGATGAGTTCAACGATCTCTATTTCTCCCGTCTCGGCCCGCTGATGTCGCAAATCCTTCAGCTGCGTAAAACCCTCGCGGAGCTGAATCTACGCCGTCAGCAAGCGGAAGCGCGCCGTCGCGAAGAGGATTATCGTCGCTGTCAGCAATATATGTCGCAGGCCGTCGACGTGCTTTCGACGCTGACACAGCGCTGGCGTGAGCTGCCTGCCGATTCCGTTCAGGCCGCCGAGACGCGTAAACTCTTGCAGCAGCAAAGCGACCTGATTGCCAATTTGCTGGCTGAGGCGCAAGAGCTTGAGAGGGGCTTAACGCGTGAAGAGGAAGAGGAGCCGGCGCGTCAGGCACGCGACGAGGCCAACGAAGAGTACGAAAAATACCGCGAGCAACATCACGACGCAGAAGTGCGTATGCGCAAAGGCAAAGCGTTGTCGGAAGAGGATCAGAACGAGCTAAAACGGCTCTGGCGTCAGGCAAGCAAGCTCTGCCACCCGGACCTGGTGGCGGACGATCTGAAAGACGAAGCCAATACCATGATGGTGCAGCTCAATCAGGCCAAACAGCGCGGAGATGTCAAAGCGATTCGCTCACTGGTCGCGCGCCTGCAACAGGGCTTTGAACCGATAATGGCCAGCGACAGGTTGAACGATCTGGAGCGCATTCGCAAAAAGATGGCGCAGGTTCGCGAGCAAATCGACACGCTGGTCAGCGAGCTGGCCGAGCTGGAAAAAGAAGAGTCCTGGCTGCTGGTCTCCACGCTGAACAATATGGAATCCTATTTTACCCAGCAGGAAAAGGCGCTGCGCGAAGTCCGCACAGCGCTCGAGCATCAGGTCAATGAAGCGCAGCTGGATTCCGCAGCCTAGCTACTTAGCGTGCCAGTACGCGCTGGCACGCACCAGCTGCTGATCAATCGCGTCGGTTTCAAACTGGCGGCTCAGGTTTTTCACCACCTTCCCTTCCCCGGTCAGCCAGATAAAGTAATCCGCTGCTGGCACGCTCAGCGCCGCCAGCCGATCAGCCACTGCCTGCTCGCTGTGACCCACAATCCAGGTAATCTCAAACTCGTTCAGGTGCGCCAGATAGTCTTTGTAAGACGCATCACCCACGGTGACGACGGCATGAACTTCCGGACGATTCGGCAGCTTCGCAATCGCTTCAAGACGGCGGCGCAGAGCCGGCATTCCTGATTCATCGCACACGTACAGTTGCCATGCGTAATCCTCCGGCACCACCAGAGAGCCGCGCGGGCCACCGATGGTGAGCTTATCGCCCTCTTTCGCCTGCACAGCCCAGTTGCTCGCCAGACCATCCTCGTGAACAAAGAAATCCAGCGCCAGCTCGTGACGCACGTCATCGTACAGCGGAGTGTAGTCGCGCGCCTGCGGGCGTACGCCGTCACCCCAGTTGATACCTTCGTCGGTCACCACGGGCGGCGAAAACGTCGTACCCGGCGCCGGGAAAAAGACTTTGGTGTGGTCGTCAAAACCCCGGGAGCTGAAGCCTGCCAGAGCCTCGCCGCCTAAGACAATGCGCTGGAAACCAGGACTGACACGCTCTACGCGCAGCACGTTCAGCTCGCGAAAGCGCAGTTCATTACGGACACGTTGTGGGTAGCGGGTGGATGTCATTTCTCTGCCTTCGAATGTGAATACGATATATCTAAATAGGTTTTAAATGATAATGATTGCTAACAAATCAGATTGCAAGTCTTTTTTTGATACACTGATATCCACGAAAAACCGCCTCGCAATAATAAAATTAACTCTATAAAATTCAGTATCATGAATAAATAAACGCAAAGATAATTGCCAATTTTATAAATTTAGATATAAATTAGATATATCAAATAAAGGAGAATACACATGAGACACTCACACGACGATAGCCACCGAAGTCACCCTCACCACGGGCGTGGGGGCGAACATCATGGCGGCGGCGGGCGCCGTCAGCGATTCTTTGGTCACGGAGAGTTAAGACTGGTGATTCTGGAGATCCTGACGCGTAACGCCAGCCACGGCTATGAGCTGATCAAAGAGATTGAGAGCATGACGCAAGGGAATTACACCCCCAGTCCTGGCGTGATTTACCCTACCCTCGATTTTTTGCAGGACCAGGCGTTTATCACCATTTCGGAAGAAGAGAGTGGGCGCAAAAAGATCGCTATTACCGTTGCCGGACAACACTGGCTGGATGAAAATCAGGAACATCTGGAGCACATTCAGGCACGTATTAAAGCGCGCTGCGTTGGCTTCCAGCTGCGTAAAAATCCGCAGATGAAACGGGCGCTGGATAACTTTAAAGCGGTGCTGGATCTCAGAGTGAATCAGGGAGAAATCAGCGACGCGCAGATCAAACAAATTATCGGTGTGATTGACCGCGCGGCGCTGGAGATCTCCCAGCTGGATTAAGCTAACGCCTCCTCGCGCACGCGGAAGACTTTGACCAGCTCTTTCAGGTGCATCGCCTGATCGTTCAGGGATGCCGCTGCAGCCACGGACTCCTCCACCAGCGCGGAGTTCTGTTGGGTGGTCGAGTCGATCAAACCAATCGCGCTGTTGATCTGCGAAATGCCTTCCGTCTGTTCGTGGCTGGCCTGGCGAATATCGCGCAGGATCAGATCCATCCCTTCCACATTCCCGACCATACCGTTGATCAGCGCGCTGGCTTTTTCGACCAGGCTCATGCCGTCCTGAGTCTGGCTGCTTGAACTTTCGATTAACTCGCGGATTTCACTGGCTGATGAAGCGCTCTTCTGCGCGAGCTGACGAACTTCACCCGCTACCACCGCAAAACCGCGGCCGTGCTCGCCCGCACGCGCGGCTTCAACCGCCGCATTCAGCGCCAGAATATTGGTCTGGAAAGCAATCGCGTCAATGAGGTTGATGATGTCCGACATGCGGTTAGAGGTTTCATTAATCAGACGCATTTTTTGCGTCACCTGCTTCATCATCTCGCCGTTGCTTTTCACCACGGTTGCGGCATCTGCGGACAGGTTCGTGGCTTCGCCGGTATGCGCCGCCGTGTTTTTCACCGTCGCAGTAATCTGCTCCATCGAAGCTGCAGTCTGTTCAACAGAACTGGCCTGCTCTTCGGTACGCGCCGCCAGATCCTGATTGCCCGCCACAATCTGCGCGGCCGCGCTGGAGATATTCTCCGAGCCGGTTTGCACCTGTTGTACAATGTCCAGCAGACGCGTTTTCATTTCCATCAGAGCGTGGAGAAGCAGACCCGTCTCGTCTTTGGAGCGTGTGGTGATATTGCGCGTCAAATCACCTTCAGCGATGGCTTCCGCAAAGGAGACCGCCTCGCCCAGCGGACGCGTAATGGAACGCACGATAAACCAACCAACCGTGCTGCCAATGATCACGCTGAGAACCGTCAATAATACCAGCAGCAGGCGGTTGGATTTGAAATCACTGTCTACCTGCTGACCCGCGTTGTGCATTTCACTGTTCTGCACCGCGATCAGCTCCTGCACTTTCGCCTTGTAGGCTTGTTGCAGATCCACCGTCTTGGTCATCATTTCCTGGATCGCGCCCGCACGATCGTTGTTTTGCACGGCCTGCAAAATACGGTAACGGGAGTCCAGATATTCCTGACGCACTGCAGCGATACCCGCCAGGATTTGCTGTGATTTTTTATCTTGCAGGGAGCGATTGAGGTCGGTGAGGATCACGGTAATACGCTCGCTCAGCGCTTTCAGGTGCTGCTGAGACTGTTCCGTATAGCGACCCTGTTCGTCCAGCAACATGATCTGCTGAGTGCTTACAAACTCCTGGAAGTTTTCGATTAACTGATTGGCTTTCACCGTTGTCGGATAATCGTTGTTAATAATGGACTGCATCCCGTTATTTGCTCGATTCTGGCTCATGAGCGACAGGCTGGCGCTCACCACCATGAGTAAAATTAAGAATCCAAAAGCCAGAAATAATTTCGTGCCGATCTTTACGCCATGTAAAAACATATATACTCCATCAAGGTGATTATTTCTCAGACGATCTGCTTTATCGGTAACTTACGCGCTAACTTTATGACTTTGATCGTTTTTATATTTCATAACCACTACAATGGATAGGCATAATCTATTAATAACCGCCCATTGATCGATGCAGAACCATAAAATATGGCCTTTTTGAAATAGCGTTTGGGTAAGTTGGCTTAGGTTGGGATATAAAACTGATGAACTTTTTTTAGTTATTTAATATAAAAACAACAACAATGAATAAATATCACCACCCTCTCTGGAAAGAAAAAAGCCGTTTATTCCATACGAAATAAACGGCTTTTTTGGAACATAATTTCACTTAATGGAGCACGGTAACCGCATCCTCAAGACGGCCTGCGCGCTGCTTCACCATTGCCGAAACGCGAGCGCTTTCCTCCACCAAATCGGCGTTTTTCTGAGTAATGCTGTTCAGTTCTGCCACCGCACGCGTCAGGTCAGAAAGACCGGTCGCCTGTTCCGACGTTGAGTGGCTAATTTGCGCGATCAGGCGCGTGACGTTTTGCACCTGCTCGACGATGTCATCCATCGTACGCCCCGCAGCATGAACCTGATCGGACCCCGACTGTACTTTGCTGGCACTGGCGTCAATCAGCTTGCGAATATCATTGGCGGCATTGGCGCTGCGGCTCGCCAGGTGACGCACTTCACCCGCCACGACGGCAAAACCTTTACCTTGCTCCCCCGCACGCGCGGCTTCTACCGCCGCATTCAGCGCCAGAATGTTGGTCTGGAACGCGATATCGTTAATCAACTTGGTGATTGAGCCGATGCGCTGAGTGCTGTCGGCGATTTCGTCCATCGTTTTCACCACGGTCTGCATCGCATTGCCGCCTTCGGACGCTGCACCGCTGGCCACCATCGAGAGTTTGTCCGCTGCCGCAGCGGTTTCAGAGTTGCTCTGCACCGATGCGGCCATCTGATTCATGGTCGCCACCGTGTGCTGCACATTTTCTACCGTCTGACGGGTGCGATCGTTCAGGTCTTCATTGCCCTTTGCCAGACGATCGCTTCCGTCGCGCACGCTCACGACCTGGTTTGACACATCATTGATAAGCCACCGACACATCAGACCTAACTGGCCGATGGCGCGCAGGGTTAATCCCAGCTCATCGCTGCGATTCAGATGCTCCACGCTGTTACGATCGCCCGTAGCGACTCTTAGCGCCTGGCGCGCAACGTTTTCGACCGGACGCACAATTTGCTGTTCAAACAGCATTGTGCCGAGCAGCATCACCGCTGCGCTCACGCCCAGAGCGGCCCAGCTGGCATCCGTCGCGACCAGCGACACAACAAGCATCGCAAACAATGCCGTCATCACGCCACGCACGCGCCAGCGCAGCGGCATCGCCGGTAATTTCCCCAGCCAGCCCTTGCTCACCACCAGCCCTTTGTGCACACGCTTATTGCATCGTCCTTCGTTGAGGGCTTTGTAGAGTGGTTCAACGGCCGCGATCTCCTCCGCTTTCGCTCGGGTGCGGATCGACATATATCCTGTCACCTGGCCGCCACGCACCATCGGTACGGCGTTGGCACGCACCCAATAGTGATCGCCATTTTTACGACGGTTTTTAACAATTCCGCTCCACGGCTCGCCCTGCTGCAGGGTGTACCACATGTCAGCAAAGGCCGCTTTTGGCATATCCGGATGGCGCACCATGTTGTGCGGTTGTCCCATCAACTCTTCCAGTTGGTAGCCACTCACTTTCACGAACGTATCGTTAGCGTGAGTCATATAACTGTTGAGATCGGTGGTGGACATCAAGGTGGTATCGTCGTTCAGAGGATATTCATTCTGAGTGACATACGTTTGAGAGGACATTATGGCTATACCTTGCAGGTTATTTGATTGTTAATTTTGTGTCTTGATCCTTTTTCGGCGGTTACCAATTTATCTTTAGTTGTTAAAATTGATCCAGATCGCAATTTGCGTTTAAACCGCACTTTTTGTACGTTTTTATAATTAATTGATTTGTAATACTTTCATTGAGAAATTACCCACAAAGGCCTATCTGTTAAGGACTCCTTAATAAGGTGGTGATGCACTACCACAGTGCAATTGCCCCGATTGGGCGCAAATGCACCCTCAAAAAGCCCACCGGCAAACCTTGAATTCCCTGCCCGACGCGATTAAATTTTGCGCAACATTATTTTAACCTGGCGTTTATCCCGATTTTCAGCGTGCCCCCCAGATGTGGCGTAAACCCTGCAATAATTAAGTCAGTATCATGTGATACGCGATACCCCGGAGCTTATTTTGAACAGGTTACCTTCCAGCGCCTCGGCTCTTGCCTGCACCGCGCACGCACTGAATCTCATTGAAAAGCGAACGCTTGATCATGAGGAGATGAAACAACTTAACCGAGAGGTGATTGATTACTTCAAAGAACATGTGAATCCGGGGTTTTTAGAGTACCGAAAATCTGTTACCGCTGGCGGGGATTACGGAGCCGTAGAGTGGCAAGCGGGAAGTCTGAATACGCTTGTTGACACCCAAGGACAGGAATTTATCGATTGCCTGGGTGGTTTTGGAATTTTCAACGTGGGGCACCGTAATCCAGTTGTGGTTTCCGCCGTACAGAATCAGCTCGCCAAACAACCCCTTCACAGCCAGGAATTGCTCGACCCGCTTCGCGCGATGCTCGCGAAAACGCTGGCGGCGCTCACGCCTGGCAAACTGAAATACAGCTTCTTCAGCAATAGCGGCACGGAATCGGTCGAAGCGGCGCTCAAACTCGCCAAGGCGTACCAGTCTCCGCGCGGCAAATTCACCTTTATCGCCACCAGCGGCGCGTTCCACGGTAAATCGCTGGGTGCGCTGTCAGCAACCGCCAAATCCACTTTCCGCAAACCGTTTATGCCGCTGCTGCCGGGCTTTCGCCATGTGCCGTTTGGGGATATCAACGCGATGCGCACCATGCTGACCGAATGCCGTAAAACCGGTGATGACGTGGCGGCGGTGATCCTGGAACCGATTCAGGGTGAAGGCGGCGTGATCCTGCCACCGGTAGGCTATTTACCGGCGGTCCGTAAGCTGTGCGACGAGTTCGATGCGCTGCTGATTCTGGATGAAGTCCAGACCGGAATGGGCCGTACCGGCAAAATGTTTGCCTGCGAGCACGAAAACGTCCAGCCCGACATTCTCTGTCTGGCGAAAGCGCTCGGCGGCGGCGTGATGCCGATTGGTGCGACGGTGGCCACTGAAGAGG
This sequence comes from Lelliottia amnigena, assembly GCA_900635465.1. Lineage (NCBI taxonomy): Bacteria > Pseudomonadati > Pseudomonadota > Gammaproteobacteria > Enterobacterales > Enterobacteriaceae > Lelliottia > Lelliottia amnigena. The sequence goes on from LR134135.1 coordinate 3,757,485, forward strand.
TGTTCTCGGTACTGTTCGATAACCCGTTCCTTCATACCACCACGTTTGGCGGCAACCCGCTCTCCTGTGCAGCGGCACTGGCCACCATCAACGTTTTACTTGAGCAGAACTTGCCCGCTCAGGCGGAACAGAAAGGTGACATGCTGCTGGATGGTTTCTTGCAGTTAGGCCGTGAATACCCGGATCTGGTGCAGGATGCACGCGGCAAAGGGATGCTGATGGCGATTGAATTTGTGGATAATGAAATCGGCTATAGTTTTGCGAGTGAGATGTTCCGCCAGCGGGTTTTAGTGGCCGGAACGCTCAACAACTCAAAAACCATTCGTATTGAACCGCCGTTAACGCTGACGATTGAGCAGTGTGAACAGGTGCTAAAAGCAACGCGTACCGCGCTGGCAGCACTGCGTGTCTCCGTTGAAGAGGCTTAGTATTCGGCCCCCTCTCGGTCCTGAGAGGGGGTTTCTTAGCGATGATACTCCGCGACGGTCATGGTAAAGCGCAACACGCTTTTCCCTTGATTGCCGTAGCTGTGCGCCGACTCGGTTTTAGCCACTGCCGATGCGCCAGCCGTGATTTTCGTCACCGTTTCGCCCACCGTGAGCGTCAATTCACCGTCATTCACATGCAGCAACTCGACCGTTCCGGCTGGATGCCCGGATGAGTGAAAACCTTCCCCCGGATACATCTCCCAGCACCATAGCTCAATCATGTCAGGCCCCGCCGTTCCCGCCAGCAGTTTCGCACTACCGCCCTGCTCCCCCTGCCACAACACGGGAATAGCCGTTTCCTCGATAAGATGCACCAGCGGTTCGCTGGACACATTCACAATGTCAGCCACCGACACGCCAAGCGCCGCCGCCAGCTTACAGAGGATCGCAATGCTGGGATTGGCAGCCCCTTTTTCGATCTCCACTAACATCCCTTTGCTGACGCTGGCGCGGCGGGATAGCTCGTCCAGTGACAACTTTTTGTCTTTACGCCAGCTGCGGATACGGCTGGCAACAGCCAAACTCACTTGGGCGATATCAGCACCCGAATCGGTCATTATATTGACTTTATCAGTCATTGGTCACTACCATGGTATAAAACAGTCATTACAGGATTATTTATGTCTCTTGTCACGCCGTCAATAGATCCTCGTCTTGCGTCAATCGCGGCAGGGTTCCGCGCCCTGAGCATCATGGTTGAGGCTGCGCCTATTCTTCATCCCGACGTCGCGCCCGCGGCACTAGCCCGCGCCTGTCAGCAGGTTTTAAACGATGATGTCGCCTGGGCTAGTGCGCATCTCACCGCCTGGGACGACGTCTTTATAGCCTTTGGTGCAAAGCCTAAACGTACACCTTGCTCAGCTAATGCCCTGCGTAAGCGCGTGCTGAAAGAGGGCGAATTGCCCTCTCTGGATCCGATCGTCGATATCTACAATGCCATCAGCGTTCGCTACGCCATCCCGGTGGGTGGCGAAAATTTCGCAGCGTATTCAGGCGTGCCTCGCCTGACGATTGCCGACGGCAGCGAGCCGTTCGATACCCTGAAAGAGGGTCAGCCGATTGTCGAATACCCGGATTCGGGAGAGGTTATCTGGCGCGATGACATCGGCGTAACCTGTCGCCGCTGGAACTGGCGACAGGGCGTGAGAACGCGTCTGGATAGTCAGGCCAAAACGATGTGGTTTATTCTTGAAAGCCTGCCCGCGATGCCTTATGAAGCGCTGCAAGCGGCAGGTGAGGAGTTAATCAGTCACCTGCAACAGCTCATGCCTGGCGCCGTGGCACACAGTGAAATTATTGCCCTTTGATAAATGTCCGGGCGGCACGCCGCCTGCCCGGCTATTTTTATTCCGGCATCAGCCCCACAAAACTGCGCTTCTTGCGCGGCTCCGACATCAAATCTTCGAGCTTATCCACGCAGGCCAGATAGTGCGGCGTTTTCTTATGTGCCATCACCGCCTCTTCATTTTTGTAGGCTTCGTAGATAAAGAATCGCGTTTTCACGCGCGGGTCCTGCAGGACATCAAAGCGCAGATTCCCCGGCTCCTGAATCGCGCCTTCATGATTGGCGCGGAATACATCCAGAAACTCATCCACGCGCTCCGGCTTAATGTTGATCTCCACTAGCGTCACGTTCATTGCCCTTCTCCCTGTTTTTCTTCCTGCCAGAACTGGAACGCCTCGCGGGCGCTCATGTTCTCGTGAACCACTTTCTTGACCGCCTTCAGCATCGCCAGCGGCGCGCTGGACTGGAAAATATTGCGTCCCATATCGACGCCGGATGCACCCTGATCGATGGCGCGGAAGCACATCTCCAGCGCTTCGTGTTCCGGTAGCTTTTTGCCCCCGGCGATGACAATCGGCACCGGACAGCTGGCGGCGACTTTTTCAAACCCCTCTTCCACGAAATAGGTTTTAACGATCTGGGCACCCATCTCAGCGGCGATGCGGCTGGCGAGCGAGAAATAGCGCGCGTCGCGTGCCATCTCTTTGCCCACGCCGGTCACGGCCAGCGTCGGGATGCCGTAGCGATTACCTGCATCGACCAGCTTGATAATGTTGTTGATCGACTGATGCTCACATTCGCTGCCGATATACACCTGCGCCGCCACCGCGCAGACGTTCAGGCGCAGCGCATCTTCCATCGCCACTGCCACGCATTCGTTCGACAGCTCGCCCAAAATCGAGTTACCGCCCGATGCGCGCAGCACCACCGGTTTATTGGTGGCGGGCGGCACAGTGCTGCGCAAAATCCCGCGCGTACACATCAGCACATCGGTTTCGGCGAATAACGGCGCGATCGACAGATCGATACGCTCAAGCCCGGTGGTCGGTCCCTGAAAATAGCCATGATCGAAGGCCAGCATCACCGTACGGTTGCTTGTTGGGTTAAAGATACGCGCGAGCCTGGACTGCATGCCCCAGTCCAGCGCACCGCAGCCCTTCAGGGTGAACGGCACGTTCTGCTGCGGCGTGCCGATACCAAAATCTTTGCCGTCTTTGATGTCATCTAAATCAGCCATTTCTTCCCCCCGTCAGAAGTCGTATTTGTCGATATTCTCTTTGGTGAACACCACGCGCTCCGGCAGCAGCACGATGCCGTTACCCTTCGCTTCATACTGATAGCCCTGCACGCTGTTTGGCTCGACCTTCAGCACACCAATACCTTTAACGTCCACGCTATCGCCTACGTTAAGATCGCCCTTTTTCAGCAAATGATCGGCGACATTGACCGCAATTTTGCCCTGTTGCACCACATCCCACAGGCCAAAGGCTTTCACCGTGCCGCGCTCAACGTAAGGGCGCATCACGTTAGGCGTGCTGAATCCGACAATCGCCACACCTTCGCGTTTGAGGTTTTCCGTCGCCTGCGCAGCGGCTGGCAGCGCGTTGGCGTCCGGCGCGATAATCGCATCCAAATCCGGGTAGGCCTTCAAAATCCCCTCAGCCGTTTGCAGAGATTTGGTGGCGTCGTTATAGCCAAACTGTGTGGTCACTACCTGCCACTGCGGATGGTCTTTCTCGATTTTGGCCTTCGCCTCTTTCACCCACTGGTTTTGGTCGGTCACGGTCGGGCTGGAATAGAAAAACGCCACTTTGGCAGCGGGTTTCGTCACCTGTTTCGACGCCATATCGACCAGCAAACCGCCAAGCTGTTCCGGCGTACCCTGGTTGATGTAGATGCTGCGGCATTCGGGTTTGGTATCAGAATCCCACGTCAGCACTTTGACGCCGCGCTGCATGGCGCGCTTCAGCGCCGGACACAGCCCGTCTGGCGACACGGCGGACACAATAATTGCGTTAAAGCCCTGGTTAACGAAGTTGTTGATCAGCTGCACCTGCCCGGAGACGCTCGGCTCGGTAGGGCCATCGTAAGTGACATCCACACCTAACGCTTTACCGGCCTCTTTCGCGCCGTTTCCGCCGCTGGTAAAGAAGCCGACGCCCACCAGTTTTGGGATAAAGGCGATGCGATCGGCGGCCTGTGCCGACGCCACGCTGAGCGCTACCGCCAGGACTAACAGTTTTGTTTTCATCTCAAGCTCCGGGTATGTTTTGTGAAGAAATTACGCACCCATTCACGGTGCAAGCTCAGCGAACGTCCCATGACCACCACAACCAACAGCGCCCCTGACAGCGCGCTCGACACCTGGTTAGGGATGCCGACCATCTGTAAACCTTGCTGCAGATACCCCACCAGCAACGCCGCCAGCGCAGTACCGATAACCGAACCTGAACCACCATAAATATTCGCGCCGCCAAGCACGGCCGCCGTGAGCGCAGGCATCAGCAGGTCACGCCCTAAATCGGAACGCGCCGAACCGAAATAAGAGACCATCACCAGCGCGGCAATGGCCGACGCCACGCCTACGAGGCCATACAGCGCGTACGGCATGCCGTTGACGGACAGCGCCGCATAGCGCGCCGCGCGTGGGTTTTGGCCGATCAGGAAAAGATGTCGACCGAAACGCCCGCGATGGGTGATCAGCCAGAAAAAGAAGGTGATGACCGCAAACAGCACCAGCGGGATCGGCAGGCCCAACACGGTCAGATTGGCGAAAGCGGTAAAGCTGTCCGGAAAGCCGCCGATGCCTTCGTAACCGGTCGCCCCCCGCCAAACCGGAGAGCAGCAGCGCCCCGCCGCCGTAGAGATACAGCGTACCGAGGGTGATAACCAAAGGGCTGATACCGGTGTAATGGATCAGGGCGGCATTGAACAAACCGCACAGCAGGCCGAGCAGCAGCGTCAGCGGAACCGCGAAATACATCGGCAGGCCAAACTGCATCATGACGCCCAGCGCAATAGCGCACAGGCCGATGGTCGAGCCGAGCGAAATGTCGATCCCACCACTGATAATCACCAGCGTCAGCGGCAGCGCAACAATGCCGATGCAGATAAAGTCGCTGGTGCTGAACAGCAGCATGTTGATATCCAGCATGCGCGGATTAATCGCCCCGAAGAGCAGGATTTCGAGTACCAGCAAAATCAGCAGCGTGGTTTCCCAGTTAAGCTTCATTTACGCCACCTCTTTTTTGCGTTTGGGAAACGGGGTAACGTGCTTTCCCCCTTTATTGCCCGGCTGAAAACGGCTGTATTTCAGCGCGCGCTGATGACGCGTCAGCGCCTGGCGTAACCGCCCGTCAAGCACCAGCACGCCCAGCAGAACCAGTCCGGCGATAAAATCGTTCCACCAGGCCGGGAGCCTGAACAGCACCAGCACGGTGTCGATTTGCGTCAGGAAGAACGCCCCAAGAAATGCGCCGATCAGCGTGCCCGTCCCGCCGAGGAGTGAGATCCCGCCCAGCACGCAGGCGGCGATGGCTTTCATCTCCAGCCCGCTGCCGGTCTGATTTGGCACAAATCCAATTTGCGAGGCAAAGACAATTCCGGCGCAGGCGGCCAGCATGCCGTTGAGCGTAAACGCGAGCATTCGCGTGCGGTTCACCGCAACACCGAGCTGGCGTGCGGCGGCAAGATTGTCACCCACCGCGTAGAAATCGCGGCCAGCAACCGTGCGCGACAGCGTCCATGCGCCGATGAGCACTAAAAACAGCACCGCCATTCCGAGCGGCGAAACGCCGAGTGCAACGGGCTCCGAGAGCGATTTCAGGCTAGACGGCAGCCCCTCGATCCACTTTCCGCCCGTCCACAACAGCATCGCACCGCGGTACAGCCCCAGCGTGCCGAGCGTGGCGACAATTGCCGGAATGCGTAAACCGACCACCAGCAGGCCATTAAACGCCCCCGCCAGCGCGCCGATCGCCAGCGCAAACAGCATCGACACTGGCAGGCTGTAGCCGTTATTTAACGCCACCCCAACGGCAATCGCGCACAGCCCAACGGTGGACCCCACCGACACGTCGATATTGCGCGTGAGCATGACCAGCGTCGCACCCAGCGCCAGCAGGATTAAAATCTGCGAACTGGCAAAAATCATTCCCAGCGTTTGAAAGCTCAAGTACGCCGGATTAAGGGCCACCAGCACACCAAACAGCGCCAGAATGGCCAGGAAAGCGCTCAGCTCGCGGTTTTTCAGCAACGTCTTCATGATTGCCCTCCAAAGGCCAGCGCCATCATCCGATCCAGACTCACCGCATGGCGCGGCAGCTCACCGCTAAACATGCCCTGATGCATCACCAGCACGCGATCCGCAAGCCCAGGGAATTCGTCGAGATCGCTGGAGATCATCAGAACCGCCACGTTTTGTGCCGCCACGCTTTTGATCAGCTGATAAATGTCGGCTCGCGCAGAAACATCCACCCCGCGCGTCGGCTCATCGACGATCAGCAGCAGTGGATTTGCCTCCAGACAGCGCGCCAGCAGCACTTTTTGCTGATTGCCGCCGGACAGCGTGCGCACGATTTGATCCGGATGATTAAGTTTGATCCCAAGCGCCCGGTGATAGCGCTCGACCACCGCCGCTTCGCGTTTACGTTGCTGCCACAGCGACGGTTCGTTCAGCGCAACGGTATTCCAGCGAATGGGCGCATCGAGGAACAAACCGGAAACCTGTCGATCCTCCGGCAAATAGACCAGCCCTTTTTCCAGCCGTGTCAGCACCGAATCCCCGCCAATATCCTGATTTTCGAGCCAGATGCGTCCACCGCGCGTCGGTCGCAGCCCGTACAGCGTTTCAGCAAATTCAGTCCGCCCGGATCCCACCAGCCCGGCGAGACCCACGATCTCACCCGCGTAGATCTCAAGACTGAGATCGATAAACCCTTCGCCCGTCAGATCTTCCACACGTAACACCGGGAAATCCTGCGCCTGCGTGCGGCGATTACCCGGCAGCGCCAGCCACAGCTTTTGCGTGTCGCTTAAGCCTTGTTCGCGGCTGACGGGGGTCATGGCGGTAATCAGCGCCGTGTCGTCAAACTGCGTGGTTTCGCCGCTGAGCACCACCGCGCCGTCGCGCATCACCGAAACGTGGCTGGCAAGCTGGCGAATTTCCGGCAATTTATGCGAGATAAAAACGATGCCGACGCCCAGCGCCTGCAATGCGCGGATCTGGCGGAACAGGCGTTCGGTTTCGCCCGGCGTGAGCGACGCCGTCGGTTCGTCGAGGATCAGGATCTTCGCGTCACGCATCAGCCCGCGCAGGATTTCCACCATCTGCTGATCCGCCACTTCCAGCGTGCTGGCGGCGGCATCGAGATTGAGCTGGCACTGCAACTGCTGGAGTTTATCGGCAAGCCGTTTTTCAGGATCGTTGCCGCGCGGCAGGCGAAAGAGAATGTTTTCGCGCACGGTGAGATTGGGGAACAGCATCGGTTCCTGCGGAACAAGATAAATGCCTAACTGATGCGCCAGGCCGGGTTTGAGACGCGCAAAGGGTTTGCCTTCGACAGTAAGTTCACCGCTGTCGGGCGTTTCCACCCCGGCGATGATTTTCATCAGCGTCGATTTTCCGGCGCCGTTACCGCCCATCAGGGCATGCACCTGGCCGGAAAGCAGCGTGAAATCAATGCCCCTTAGCACCGGAACACCGGAGAACTGTTTGTGGATGCCGTGCGCTTCGATTAGTACTGTCATCATCGCTCCGCTATTGAACAAATGATTTTTTGATTTAATAATGTTCAAAAGCGTAGACGGTGAACTATATTTACAACCGTGCAGGGATCACAATTTTATTGATTAGGATCCAATTCAGGTCAAAACATTTTAAAAGATCCGTTTTGCCGCGTGGCTCACATTTTCAATCCGCGTCATCACGAACATATGATCTAAATTTTTATAAGAGTTCAATTATGAGCGATAAACGCATTGCCGAAGAGAGTCGATTTGCCGGACTGGCGCTAACGGAAGAGGAACTGGTGGCGCGCGTGGCCTGGTGTTATTACCACGACGGTTTAACGCAGAACGATATTGGCGAGCGCCTGGGTCTGCCGCGCCTGAAAATCTCGCGCTTGCTGGAAAAAGGGCGTCAGTCAGGCGTCATCCGCGTGCAGATAAATTCCCGGTACGAAGGGTGTCTGGCGCTGGAGACCGAATTACAGCAGCGCTTTGGACTGAAGCTGGTTCGCGTGCTGCCGGCGTTAAATGCCGTGCCCATGAACGTACGTCTGGGGATTGGCGCTGCACAATCGTTGATGGGCGTGCTGGAACCGGGGCAACTGCTGGCCGTGGGATTTGGTGAAACCACCATGAGCTGTATTCAGCACTTAAGCGGATTTATTAGCTCGCAGCAGGTGCGGCTGGTGACGCTTTCGGGCGGTGTGGGGCCATACATGACCGGCATCGGCCAGCTTGATGCCGCCTGTAGCGTCAGCATGATCCCTGCCCCGCTGCGCGTTTCCTCCGCAGAAGTGGCGGGCATTTTAAAACGCGAAGCCAGCGTGCGGGACGTCATCCTTGCGGCAACCGCTGCCGATGCCGCCGTCGTTGGCATTGGTTCAGTCAATCAGCGTCGTGACGCGACAATTTTACGCGCCGGTTATATCAGCGAAGGCGAACAGCTGATGTACGCCCGCAAAGGCGCAGTGGGCGATATCCTCGGTTATTTCCTGAATGCGGCGGGCGAACGGGTTTCTGATCTTGAGATCCACCACGAATTACTCGGCGTGACGCTCGATGAACTGGCGCAGCTGCCTACCATTGTCGGCGTGGCGGGAGGGGAAGAAAAAGCAGATGCGATTTATGCCGCACTGAAAGGTCGCCTTATCAATGGCCTGGTGACGGAAGAGACGACAGCCCGCGCGGTGCTGGCTCTGGCTGGATAAGAGTCGCCCTGCGCCTGACACGAGGCAAGCTCATGAGTTACCTTTTAGCGTTAGATGCAGGGACGGGAAGCGTTCGCGCCGTTGTGTTTGATTTGCACGGCAATCAGATTTCAGTCGGACAGGCTGAGTGGAAACACCTGAGCGTGGAAAACGTGCCCGGCTCGATGGAATTTGATCTCGACACCAACTGGCGGCTGGCCTGCCAGTGTATTCACCAGGCGTTGGATCGCGCGCATCTCAATGCCGCAGATATTCAGTCCGTCGCCTGCTGCTCCATGCGCGAAGGGATCGTGTTATACGATCGCAACGGCGATGCCATCTGGGCCTGCGCCAACGTCGACGCTCGCGCCAGCCGCGAAGTGGCAGAGCTTAAAGAAATTCACGACAACCGCTTTGAATCCGAAGTGTATGACGTCTCCGGCCAAACGCTGGCGCTGAGCGCCATGCCGCGCCTGCTGTGGCTGGCGCATCACCGCCCCGATATTTATCGCAACGCGGCGACCATCACCATGATCAGCGACTGGCTGGCGGCGAAGCTGTCCGGCGAACTGGCGGTAGACCCGTCGAATGCGGGCACTACCGGCATGCTCGATCTGTTTAGCCGCGACTGGCGTCCAGCCCTGCTGGATATGGCCGGGCTGCGCGCCGATATTCTCTCTCCGGTTAAAGAGACGGGCACCGTGCTGGGGGCGGTGACCAAAGCCGCCGCATCACAAAGCGGCCTGCGCGAAGGGACGCCCGTCGTGATGGGCGGTGGCGACGTGCAGTTGGGCTGTCTGGGTTTAGGGGTTGTGCGTGCCGGGCAAACGGCGGTTCTCGGCGGGACGTTCTGGCAGCAGGTGGTGAATCTGCCGGAGGTGCGTACCGATCCGGACATGAATATTCGGGTGAATCCACACGTCATTCCGGGCATGGCGCAGGCGGAGTCGATCAGTTTCTTTACCGGGCTGACGATGCGCTGGTTCCGCGACGCCTTTTGCGCGGAAGAAAAACTGATTGCCGAGCGCATGGGAATGGACGCTTATGCTCTGCTTGAGGAGATGGCCAATCGCGTTCCGGCAGGTTCCCACGGCGTGATGCCAATATTTTCTGATGCCATGCATTTCAAGCAGTGGTATCACGCCGCGCCGTCGTTTATCAATCTTTCCATTGACCCGGAAAAGTGCAACAAAGCGACGCTGTTCCGCGCGCTGGAAGAGAACGCGGCGATTGTCTCAGCCTGCAATCTGGCGCAGATTTCACGCTTTTCCGGCGTGACGTTTGAGAGCCTGGTGTTCGCCGGTGGCGGTGCGAAAGGCGCGCTGTGGAGCCAGATTTTAAGCGACGTCACCGGGCTGCCTGTGCGCGTGCCGGACGTCAAAGAAGCAACGGCGCTTGGCTGCGCGATTGCGGCGGGAACGGGTGCGGGGCTGTATGATGATATGGCTGCAACGGGTGAGAGGCTGGTGAAATGGAGCCGGGAATTTACGCCGAATCCAGAACATCGTGAGCTGTATGACGGGATGATGCAAAAATGGCAGGCGGTGTATGCCGATCAGCTTGGCCTGGTCGACAGCGGTCTCACCACGTCGATGTGGCAAGCGCCTGGGCTGGTGCGCGCGCCCTCACCCCGGTCCTCTCACTAAGGGAGAGGGAGAAGACCAGATCGAATCAGCCTTTTAATATCGCACCAGGACTTTCCCTCTCCCCACGGGAGAGGGAAAGTCCTGGTGAGTAACTCCGTTGATTCAAACCTGCCCGCGCCCCTTCCGCTCATCCCCTCAAACTGCTCAAGACGATTCCATCGCCCCTTAGGGAAGCGGGTGAGCGTCCGGCAGCAGCAATCTTTGACTCTCATCACATTCACCACACTCCCCTTTTCCCTTTTCCCGGCGACTGGCTAAATTAGTAACTCATCCGACCACATAACAATAATTTTACATTGGAAGAGATTATGAGCCGCTACCCGTCGTTATTCGCCCCGCTTGATCTGGGCTTTACTACGCTCAAAAACCGCGTGTTAATGGGCTCAATGCATACCGGTCTGGAAGAACATCCGGAGGGTGCTGAACGGCTAGCGGCGTTTTATGCCGAGCGCGCCCGTCACGGCGTGGCACTGATTGTGACCGGTGGCGTAGCACCCGCGCTGTCTGGCGTCGGAATGGAAGGCGGTGCGGTGCTGAACGATGTCAGCCAGTTGCCGCAGCATCGAATAGTGACGGACGCGGTACACAAAGAGGGCGGCAAAATCGCCCTGCAAATCCTGCATACCGGGCGGTATAGCTATCAGCCGCATCTGGTGGCACCGTCGGCGATTCAGGCGCCGATCAACCGTTTCAAACCCCACGCCCTGACGCATGACGAGATTCTCGCACTGATTGATGATTTTTCCCGCTGCGCCGCGCTGGCGCGTGAAGCCGGTTATGACGGCGTCGAAATCATGGGGTCCGAAGGTTATCTGATTAACGAATTCCTGGTGGCACGCACTAACCAGCGCGACGACGAATGGGGTGGTGATTATGCGCGCCGAATGCGCTTTGCCGTCGACGTGGTGCGTGCCGTACGCGCGCGCGTCGGAACAGATTTTATTATTGTGTTCCGCCTGTCGATGATCGATCTGGTGGAAGGCGGCGGCACGTTTGACGAAACCGTACAGCTGGCGCAGGCGATCGAAGCGGCGGGGGCTACGATCATTAATACCGGCATCGGCTGGCATGAAGCGCGTATTCCTACCATCGCCACCGCCGTACCTCGCGCGGCGTTTAGCTGGGTAACGCGCAAGCTGAAAGGCAAAGTGTCGATTCCGCTGGTGACCACCAACCGCATAAACGATCCGCAGGTCGCAGACGATGTGCTGGCAAATGGCGATGCGGATATGGTGTCGATGGCGCGTCCGTTCCTCGCTGATGCCGAACTGCTGTCCAAAGCGCAAAGCGATCGCGCTGATGAGATCAATACCTGCATCGGCTGCAATCAGGCCTGTCTGGATCAGATTTTCGTCGGCAAGGTGACCTCTTGTCTGGTCAACCCGCGCGCCTGCCACGAAACCAAAATGCCAATCGTACCGGCGGTGAAAATCAAACGTCTGGCGGTGGTGGGTGCTGGCCCCGCTGGCCTGGCTTTTGCGGTGAATGCCGCGTCGCGTGGGCATGTGGTCACGCTGTTTGACGCCGCCGCAGAGATCGGCGGACAGTTCAACATCGCCAAACAGATCCCCGGCAAAGAGGAGTTTTACGAGACACTGCGCTATTACCGGAAAATGATCGCACTAACGGGCGTGGATCTGCGCCTCAATCACTTCGTCACCGCACCGGATCTGGCGGGATTTGACGACGTGATCTTAGCCAGCGGGATCGCCCCACGTACGCCAGAGATCGAGGGCATCGATCATCCTAAGGTACTGAGTTATCTCGACGTCTTGCGCGACAAAGTTCCTGTGGGCGAAAAGGTGGCGATTATCGGTTGCGGTGGGATCGGCTTTGATACCGCGATGTATCTTAGCCAGCCGGGAGAGGCCACCAGTCAGAATATCGCCGAGTTCTGCGTGGAATGGGGGATCGACACCAGCCTGAATCAGTCCGGCGGTCTGCGCCCGGAAGGCCCGCAGTTGCCAAAAAGCCCGCGCCAGATTGTGATGCTTCAGCGCAAAGCCAGCAAACCGGGCGAAGGACTGGGCAAAACCACCGGCTGGATCCATCGCACCACCCTGCTTTCACGCGGCGTGAAGATGATCCCGGCGGTCAGTTATCAGAAAATCGATGACGACGGATTACATGTAACGATCGGCGGGGAGCCGCAGCTGTTACGCGTGGATCAGGTGATTTTATGTGCCGGGCAGGAGCCGCGTCGTGAGCTGGCGGATCCGTTACGCGAAGCCGGAATCGCAGTACATTTAATTGGCGGGTGCGACGTGGCGATGGAGCTGGATGCCCGACGCGCGATCGCGCAAGGCACGAAACTGGCACTGGCTATTTAGCATTGCCCGATGACGCTGGAGATGAATGCAAAACGGCAACGACAGTCACCGTTTTTAGTCTTTGCTCCCTCTCCCCATGGGAGAGGATCGAGTTGAAGGCATCAGGCTGCAGGCTGTAAAAAAAACGGTAACCGTAGTCACCGTTTTTAATCTTTGCTCCCTCTCCCGCGAGAGAGGGCTGGGGTGAGGGCATCAGGCTGCACTCACCCAAATCTTAGCGGGTACGACCCAGCTTCACGGCTTTGAGCACCACGAATTTATTGTTGGTGGCGATGGTGGTGCAGTTACCGAAGATCTTCTTCAGCTTGTGGAAGTAGTCCAGATGACGGTTCGCCACGATATACAGCTCGCCGTTGATTTTCAGGCAGCGGCGGGCGTGGTGGAACATCTCCCACGCGACGTTATCCGTCAGCGCATGCTGCTGATGGAACGGCGGGTTGCACAGCACGGCGTTAAAGCGGAACGGCTCCACGCCAGACAGCGCGTTGTTGATCATAAACTCGCAGCGATCCAGCGCTTCGGGCATGTTGGTTTCAACGTTGAGGCGGCTGGAGGCGACGGCCATTGGCGATTCATCCGTAAAGAGGACACTCGCCTCCGGGTTTTTCTCCAGCAGCGTCAGGCCTACCACGCCGTTACCGCAGCCGAGATCGACGATTTCGCCTTCCAGATTGCCCGGCAGATGTTCCAGGAAGAAGCGCGCGCCAATGTCCAGCCCGGTACGGGAGAAGACGTTTGCGTGGTTATGAATCGTCCAGTCGGTGCCTTCCAGCTTCCAGCTTAACATCTGCTGTGCGTCCACCAGAGCGGGCTCAGTGAAGATACAGTTGATGAGACGCGCCTTTTTCCAGGCAAGCGTCGTGGTAGTGGTGCCCAGAATTTTTTCGAACAGCTCCAGCGTGGAGTTGTGAATATCACGCGCCTTTGCGCCCGCGATAATGCGCGTTTGCGGCGTCACGACCAGGCGCAGCGCGCGCAGCTGCTGTTCCAGCAGGGCCAGCGTTTTAGGAATTTTAATCAGCACGACGCCCGGCGCCTGCGGATATTCCGCGGTGCTGTCTAAGAACTTGACGCTGGATTCAGCAATCTCGTTGTGGCGCAGGTTCTCGCGGGTGGCGAGTTCACTGAGATAGGAATCGCCGATGCTGTAAGGCGTATGCTCGGCCAGCGCGCAGGCCAGCGCACCGAAGGTATCATTCAGGACCAGAACCGGGCCGCTGATTTCGGTGTCATCCAACTGTTGCAGCAAATATTCATCCGCCGCTTCCCACGCCTGCAGCGGGTTAACGTCGTCCGTTTCCGGGAAACGTTTAAGGTTGAGTGAACGGAAACCGTTGTCTAAGTGGCTCATCGGCCCTCCTGAATGGTAAAATTTGGCGTATCCCTGAAAAGGGTGCGTGAGTATACCCGTTTTCCTCTTCATTTGGGGCTTTGATGAACCAACTAACTTATCTCCAGGGCTATCCAGAGAATTTACTGACTCAGGTTCGCACGTTAATTACCGAGCAAAAGCTGGGATCGGTGCTGGAAAAACGCTATCCAGGCACGCACGATTTCGCGACCGATAAGGCCCTTTGGCAGTATACGCAGGATATGAAAAACCGGTATCTGAAGAGCGCCCCGCCGATCAATAAAGTGATGTATGACAACAAGATCCATGTGTTGAAAAATGCACTCGGTTTACATACTTCGATTTCGCGCATCCAGGGCGGCAAGCTGAAGGCCAAAGCCGAAATCCGCGTGGCGACCGTTTTTCGCAACGCGCCGGAAGCGTTTTTGCGCATGATCGTGGTGCATGAGCTGGCACATCTGAAGGAGAAAGAGCACGACAAAGCGTTCTACTCTTTGTGCTGCCATATGGAACCGCAGTATCACCAGCTTGAGTTTGATACGCGCCTGTGGCTAACGCATTTATCGTTAAAGGGTTGCCCCTAAATAATTCGAGTTGCAGGACAAGGCACTTGTTCCTTGAGCAGCGCTGGCGCTGACCCCGAAGGGGCGAGGCCATAGGCCGAGTAACGCGGCGACGCAACGAATCCCAGGAGCTGACTAAAGTCAGTGACTGAGTTGAGTGAGGAAAGCCAACGCACCTGCTGCTTGAAGAATGACGGGGATGCGTTTTAGCGCACTGGTTTTGTCATGATGCCGTGCTACAGTGAAAAAAGGTTCCCTGCTACGGAGTACGTGAACGTTTATGATACGTTTCGCTGTTATTGGTACGAACTGGATCACGCGCCAGTTCGTTGACGCCGCCCATGAAACCGGCAAATACAAACTCACCGCCGTTTATTCCCGCAGCCTTGAACAGGCGCAGTCTTTTGCAAGCGATTATCCCGTCGAACATCTGTTTACCTCGCTCGACGACATGGCGCAAAGCGACGCAATCGACGCGGTCTATATCGCCAGCCCGAACGCTCTGCATTCGCAACAAACCCTGCAGTTCCTCGCCCATAAAAAGCATGTGATTTGCGAGAAGCCGCTGGCGTCGAATATTCAGGAAGTGGAAGCCGCTATCGCCCTGGCGCGCGAAAACCAGGTGGTGTTGTTCGAAGCGTTCAAAACCGCCAGCCTGCCGAATTTCCTGCTGTTGCAGCAATCGCTGCCAAAGCTTGGCAAGGTGCGCAAAGCGTTTATTAACTACTGCCAGTATTCCTCGCGCTATCAGCGCTATCTGGATGGCGAAAACCCGAACACCTTTAATCCGGCGTTCTCGAATGGGTCGATTATGGATATCGGCTTTTACTGCCTGGCCTCTGCGGTTGCACTCTGGGGCGAGCCGCACGGCGTGATGGCCACCGCCAGCCTGCTGGACAGCGGCGTGGATGCGCACGGTGTGGTGGTAATGGATTACGGTGATTTCAGCGTGACGCTACAGCATTCTAAAGTCAGCGATTCCGTGCTACCGAGCGAAATTCAGGGCGAAGCCGGATCGTTGGTGATCGAAAAAATTTCAGAATGCCAG
This sequence comes from Lelliottia amnigena, assembly GCA_900635465.1. Classification (NCBI taxonomy): domain Bacteria; kingdom Pseudomonadati; phylum Pseudomonadota; class Gammaproteobacteria; order Enterobacterales; family Enterobacteriaceae; genus Lelliottia; species Lelliottia amnigena. The sequence continues at coordinate 3,773,110 of LR134135.1, forward strand.
AAGGTGAGCTTTGTGCCGCGCGGTGGAAAGCCGCAGGAGCTGACGCAGCCTCAACATATTAACACTATGCTCTATGAGGCAGAGGTCTTCGCTCGCCTGGTAGAAAATAACGAAGTGAATCACCCTGGGCTGGCGGTAAGTCGTACGACAGCGAAACTGCAGACGGAAATCCGTCGTCAGACGGGCGTGGTTTTCCCTGCGGATGGCGTGAGCGCTGAAGCCATCGCGTAAAGCTGTGTAAGAGAATTCGGTCAGCCATTGACGAAACGCGTCCGCTGACATATTTTGTTACCTGCAAAGGGGAGTAACTTCATTGCCGGTGGGTCGTCATTACGATGCGTGTAATACCGCATCCGGTCGCCGGGCAACGAAAAAGAGTCACTAACGTGGTCTTTTCGTTGTAAGTGAGACCTTGCCGGAAGGCGAGGTCCCTGCATAAAAAACGCAACGGCTATCGTCTTCTGACGTTAGCCGTTTTTGTTTTTTATAGCCTACCCAGAAGGTGTTATTGGCGCAGACAGTTTGAACACGGACAGCGCGCAGCAACCTGAACGTACACGGAGTACGTGAGGATTGCGAGCACTGCCCAGGTTCAAAATGGCAAGCAAAATAGCCTTGTGGAATAGGCTCGTAGCGTAAGGAAAAAAGTATGCATTCTGTCGGCACTCCAATGTTATGGGGCGGATTCGCAGTGGTGGTGGTCATCATGCTGGCGATCGATCTGTTTTTACAGGGTCGTCGCGGCGCACATGGCATGACCATGAAACAGGCCGCCGCCTGGTCGCTGGTGTGGGTCACCCTCTCTCTGCTGTTTTGCGCCGCGTTCTGGTGGTATCTGGCCTCAACCGAAGGCCGCGCAGTAGCCGATCCTCAGGCGCTCGCATTCCTCACGGGTTATCTGATTGAGAAAGCCTTAGCCGTCGATAACGTCTTTGTCTGGCTGATGCTGTTCAGCTATTTTGCCGTTCCTGCTGCCCTTCAGCGCCGCGTGCTGGTTTACGGCGTGCTGGGTGCGATCATCCTGCGTACCATCATGATCTTCGCCGGTAGCTGGCTGATTACGCAGTTCGAATGGCTGCTGTACGTGTTTGGCGCATTCCTGCTGTTTACCGGTATCAAAATGGCACTGGCAAAAGAGGACGAAACCGGGATTGGCGAGAAGCCGTTGGTGAAATGGATCCGTGGTCATCTACGCATGACCGACACCATTGATAACGAGCATTTCTTCGTGCGTAAGAACGGCCTGCTGTTTGCCACGCCGCTGCTGCTGGTGCTGATTCTGGTTGAACTGAGTGACGTAATTTTCGCGGTCGACAGTATTCCGGCAATTTTCGCGGTAACCACCGATCCGTTCATCGTCCTGACGTCTAACCTGTTTGCGATCCTCGGCTTGCGTGCGATGTACTTCCTGTTGGCCGGCGTGGCTGAGCGCTTCTCCATGCTCAAATATGGTCTGTCAGTGATTCTGGTCTTCATCGGTATCAAGATGCTGATCGTTGATTTCTACCATATTCCAATCGCGATTTCGTTGGGCATTGTGTTTGGTATTCTGGCGCTGACGCTGGTGATTAACGCATGGGTTAACCATCAGAACGATAAGAAGCAGCAGGCGCAGTAGATCTCTGCAGTTTGATGCCCTCACCCCAGCCCTCTCCCACGGGAGAGGGAGTAAACACTAAAAACGGTAACTGACGTTACCGCTTTGCTTTTACCTCGCACAAGCCGCAAAAATGTTAAATAATAGTTAAAAAATATGACGCAACACGTAAATTCCAGCATTTTACACTTCCCCCTGCGCGCCTTTTCCCTATACTCAACCAGGCAAACATTTACTTACATCCGGACATAAATGCGGCCCAGAACGCATCCAGGATGGAACACAATTTCACTTAAGGATTGACTATGACCATGCAATCGTCTGGTCTGCTCGCGCGTATTGCGCAGGGCAGCCTGGTTAAACAAATACTGGTAGGCCTGGTATTGGGTATTCTGCTGGCGCTGATCTCAAAACCGGCGGCTGAAGCGGTCGGTTTGCTCGGCACGCTGTTTGTCGGCGCGTTGAAAGCGGTAGCACCAATACTCGTTTTGATGCTGGTAATGGCCTCTATTGCCAACCATCAGCACGGACAAAAAACCAATATCCGCCCTATTCTGTTCCTTTACCTGCTGGGGACATTTTCTGCCGCGCTGACCGCGGTGGTGTTCAGTTTCCTGTTCCCGTCCACCTTGCATCTGTCCAGCGCGGCGGGCGATATCACACCGCCATCCGGTATTGTGGAAGTGTTACGCGGCCTGCTGATGAGCATGGTTTCTAACCCTGTTAATGCCCTGCTTAACGCTAACTATATTGGCATTCTGGTTTGGGCGGTTGGCCTGGGCTTTGCGCTGCGTCACGGTAACGAAACAACGAAAAACCTGGTCAACGATGTCTCAAACGCCGTGACCTTTATGGTAAAAATCGTCATTCGCTTTGCGCCAATCGGTATCTTCGGCCTGGTCTCCTCCACGCTGGCGACCACGGGTTTCGAGACGCTTTGGGGCTACGCCCAACTGCTGATCGTGCTGATTGGTTGTATGCTGCTGGTGGCGCTGGTGATTAACCCGCTGCTGGTCTTCTGGCAGATCCGTCGCAACCCTTATCCGCTGGTTCTCACCTGTCTGCGTGAAAGTGGCGTGTATGCATTCTTTACCCGCAGCTCTGCGGCGAATATTCCGGTGAATATGGCGCTGGCCGAGAAGCTGAATCTGGATCGTGACACCTATTCGGTCTCCATTCCGTTGGGCGCAACCGTCAACATGGCTGGCGCGGCTATCACCATTACGGTGCTGACGCTGGCAGCAGTTCATACGCTGGGTATCCCGGTTGACCTGCCAACAGCCCTGTTGCTGAGCGTGGTGGCATCGCTGTGCGCCTGTGGCGCATCGGGTGTGGCGGGAGGTTCGCTGCTGCTGATTCCGCTGGCATGTAATATGTTCGGCATCCCGAATGAGATCGCCATGCAGGTGGTCGCCGTTGGCTTTATTATCGGCGTATTGCAGGACTCTTGCGAAACCGCGTTGAACTCTTCAACCGACGTGCTGTTCACCGCCGCCGCATGCCAGGCAGAAGACGCGCGTTTAGCGAAGAACGCTCTGCGCAGTTAAAAAGAAATGCTCGATGGCAAAGGGAAAAGCAAAACGGCAACCGAAGGTTGCCGTTTTTAGTGTTTGCCCCTTTCCCCGTGGAAGAGGACCGGGCTGAGGGCATCCGCCCGCTCGCGACTTACAGCGTCACACCACTCTTAAAGATTGCCAGTTCGCGGAAATCATTCTTCTCGTTACAGGTCTGCTTGCCGTTGGCAAATTCAACGATGGTATCGATGAACTCATTCAGCAGTTGCGGCATCGCTTTGCCGTGAATCAGCTGACCGGCATCGAAGTCGATCCAGTGCTTTTTCTTGGCAGCCAGTTCGCTGTTGGTGGCAATTTTCACCGTCGGAACAAAACCGCCGTAAGGCGTACCGCGACCAGTACTGAACAGCACCATATGACAGCCTGCGCCTGCCAGAGCACTGGTGGCGACGGCGTCATTGCCCGGCGCGCTGAGCAGATTCAGACCGTGGGTTTTCAAACGTTCGCCATAACGCAGCACGTCCACCACCTGGCTTGCGCCCGCTTTCTGCGTGCAGCCAAGGGATTTCTCTTCGAGCGTGGTGATCCCGCCCGCTTTGTTACCCGGCGATGGGTTTTCGTAAATCGGCTGATTGTGCGCGATGAAATATTGTTTGAAATCGTTCACCATGGTGACGGTTTTTTCGAACGTCTCTTCGTCGCGGCAATGGCTCATCAGAATGCGTTCAGCGCCAAACATTTCTGGGACTTCGGTCAGTACGGTCGTGCCGCCGTTGCTGATCATGTAGTCCGAGAATTGCCCCAGCATCGGGTTAGCGGTAATGCCTGACAGGCCATCGGAACCGCCGCACTCCAGACCAAACTTCAGCTCGCTCAGTTTGCCCGGCTCACGTTTGTCGTGACGCATCACGTCATACAGCTGATGCAGTTGCTCAAGCCCCGCTTCCACTTCGTCATCCTGATGCTGACACACCATAAAGTGCACGCGGTCAGGATCGAAATCTCCCAGCGTTTCGCGGAAAGCATCCACCTGGTTGTTCTCGCAGCCGAGGCCAATCACCAGCACCGCACCCGCATTGGGGTGGCGCACCATGTTTTGCAGCATGGTGCGAGTGTTAATGTGGTCGTCACCGAGCTGTGAGCAGCCATAAGTGTGGCTAAACAGGAATACCCCGTCGGTGCCTTCGGCGTCGTGGGTTTCTTTCAGAAAACGCGTCTGGATCTGACGCGCGATCCCGTTCACACAGCCGACGGTAGGCAGGATCCACAGCTCATTGCGGATCCCCACTTCCCCGCTGGCGCGGCGATAGATCTCAACGTCGCGATCTGCCGCCTGCCCAACTTCGGCCTGAAAATCAGGTTGATAGCTGTACTCGTCCAGATCGCTGAGATTGGTGCGGGTATTGTGAGAGTGAATGTATTCACCCGGCGCAATGTCCGCCAGCGCATGGCCGATGGGCAAACCGTATTTCACCACGTTTTCCCCTTTAGCAATGGGGATCAGGGCAAATTTGTGTCCACGCCCAATGGCCTGGCGTAACGTGACCGAAAGCGTGTCGAAAGTGACTTCCGTCCCTTCGGCCAAATCTGCCAGTGCTACGCCAACGTTATCCAGCGAATGGATCTTGATGTATTGCATATCAACCTCAAACGGCCTTAGTTCAGTTCAATGGCGAAGTAGTCGCGCGCATTGTTAAAGCAGATGTTTTTCACCATTTCACCCAGCAGTTGAATGTCAGCGGGCGCTTCACCTGCAGCCACCCAGCGACCAATCATCTGGCACAGAATGCGGCGGAAATATTCATGGCGGGTATAGGACAAGAAGCTGCGGCTGTCGGTCAGCATGCCGACGAAGCGGCTCAACAGACCTAACTGCGCCAGCTGCGTCATCTGACGTTCCATGCCGTCTTTCTGATCGTTGAACCACCAGCCGGAACCGAACTGCATCTTGCCTGGCATGCCTTCGCCCTGGAAGTTGCCGATCATGGTGCCCAGCACTTCGTTGTCGCGCGGGTTCAGACAGTACAGGATGGTTTTTGGCAGCAGATTTTGTTCGTTCTGTTTGCTCAGGAGTTTTGACAGCTCTTCTGCCAGCGGGCGATCGTTGATGGAGTCAAAGCCAACGTCTGCGCCCAGCAGTTTGAACTGACGCTGGTTATTGTTGCGCAGCGCACCGATGTGATACTGCTGAACCCAGCCGCGACGCGCGTATTCTGCGCCCAGGAAGACCAGCACCGCAGTTTTAAACTGCGCCACTTCGTGTTCGCTTAGGCTTTCACCGGACAGACGGCGTGCCAGGATGCTATCCAGTTCTGCTTCGTTTGATTCAGCAAACAGCACCACGTCCAGCGCGTGGTCAGAGACTTTACAGCCGTGGGCGGCAAAGTGGTCCAGACGTTTGGTCAGCGCGGATTGCAGATCGGTGAAGCGACGGATATCGGTATCAGACACTTCGGCCAGTTTCGCCATGTAGTCGCTGAACGTCGCCTGCTCAATATTGAAGGCTTTATCCGGGCGCCAGCTCGGCAGCACTTTGATATCGAAAGAGGTGTCTTTCGCGACGATCGCGTGGTGTTCAAGAGAATCAATCGGATCGTCAGTGGTGCCGACCATCTTCACGTTCATCTGCTTCATGATGCCGCGTGCAGAGAAGTTATCCTGCGCCAGCAAATCGCCACACTGGTTCCAGATTTCGTCAGCAGTGGTTGGCGACAGCAGTTTGCCGGTGATACCAAATGGGCGACGCAGTTCCAGATGTGTCCAGTGATACAGCGGGTTACCGATGGTGTGTGGCACGGTTGCTGCCCACGCATCAAACTTCTCGCGGTCAGTCGCATCGCCTGTACACAGGCGCTCCGCCACACCGTTGGTGCGCATCGCACGCCATTTGTAGTGGTCACCCTTCAGCCAGATGTCATACAGGTTTTTGAAGCGGTAATTTTCGGCAACCTGCTGCGGCGGCAAATGGCAGTGGTAGTCGAAAATCGGCTGGTCTTTTGCGTAGTCATGGTACAGACGGCGAGCAAATTCGGTATCTAATAGGAAATCTTCGGTCATAAACGGCGTCATTATCATCTTCCTCTATAACGAGAGCGTCAGAAACTTATGTTCAGATGCTGCAAAGTTATCACACCAATTTCCAGCGGCAGAAGTTTTTTTCGTGAGTTAGATCAATAAACGTCGACAAAAAAATTACCCCCAAAGGAGCAAACCTCAACGCAAACCGCGCCAGCACTGGCTTCATATCGTGAAAATAATGACCACACTAAGATTCACGCTTTTGTGATGTCACTCACCTTTTAAAGTTGTATGACAAGTTATCTTTTCGCCGTCGCAACATATAAGCCGACGGAATGCATTACCGGTGTTTAAACATCGGAATTAGCGGTACGGATACCGACTTATGCACGATTACTTATGGCAAGGTTCGGGCCGTTCCGGGAGTCACTTCCCGTTACGCCCTCCCGTTACAAGACAGCTCCCGGAAACGGTCGAGATGTTACCGTGCTCAGGCGCGGCAATACTATAACGATGAGGTTTTACATGCGTAAAATTAAAGGGTTACGTTGGTACATGATTGCACTGGTGACGCTCGGCACCGTGCTGGGTTACCTGACGCGTAACACCATAGCAGCGGCTGCGCCAACGCTAATGGAAGAGCTGCATATCTCCACGCAGCAATACTCATACATTATCGCGGCTTACTCCGCGGCTTATACCATCATGCAGCCTGTTGCGGGCTACCTTCTGGATGTTCTCGGCACCAAAGTGGGCTACGCCTTCTTCGCCGTAACCTGGGCGATTTTCTGTGGTGCAACCGCACTGGCAGGAAGCTGGGGCGGACTGGCGTTAGCACGTGGTGCGGTCGGTGCGGCAGAAGCAGCAATGATCCCTGCGGGCCTGAAAGCCAGTTCCGAATGGTTCCCGGCAAAAGAGCGCTCCATCGCCGTGGGTTACTTCAACGTCGGTTCTTCTATTGGCGCGATGATTGCTCCTCCGCTCGTGGTGTGGGCTATCGTGATGCACAGCTGGCAGTTGGCGTTCATCATCTCCGGCGTACTGAGCTTTGCCTGGGCGATGGCGTGGCTGATTTTCTACAAACACCCGCGCGATCAGAAGAAACTGTCTGACGAAGAACGTGAATACATCATTAGCGGTCAGGAGTCTCAACACCAGACCAACAATGGCAAGAAAATGACGCCGTGGCAGATCCTGGGCACCCGCCAGTTCTGGGGTATTGCCCTGCCACGTTTCCTGGCAGAACCGGCCTGGGGAACGTTCAACGCCTGGATCCCGCTGTTCATGTTTAAAGTCTACGGCTTTAACCTGAAAGAGATCGCGATGTTTGCCTGGATGCCAATGCTGTTCGCTGACCTGGGCTGTATCGTTGGGGGCTATCTGCCGCCGCTGTTCCAGCGCTGGTTTGGTGTGAACCTGATCGTTTCCCGTAAAATGGTGGTCACCATGGGCGCACTCCTGATGATTGGCCCGGGCATGATCGGTCTCTTCACCAGCCCATACGTGGCAATTGGTCTGCTGTGTATTGGTGGTTTTGCTCACCAGTCCCTGTCTGGCGCACTGATTACCCTCTCTTCTGACGTCTTTGGACGTAACGAAGTGGCAACCGCCAACGGCCTGACCGGGATGGCAGCCTGGACCGCGAGTACCATGTTTGCCCTGGTCGTCGGTGCGCTGGCGGATACCATCGGCTTCAGCCCGCTGTTCGCTGTACTGGCTATCTTCGATCTGATGGGGGCTGTCGTTATCTGGACGGTACTGAAAAACCAGTCAGCCGAGGAGCTACAAAACAGCTCGGTGGGTGGGCCCGCCGCACAAAGTTAGCCCCGTTCACAATATTGATTAAAGCCGCCTCCGGGCGGCTTTTTTTATGGCGAAACAGGGGGAAATCTGGAGACTGGCTCGCAAAAGTGGTATAACAAATCATCCGTCGTACCTTGCCTGGAGCGCATATGGAAATCACTGAACCCCGTCGTTTGTATCAGCAACTTGCTGCCGAGCTGAAAAGCCGCATCGAGCAAGGCGTCTATTTGGTGGGGGATAAACTCCCGGCAGAACGCTTTATTGCTGACGAAAAGAGCGTCAGCCGCACCGTGGTTCGTGAAGCCATTATCATGCTCGAAGTGGAAGGTTACGTCGAAGTGCGCAAAGGCTCCGGCATTCATGTGATCTCTAATCTGCCTAAACATTCCCCTGTTCCAGACGAAAGCCTGGAATTCGCCAGCTACGGTCCGTTTGAGCTGCTTCAGGCGCGACAGCTTATTGAAAGTAATATCGCGGAGTTTGCCGCTACGCAGGTGACCAAGCAGGACATCATGAAATTGATGGAAATCCAGGACAATGCGCGTAAGGAAAAATGCTTCCGCGATTCAGAATGGGACCTGCAATTCCACGTTCAGGTGGCGCTGGCAACGCAAAATACGGCTCTTGCGGCAATCGTCGAAAAAATGTGGACTCAGCGCGTTCATAACCCGTACTGGAAGAAACTGCACGATCACATCGATTTACGTACCGTGGATAACTGGTGTGACGATCATGACCAAATTCTTAAGGCGCTGATTCGTAAAGATCCGCATGCGGCAAAACTGGCGATGTGGCAGCATCTGGAAAACACCAAACTGATGCTGTTCAACGAAACCAGTGACGACTTTGAATTCAATGCAGACCGCTATCTTTTTGCTGATAATCCCGTCGTTCACCTCGATACGGCATCCAGTCAGGCAAAATAGAAACGCTCTTCGCTGGCGGGCGCACCGATGCGCCTTCCGGCATGCAGGGGTAAGTAAAACAAATATAGTGTCAGCCTGTGTAAAAAGCCTCGCTTCCCTTCCGTTTGTTAAGCCAAAATCATTTATCCAGCCGAGCGCAAATTTTCTGACGCAGTACGTTGGCCTTTGTTACAATTGGATGCAAATTGCATTTATTAGTTAGTGCTTGCTTACCTAGCCATTTTACAGGGAACAGTTCTGGCCACCACAATGTGTCCGCGAGCGACCATAATGAAATTATAAACGATGTCGCTGTGCTGTTTGACCCGGATAACAGGCGAGACGTTAACCGATCTCCAGGAACACTGAATGGAACTTTTGACCCAATTACTGAATGCCTTATGGGCCCAGGATTTCGAAACCCTGGCCAATCCCTCCATGATTGGCATGCTCTATTTCGTCTTGTTTATGATTCTGTTCCTTGAGAACGGACTGCTTCCCGCTGCGTTTCTCCCTGGCGACAGCTTACTGGTGTTGGTGGGTGTTTTGTGCGCGAAAGGCGCCATGGAATTCCCCCAGACCGTGCTCCTGCTGACTATCGCCGCCAGCCTCGGATGCTGGGTGAGCTATATCCAGGGACGATGGCTGGGCAATACGCGTATTGTCCAGAACTGGCTTTCTCATCTTCCGGCGCATTACCACCAGCGAGCACACCACCTGTTCCATAAACATGGTCTTTCGGCCCTGTTGATTGCCCGGTTCATCGCTTTTGTTCGTACACTTCTACCGACCATCGCTGGCCTGTCTGGCCTGAACAACGCACGTTTCCAGTTCTTTAACTGGATGAGCGGTCTGCTGTGGGTCCTGATTTTAACCAGCCTCGGATATCTGCTGGGCAAGACGCCGGTGTTCCTGAAATACGAAGACCAGTTGATGTCCTGCCTGATGTTGCTCCCGGTTGTGCTGCTGGTCTTTGGTCTGCTCGGCTCGCTGTACGTGCTGTTGAAAAAGAAATACGGGGCCAGGAGCTAATATGGTTATTTCGCCCCTCTCCCTGCGCCGCATGTCTTATGGGTTAATCGCGCTGGTTCTGCTCAGCACGATGATTCTGGTCTGGACCGCAGTTCAGCATCAGGAATCTACCCTGGCGATTCGCCCTGTGAGTCAGGGGGCGAGCGTCCCTGACGGTTTTTATATCTGGCATCATCTGGATGCGAACGGCATTCAGTTTAAAAGCATCACGCCGCAGGATGACGTTTTGCTGATTAAGTTTGATTCCAGCGCGCAAAGCGCCGCAGCGAAAGTCGTTCTCGACCGCTCCCTGCCGCGCGGCTACATCATTGCGCTGCAGGACGATCAAAGCCAGACAGCAGTGTGGTTAACGCGACTGCGTGACACATCGCATCGATTTGGTTAATTTCCTATATTCTGAATCTTTTCACTCACTTTGGTGATTCCCCCGTTTACTTACTATGCTTAAGTACGCGGAGCACCCACAGATGTTCTCCGCATGATACTGGACCGCGGCATTCTCTTTAAAACGCCGTAACACAATGGAAGGTTTCTATAATGAAATACCGCATCACTCTGGCTTTGGCCCTTTTTTCTTTGAGCACAGCTTCCTTTGCAAACTCTCTCTGTCAGGAGAAAGAACAGGACATTCAGCGTGAGATCAGTTATGCCGAAAAGCATAACAATCAGAACCGCATTGATGGCCTGAAAAAAGCGTTAAGTGAAGTAAAAGCCAACTGTTCGGACAGCAAGCTGCGTGCCGATCACCAGAAGAAAATCGCTGAACAAAAGGAAGAGATTGCTGAACGCCGTCACGACCTGAAAGAGGCGCAAGAGAAAGGTGATGCGGATAAGATTGCAAAGCGCGAAGAAAAGTTGAAAGAGGCTCAGGAAGAACTGAAAGCTCTTGAAGCTCGCGATTATTGAGTTAACGGAAATCTCAACAGGAGAAAATCATGTCTAAAGATACTACTTCAGAACACCTGCGCGCTGAGTTGAAATCCCTGGCCGATACCCTGGAAGAGGTGCTGAACTCTTCGACCGATAAATCGAAAGAAGAGCTGAGCAAACTGCGCAGCAAAGCGGAAAGCGCGCTGAAAGACAGCCGCTATCGCCTGGGTGAAACCGGTGATGCGCTGGCGAAACAGACTCGCGAAGCGGCAGCTCGCGCGGACGAATATGTACGCGATAACCCGTGGACAGGCGTAGGCATCGGTGCCGCGGTGGGTGTGGTCCTGGGCGTTCTGCTGACGCGTCGCTAATTATGGAAGATCCTCGTCACGCACAGGGGCCTGCAAAAAACGTCCTCGGCATCGGCCAGCGTATTCTAACGACGCTGGTCGGCATTGCCGAAACGCGAGTTCGCCTGGCGGTAGTGGAACTGGAAGAGGAGAAAGCCAATCTCTTCCAAATGCTGCTAATGCTGGGACTCACCATGCTGTTCGCCGCGTTTGGTCTGATGAGCCTGATGGTGTTGATCATTTGGGCCATCGATCCGCAGTACCGGCTTAACGCCATGATTGCGACAACAGTCGTGCTGTTGGTGGCTGCGCTGATAGGCGGGATCTGGACGATGCATAAGGCGCGCACCTCTACGCTGCTGCGCCATACCCGTCAGGAATTGGCCAACGACCGCACGCTGCTGGAGGATGACAAGCCGTGAGCAGCAAAACTGAACGTCAGAAGCGCAAAGCGTATCTGTTGAGTCAGATCCAGCAGCAACGGCTGGACCTGACCGCCAGTCGCCGTGACTGGCTGGAGGTGACGCGTGTTTACGATCGTGGCTGGAGCACGCTTCTTAGCATGCGCTCATGGGCATTGGTCGGAAGCAGCGTGATGGCGATCTGGTCAGTTCGTCATCCCAGCATGCTCGTGCGCTGGGCCAGACGGGGCTTTGGTGCGTGGAGCGCCTGGCGTCTGGTGAAGGCCACACTGCGTCAACAGCAGTTGCGCTAGTAAAAGAAAACGGTAACGCATGTTACCGTTTTTTGTTTTTGCGCCCTCACACCGTAGGTGAAAAACGGGTAAGGCATCATCGCCCACTCCCTTACTCAATATCTTTGAAGAAGATTGACAGTTTTCCTTGCTAACAATTGTCATTCGTCACGTTTACACTCCTCTCCATCAACAGCAAACACGCGGTATCTACCCGGATTTGCACACAAATAATAATCAGCAGCCATTGTGGTTCCCTGGAGAGTAAAATGAAAAAATTAGAAGATGTTGGTGTTCTGGTCGCACGTATTTTGATGCCAATTCTGTTCATCACCGCAGGCTGGGGCAAAATTACCGGTTATGCAGGCACGCAACAATATATGGAAGCGATGGGTGTCCCAGGGTTCCTGTTGCCACTGACCATTTTGCTTGAGTTTGGCGGCGGTCTGGCGATTCTGTTCGGCTTCCTGACTCGCACCACAGCACTGTTCACCGCGGGCTTCACGCTGCTGACCGCGTTTATCTTCCACAGCAACTTTGCGGAAGGCATGAACTCCCTGATGTTCATGAAAAACCTGACCATCGCAGGCGGCTTCCTGCTGCTGGCTATCACCGGTCCTGGCGCATTCAGCATCGACCGTGTTCTGAATAAAAAGTGGTAAGCACGCTATACTGAATAAAAAAGCGAGGAGATATCTCCTCGCTTTTGTGTTTTATACAGGAGGAAAAAATGGGACAACTTGTTGACGGCGTCTGGCAGGACATTTGGTATGACACCAAATCCACCGGGGGACGCTTTAAGCGTTCTGTTTCGGCTTTCCGTAACTGGCTAACCGCCGATGGGGCACCGGGTCCAACGGGCGAAGGCGGCTTTGCGGCGGAAAAAGACCGCTATCATCTTTATGTGTCGCTGGCCTGTCCGTGGGCGCACCGAACATTGATGGTGCGTAAGTTAAAGGGGCTGGACGCGTTAATTCCTGTTTCGGTGGTGAATCCGCTGATGCTGGAAAACGGCTGGACCTTTGACAGCGATTTCCCCGCCGCCACCGGCGATGACCTGTATCATCACGACTTTCTGTATCAGCTCTATTTGCGCGCCGATCCGCACTACACCGGACGCGTCACCGTCCCCGTACTGTGGGACAAAAAAAATCAAACCATCGTCAGCAATGAATCTGCGGAAATCATTCGCATGTTCAATACCGCCTTTGACGCGCACGGTGCCCGAGCCGGTGATTTCTATCCGCCGGAACTGCGCGATAAAATCGACGAGCTCAACAGCTGGATTTACGACAACGTAAATAATGGCGTCTATAAAGCCGGATTTGCCACCAGCCAGGAAGCCTACGACGAAGCGGTCGCAAAAGTCTTTGAATCGCTCGAACGGCTGGAACAGATCCTGGGACAGCACCGCTATCTGACGGGCAATACGCTCACAGAAGCCGATATCCGCCTGTGGACTACGCTGGTGCGATTCGATCCGGTGTATGTCACCCACTTTAAATGCGATAAGCACCGCATCAGCGATTACCTGAATCTCTACGGTTTCCTGCGCGATATTTATCAGATGGAGGGTATCGCCGAAACCGTCGATTTTGGTCACATCCGCACCCACTACTATCGCAGCCATAAAACCATCAATCCGACGGGCATTATTTCCATTGGTCCGTGGCAGGATCTGGATGAGCCACACGGCCGCGATACGCGTTTCGGTTGATTGACACCGTCACCTAAAGGGCACGCGAACGGTGCCCTTTACCACGCTTTTATTCCCGTCTACGCTTAATGTGATCGCTTAAAAAACAAGTGATTAATTGCTATTGAGGGAAGGGAAAAATGGACTGGTATCTAAAAGTACTGAAAAAACTATGTGGGATTTGGCGGTCGCGCCCGTCGCAAAGAGTACTGGATGTTCATGCTGGTGAACTTTGTTCTCGCCATGGTGATAGGGATTGTCGACAGGATCCTGGGCTGGGAGCGCGCGGGCGGCGAAGGCATTCTCACCACTATTTATGCGCTGTTGGTCTTTCTGCCATCCTGGGCGGTACTGTTCCGCCGACTGCATGACACCGACCGTTCGGCATGGTGGTTACTGCTGATTTTGATCCCGATTATCGGCTGGCTGGTGATTCTGGTCTTCTGCTGTCAGAACGGCACGCCGGGTGAAAACCGCTTTGGACCCGATCCTAAACGTCTCGCATAATTCTTGCCCGGCGGCGTTGCGCCTGCCGGGCATACTCTCATTTATTCGCAAATAGCTTAGGGATTTCGCGTAAACACCACGATTTTGCTTCGCCCATGCTGTCGCGGCGCCAGGCCATAATGATATCGACCTCGTTGGTGTATTCCGGGCTAACGACGCGCAGGCGCCCTTCGGCAATATCTTTTTCGACAAACGGATACGGCATCGTCGCAACGCCCAAACCGGCTAACAGCGCCTGACGCTTATCCTCCAGCGACGTCACGGTCAGACGCGGCTGTTTATCCAAAAGCTGGACGGTTAACACCGGGCGTTCGCGCGCGGTATCCGCGACCGCCACGCCGCGATACTTCACGCGGGTCACTTCGGATAGCGGTTCCGGCTCCTGATGAATCGGATGATCCGGCGCAGCGACATAAACGTTCATCACGCTATAGAGTTTTTTTGAATTGATCTCTGACGACGAACGGAAATGCATATCCGGCGCAATCACAATGTCCGCCCTGCCCGTTTCCAGACGCTCCCACGCGCCCGCCAGCACTTCGGTAATCACGGAAAGCTGGGTATTGGCTTTATTCGCCAGGCGCTCCACCAGCGGGAATAATGCGGCGGTCGGTACCAGCGCTTCGGTGACCAGCGTCAGATGCGTTTCCCAGCCGCGCGCCAGCGCTTCAGCATCGGTCGTCAGTTTATCGGCTGCTTCCAGCAGAACACGCCCGCGCTCCAGCAGCATACGCCCCACATTGGTGAATTTTGTTCGGTGACCGGAGCGGTCAAATAGCACCACGTCCAGCTCTTCTTCAAGCTTCTGCATGGTGTAGCTCAACGCAGACGGAACGCGCCCCAGCTCGTCTGCCGCAGCGGCAAAGCTGCCACGCCTGTCGATCGCGTCCATCACGCGAAGCGCCTCAAGCGTCAATGCCCTTTCTTTTGCCATCTCGTTCTCATTCAGGAAATTTGAACATACCGGGCAGAATATCTGGCTAACAATGAAGCGTCCATACCTTTACCATTGTTTTAGTGTAAAGAGAGGTCAGTTTTATGATTACGACAAGAACAGCAAAACAGTGCGGACAAGCCGATTTTGGTTGGCTGCAGGCCCGCTACACCTTTTCCTTTGGACACTACTTTGATCCCAAATTGCTCGGTTACGCCTCACTGCGCGTGCTGAATCAGGAAGTGCTCGCTCCGGGCGCGTCTTTCCAGCCACGTACGTATCCGAAAGTGGATATCCTGAATCTGATCCTCGAAGGTGAAGCAGAATATCGCGATAGCGAGGGCCATCACGTCCAGGCGAAAGCGGGTGAAGCGTTATTGATTTCAACCCAACCGGGCATAAGTTACAGCGAGCATAACCTCAGCAAAGATAAAACGCTGACCCGCATGCAGCTGTGGCTCGATGCCTGTCCAGAACGTGAAAATCCGGCCGTGCAGAAGATCAATCTGAGCGGCGAAAAGCAGCAAGTGATCGCCTCACCTGATGGGAGTCACGGTAGCCTGCAACTTCGCCAGCAGGTATGGCTGCATCATATCGAGCTGAAGAAAGGGGAACAGGCGAGCTTCCAGCTTCACGGTCCACGCGCCTATCTGCAATCGATTCACGGCACAGTACATGCGCTGACGCACACGGAAGAGAAAGAAGCGCTCACCTGCGGTGATGGGGCGTTTATTCGCGATGAAGCGAATATTACGCTGGTCGCCGACACGCCGCTGCGCGCGCTGCTGATTGATTTGCCGGTTTAAGTCAGGGGCCGGGTTTGCGTAAGCTTTCCCGGCCAGCGCTGACAGCTTATCGGCTCATGGCCTGCGCGAACTGTGAGCGAACCTCAGCGCGCTGTTCCGGAGTCAGGATCTGGCTCACATCGAAGTAATATTTAATACGATAGTAACGCGCCTGCTCTTCAATATGGCTAAACGCAGCCAGCTGCTCTCTGACCGCTTTCTCATCCCATTTACCTGACTGGATCACGTTAATCAAGGAGCCATTTTTTACGCTATCCGTTGGGATGTTAAAGACGTCGGCTTCCAGCTGCTTGTGCAGCGCTTTAATCTTCGTAATCTGATCGTTGCTGAGTTTCAGCTGCTGAACGAGGGGATCCTGAGCAGGCTCCGGCGCAGTTGCCACCTCTACCGCCTGCGCCACACCAGTTAAGCCCGCCAGAGTTATCGCCATCAGCGCGATACGGAAAATTTTTCTCATCTCACAATCCTTAATTATCTGTCAGTAAAAAACACGGGAAGTATTTTTCAATTACGGATGTCGATCTGTGATGAAGTATATAAACAATTTTGTATGTAAATGCGGAGAGGCCCTATTTTTCGCGGCCTGGAGTGTTCTTGCGCACAAAAAAGCCCCCTTACCGGAAGGGGGCCTGTCGGCTCGCCAGGCGTTAAATCGCCTGGGTGAAGGTCCGCGAAATCACGTCCTGCTGCTGCTCGCGAGTGAGCGCATTAAAGCGCACCGCGTAGCCTGAAACGCGGATCGTCAGGTTCGGGTAATTCTCCGGATGCTCAATCGCATCCATCAGCATTTCGCGGTTCATCACGTTAACGTTCAGATGCTGTCCGCCTTCAATGGACGCTTCATGGTGGAAATACCCATCCAGCAGCCCGACCAGGTTGGTTTTGCGCACGCCCTCATCTTTGCCCAGCGCCTGCGGCACGATAGAGAACGTATACGAAATCCCGTCTTTGGCGTAGGTGAACGGCAGTTTCGCCACCGACGTTAACGACGCCACCGCCCCTTTGCGGTCACGCCCGTGCATCGGGTTCGCCCCTGGCGCAAACGGCGTGCCGCCGCGGCGTCCGTCCGGCGTGTTGCCGGTCTTCTGCCCGTACACCACGTTAGAGGTGATGGTCAGTATCGACTGGGTAGGCACGGCGTTGCGATAGGTTGGCAGCGCCTGAATTTTCTTCATAAAGCGCTCAACGAGGTCACAGGCGATGCTGTCCACGCGATCGTCGTTATTACCGTACTGCGGATATTCCCCGGTGATAACGAAATCCACCGCCAGACCGGTATGGTCGCGTACCGGCTGGACCGTCGCGTATTTGATAGCGGACAGCGAATCGGCTGCAACGGATAACCCGGCGATCCCGCAGGCCATAGTGCGATGCACGTCGCGGTCATGCAGCGCCATCAGCGAGGCTTCGTAGCTGTATTTATCATACATATAGTGAATGAGATTCAGCGCGCTGATGTATTGCACCGCCAGCCAGTCCATGAAGTGATCCAGGCTCGCCATCACCGTGTCGTAATCCAGCACATCGTCCAGCAGCGGCGCGGTTTTCGGCCCGACCTGGATTTTCAGCTTTTCATCCACACCGCCGTTGATCGCATACAGCAGGATCTTGGCGAGGTTGGCGCGCGCACCGAAGAACTGCATCTGCTTACCAATCACCATCGGGCTGACGCAACAGGCAATGGCGTAATCATCGCTGTCAAAGTCGGTTCGCATCAGATCGTCGTTTTCGTACTGCAACGATGAGGTGGCAATCGACATTTGTGCGGCATATTTTTTAAAAGCAATCGGCAACTCTTCTGACCACAGGATCGTCAGATTCGGCTCCGGCGCAGGCCCCATCGTGTTCAGCGTATGAAGATAGCGGAACGATGATTTACTCACCAGCGTGCGGCCATCCCGCCCCATGCCACCGATCACTTCCGTCGCCCAAATCGGATCGCCAGAGAAAAGCGTGTCGAATTCCGGGGTACGCAGGAAGCGCACCATGCGGATCTTCATAATGAAATGGTCGATCAGCTCCTGCGCCTGGATCTCATTCAGGCGTCCTGCCTGCATATCGCGCTCAATATAAATATCGATAAATGTCGCCGTGCGACCGAGCGACATCGCCCCGCCGTTTTGCGATTTCACCGCGGCCAGATAGGCAAAGTACAGCCACTGCACCGCTTCCTGTGCGTTCATGGCTGGACGCGAGAGATCAAAGCCGTAGTTCGCCGCCATCTCCTGAATTTGCAGCAGCGCGCGGCGGTGCTCAGACAACTCTTCGCGCAGGCGGATCGTGGCTTCGAGATCGTCGCCACGCTCCATTTTCGACTGGAGATCGGCAAACTGCAGTTCGCGCTCGCGTACCAGATAGCGAATGCCGTACAGCGCTACGCGGCGGTAATCACCAATAATACGCCCGCGACCGTAGCCATCCGGCAAGCCGGTGAGCACACCCGATTTACGGCAGCGCATCATATCCGGCGAATAGACGTCAAATACGCCCTGGTTATGTGTTTTACGCAGATGCGTGAACAGATATTCGAACTGCGGATCCATTTCACGTCCGTAGGCTTCGAAGGAGCTGCGGATCATGTTGATCCCGCCGTAGGGATGCAGCGCGCGCTTCAGCGGTTTATCCGTCTGCAAACCCACGACAGTTTCGAGATCCTTGTCGATATAACCAGGCGCATGAGCGGTGATGGTGGTGGCGACGTTCAAATCGAAATCGACCGGCGCATGCGTGGCATTTTCCTGTCGAATACCGTCCATCACTTTATGCCACAGCGCCGTCGTAGCAGGCGTCGCCTGCGCAAGGAAGGATTCGTCGCCTTCGTATGGGGTATAGTTGTGCTGAATAAAATCACGCACATCGATCGTGTTTTGCCATTCATTGGTGCGGAACCCGGCCCACGCGTCGCTGTACGGCGTCGCGCTGATATCTATATTAACCTTCATGATTTTCTCTCTGTATCAGGCGTAAACAGCGGCTGAATGAACCTTTCCAAGACGAATGGCATCCAGCGCGATCATTTTTTCTTCGTTAGTGGGGATGACGGCACACGGCACACATGAATCATCCGTCGTGATGATTCGTTCGCCAGCGCTGCCCGGTAGGGCATTTTTCAGCGGATCCAATGTGATGCCGAAAACCTTCAGGCGATCCGTCACCAACTGGCGGATCAGCGTTGAGTTCTCGCCAATGCCACCGGTAAAGATCACGCCGTCCAGACGGTGAAGTGACGCGGCGTGCCCGGCAATATGCCGCGCGATGCGATGCACAAACGTCTCAATCGCTAATCGCGCGCGCTCGTGCCCGGCATGCCACGCTTTTTCAAGCGTACGCAGATCGGAAGAGAGGCCCGAGATCCCCAACAGGCCAGACTCTTTGTTCACCACGCGTTCCAGATCGTCCAGGGTCTGGCCGGTCTGTTGGGCAATCCACGCCATCGCGCCAAAATCCACATCGCCGCAACGCGTGCCCATCAGTAGCCCTTCCAGCGGCGTCATGCCCATTGAGGTATCGACACTTTCACCGTTACGCACGGCGCAAATGGATGCGCCATTGCCGAGGTGAGCAATCACCAGGCCGCTGTCATGCTGTGGAATATTCAGCAAGGAATACGCCTGCTGGGCGACGTAACGATGTGACGTGCCGTGGAAACCGTAACGGCGCACGCCCAGCTCTTCGAAATAGCGGTACGGTAAGCCGTATAAATATGCCTGCGGCGCTAGCGTCTGGTGGAAACTGGTATCAAAGACCGCCACCTGCTGGACGCCCGGGAAAAGATGCTTTGCCGCTTCCACGCCGCTGAGGTTGGCGTAGTTGTGTAGCGGGGCCAGCGGGGAAATCTCACGAATCTGGTCGATGACCTCGTCAGTGATCGGGGTGGACTCACTGAACACGCTGCCACCGTGAGCGATACGGTGGCCAATTAAGGCCACGCTGCCCATCAAATCGCGCGCTTCCAGTTCCAGGGCGATGGCAGCCAGCGCCCCTTCGTAGTCCTTGCGAGCCAGCGATGCTGGCTCGCCCCCGTTCACGGATATAAAGGCGTTTTCCGTGTTAACACCATCCGCGATGCCGGTGATCAGCGCCTCACAGCTTGCCGCATCAAGCACCGAAAACTTCACAGAAGACGATCCACAGTTAATGACCAGTACAACCGGAAACTCAATCATGTCTTTACTCCGCTCTTCCTGAGCAATAAATCAGAACAGTTTGTAAACGATATTCAGAATGGTCAGCAGACCAACCGCGGTAACGAACAGGTTCTCGGTTCTGCCTCTGAATTTCGCCAGCGCAGGGACTTTACGAATGGCGAACATCGGCAGCAGACATAGCAGAGAAGCGATAATCGGCGCGCCCATGGCTTCGATAAGGTCGAGAATGTTCGGGTTGGCGTAAGCAACGATCCAGGTCGAGCCCATGATGAAGATCATGCTGATGGTGTTCAGTTTGCCGACGGAGACTTTCTTTTTATCGCCTTTGTAGCCGAACTTCAGCACCAGGCCGTTCAGCCCTTCCAGCGTGCCCAGATAGTGGCCGAAGAAGGATTTGAAAATGGCGACCAGCGCGATGATCGACGCGCCGTATTCCAGCACGGTGGCGAATGTCGATTTGGTGCCTGACATCGTGGCGAAGTGGTTTGCCAGGTAAGAAAGTACCGGAATGTTCTGTGCTTTGGCCTCTGCCATGTTCTGCGGAGAGAGCGTAAACAGGCAGCTAAAGGCGAAGAACATCACCACGGCGACCATCAGCATGCTGGCGCGGCCGATGATTTTGGAACATTTCTGCTCGGTAAATTCTTTACCAAACTCGCCTTCGTACTCTTCCCGCTTCGACACCACAAAAGAGGAGACGATCGGTGAGAAGTTAAAGGAGAAGACCATAATGGAAATCCCCAGCCAGACGGTGACCAGAATGCCGTCATGCCCGGTGAAGGAGAGATCGCTCATGCTGACCTGGTCGATCACCGCCGAGTTCCAGTAAGGAATCAACGACAGGGAAATCAGAATCAAGCTGGCAATAAACGGGAACACCAGGAAACTCATCACCTTGACCATCAGGTCTTTACCAAACCAGATTACAAACGCCATCAGCAACAGCAGGAACAGGGCCACAAAGCCACGATTCAGCGCTGGCATCTGGAGCTGGTTTTCCCAGAAAGTCATGAAGGTGTTCGTAATGGTGACGCCGTAAATCCACAGCAAAGGGCAAATGGCAAAGAAGTAGAGGAAGGTGATCACCACGCCACCGGTTTTACCGAAATGCTCTTCTACCGTCTCGGTGATATTGCCTGATGGATTGCTGCCGGACAGACACAAGCGCGCCAGTGCACGGTGGCAATAAAAGGCAATTGGGTATGCCAATAACAGCATCAGTAAGATGGGGATCAGCCCGCCAAAACCGGCGCGAATAGGGAAGAATAAAACGCCCGCGCCGATGGCAGTACCAAACAATCCCAACGTCCAGGTCGTATCTGATTTTCGCCAGGACGTTGTTTTTGTCTGACTGACAATAATACTTTCAGTATTGCTCATAATCTGTCCTTATTTATGCGTCGACGAGACCGGTAATTTGGGAAACGCGTGAAAGATCGATATTACCACCGGAAATAATACTGACCGTTTTCCGTCCCTGAATATAATGATCCAATTTTCCACTTAATAATGCGGCGGTCGCTAATGCACCCGCGCCTTCGGTCACGACTTTATTGCGTTGAATAAGCGCCACCATGCTGTTACGAATATCGTCTTCGCTCACCAGGACAATGTCATCGACTAATTCACGCACAATTTCAAACGTTAATTTCCCTGGACGAGAAACGTCACAGCCATCAGCTAAGGTGCTTGTCGTTCGATGGTTGGTTATTTCACCGGCATAATATGACGCCGCCATTCCATGAACATTTTCGGATTGCACACCGATAATATTAATTGTGGGGTTGATGGATTTTATGGCGGTAGCTATACCGGCAATTAACCCGCCGCCGCCAATAGGCACAATCACATTATCGACGTCGTATAAATCTTCGAGGATCTCAAGACCAATCGTTCCCTGACCGGCAATCACCAGCGCATCATCGTAAGGTGGAATAAAGATACGTCCTTCCATCTCCACGATTTCACTGACTTTAGCGATGGTGTCGTTGAAGTTATCGCCATGCATGATCACTTCAGCCGAGTAGTCACGGGTCGCGGCCACTTTGGATTTTGGCGCCCCCATCGGCATTACCACTTTGCCGTCGATACCCAGCATAGCGCAGGAAAGGGAGACACCCTGAGCATGGTTTCCTGCTGAACAGGCCACCACGCCTTTACGTCGTTCCGCTTCAGTCAACGAGCTTAATTTATTAAATGCCCCGCGGATTTTAAATGAACCCGTGCGCTGCATGTTTTCAAATTTCAGGAATATTTCACCTTTGCAACGCTCGCTAAGATAATTAGAACGTGGCATACCTGTTTTATATATTTTGCCAGCCAGTCGTTTGCGAGCAGCTTGTATGTCTTCAATCGTCACCGGAAGATCGTAAGTAATGTGCATATAATCCTCTTTATAATAATATGATATTTTAAGCAAAGCCTGGGTGTCGACGCTTATAGAAATCGCCGGATAGTTAAAAATTTAAAAGCTGAGTACGTTATTCTGTTATGACAAATTGCTTTCGCCTTTCACTGTTTTGCGCAGAGTATTGCTTCGCTAACTCCACTAATACCGAAGCGGATTTTTTAATACGATAATTTTTTGACCATACTGCCGCATAGCGTGCGACAGGTAATTTTTCTTCCACAGGGAGCACGATAAATTGATCGGAGCCAAAGGGAGCGATCATGTCACGGGGAATAACGGTGAGATAATCAGCGTTAAGCACCAGGTTATAAATAGTGACAACGGAATCGGTCTGAACGATGTTTTCGATGCTGATGTGGTTATTCTGGAGGGTAGTGAGTAATTCTTTGTAATAGCCCATATCGGTTTGCGGCATCACCCACTGCTCATGCGTGAGCGATGCCAGGGTTGTCGGGCCGGTGCACGTTCGTGATTTGCTGGCCACCAACACAAATTCGGATTCAAACAGTGGCTCTACGTGCAAATCCTGCAGGAGCATTTCATCACTGAGCGTTCCAATAGCAAAATCCAGCCGCCCATCGCGAATCGCTGGCAAAAATGAAGAGAGCTGCGCTTCAAACATCGAGACTCGCGCTTTTGGGAACACTTCCTTGAATTTTTTGAGCATGCTGGAGAGGAAGGTAAAACCGATTAACGACGGATAACCGAACGACACGTCGATGACGGTGCTGAAGCTCAGGCTGTTCATCTCGCTGACCATGTTCTTCATTTCGCGGGTGATGGATTCTGAGTAAGCCAGTAGCGTTTGCCCGGCGCTGGTGAGCTTCACGCCCGTGTTTTTGCGCACAATCAGTTCGACGCCAAAGTAAGATTCGACATCGTTGATAATTTTGCTGACTGCTGGCTGCGTAAGGCCGAGTTGACGGGCGGCAGAACCAATGGATCCACTTTTAATGACTTCCTGAAATACAACGAGGTGTTGCGTTTTCGGTAGAATAATAGTGTTCATTATATTCTGCTCTTATTTCCGTATCCCGATGCATAATTGTACCCATTAATGATGAATGAGGGATGTGCTGTTACTCACAAATTACTTTTCAACCGAGTTCACTCACCCCAAAAAACCAATTTAAAATCATAATTATCAACAAGTTATAATTACATCAATCGTTGTATTGCCTGATATTGATCAACTAAATTGCCAGAGATAATTTTATTTTATGGGGATAACCAAGGTGTAGTTATGGAAATTATCAACCAGGAATAAAGGCTATATTTCAGACAATTAAAGTTTAATAATTAATCGTTAATCCGATTAAACAATTTTATGGTTTATCAAATAAAATTATAAAATTAGGTTTTGATAAGTGGAAAGAGTAGAACGCGTCACACATTCACATGCTAAATGTATTGAATATGCAATTATCATTAATGAATAAGAAAAAAATCAGACACAGAAAATACACAAAATTAACATCAATCCAACACCAAAAAATTGCCATTTTGCAGTGTGTAATTTTGTGATTGAGATCGTTAACTTGTTCGATGGAGCAGGATTTAAATGAAAAGCAGTGAAATGTGCTTACTGTCGCAAATATGAGAATTCTTCTTGATGACTAACGAGTACCTTCTTACCCCCAGAAGCCCAAAACCACCCAAGCGGAGTTTTATAAAACGCTGAAACTGGTCGATAACCCGCTTTCTTTTGGGTAAAAGGTCATGGACAGTCATTCCTCTGCTGCCCCGATGACTCAAAAGCAAAAACCCCGCCGAAGCGGGGTTTTATAAGAGTTGAAGCTGACCGAAAAGCCGCTTTCTTTCATAAAGAGCGTCGTGGACAGTCATTCATCTGGTTGACTAGCTCATAGCAAAACGCCCTGCTCAGTTTGCACTGTGCAGGGCGTTTTGTTGAATGGTTGAAGCTGACCGATAAGCCGGGTTCTGTCGTGGACAGTCATTCATCTAGGCCAGCAATCGCTCACTGGCTCAAGCAGCCTACCCGGGTTCAGTACGGGCCGTACCTTGTGAACCCCTATTTGGCCTTGCTCCGGGTGGAGTTTACCGTGCCACGGACTGTTACCAGCCGCGCGGTGCGCTCTTACCGCACCCTTTCACCCTTACCTGATCCCGCTTGCGCGGGCCATCGGCGGTTTGCTCTCTGTTGCACTGGTCGTAGGTTCCCCCCCCAGGCGTTACCTGGCACCCTGCCCTATGGAGCCCGGACTTTCCTCCCCTCCGCCCGTCTCCCCCCGAAAGGGGACGACGACGAAGCGGCGACTGTCTGGTCAGCTTCGGCGCGAAGTATAGAGGGTTTGCGCGCCGCTGTCACCCTTGCGTGCGCATCCCCACCTGCAAAGTAGCGGCAATATTACGCGAAGACCGATAAATATTGTCATAGGCCCCACGGAATGCCTCTTCCAGCGAGCCAATACTGTTCAGCACGCTAAATACGGCATCGATACCATATTGATGCACAACACCAACATCAGGGGTCAAACTGCCCGCAATACCGATAACGGGTTTATGGTATTTTTTGGCGACATTCGCCACCCCCACAGGCACTTTTCCGTGGATACTCTGGCTGTCGAGGCGGCCCTCGCCGGTCAACACCAGGGTGCAATCGTGGATATGTTCTTCCAGGTTCAATGCCTGGGTGACAATCTCAATCCCGCTGCGCAATTCTGCACCCAGGAACGCCATCAGAGCCGCGCCCATACCGCCTGCGGCACCCGAACCGGGCACGTTTTTAACGTCGATATGCAGAGACTGCTTAATGACGTCCGCGAAATGGCTAAGATTTTTATCCAGCTCAACAATTTTCGCTTCGTCGGCCCCTTTTTGCGGGCCAAAAATACGCGAGGCCCCGTGTTCACCCACCAGCGTATTGGTCACATCGCAGGCCACGCGGATAGTGCAATCTTTCAGACGCGGATCCAGTCCGGACACATCGATGCTGTTGAGCGCCATCAGACTGCCGCCGCCAAAGGCAATCGCTTTGCCGTTCGCGTCACACAGTTTGGCCCCCAGCGCCTGCATCATGCCGGCCCCACCATCGTTCGTGGCGCTGCCGCCAATACCGATAATGATATTTCGTGCGCCTTTATCCAGCGCATCCAGAATCAGCTCGCCCGTTCCACGCGATGTGGTGATCAGCGGATTGCGTTGTGCGGCAGGAACAAGCGCCAGACCGCTGGCAGCGGCCATTTCGATAATCGCCGTTGCGCCGTCGCCAGAAATCCCCCAGCAGGCTTTTACTTTTTCGCCCAGTGGCCCTGTGACAACCGCGTGTTGTTCTGTCCCTTGCGTGGCGGCAATCATGGCTTCGACCGTGCCTTCGCCACCGTCGGCGACAGGCACAGAAACATACTGAGCATCAGGAAATATTTCCCGAAATCCTTTTTCTATGGCCTGAGCTACCTCGGCGGCAGACAGGCTTTCTTTATAAGAGTCAGGGGCGATTACGATTTTCATAGTTGTAGCCTGTTACTGCACGCGGCAAAAATACCGGGCGCGTTCCCGCGCCCGTCTTTGTTAGCGAGTGACTTCCACTTTCGCCAGTTTTTCGTAGTAGCAAGCAATGGCGCTATGGTCGGCATTACCCAGGCCATCGGCACGCAGCGCCTGCATCATCTCCATCACCGCAGCGGTGAGCGGCAATTGCGCGCCGACGCCGTGCGAAGTATCCAGGGCGTTCGCCAGATCTTTGATATGCAGGTCGATACGGAAACCCGGCTTGAAATTGCGATCCATCACCATCGGCGCTTTGGCATCCAGCACGGTGCTTCCCGCCAGCCCGCCACGAATCGCCTGATACACCAGATCCGGGTTAACCCCCGCTTTGGTGGCCAGGGTCAGCGCTTCGGACATCGCAGCGATGTTCAACGCCACAATCACCTGGTTTGCCAGCTTGGTAACGTTGCCCGCACCGATATCACCGGTGTGCACAACGGAACCGGCCATGGATTTCAACAGGTCGTAATATTTGTCGAACGTGCCTTTATCGCCGCCTACCATCACGGACAGCGTTCCGTCGATGGCTTTTGGCTCACCGCCGCTGACCGGTGCGTCCAGCATTTCGACGCCCTTCGCTTTTAGCGCATCGCTGATTTCGCGACTCGCCAGTGGCGCAATAGAACTCATGTCGATGAGTACCAGGCCCGGTTTCGCGCCTTCGATCAGGCCGTTCTCACCCAGCGCCACTTCTTTGACGTGGGGGGAGTTTGGCAGCATGGTGATCACGACATCGCACTGCTCAGCAATCGCTTTTGCGGTGGTGGCCGTTTCTGCGCCAGCGGCAATCAACTCAGCAATCACTTCTGGATTACGGTCAGAAACCACCAGCGAGTAACCGGCCTTGATGAGGTTTTTACTCATTGGTTTACCCATGATACCCAGGCCAATAAAACCAACTTTCATTGTCATAATTGCGTCTCTCTTTATCTCAGTGGTGGTTATTTTTTAAAGGAATCGGCGAGCTTCTGCGTGGCAGAGCGGAACACGCCAAGGTCACTGCCGACGGCAACAAATGTTGCGCCCCATTCCAGGTAACGACGGGCGTCCGCTTCAACAGGTGCAAGGATGCCGCTCGGCTTGCCGTGCGCTTTTGCACGTTCAAAAATGTGTTGAATAGCGCGTTGCACTTCCGGGTGGTTGGCATTGCCGAGATGTCCGAACGCCGCTGCCAGGTCGCTTGGGCCAACAAAGATGCCGTCTACGCCGTCAGTTGCCGCGATGGCATCAACGTTATCCACGCCGTGCTGGCTCTCGATCTGCACCAGAATCGTGATGTTCTTGTTGGACTGCGCAAAATAGTCCGGCACGGTGCCAAACATATTGGCGCGATGAGAAACCGATACGCCGCGAATACCTTCAGGCGGATAGCGGGTAGACACCACGGCCTGAACCGCCTCTTCCACACTTTCAACGAACGGGATCAGGAAGTTATAGAAACCGATATCCAGCAAGCGCTTGATGATCACCGGCTCATTCGTCGGCACGCGTACCACCGGCGCGCTGTGGCTGCCCTTGAGCGCCATCAGCTGCGGGATGAAGGTGGTGATATCGTTCGGCGCATGTTCGCCGTCCAGTACCAGCCAGTCAAATCCGGCCAGACCAAGCACTTCGGTGCTGATGGGGCTTGCCAGCGCAGACCAGCAGCCAATCTGAATCTCTTTCGCCGCCAGGGCCGCTTTAAACTTGTTCGGGAAAATATCGTTACTCATCGCTTATACCTTCAATTATTTCTGCAATTCCATACGTTTAATGTCGCCTACTACGAACAGGTAGCAGAACATCGCCATCAACGCAGAGCAGCCAACGAAGACCAGAGCCGCATTGAATGAATGCAGTTCACTTACCAGATAGCCAATCACCAGCGGGGTGACAATCGACGCCACGTTACCGAAGACGTTGAACACGCCACCGCACAGGCCCACAATCTCTTTTGGCGCAGTATCAGAAATCACCGGCCAGCCTAATGCACCAAAACCTTTACCGAAGAACGCCAGGGCCATCAGCGCAATGACCAGGACAGTGTTGTCGGTGTAGTTGCACAGGATAATGGAAGAAGCCAACAGCATTCCGAGCACAATCGGCAACTTACGCGCCAGAGTAATCGACTTACCGCTTTTAATCAGATGATCTGAGAACACGCCGCCCAGCACTCCGCCTGCAAAGCCGCACAGCGCAGGGATAGACGCCACCAGGCCGACTTTCAGAATCGACATGCCTTTTTCCTGCACCAGATAAATCGGGAACCAGGTGAGGAAGAACCAGGTGATGGTGTTGATAAAGTATTGCCCAAAAAATACGCCGAGCATCATGCGGTTGGTCAATAACTGTTTGATGTAATGAAGCTTTGGACCACTCGCCGCTTTATCGCCTGGCTTTTTATGGTCCATATCGACCACCGCGCCACCGTCAGTGATGAACTTCAGCTCTTCAGCAGACATACGTGGGTGATCGGTTGGGTTGTGAACAAACTTGACCCACATTCCGGTCAGCACAAAGCCAATAACGCCCATCACGGTAAAGACGTGTTCCCAGCCCCACGCAAAGGTCAACCAGCCCAGCAGCGGCGAGAACAGCGCCAGCGAGAAATACTGTGCAGAGTTGAAAATGGCGGATGCCGTCCCACGCTCTTTCGTCGGGAACCAGGCCGCAACGATACGGGCGTTAGCGGGGAAAGACGGTGCTTCGGAGAAGCCCAGCATAAAGCGCATGATGAACATCGAGATGCCTGCCCACGCCAGCGGCACGAAATCGACGAAACCTTGTAAGAACGTGAACAAAGACCAGAAGAACAGGCTATAGGTGTAGACTTTCTTCGAGCCAAACTTGTCGAGCAACCAGCCACCAGGGATCTGCATCAGCAGATACGCCCAGCCAAACGCAGAGAAGATATACCCCATCGATACCGCACTTAACTGCAGCTCTTTCGCAACTTCGGTCCCGGCAATAGAAAGTGTCGCGCGGTCAGCGTAGTTAACCGCCGTGACAATAAAAATAATCAGTAATATTAAATGACGGGTATGAATACCCTTTTTTGTTTCTACAGCAGTATCTAGTGACATATTTATTTCCTCGGGCACATCGATGTTGGTTTTTTTATTATTTTGAGAGAAATCTATACTGATTATTATCGATAGCAGGCAATATCAGTTAATTAACCAGATGCAATGAAATCGTGATTAAGTATAAACATCACCCTCGCCCTGCACATTGTTGCATTGCTCAATTATCATAGCCTCCACGCATATTATATTGAGCATATGCACAACCCCTTGGGCGCTAATGCACAGATTTACGCATTCCCCGGCAGACGCCGTCAGTGCGCGACCTGATGGGTGATCTTGATCACATTTTTATCCCGTAAGTCCTGACATTCTTTATTAAAGAAGGCAGCGTCTTTATTTTTTCTAATAAGAAAATAAGCACACTCTTAACGACATTTAATATCTACTTTTCGCTGGAGAATACTGAACAATGGCCGACATCGAAATTCGACAAACGTCGCCGACGGCGTTCTATATAAAAGTACACGACACTGATAATGTGGCGATTATTGTTAACGACAACGGCCTAAAAGCAGGAACGCGTTTTCCCGATGGCCTGGAACTGATTGAGCATATTCCCCAGGGACATAAAGTCGCGCTGGTCGATATTCCTGCGCATGGCGAAATCGTCCGTTATGGCGAAATCATCGGTTACGCAGTACGCGCCGTGCCGCAAGGCAGCTGGATTGATGAATCGCTCGTCGAACTGCCAGAAGCACCACCGCTCAATACCTTACCGCTGGCAACCCGCGTGCCTGAGCCGCTGCCACCGCTGGAAGGGTACACTTTCGAAGGCTATCGCAATGCCGACGGCAGCGTGGGCACCAAAAATCTGCTCGGCATTACCACCAGCGTGCATTGCGTGGCGGGCGTGGTGGATTACGTGGTCAAAATCATCGAACGTGATTTGCTGCCAAAATACCCCAACGTCGACGGCGTGGTGGGCCTCAACCATTTGTATGGCTGCGGCGTGGCGATTAACGCGCCGGCGGCCGTTGTGCCAATCCGAACCATCCACAACATTTCGCTGAATCCAAATTTCGGCGGTGAAGTGATGGTGATTGGTCTGGGCTGCGAAAAGCTCCAGCCAGAACGCCTGTTACAGGGCACTGAAGATGTCAAAGCGATTCCCGTGGACAGCGCAAGCATTGTGCGTTTGCAGGATGAACATCACGTCGGCTTTCGATCGATGGTGGACGACATTCTGCAGGTTGCCACGCGTCATCTGGAAAGGCTCAACAAACGCCAACGCGAAACCTGCCCGGCTTCTGAGCTGGTGGTCGGCACACAGTGTGGCGGCAGCGATGCGTTTTCAGGCGTGACGGCAAACCCGGCCGTCGGCTACGCGTCGGATCTGTTTGTGCGTTGCGGCGCAACGGTGATGTTCTCGGAAGTGACTGAAGTACGTGATGCGATCCACCTGCTGACTCCGCGCGCCATCAACGAAGAGGTGGGCAAACGCCTGCTGGAAGAGATGGCCTGGTACGATAATTATCTCGATTTGGGTCAAACCGACCGCAGCGCGAACCCGTCCCCGGGCAACAAAAAAGGCGGTCTGGCAAACGTGGTGGAAAAAGCGTTGGGTTCGATTGCGAAATCTGGCCAGAGTGCGATTTCAGAAGTGCTCTCGCCAGGGCAACGTCCGACCAAACGCGGTTTGATTTATGCCGCAACGCCCGCCAGCGATTTTGTCTGCGGCACGCAGCAGGTCGCTTCTGGTATTACGGTGCAGGTCTTCACCACGGGTCGCGGTACGCCGTACGGCCTGATGGCGGTTCCCGTTATCAAGATGGCAACCCGCACCGAACTGGCAAACCGTTGGTATGATTTGATGGATATCAACGCGGGCACCATTGCTACCGGCGAAGAGAGCATTGAGGACGTGGGCTGGAAACTGTTCCACTTTATTCTTGATGTGGCGAGCGGCCGCAAAAAAACCTTCTCGGATCAATGGGGCTTGCACAACCAGCTGGCCGTGTTTAACCCGGCTCCGGTGACCTGATTTGCAATAAACCCGATCGCCCTCTTCTCACACAGAGGGCGATTTTAAAACCATTACCCCGCCACGAGAATCACATCAATCCCGTTTTTACGCAGTCCTTCCAGACTGTCCGTCGGGATCCCTTCATCGACAATAATCATATCAATGCGTTGCGTATCAATAATTTTATGCAGACTTGAACGGTTAAACTTGGTCGAATCCGTCACAACAATAATCCGCTCTGCGACTTCACACATCTTTCGGTTAAGCCGCGCTTCGTCTTCATTGTGGGTGCTGACGCCGCGATCGAGATCGATGGCGTCCACGCCCAAAAACAGCAGATCAAAGTGATAGTTTTGCAACGACTGCTCAGCCTGATCGCCATAAAACGACTGTGACTGCCGACGCAAATGACCGCCGGTCATCAGCAGCTCCACCCCTTCCGCTTCAAGCAACGCATTGGCGACGTTCATGCCGTTTGTCATGGCGATCACATCGCTGTGCTGTCGCATCATGCGTGCGATTTCATAGGTGGTGGTACCCGAATCGAGAATCACGCGATGGCCAGGTTTAATCAGGTTCGCCGCCGCCTGGGCAATGCTGCGCTTCATTGCCGTATTGAGCGAACTTTTGTCTTCTACAGAGGGCTCGACGCCAGGCGTATTACCGTCACAGATCAACGCCCCGCCGTAGGCACGAACAGCAATGCCCTGCTTTTCCAGAAAGGCCAGATCGTTACGGATCGTGACCGTAGAGACGCCATAAAGCTGAGAAAGATCGTTAACTTGTACGCTTCCTTGCTGCCGTAACCGCTGGATTATCTGCTCACGCCTTTCGCTCGTGCCCGTCACGCGTTTTTCCGCGGATGAATCGCTGCTGCTCATAAGAGCTCCTTTAAAAAAATCTTTCGTTTCATTTCGATTGAGCTATTAACGCCTTTCTTTTAGTGGAATGCAAGCCCCACTGGCCTCCTCAAAGCGGTGATGACAGGTGCTGAAACCTTTCGTTATGTTTCTTTTGTGAAACAGATCGGAAAACTATTATCTTTCGTTTTATTTTTACGTCACCATGCAGCAGTATAAACAGAAACAAAACGAAAGATGAATACCATAACCATCCAAAGTGGAGAGGAAAGTGAAACATCTTATTGAAATGGTGGAAATGCACAAACAAGGCGCAGCAAACGGGATTTATGCCGTGTGCTCCGCACATCCACTGGTACTTGAAGCCGCAATTCGATTCGCCCACACGCACAACACCGCTTTGCTGATTGAAGCCACATCCAACCAGGTGGATCAGTTTGGTGGTTACACCGGCATGACGCCTGCCGACTTCCGTGGTTTCGTCCACCAGCTTGCGGACGCGCTGAGTTTTCCCCGCTCTATGCTCATTTTGGGCGGCGATCATCTTGGCCCAAATCGCTGGCAACACCTCACCGCTGACGAAGCCATGGCAAATGCGGAAACGCTTATCAGAAGCTACGTGGCAGCAGGCTTTAAGAAGATCCACCTCGATTGCAGCATGTCTTGCGAGGACGATCCGATTCCTCTGACGGATGAGATCGTCGCGACACGCGCCGCACGGCTGGCGAAGATAGCCGAAGAGACCAGCGGCGAATGCTTTGGAAAGTCCGATCTGGTGTACATCATCGGCACCGAAGTCCCCGTGCCCGGCGGTGCTCACGAAACGCTAAGCGAACTGGAAGTCACGACACCGGATGCGGCAAGCGCAACGCTTGCAGCCCATCGCCTTGCTTTCGAGAAGCAAGGGTTAACCGATCTGTGGTCACGGATCATCGGGTTGGTGGTTCAGCCCGGCGTTGAGTTCGACCACACCCACGTGATTGACTATCAACCGCAAAAAGCGGCGGCGCTGAGTGCGATGGTTGAAGAGTATGACACGCTGGTTTTTGAAGCTCACTCCACCGATTACCAGACGCCGCAGGCGCTGCGCCAGTTGGTGAAAGATCATTTTGCGATTCTAAAAGTCGGTCCGGCACTCACTTTTGCCCTGCGTGAGGCTCTTTTCTCGCTGGCGGCGGTTGAAGAAGAATTACTCCCCGCGAAAGCCGGATCTGGCCTGCGCCACGTGCTGGAAAACGTGATGCTCGATCGCCCGGAATACTGGCAAAGCCACTACCACGGCGATGGCAACGCGCGCCGTTTGGCACGCGGCTACAGCTATTCAGATCGCGTTCGGTACTACTGGCCAGACAGTCAGATCGACGACGCGTTCGAGCGGCTGGTACGAAACCTGGCCGACGACCCCATTCCGCTACCGCTTGTGAGCCAGTACTTACCGCTGCAATACCGCAAAGTTCGCGAGGGCGCTCTCAAGGCTACGCCGCGAGAACTCATCATTGACCACATTCAGGACATACTGCGTCAATATCACGACGCCTGCCAGCGTGTCACGCCGCATAACGTATAACAACAACAGGAAAACACTATGCCAAACATTGTCTTATGTCGTATTGACGAACGTTTGATTCACGGCCAGGTGGGCGTGCAGTGGGTCGGGTTTGCGGGCGCAAATTTGGTTCTGGTCGCCAACGATGACGTGGCTGAGGATTCTGTCCAGCAAAACCTGATGGAAATGGTGTTGGCCGAGGGTATCGACGTTCGCTTCTGGTCACTGCAAAAGGTCATCGACAATATTCACCGCGCCGCCGATCGGCAGAGAATTCTGCTGGTCTGTAAGTCCCCTGCCGACTTCCTGGCGCTTGCAGAAGGCGGTGTGCCTATCACACGAATTAACGTTGGAAATATGCATTACGCGAATGGCAAACAGCAAATTGCCAAAACGGTCTCTGTAGACGCCAACGATACGGCGGCGTTTAACGGTCTGAAAGCCGCTGGGGTGGAGTGCTTCGTTCAGGGCGTCCCGACAGAACCCGCTTTGGATCTCTTTAAACTTCTCTGAGGGATTCACCATGGAAATCAGTTTATTGCAGGCGTTTGCGTTGGGCATTCTCGCCTTTATCGCGGGCCTGGATATGTTTAACGGCTTAACGCATATGCACCGTCCGGTAGTGCTGGGGCCGCTGGTGGGCTTGATTCTGGGCGATCTGCATACCGGGATCTTAACCGGCGGCACGCTGGAACTGGTCTGGATGGGCCTGGCTCCGCTGGCGGGCGCGCAGCCGCCAAATGTGATTATTGGCACTATTGTCGGGACGACGTTCGCGATTACCACAGGCGTGAAGCCGGAGGTCGCCGTCGGTGTGGCCGTGCCGTTCGCCGTTGCAGTGCAAATGGGGATTACGTTTCTGTTCTCCGTGATGTCAGGCGTCATGGCACGTTGCGACAGAATGGCGTCGAATGCGGATACCGCAGGCATTGAGCGGGTGAATTATCTGGCTTTGCTGGCACTCGGGATTTTCTATTTTCTTTGCGCTTTCCTGCCCATTTACTTCGGCGCGGAACATGCGAAGACGGCCATTGATGTGCTGCCCGCACGTTTAATTGACGGGCTTGGCGTTGCAGGCGGGATCATGCCAGCCATCGGCTTTGCCATATTGCTGAAAATCATGATGAAAAACGTCTACATCCCCTATTTCATTCTCGGTTTTGTGGCAGCCGCCTGGCTTAAATTGCCGGTACTGGCCATTGCCGCTGCAGCGCTCGCAATGGCGCTGATCGATTTTGTCCGCAAATCCCCGGAGCCCGCTCCGGGCGCGCAGAAAGAGGAATTCGAAGATGGCATCTAATCACACCACCCTGCCGACCGTTTCAGAGATCGACGAGTCGCTGCTTTCCGGCGCGAACGAAAATATTTACGAAGATCAGAAAATCGGCGCGGAGTTGACCAAAAAAGATATCAACCGCGTGGCCTGGCGTTCGATGCTGTTGCAGGCGTCGTTCAACTACGAACGTATGCAGGCATCGGGCTGGTTATATGGTTTGTTGCCGGCGCTGAAAAAAATCCATACCAACAAGCGCGATCTTGCCCGCGCGATGAAAGGCCATATGGGATTCTTCAACACGCACCCGTTTCTGGTCACCTTTGTTATCGGCATTATTCTGGCGATGGAGCGATCCAAACAGGACGTAAACAGTATTCAGAGCACTAAGATTGCCGTGGGCGCTCCGCTCGGTGGGATTGGTGACGCGATGTTCTGGCTGACGTTACTGCCCATCTGCGGCGGCATCGGAGCCAGCCTCGCGCTACAAGGTTCGATTCTGGGGGCAGTCGTATTTATTGTGATGTTCAACGTGGTACATCTGGGACTGCGTTTTGGCCTGGCGCACTATGCTTATCGGATGGGCGTCGCCGCGATCCCATTGATTAAGGCCAACACCAAAAAAGTCGGCCATGCAGCGTCCATTGTGGGGATGACGGTCATCGGCGCGCTGGTGGCGACCTATGTGCGCCTGAACACCACGCTGGAAATTACGGCTGGTGACGCGGTGGTGAAACTGCAAACGGATGTTATCGACAAGCTGATGCCCGCATTTTTGCCGCTGGTTTACACCCTCACCATGTTCTGGCTGGTGCGTCGTGGCTGGAGTCCGTTACGCCTCATCGGCATCACGGTGGTGTTGGGCGTCGTGGGTAAATTCTGTCACTTCCTGTAAACAAGGGGTTTGAGATGTTAGGCATTATTCTTTGTGGCCACGGCGGATTCGCCAGCGGTCTCGAAAAGGCGATGAAGCAAATCCTCGGTGAGCAAGCGCAATTTATTGCCATCGATTTTCCTGAAACCTCGACCACCGCGCTCCTGACTTCGCAGTTGGAGCAGGCGATAAGCGATTTGGACAGTCAGGAAGATATCGTCTTTCTGACCGATTTACTGGGCGGCACCCCGTTCCGTGTAGCATCAACCATGGCGTTGAAAAAACCCGGTTGGGAAGTGATCACGGGAACCAATATGCAGCTTCTGCTGGAGATGGTGATGGAGCGCGACGGGTTAAGCAGCGAGGCGTTTCGCTTGCAGGCGCTTGAGTGCGGGCATCGCGGGCTGACCAGCCTGGTGGATGAACTGGGGCGCTGTCGCGAAGAAAAGCCCGTTGAAGAAGGCATTTAGCCTCGCGCTCATTGTCCTTTTAGCAAACCCATTATCTTTTATTGCATTCCGGGCAGGCTCTCCCCCTTAGCCCTTTCACTCTGCGATACTTTGGCCTTACGTTAATCGCGTAGGGCCTTTCTTTTACTTTCGATTAATAAGCATTGCTTGGTGGAAAATAGAATAAATCTATAAAAGTTAATGCGTTACTCAAACCGTTCCTTTCCTCGATCACAAATTTCGTTTTATTTCTTTTACTGGCATTGACCTTTCACTTCCCTTTCTATAGATTTTAATTAATCGAACAAGTGAAACGAAACGAAAGACAAAGCACTGATGATCGCGTCTGATGTGGATTTCACATTACTAAGGACTGAGTTATGCCAGACACCCCTACCGCCACCGGCACCTGGACGGAAAAAGAGATCCGTCAGCAACCTGAGTGCTGGAGCCGTTCTCTACACCATATCGACACGATTCGACAGAGCCTCGATCGTTTTCTCTCGCCGTTGCTCAGCAAAAAGGATCTGCGGATCGTCCTGACGGGCGCGGGAACATCGGCATTTATCGGCGATATTATCGCTCCGTGGCTTTCGCGCCACACCGGGAATAATTTTAGTGCCATTCCAACCACCGATCTCGTGACCAACCCGATGGATTATTTGAGTCCAACGCACCCTCTGCTGCTGGTCTCATTCGCCCGTTCCGGCAATAGCCCAGAAAGCGTGGCTGCCGTTGAGCTGGCAAATCAGTTTGTCCCCGAATGCTATCACCTGATGATTACCTGCAACGAAGCCGGGAGTCTTTATCAGAACGCAGTCGACAGCGATAACGCCTTTGCGCTGCTGATGCCGCCCGAGACGCACGATCGCGGATTTGCAATGACCAGCAGCATCACCACCATGATGGCAAGTTGTCTGGCGGTCTTTGCTCCGAAAACGATCAACAGCGCCTCTTTCCGCGACGTGGCAGAGCGCTGCCAAACGATCCTTTCGTCACTGGGCGATTTCAACCAAGGTGTTTTCGGCGCTGACGCCTGGAAAAGGATCGTTTATCTCGGCAGCGGCGGATTGCAGGCCGCAGCGCGAGAATCCGCGCTAAAAGTACTGGAGCTCACGGCGGGAAAAGTGGTCGCATTCTATGACTCACCGACCGGTTTCCGCCACGGTCCTAAATCACTGGTAGATAATGAAACGCTGGTGGTGGTTTTTGTTTCTAGCCATCCCTATACGCGCCAGTACGATCTCGATCTGCTGACCGAATTGCGCCGTGACCAGCAGGCTCTGCGCGTGGTTGCCCTGGTTGCGGATACCGATCCGGTTGTCGAAGCGGGTCCACATATTTTGCTGCCTTCTTCACGCCCATTCCTGGATGTCGAGCTGGCGTTCTGCTTCCTGATGTATGCGCAGGTCTTTGCGCTCACGCAATCTATCAGCGTCGGAAATACCCCAGACACCCCCTCCGCCAGCGGCACGGTAAACCGTGTGGTGCAGGGCGTCGTTATTCACCCCTGGCTGGCTTAACAGGAGCGCATCATGAGTATTATCTCAACGAAATACCTTCTGCAGGATGCGCAAGCCAAAGGCTATGCGGTTCCTGCGTTTAACATTCATAACGCCGAAACGATCCAGGCGATCCTGGAAGTGTGCAGCGAAATGCGATCGCCGGTGATTCTGGCCGGGACGCCTGGCACCTTTAAACATATCGCGCTGGAAGAGATTTACGCGCTGTGCAGCGCGTATTCCCTCAGCTACGACATGCCGCTGGCGCTGCATCTCGATCACCATGAGTCGCTGGACGACATTCGCCGCAAGGTCAATGCGGGCGTGCGCAGCGCAATGATCGACGGCAGCCACTTCCCGTTTGAGCAGAACGTGGCGCTGGTGAAATCCGTCGTGGAATTCTGTCATCTCAATGACTGCAGCGTCGAGGCCGAGCTGGGACGTCTGGGCGGTGTGGAAGACGATATGAGCGTGGACGCCGAAAGCGCATTTTTGACCGATCCGCAGGAAGCAAAACGCTTTGTGAAACTGACGGGAGTGGACAGCCTGGCCGTGGCGATTGGTACGGCGCACGGGCTTTACACCCATCGGCCAAAAATTGATTTTCAGCGTCTGGCTGAAATCCGTGACGTCGTGGACATCCCGCTCGTACTGCACGGCGCAAGCGATGTTCCGGATGAATTTGTGCGCCGCACGATCGCGCTGGGGGTCTGCAAAGTGAACGTGGCGACGGAACTTAAAATCGCGTTTTCCGCTGCCGTCAAAGAGTGGTTCAACGAAAATCCGCAGGGAAACGATCCACGCTTTTACATGCGTGTCGGTATGGACGCCATGAAAGAGGTGGTAAGAAACAAAATCAACGTTTGCGGCTCGGCCAATAAACTCGTGCTCGACTCCGCCGTCGTTTTATAAAAACTCACGCAATACACAACACACTATGAGCAGGAATGAAGATTATGAGCGCTCCTAATATTTTATTAACCCGGATCGATAACCGCCTGGTGCATGGTCAGGTTGGGGTCACGTGGACCTCAACCCTCGGCGCGAATTTATTGATTGTCGTCGATGACGACGTCGCGAAAGACGAGATCCAGCAAAAGCTGATGGGGATCACCGCGGATACCTACGGTTTTGGTATTCGTTTTTTTTCGATCGAAAAGACGGCCGCGATCATCTCCAAGGCCGCACCGCATCAGAAGATCTTCCTGATTTGCCGTACGCCAGAGATCGTCAGGAAGCTGATTGAAGCCGGCGTGCCGCTGAAAGACGTTAACGTCGGGAATATGCATTTTTCGGAAGGCAAACGGCAGATTAGCAGCAAGGTTTATGTCGATGACCAGGATCTCAACGATCTGCACTTTATCAAGCGCAGCGGTGTGAATCTCTTTATCCAGGATGTCCCGGGGGATGCAAAAGAGAGCGTTCCTGATTAATCGCCCTGTCTCGACATTCAAAAACTAAAGTCGCTATTACGAGGCAATAAAAATGCATGAAATAACATTGATTCAGGGGATTTCCCTGGCCGCGTTAGTGTTTTTCTTAGGGATTGATTTTTGGCTGGAAGCGCTGTTTCTGTTTCGTCCTATTATCGTGTGTACCCTCACCGGGGCGATTTTGGGTGATATCCATATCGGCTTGATCACTGGCGGTTTGACCGAGCTGGCCTTCGCGGGTCTGACGCCAGCGGGAGGCGTGCAGCCACCCAACCCCATCATGGCTGGCGTGATGACCACCGTCATTGCCTGGTCTACCGGTGTCGATGCCAAAACGGCCATCGGGCTGGGGCTGCCGTTTAGCCTGTTAATGCAATACGTCATTCTGTTTTTCTACTCGGCATTTTCCCTGTTTATGTCAAAAGCCGATCAATATGCGAAAGAGACAAACACCGCTGGCTTCGCCCGTCTTAACTGGACAACAACCCTGATTGTGGCCTGCACTTACGCGGTGATTACGTTCCTTTGCACCTATCTTGCGCAAGGCGCGATGCAGGCGCTGGTCAAAGCCATGCCGGCCTGGCTGACACACGGGTTTGAAGTCGCGGGTGGCATTCTTCCTGCTGTCGGTTTCGGCTTGCTGTTGCGCGTGATGTTCAAAGCGCAGTACATCCCTTATCTGATCGCCGGTTTCTTGTTTGTCTGTTACATCCAGGTCAGCAACCTGCTGCCGGTCGCTGTGCTAGGCGCGGGATTTGCGGTGTATGAGTTCTTTAACGCTAAAGCCAAAAACGCCGCTCAGCCTCAGGCTTCGGCTGCGAAAAAAGATGAAGAGGATTACAGCAATGGGATCTGAAATCAGTAAAAAAGACATTACGCGCCTGGGGTTCCGTTCTTCGCTTCTGCAGGCCAGCTTTAACTACGAGCGTATGCAGGCGGGCGGCTTTACGTGGGCGATGCTGCCGCTCCTGAAGAAGATCTACAAAGGCGATAAAGAAGGCCTGAGCGCGGCCATGAAGGACCATCTGGAATTTATCAACACGCACCCAAACCTGGTGGGATTCCTGATGGGATTGCTGATCTCGATGGAAGAGAAAGGCGAAAACCGCAGCACTATTAAAGGGCTCAAAGTCGCGCTGTTTGGGCCGATTGCCGGGATTGGTGACGCGATTTTCTGGTTTACGCTGTTACCGATTATGGCCGGGATTTGCTCATCGTTTGCCAGCCAGGGCAATCTGCTGGGACCGATTCTGTTCTTTGCTGTCTATCTCGCCATTTTCTTCCTGCGCGTGGGCTGGACGCATGTCGGCTATACGGTGGGGATAAAAGCGATCGACAAGGTGCGAGAAAATTCGCAGATGATTGCCCGTTCGGCCACCATTCTGGGGATTACGGTAATAGGCGGGCTGATTGCTTCTTACGTTCATATCAACGTCGTCACCACGTTTGCGATTGATGCCACCCACAACGTGGCGCTACAAAAAGACTTCTTCGATAAGGTCTTCCCCAACATTTTGCCGATGGGCTACACCTTGTTGATGTATTACCTTTTACGCGTGAAAAAGGCGCATCCGGTTCTGCTGATTGCAGTGACATTTGTCCTGGCTATCGTCGGTTCTGCGCTGGGGATTCTGTAAATGAATGGCATCGCATTCCAGGAACAGAGTGATTATCGCTCGCTCAGCGAGGCCGCCAGCGAGCAGTTATTAGCCCTTATGCATCGCAAGCCGGATGCTGTTATCTGTCTCGCGACGGGTGCGACACCGGTGCTGACCTATCAGCTGTTGGTTGAAAAAATCACCGCGCAACAGGTTGATATCAGAAGAATTACCTTCGTGAAGCTGGACGAATGGGTGGGGTTATCGCCAGAAGACCCGGCGACGTGCGAGGTGTTCTTGCAGCAGCATATTCTCAAGCCACTCGGCGTGGCGCCTGAAAACTACATTTCGTTCAGGTCTGACAACGCCGATGACAGCGAGTGTGCGCGGATTGTGGAGCAGATTGCCCAGCGAGGCGGGCTGGATCTGTGTGTTCTGGGAATCGGCAAAAATGGTCATTTAGGGCTGAACGAGCCGGATGAACAACTGGAACCCGCCTGTCATATCACCCATCTTGATGAGCGCACCCGGCTCCACGAGATGCTGAAGCAGGCTAACATCCCGGTCGAGAAGGGAATAACCTTAGGCTTGCGCGATATTCTGGCGGCGAGAGAAGTGTTGCTACTGGTTTCTGGCGAAGGGAAACAGCGGGCATTCGCTAAGTTTATGGAAGGGAAAGTGACAACCCAAATTCCAGCGTCATTCCTGTGGTTGCATCCGAAAACAACCTGTCTTTACTGCGATAGGTGAATAGTCAGCCGGGCAACGCGACGTTTGCCCGGCTCGTCGTTACGATTCGGACTGCTGATCCAACGCATGCTTATACAGCGCGTTCTTTTTCACGCCGTGGATTTCGGCGGCAAGCGCGGCGGCTTTTTTCAACGGCAGTTCGGTTTGCAGCAACGCCAGCGTACGCAGCGCTTCGGCCGGTAGCGCCTCTTCCTGCGCTTTATGCCCTTCAACGATCAGTACCATTTCGCCTTTGCGGCGATTTTCGTCTTCTTTCACCCAGGCCAGCAGTTCGCCAACCGGCGCGCCGTGGATGTTCTCCCAGGTTTTGGTCAATTCACGGGCCAGCACCACATAGCGTGATTCACCCCACACGGTGACCATGTCTTCTAAACTTTCCAGAAGGCGATGGGTGGATTCATAGAAAATCAGCGTGCGCGGTTCGGCTTCGAGATCTTTCAGCGTGTCGCGACGGCCTTTCGATTTCGCGGGTAAAAATCCTTCATAGCAAAAACGGTCAGAAGGC
This sequence comes from Lelliottia amnigena, assembly GCA_900635465.1. Lineage (NCBI taxonomy): Bacteria > Pseudomonadati > Pseudomonadota > Gammaproteobacteria > Enterobacterales > Enterobacteriaceae > Lelliottia > Lelliottia amnigena. Next base: position 3,814,722 of record LR134135.1, read on the forward strand.
AAACCTGCGGCGCTCAGGGCAGCAATGGCGGCACAAGGGCCAGGTAACGGCACGACGCGGATACCGGCTTCGCGACAGGTGCGCACCAGGTGATAGCCAGGATCGTTGATCAGCGGCGTACCCGCATCGGATACCAGCGCGATGTTTTGCCCTTCTTTGAGTTTCGCCACCAGCGTTTCGGCTTTTTGTTGCTCATTGTGATCGTGCAGAGCGAACAGACGAGCGCTAATCGCGAAATGTTGCAGCAGTAAACCCGTATGGCGGGTGTCCTCAGCAGCAATTAAATCAACGGCTTGTAATACGGTGAGCGCACGTTGGGTAATATCAGACAAATTCCCGATAGGAGTAGGTACAATATAAAGCTGGCCTTGAGAATTATCTGCCGTTTCGTGTTGTTTCATTGTTTAGTCCGTATTGCCGATTTAATATTGAGCATTGCCTAAAAAAATCACTGGATACAGTATGGTACCCTTAACGTTTCTTCGAACAAAAGCTTCGCGCAGCCTTCCTATTATGCTGGCAGCCCTGATTTTCGCAGGCTGTGGCACTCAGGCGCCCGATCAGACTGCGGCCCATATGCAGGGTTCCGCGCAGGCTGATTCCGGCTTTTATCTGCAACAAATGTCGCAGAGCTCAAATGATACCAAGACCAACTGGCAATTACTTGCCATTCGTGCACTGCTGAAGGAAGGTAAAACGCAGCAGGCACTCGATCTGTATAACCAGTTGCCGCAGGAATTGAACGATACACAACGCGGTGAGCAGTCGCTGCTGGCCGCAGAGCTGAAAATTGCGCAGAAAGATTATCCGGCGGCGAAAAAACAGCTGGCGGATATCGACGTGAAAGCGCTGGAGAACAACCAGCAGGCCCGCTACTGGCAGGCCGTTATCGCTGCCGAGCAGGGTCGCCCTTCCCTGGCACTCCTGCGCGCGCTCATTGCGCAAGAGCCGCTGCTGAGCGGCGCCGATAAGCAGAAAAATATCGACGCCACCTGGCAAGCGCTCTCTTCAATGACGCCGGAACAGGCTCAGGCACTGGTGATCAATGCCGACGAAAATGTTTTGCAAGGCTGGCTGGATCTGCAGCAGATGTGGTTCAACAACCGCAGCGATCCAAAAATGCTGAAAGCGGGCATTACCGACTGGCAGACGCGTTACCCGCAAAATCCGGGTGCAAAAATGCTGCCGACGCAGTTGGTCAACGTGCAGAACTTCCAGCCTGCCTCCGTCAGCAAAATCGCTCTTTTGCTGCCATTGAACGGTCAGGCGGCGGTATTTGGTCGCACCATTCAGCAGGGCTTTGAAGCTGCGAAAAATGGCACCGCTGCGGTGACGGGGAACGCCGTTCCTGCACAGGCAGCGCAGGCCGCGAATGTGAATGATGTCATTAGCCCATCAGCGGTGGAAACCAGCGATTTGACCTCTGCACAAGCGCCTGCTCAAGGCACAATGCAAAATCCAGTGACTGCCCCGACAACGCCGCCAACGACCACCCAGGCCCCTGCTGAAACCGCAGCCCCAGCCGAAGCACAAGCGCCCGTTGAGACTCAGGCGGCTCCTGCCACCGACGCAGCAACGACACAACCACAGGCCACATCGGCCGATCAGCAGCCTGCCGCACAGCCGCAAGCCGTTGCTGCAACGACCGCCAATCCGGGTGCAGAACTGAAAATCTATGACACCAGTTCTCAGCCACTCGATCAGGTGCTGGCGCAAGTTCAGCAGGACGGTGCCAGTATCGTGGTCGGCCCCTTGCTAAAGAACAACGTCGAAGAGTTGATGAAGAGCAACACTTCGCTGAACGTGCTGGCGCTTAACCAGCCTGAGCAAGTTCAGAATCGCGCGAATATCTGTTACTTCGCTCTGTCTCCGGAAGATGAAGCCCGCGATGCGGCGCGTCATATTCATGAACAAGGAAAACAGGCCCCACTGCTGCTGACCCCGCGCAGCGCGCTGGGTGACCGCGTCGCCACGGCGTTTGCTCATGAATGGCAACAGCTCGGCGGCAATATCGTTCTGCAGCAGAAATTTGGCTCAACCTCAGAGCTGAGAGCGGGCGTAAATGGCGGGTCAGGTATTGCGCTGACCGGCAGCCCGGTTTCGGCCAGTCTGCCGCAGCAGCAAGGCGTGACCATCGGTGGGCTCACGATTCCGGCTCCGCCAACGGATGCGCAAATCAGCGGCGGCGGTAAGGTCGATGCGGCTTACATCGTCGCGACGCCAGAAGAAATTGCCTTTATCAAACCGATGATTGCTATGCGCAACGGCAGCCAAAGCGGCGTAACATTGTATGCGAGCTCGCGCAGCGCGCAGGGCACGGCTGGCCCAGATTTCCGTCTGGAAATGGATGGCCTGCAATACAGCGAAATCCCAATGCTTGCGGGCAGCAACCCGGCGCTGATGCAGCAGGCGCTGAGCAGCGTGCGTAACGACTATTCACTCGCGCGTTTGTACGCGATGGGTGTTGATGCGTGGGCGCTGGCGAACCACTTTACCCAGATGCGTCAGGTGCCGGGTTTTGAGCTTAACGGTAACACCGGCGATCTGACCGCAACCCAGGATTGTGTGATTAACAGGAAGTTATCATGGCTCAAATACCAGCAGGGGCAGATCGTCCCGGCGAGTTAAGCCGCAAACAGACGGGCGACGCGTGGGAGCTAAAGGCGCGTCACTGGCTGGAAGGCAAAGGACTGCGTTTTATCGCCGCTAACGTTCACGGACGTGGCGGCGAAATTGATCTGATAATGAAAGACGGTCAGGTTATCGTGTTTATTGAGGTACGTTTCCGACAGTCGTCCCGATTTGGTGGCGCTGCCGCCAGCGTGACGCTCGCCAAACAACATAAATTATTACAGACTGCCCACTTGTGGCTTGCCCGCCATAATGGGAGTTTTGATACTGTGGATTGCCGGTTCGATGTGGTAGCCTTCACCGGAAACGACATTGAGTGGCTTAAAAACGCTTTTGGCGAAGACGCATAATTAAGATTTAAAGGGATAACGTGCTCGAAAGAATTAAGGTTTGCTTCACAGAAAGCATTCAAACTCAAATTGCAGCGGCGGAAGCTCTCCCGGATGCTATTTCACGCGCAGCGATGACGCTGGTGCAGTCCCTGCTCAATGGCAACAAAATCCTCTGTTGTGGCAACGGTACCTCCGCCGCCAACGCACAGCATTTTGCTGCCAGCATGATCAATCGTTTTGAAACAGAACGCCCAAGTTTACCTGCCATTGCACTTAATACCGATAATGTGGTCTTAACCGCGATTGCCAACGATCGTCTTCATGACGAAATCTACGCAAAACAGGTTCGCGCCTTAGGCCACGCCGGGGATGTTCTGCTGGCGATTTCTACGCGCGGAAATAGCCGTGATATCGTAAAAGCCGTTGAAGCGGCCGTGACGCGTGATATGACGATTGTCGCGCTAACGGGCTATGACGGTGGCGAACTGGCAGGTCTTTTAGGACCGCAGGATGTGGAAATTCGCATTCCATCTCATCGCAGTGCGCGTATTCAGGAAATGCACATGCTGACGGTGAACTGTCTTTGCGATTTGATTGATAACACGCTTTTCCCTCACCAGGATGATTAAGGAGTACTAATGAAGGCATTAACGCCCCTCGCAGTCCTTATTTCTGCGCTGCTGCTTCAAGGATGTATCGCTGCGGCTGTGGTAGGTACAGCGGCTGTCGGCACCAAAGCAGCAACCGATCCGCGCTCTGTGGGGACTCAAGTCGACGACGGTACCCTGGAATTGCGCGTTAACAGCGCCCTGTCGAAAGACGAACAAATTAAGAAAGAAGCCCGCATTAACGTGACCGCTTATCAGGGCAAAGTGCTGCTGGCAGGCCAGGCACCCAATCTGGAGCTTGCGGCTCGCGCGAAGCAAATCGCCATGGGTGTAGAAGGCACCACGGAAGTGTTCAACGAAGTTCGCCAGGGTCAGCCTATTGGTCTGGGAACGGCATCGTCTGATACCTGGATCACCACCAAAGTGCGCTCGCAGCTGCTGGGTAGCGATCAGGTGAAATCCTCTAACGTGAAAGTCACCACCGAGAATGGCGAAGTGTTCCTGCTCGGCCTGGTCACCGATCGTGAAGGCAAAGCCGCGGCCGATATCGCCAGCCGCGTGAGCGGCGTGAAGCACGTAACGACCGCGTTTACCTATATTAAATAAGCGCGTTTAATGGATAAGAAAAACCCGGCGGATGCCGGGTTTTTTGTTTTATAGCAGCGCAATACTGCCCGTTATCACGCCACTTAACGCGACCAGTAAACCCGTCAGCCAAAGCGCTTTCGCCGGGAATGACTTACGCAGCATGATAAGCGACGGAAGGCTCACGGCGGGCAGCGTGATTAAGAGTGCCAGCGCGGGAGCGGTACCCATACCGGCGAGCATCATCGTCTGCACAATCGGAATCTCAGCCGCAGTCGGAATCACAAACAAGCATCCGGCTACCGCCATCGCAATCACCCACAGCAATGTGTTATCGATCGCGCCGTCTGCGTGAGGGAACAACCAGACGCGCGCCGCGCCTAACACGAGTACCGCCAGGATATACACCGGGATGGTGCTCCAGAAAAGCTGCCATAACGCTTTCCCCCAGCGGGCAAAGAATCCGCCCTGCGGCTCCGAAGATTCAATATCCACCGATACGGGCTGAACGGTATTATCTTTGACCAGATACTGAACTAAAGAGGCCACAATCAGCACGGTTAGTAGCCCGGCAACCAAACGGATCAACGCAAAGTGCCAGCCGAGCACAAAGCCCATAAAGACCAGCGTAGCGGGATTAAGCACCGGGTTTCCCATCCAGAATGCCAGCGCGCCGCCCATCGATACCTGCTGACGCCGCATGCCAGCCGTAACGGGCGCAGCACAGCAGGAGCACATCATGCCCGGCAGAGAGAAAATCGTCCCCAGCAATGTGCCCTGAAAACGCGGCTGGCCTAACGTTCGCATCAGCCAGTTGCGCGGAATAAGCACTTGAATGAGCGAGCCCAACAACACCCCCAGCACTGCGGCTTTCCATACGGCGAGGAAATAGACCATCGCGTAATCCCACGCCGCCTGCAACGGGCTGGTGTCCGGCTGGGCGAGAATGGATTTGCCGATGCTGTGCGTGTCGGCGGCGGTGAAGGCTTTACCGTAATACGGCTGCCATTTCACATACCAAAGCCCGACGATAACGACGAGAAAAAAGAGTGCGGGTTTCCACCACTGAAAAGGCGTTGCCGCCTGAGATGAAGACTGACCAGTCATAACCTATCCCGGGGAGAGTAATTAATAAGCCGGGGGAGTTTACGCCTCACTTTTTACAATTTCACGCAGTTTTGCTGAGGGTATGATGTTGACCCCTTCCTGCGAGGGAGAGAACGCCTCGTGCAACATGGCACGCGCAACATCACGCGCCTGAATGGATTTCCAGTTTCCCGGTAAAAGCTGGAACAACGGCGCGAAAATCGATTCATTAACGCGCTGCTTATCGCGGTCCCCGAGCAGCATAGACGGACGCACGATGGTCAACCGTTCCCAGTTTTGCGCGATCAATGCCTCTTCCATTTTCCCTTTCACCTGATTGTAAAAAAAGGGAGAACGGGCATTTGCGCCCATTGAGCTGACCACCAGAAAATGTTTCGCGCCCAGCTTTTTCGCCGTGAGTGCTGTATCAACCACCAGCGTATAGTCGGCGTGAATAAACGCCTCTTTGCTGCCGGCTTCACGACGCGTGGTGCCGAGACAGCAAAACGCGATATCAATCGGATCCTTTACCTGCGCCAGTGCGTCGGTGAGCTGAGGATCGTAGGGGTTAAAGACGCCAGAAATATCGGTCAATGGACGGCGTGTCGGCGCGGCAATGTAATTGACTTTGCGATCCTGTATCAACAGCCGAAGCAAATGGCCACCGACCAGTCCGGTAGTGCCTGTAATCAATACCTGGCTCATTTTATCTCCTTTACAGATTAGTCCGTATGCGGTTTCAGCCTGTTCGACCACAATGAGTAGTCTGTTGGGTAAGTATTTACCACAAACGCAGAAAAATCTGTCTGAAGCCAAAACAACGGAGGAAACATGAGCAAGAAAATAGCGGTCTTGATCACCGACGAGTTTGAAGATTCAGAATTCACCTCGCCTGCTGAGGCGTTCCGCAAAGCGGGACATGAAGTAGTGACAATAGATAAACAGGCGGGGAAAACGGTGAAAGGCCATAAAGGCGAGGCCAGCGTGACTATCGATAAATCCATTGATGACGTCACAGCAGCTCAGTTCGACGCGCTCTTACTGCCGGGCGGCCACTCGCCGGATACCCTGCGCGGTGACGATCGCTTTGTCACGTTTACCCGTGATTTTGTCGCGAGCGGCAAACCCGTCTTTGCGATCTGTCATGGGCCGCAACTGCTGATCAGCGCTGACGTGGTGCGCGGGCGCAAACTTACGGCCGTCAAACCGATCGTGATTGATCTTAAAAACGCGGGTGCCGATTTTTACGATCAGGAAGTCGTGGTCGATCAGGATCAGCTGGTGACGAGCCGTACACCGGACGATCTCCCGGCGTTTAATCGTGAAGCGCTGCGCCTACTCGGCACGTAGCCAGTGAAGCTTTTTGCCAAAGCCGAGGGTGTTGTCAGTGAACTTGAGCTCGTCGGGGCGAATTTCCCAGACGGGTGCTGACAACGCCAAAGCCACCGGAAAGCGGCGAGTATACTGCCTGCGCATGCTGTCGCTTTCCTCCCCTTCCAGACGACGAATCTCACCCTTAAACTGGACGCCGCGAATCAGCGCGACGTTTTTCGGCTGACCGTTTATTGTCCCGGCGACGTGAGCTCTCGTCCCGGTCATCTGGGCATGTCGCGTTTTGTCTTCGCTTAACACGTAAAACGCAACGCGCTCGGGATCGTAGTAATAAAACGCGTTAGCGCACCACAGCTCGCCCTCATGGTGCACACACCAGGTCACGACATGCTGCTTTGCCAGCCAGCGGTTAATGGCGGCCAGAGTTTCCATTTTTGCTCTCTCTCATGCTATGGTGCGTTCACCTTAAAATACTGAATATGCTTACCGTGTGCTGGTTTCTCTATCTCGTCAGAACGGCTGATAATGCGCTTTATACCGGAATTACCACCGACGTCGGGCGGCGTTTCCTTGAACATCAAACAGGGAAAGGCGCGAAAGCGCTGCGGGGAAAAGGTGAACTCTCACTGGCCTTTTCCGCGCCCGTTGGCGAGCGCTCACTGGCGCTGAAAATGGAGTACCGCATAAAGCAGCTGACGAAGCGTCAGAAAGAGCGCCTCGTCGCCGGAGACGGCTCATTTGAGGCACTATACGACAGCCTGCAAACGCCGCCTGTTAAAAGCGATTAAAGTGGTCGTGATACTCAACCAGACCGCTGACGCCGTTCAGTGCGTCATCCGCCAGACGATGTACCTGGAACGCGGTCTCAGTATTCGGCCAGCGGCAATGAAGATCGTACGGCGCTGCCGATTCGAACCCCAAACGTCCGTAAAATGCCGGATCGCCCAGCGTAACCACCGCCGCATAACCAAATTCATTCAGTGAATCCAGTCCTTCATAGACCAGCTTACGTGCCAGACCCTTACCGCGATAGTGTTCATCAACCGCCAGCGGGGCCATTCCAACCCACTGCAGCTCTTCACCCTGAACGGCAACCGGACTAAACGCCACGTAGCCGACCACCTGACCTTCGTCATCGGTGGCCACCAGCCCCAGAGTGATCAGCCCGTCTTCACGGAGATCGTGCACCAGTCGGGCCTCACTCTCTTCCGGAAACGAACGACGTAACAATGCATCGATACCCGGTGCATCAATCCCTATTTCAACTCGAATCAGCATGGCTCACCCACTGAAGTGTGTTTACTCTCAGGCGGGGTTTTTAGCCCTGCCTCAACAAAATCGGCCATTTGCATCAGCACCACGCGCAGCGGCTTTGGCATCTGATCCAGTTCAATGGCATCCATTAAATTTTTGACGTACAGGCCCAGTTCGGTATCGCCTTCAATGACCAGACGGCGCTGGAAAAAGAGTGTATCAGGATCCTGTTTTCGTGCGGCGATCATCAGCAAATCGCTGGCTTCCGCGCTGAAACTAACGTCCGCCGTGGCGGAGTCGCTGACGATCAATCGGTCGTTTTCCACCGAGGTAAACCAGCGCAGTCCAATGTCACGCACTTCAATACTTAGCCAGCGACCTTCCAGAAACGCCAGCTCGCCCTCTTCAAGCGCCTGACGAAATTGCCAGCTGAGCATTTGCTCAAGAACCTGACGTTTAAGGGCGAAAGGCGTCAATTTTACCGGCACGCTCAACAGTGATGGGCCAAATTGGACGAGACGTGAACGCAGTTTATCCAGCACGAGTTTTACTCCCTGATATCGTTAATCCCGGTATTTTGCCATATCCGGCGACAGCCGTAGCGGCGTAAATCAACAAACCGTATTCCTGCAACATTCATTATTGGTGTCATCAATACGCCATTAACTGCCTTAAATCAAAAATTGTCGCGCAGAGGTTAATTAAACTCCCCGTTCGTTAACAATTTTGTGCCCTCTGGGGCAGCGGACTCAGGATAAATTATGGAGCTGCTCTGTCCAGCCGGAAACCTCCCGGCACTTAAGGCGGCCATCGAAAATGGCGCCGACGCGGTCTATATCGGGCTGAAAGATGATACTAACGCCCGCCACTTTGCTGGCCTGAATTTCACGGAGAAAAAACTCCAGGAAGCCGTCAATTTCGTGCATCAGCACCGTCGTAAATTACATATCGCCATCAATACTTTTGCCCATCCCGATGGCTACGCTCGCTGGCAGCGCGCCGTAGATATGGCGGCTCAGCTTGGCGCGGATGCGCTGATTCTCGCTGACCTCGCCATGCTTGAGTATGCCGCAGAACGCTATCCGCATATTGAGCGCCATGTCTCTGTTCAGGCTTCCGCCACCAACGAAGAAGCCGTTCGCTTCTATCATCGTCACTTTGACGTGGCTCGCGTGGTATTGCCACGCGTGCTGTCTATTCATCAGGTTAAGCAACTGGCGCGCGTCTCGCCAGTTCCGCTGGAAGTTTTTGCCTTTGGTAGCCTGTGCATCATGGCGGAAGGGCGTTGCTACCTTTCCTCTTATTTGACGGGTGAATCACCGAATACCGTGGGCGCGTGTTCCCCTGCCCGCTTTGTCCGCTGGCAGCAAACGCCGCAAGGGCTGGAGTCTCGTCTTAACGACGTGCTTATCGACCGTTACCAGGACGGCGAAAATGCGGGCTATCCGACGCTGTGCAAAGGTCGCTATCTGGTGGATGGCGAGCGTTACCACGCGCTGGAAGAACCGACCAGCCTGAATACGCTGGAGCTGCTGCCAGAGCTGCTGGCCGCCAATATCGCTTCGGTCAAAATCGAAGGTCGTCAGCGCAGCCCGGCGTATGTTAGCCAGGTGGCAAAAGTGTGGCGTCAGGCAATTGACCGCTGCATGGCCGATCCGCAGAACTACGCCCCGCAGCCCGCCTGGATGGAGACGCTTGGCGCCATGTCTGAAGGCACGCAAACCACGCTGGGTGCCTATCACCGTAAATGGCAGTGAGATAATCAATGAAATATTCATTAGGACCGGTGCTCTATTACTGGTCAAAAGAGACGCTGGAAGATTTTTATCAGCAGGCAGCGACAAGCAGCGCCGATACGATTTATCTCGGTGAATCGGTGTGCAGTAAACGCCGCGCCACGAAAGTGGGCGAATGGCTGGAGATGGCTAAAAATCTGGCCGGCAGCGGAAAACAGGTGGTCCTTTCAACGCTGGCGCTGGTACAGGCATCGTCAGAACTGGGTGAAATCAAACGCTACGTCGAGAACGGGGATTTCCTGCTGGAAGCCAGCGATCTCGGTGTGGTGAATATGTGCGCCGAGCGTAAACTGCCGTTCGTGGCCGGGCATGCGCTGAACTGCTACAACGCGGTGACGCTGCGCCTGCTGCTGAAACAAGGGATGACCCGCTGGTGCATGCCTGTTGAGTTATCCCGCGACTGGCTTATCAATCTGCTGAACCAGTGCGACGATCTGGGCATCCGCGATCGGTTTGAAGTGGAAGTGTTGAGTTACGGGCACCTGCCGCTGGCCTACTCCGCGCGCTGCTTTACCGCGCGTTCGGAAGACAAGCCCAAAGACGAATGTGAAACCTGCTGCATCAAATACCCGAACGGGCGCAGCATGTTATCGCAGGAAAATCAGCAGGTGTTTGTCCTCAACGGCATTCAGACGATGAGCGGTTACGTGTATAATCTTGGCAACGAATTAACGTCGATGCAGGGCGTGGTGGATATGGTACGTCTCTCCCCGCTGGATACCGACGTTTTCGCGATGCTGGATGCGTTCCGTGCCAATGAAAAAGGTGCCGTACCTTTGCCGTTGAAGGCAAACAGCGATTGCAACGGTTACTGGAAACGTCTGGCTGGACTGGAGCTGGCGTAAGTCAATAGACACAAAATCATTCAGGCTGTATCCAGGCGCAAGTATAAGAATCCTCAGGAGCTGACCCACGTCAGTGACTGGGGAAAAGAAGCAGCCAACGCAGAGGCAGCGTGAAGGACGACGAGTATAAAGCTCACTTTGTTAACAACAGTAATCAAATTTTAATGCACTATTAAAAGATTCACCGTCGACAAAGTGAGCTGTTATGACTGATAAATCCATTCCGTTTTCGGTGCTGGACCTGGCACCGATTCCCGAAGGCTCTTCTGCAAAGGACGCCTTCTCGCACTCTCTGGATCTTGCCCGTCTCGCGGAACAGCGCGGCTATCATCGCTACTGGCTGGCGGAACACCATAATATGGTGGGCATTGCCAGCGCCGCAACGTCGGTGCTGATTGGCTATCTGGCCGCCAATACCACGACGCTGCATCTCGGCTCGGGCGGTGTGATGCTGCCAAACCATTCTCCTCTCGTGATTGCTGAACAGTTTGGCACGCTGAATACGCTCTATCCTGGTCGTATCGATTTAGGCCTGGGACGCGCACCCGGTAGCGATCAGCCCACCATGCGTGCGCTGCGTCGCCATATGAGCGGTGATATTGATAACTTCCCGCGCGATGTGGCAGAACTGGTGGACTGGTTTGATGCACATGATCCTAATCCACAGGTACGGCCGGTACCGGGTTACGGCGAGCATGTTCCGGTATGGCTGTTAGGTTCAAGTCTTTATAGCGCACAGCTGGCGGCACAGCTTGGCCTGCCTTTTGCCTTTGCCTCGCATTTTGCACCGGATATGCTGCACCAGGCGCTGCATCTCTACCGTACTCACTTTAAACCGTCAGCACGGCTGGAAAAGCCGTATGCCATGGTCTGCATCAATATCATCGCCGCTGACAGCAATCGCGATGCAGAATTTTTATTCACCTCGATGCAGCAAGCCTTCGCGAAGTTACGCCGTGGTGAAAGCGGACAGCTCCCGCCACCGGTGGAAAATATGCATCAGCTTTGGTCAGCATCGGAACAGTATGGTGTCCAGCAAGCGCTGAGCATGTCTCTGGTTGGGGATAAAGCGAAAGTACGACACGGTCTGGAAGCGGTACTGCGTGAAACGCAGGCGGACGAGATTATGGTTAACGGGCAAATTTTCGATAATCAGGCGCGTTTGCACTCGTTTGATTTAGCGATGCAGGTGAAAGAAGAACTGCTGGGTTAATGTTGTGCATACCCTCTCCCGCAGGGAGAGGGTGAAAATAGATACTTACTGATAAACCGGCAACAAATCAAAGCTCGACAGGATATGCACCAGCGCGTTGCCGACGCCAAACACCAGAATCAGCGCAATCATCGGCTTTCCGCCCCAAACGCGGAATTTTGGGCTACCGAAGCGTTTACGTGATTTTCGTGCCAGCAATGCCGGAACAATCGCGGCCCAGATAGTTGCCGCTAACCCCGCATAGCCAATGGCATACAGGAAACCGTTCGGCCACATCAGCCCGCCAACGATGGGCGGCAAAAAGGTCAGCAGCGCAGTTTTTAACCGTCCAATGGCAGAATCATCAAAACCAAACAGATCGGCGAGATAGTCAAACAGACCCAGCGTCACCCCGAGGAAAGAACTCGCAACAGCGAAGTTTGAGAAGACGACCAACAGCAGATCCAGACTACGGCTGTTAAGGACACCGCTCAACGCCTGCACCAGCACGTCAATGTTTCCGCCTTTCGCCGCGATACCAATGAACTCCGGACGCGGAATATTGCCCATCGTTCCTAACAACCAGATGATATAAAGCGCCAGCGCCAGCAGCGTGCCGTAGACCAGACAACGAATAATGGTGCGCGGGTCTTTGCCGTAATATTTCATCAGGCTCGGTACGTTGCCGTGATAACCAAATGATGCCAGACAGAACGGCAGCGTCATCAGCAAATACGGTGAATAGGACGCGTTGCTTTCTGCCACGTTAAACAGCGTCGTCGGCGTGACATGCCCAAGCAGGCTGCCGAACGTCAGGAAGAAAGTAATGACTTTTGCGCCCAGCACAATCGCCGTCATACGACTGACCGCTTTGGTACTGATCCAGACGATAAATGCCACTGCGAGAGCAAACGTCAGGCCCGCCAGTCGCGCCGGAACATTCAGCGACATCTCTGCAAAAGTATGGTGAAGAATAGAACCACTCGCAGAAATATAGGCGTAGGTGAGGATATACAGCACAAAGGCAATAGAGATGCCGTTGACCACGTTCCAGCGCTTGCCGAGCAAGTCTTTGGTAATAGTGTCGAAGCTCGACCCAATGCGATAGTTAAGGTTCGCCTCAAGGATCATCAGCCCGGAATGCAGCATGCAGAACCAGGTAAACACCAACGCCGCCAGTGACCAGAAAAACCACGCACCCGACATCACCACCGGCAGAGAAAACATTCCCGCGCCAATAATGGTACCGCCGATAATCACCACGCCGCCAAGCAGCGAGGGTGACGTTTGTGTGGTCGTTAGTGTCGCCATACCGCCAATTCTCCAGTGAAAAATAGTGCTATTCAATCTAATGTGTCGCACTGTACCAGTACAGGAGTACAAAAGGAATAAAAAAAGCCCCGATAGTGGTTATCGGGGCTGTATATATTACTTTACGCTAGAGACGAAAGGCTTACGCGTCACGACGACGAGCAGGAGCAGCACCTTCTTCGCGACGTGGACCACGGTTTTCACGACGTTCACCGCTGAAGCGACCAGCACCAGCAGGTGCTGCGCCATCACGACGAGGACCGCGACCGCCTTCACGACGCTCACCGCCACCGAAGCTACGACGCTCGCCCGCAGGACGATCGCCTTCACGACGAGGACCACGGTCTGGGCGCGGCTGGGCATCACCCATCAACTGCATGTTCATCGGCTTGTTCAGAATGCGGGTGCGAGTAAAGTGCTGCAGAACTTCGCCCGGCATGCCTTTAGGCAGCTCGATGGTTGAGTGGGTACCAAACAGTTTGATGTTACCAATGTAACGGCTGCTGATGTCACCTTCGTTAGCGATAGCGCCAACGATATGACGAACTTCAACACCATCATCACGGCCAACTTCAATACGGTACAGTTCCATATCGCCAGCTTCACGACGTTCACGACGTGGACGCTCTTCACCAGCAGCGCCAGCAGCACGTTCTGGACGTGGGCCACGATCGTTACGATCGCCACGGTCATTACGGTCGCGACGCTCAAAGCGCTCGTCACGTTCACGGAATTCACGCTTAGGACGCATCGGTGCATCAGCTGGCACGATCAGAGCGCGTTCGCCCTGGGCCATTTTCAGCAGCGCTGCAGCCAGCGTTTCGATATCCAGCTCTTCGCCTTCTGCAATCGGCTTGATTTGCGTCAGCAGTTCGCGATATTTGTCCAGATCGCTGCTTTCCAGCTGCTGCTGTACTTTAGCGGCGAACTTCTCCAGACGGCGTTTGCCCAGCAGCTCTGCGTTAGGCAGGTCTGCTTCTGGAATGGTCAGCTTCATGGTGCGTTCAATGTTACGCAGCAGACGACGCTCGCGGTTCTCAACGAACAGCAGCGCACGACCCGCACGACCCGCACGACCGGTACGACCGATACGGTGAACGTAAGACTCAGAGTCCATCGGGATGTCGTAGTTAACAACCAAGCTGATACGTTCAACATCCAGACCACGTGCTGCAACGTCAGTTGCAATCAGAATATCCAGACGACCGTCTTTCAGACGTTCCAGAGTCTGCTCACGCAGGGACTGGTTCATGTCACCGTTCAGCGCGGCGCTGTTATAACCGCTACGCTCCAGCGCTTCAGCCACTTCCAGAGTCGCATTTTTGGTACGAACGAAGATAATCGCCGCATCAAAATCTTCTGCTTCCAGGAAACGAACCAGCGCTTCGTTTTTACGCATTCCGTGTACCGACCAGAAAGTCTGGCTGATGTCCGGGCGCGTCGTTACGCTAGACTGGATACGCACTTCCTGCGGATCCTTCATGAAACGACGGGTGATACGACGGATCGCTTCTGGCATGGTTGCAGAGAACAGAGCGGTCTGATGACCTTCTGGGATCTGCGCCATAATCGTTTCTACGTCTTCGATGAAGCCCATGCGGAGCATTTCGTCAGCTTCATCCAGTACCAGACCTTTCAGTTTAGAGAGATCCAGCGTACCGCGTTTCAGGTGATCCAGCAGACGACCCGGCGTACCGACGACAATCTGTGGACCCTGACGCAGGGCGCGTAACTGCACGTCATAACGCTGGCCGCCGTAAAGGGCTACCACGTTCACGCCGCGCATGTGTTTAGAGAATTCAGTCATAGCTTCCGCCACCTGAACAGCCAGTTCACGGGTCGGAGCCAATACGAGGATCTGCGGTGCACGCAGTTCCGGATCAATGTTGTTCAGCAGCGGCAGCGAGAATGCTGCAGTTTTACCACTGCCAGTCTGGGCCATGCCCAGCACGTCACGACCAGAGAGCAAATGCGGGATGCATTCTGCCTGGATCGGAGATGGTTTTTCGTAACCCAGATCGGTAAGGGCTTCAAGGATAGGAGCCTTCAGCCCCAGATCTGCAAAAGTGGTTTCGAATTCAGCCATGTAGTACAAGTGCCTCGATATTAATGGCGGCCAGTCTACATAACTCATCGTGAAAATGATTAGCGATTTTCATTGAAAAGTGTGAACCGGCTCAAAGTAGGTGTATTGACGAACAACAACGCCCTCACCAGTTAAGGTGATGGCAATCAAAAGATTACGGGCTGATGTTTATGTCGTCAGCTATTGCTGGTCCGATTCTGCCAGGTCATCTTGCTCCTGGCCCAAGAGCGATAATTCCAACAATGCATAACGGTGCTCAACGAAGTTGTGTACGTTGTTAGCAACCGCTAATTTGAACAGTGCCGTAGCGCTGTCCATATCCCCCAGACTTAGGTAGTACTTACCTAAATAGAAGTTGGTTTCACTGAGATGCTCAGCGAGCGAGGTGTTATCCGTTGCGTCCGCCTTGAGCCGATCCATTAGCGTTGCTTCGCTAATGTTGCCCAGGTAGAACTCGACAATGTTCCATCCCCATTGTTCCTTGTCCGATTTCTCGAAGCGCTGTTTTAACGCCTCTTTTGCCTGCTTCTCATTGAGCTTCTGCTCAACAATGTAAAGCCACAGGACACGGAAAGGATCATTAGGATCGTCTTGATAAAACGCCAGCAGATCATCTTGCGCTATCTTGTCACGACCGCCGTAATACAATGCGATACCGCGATTCAAGTGCGCGTAGTTGTAAGTTGGATCAAGCTCAAGTACAGAATCAAACGCTTCATAGGCAGCATCAAAATTGCCTGCCTGCGTTAAATATATACCTAAGTAATTGAATACTTCAGGCATATCAGGTCGGATTGCCAGCGCTTGTGAAAAATCATTTCGCGCTAGTGCCCTCAGACCGAGACTATCATACAACACTCCGCGCTCATATAAAAGCTGTGCGCGTTCATCATCGGTTAAAGCCCGACTGGCAAGAATTTGTTCCATGCGTGCCAGAATCACTTCTTGCTGCAAAGTGGGTTGCAATGGCACTGCGAGAACTTCGCTCTTACGCCAGGCAGAGTTGCTGCATCCTGCCAGCGTTAAAGCTGTCGCAACGAAACACCAGCGCAAAAAAGGCTTCATTTCCACTCCCGAAGACAACTATTGGATGAACGTCCTGTCCCCCGGCTGCTAACAAGGCGTCCTGCCTGATAATAGGCCCTCCGCTACAGCGGAGGGCAAATGCAACCTTACTCGCCTTGCTCTGCGGCCGGCGCTTCCGGCGCGGCAGCAGGCTGAGACTGCTCGGTTGCTTCTTTGATGCTAAGACGAACACGGCCCTGACGATCAACTTCCAGAACTTTAACTGGAACTTCCTGACCCATCTGCAGGTAATCGGTCACTTTCTCAACACGCTTATCAGCGATCTGAGAGATGTGAACCAGACCTTCTTTACCGCCACCAATCGCAACGAATGCGCCAAAGTCAACGATACGCGTCACTTTACCATTGTAGATACGGCCCACTTCGATTTCTGCCGTAATCTCTTCGATACGACGAATTGCGAATTTCGCTTTCTCACCGTCGGTCGCTGCGATTTTAACAGTACCGTCGTCTTCGATTTCGATGGTGGTGCCTGTTTCTTCGGTCAGAGCACGGATAACAGAACCGCCTTTACCGATAACATCTTTGATCTTGTCTGGACTGATCTTGATGGTGTGGATGCGCGGTGCGAACTGAGAAATGTCGCCGCGTGGCGCGTTAATCGCCTGCTCCATCACGCCCAGGATGTGCAGACGCGCACCTTTAGCCTGGTTCAGTGCAACCTGCATGATCTCTTTGGTGATGCCTTCAATTTTGATATCCATCTGCAGCGCAGAGATACCTTCGCGGGAACCCGCGACTTTGAAGTCCATATCACCCAGGTGATCTTCGTCGCCCAGAATGTCAGACAGAACAACAAAGTTGTCGCCTTCTTTCACCAGGCCCATTGCGATACCCGCAACAGCTGCTTTGATCGGTACGCCAGCATCCATCAGAGCCAGAGATGCGCCACACACGGAAGCCATGGAAGAAGAACCGTTAGATTCGGTGATTTCAGAAACCACACGCACGGTGTACGGGAATTTGTCAGCTTCTGGCATAACAGCCAGTACGCCACGCTTCGCCAGACGACCGTGACCGATTTCACGACGCTTCGGCGAGCCCACCATACCGGTTTCACCTACGGAGTACGGAGGGAAGTTGTAGTGGAACAGGAAGCTGTCAGTGCGATCGCCCATCAGTTCGTCGATGTTCTGCGCATCACGTGCAGTACCCAAGGTCGCAGTTACCAGCGCCTGAGTTTCGCCACGGGTGAACAGTGCAGAACCGTGAGTACGTGGCAGAACGCCAGTACGCACATCCAGACCACGGATCATGTCTTTTTCACGGCCATCGATACGCGGCTCGCCAGCCAGAACACGGCTACGAACAGCATTTTTCTCGATAGCGTGCAGAATTTCGCTCAGTTCGTTAGCATCCAGAGAGTCATCTTCTGCAACCAGCGTAGCGATGGTTTCAGATTTGATTACATCAATCTGCGCATAACGTTCTTGTTTGTCAGTAATGCGGTATGCATCGCTAAGACGTGCTTCAGCCAGTGCAGCAACGCGCGCATTCAGCGCTTCGTTGACAACTTCTGGCTGCCAGTCCCAACGTGGTTTACCGGCTTCTTTAACCAGATCTTTGATGTTTTCGATAACGATCTGCTGCTGCTCGTGGCCGAAGACCACTGCGCCCAGCATCTGGTCTTCGCTCAGCAGTTCTGCTTCGGATTCAACCATCAACACTGCAGCTTCGGTACCTGCAACAACCAGATCCAGCTTACTTTCTTTCAGCTCATCTTGGGTTGGGTTCAGAACGTACTGGTCATTGATATAACCAACGCGAGCAGAACCAATAGGACCGTTGAACGGAAGACC